>CALXUG010000010.1 GCA_944391625.1 uncultured Clostridia bacterium
ACGGACAGATGCGCAGTCTGTCTAGCCGAACTGGACGCAGTCCAAAGTGAGGCAGACATACAAGCAAATGTCCGGTGAACGAGGGCAGGCAACAAACAGTCTCCCTGACTTGCGTACATAAGATCGCCGACCACTCAATCTCATACGAAACAATTTTATCGCTGGCTAAATGAATGTCAATCTTTTATACCCATATATACGAATCAATCGGTAATTGGTTCACTGTTTCGACAAAATTTTTTAAGCAACTGCAAAAATACCCCCTATCCGGTTTTTACCCGGCATAGGAGGTATCATAGCAAACTATCCCAATCTTTATTTTAATTTTCCAGATATAACTCTTTCAACCGTTCCAGCTGCTCATCGGTAAGGCCCAATCCGTTATGCAGATAACCGGCTGTGCCGCCCCAGGTTTGGTCAACTTCATCAAAAAACGCCTGCAGATACGCAGCATGCACCTGGGTCAGCGCCGCAAATAATTGACGCTGTTCTTCCGAAATAGGCGCCTCTGCCGTTTCCAGCTTATCCACCCGCAGCTGATTTTGATTGCTCAGCAGATAATCTTCCAGAATAATCTGGCGGGGTACGCCCAACGCCAGCAGAATGGTAGCTGCGCCCACGCCCACACGGTCTTTTCCCGCTGTGCAGTGCTGCACCAACGGCACCTGGGCTTCATCCAACAAACGCAGCAGCAATTCTCGGTACACGCTGTTGCAGTGGCTGTTTTTCGCCAAAATGCGATTGGTTTCTGTCAGCATGGCAATGGCGCCATCTACACCGCCGGTCATAAACTGCTGTAAATCCAGAATATTGGTGGCGTTGCTATCCTCAAAAGGACGCAAGTGCAGATACTGCACCCCTGCCACCGCCACATCGGGATGCCCCTGTTCTTCAAAACCGGAGCGGTAATCCACCACCGTTTTTAGTCCCATCTGCTGTAAAAAACTGCTATCCGCCTGACTGATTTCATCGTGGGCTGCCGAACGCAGCAGCTTGCCCCACTTGGTAAAACGTCCGTCCTCGGTGGGATAACCGCCCAGATCGCGAAAATTCACCAATCCGTCCATCGGGATCACCCGCTCCGCAGTGCGGATGCGCGCGCCGTTTTGCGCTGTCAGCAAAAAATAAGGCCGCTGATGGGGCTGCACCGCTGTGGTGTAGCTGTTTTGCTCCGTAGCACCCAGCAAATAGTCCTTATCTTCTGAAACATCGGGCACAAACGCCTGATACACCTGCACAGCGCCCAAACCTTCCCCCTGCCAACTAATCATCAGCTGATTTTCCTGCCGTGTTACACAAACCTTTTCAAATCCACTCATACTACAACGCCCCTTTGCCTATTGTCTGATTATATCTATTATAGCGCAAATACCGCCTAAAACCTATAGCCAGCGCCGACAAAGCGCTACAAAATATTTTTGGCAAAAATTATTTGGTTGTAAATTTTTTGTTGTGGACTACTGCTTTTCTGTAATCAAGCGGTCAATATCTTGGTTTTCTCTATAAAAATTTACCAATTGTGTTACATTAGCTTGCTATCAGCATACAATAATAGTATACTTTATATTGAACTACAATTTGACTGATTAGAAAGGAGTTATACAATGTCTCAAGCAACCATTACCGCCAGAGTAGATGAATCAGACAAAGCTGCATTTGATGCGTTTTGTTCCAACGTAGGGCTAAATACCTCCACCGCAATCAATCTTTTTGTGAAAGCAGTTTTGCGTGAACGCCGTATTCCTTTTGAAATATCACAAGCGCCGGATCCTTTTTACAGTGAAGAAAATCAGGCTTATTTAATGAAATCCATCCAGGAGTTACGCGCCGGAAAAGGTCATGCACACGAACTGATTGAGGTGGACGATGAGTGATAAAATTTGGTCAGACGATGCCTGGGCTGACTATCTCCACTGGCAAACACAAGATAAAAAAACATTAAAACGAATCAATGATCTTATCAAAGACATTGAGCGAAACGGTTGTCTCAACGGAATCGGCAACCCAGAAGCGCTCCGCGGCAACTTACATGGTGAATACAGCCGTCGCATTAATGAAAAAGATCGTCTTGTTTATCATATGGAAGATGGACGTATTTACATTTCACACTGTCGTGGTCATTATGGAGATAAATAATTCAGTTTTCTCGCCCAATCAGTTGGGCGAGTTTTTTATTTTGGTTTCAATATTGCATTACAAAATATAATGATTTTTCAAAAACTCTTTCACTTCACGGTCCAAACTGTAATTTTCCGCAATAAATTTTTGCGCTGCAATAAAAAGCCACCACTGCCGCAACAAGTACAAAAGAAAAAACCTTCTCCAGTGTAAAAATACCAAAAAAGGCTTGGTTCCTACACTTTTTCAGTTCCTTATTTATCAACCCGTGACATCAATACTACCGTCTCCACATGGCCTGTTAAAAAAACTATTCCACAACACAAACCAATTGGTAATTGATTTTTACAACTAAATAACTTAAATGTTCAATTTTACTAATAACATACTCTTTATTCAAGAGTGTTTTCTTTCTCTTATTTATACTGAAATACCGTATATTACAATTGACGCCTTTGGAGTAAAATGATAAAATTATGTTGAATATATATGTAAAGGGAGATGAACAATGAAAACTGTGGATTTATTCTGTGGTTGTGGCGGTCTATCTCTAGGTTTTCAACGCGCTGGTTATGAAATTGTTGGTGCTTTTGATTGTTGGGAACCTGCCTTAAACTGCTATACAAATAATTTCAAACACAAAGCACATTATTTAGATCTTTCAAAAAAAAATATTGCATTAAAAAAGATACGCCCTCTTAATCCTGATATAATTATTGGTGGACCTCCATGCCAAGATTTTTCTAGTGCTGGAAAACGAGAAGAAGGGGATCGTGCCAGTCTAACAATAACATTTGCAAAAATTATTAATAGCATTCGCCCCAAATATTTTGTTATGGAAAATGTGGCACGAGCGAAAACAAGTGATGCGTATAATGATGCAAAAAAACTATTTAAAAAAGCTGGATATGGATTAACTGAACAAGTCCTCGATGCTAGTAAATGTGGTGTTCCTCAAAAGAGGAAACGTTTTTTTTGCATTGGAGCATTAAATGAAGATGATGGTTTCTTGGATACATATCTAGCAGCAAACCAGAGTGTATTACCATTATGCATCCGAACATATTTCAATGAAAATAACTATAATTTACATTTTGAGTATTATTATAGACATCCAAGAACATATTCGAGACGCGCTATTTTCTCAGTAGATGAACCTTCACCCACCATTAGAGGAGTCAATCGTCCAAAGCCGCCTGAATACAAGAAACACCCAAATGATGCCGCAAATCCCGACAAAGTACGTTCGCTGACAACTCAGGAGCGAGCATTATTGCAAACATTTCCAGAATCATATGATTTTGGGAATAACCAAATGATTGCAGAGCAAATGATTGGAAATGCTGTTCCTGTTAATTTGTCAAATCACGTTGCTCGTTCTCTGCTTTCGTTTATAAATCACGATACTCAGAGTCAGTCAATCGAATTTATTAATTGGTTACAGCAAGAACATAATTACACTCAGTTAGCAGCCAAAGACGTTATCTCCCACCTCTCAAGATGTAATCGTATTTTATCTGTTGCTAATCTGCCCGAACAAGAGTATCTAGAACAACTTGAAAAAAAAGAACCTTTCAGAAATTTGTCTAAGTCTATTCGTTCCCAGTTAAAACGTTCAATTATTTTGTATGCTGAATATAAACAAGGTTCCCATAACAAATGATAGGGAACCTTGTTTATATTAATTAATCTCAGCTAGATTCGTATGTTTACAATTACGCGCAATACATGTATATACTAATTCTCCTGTATCGTTCATAGAAAGTTCCATTTGACTGGAACACTTCGGACAAAGTGGCGTTGCTAAATATCTTCTTCGAGGCATATAAGGTGGGGCCTTCATTTGAAGTGCATATTCATTCATTGCTGATTCTATTGCATTCTCTATAACACTATCACCGGGCATCGGCAAAAACCCTATTGTTTCTAAAGCATTTTTTAATAGACATTTCAGCTTATAATTTATCTCTGAATCCGATAAATCAGACAACGAAACACCAATTTGACTGTTATTAATAGGCTTATCTATACCACCAAATCCCATATCTATAACCACATTACTATATTTTTTATTTGTTGCCCATGCAGCTCCAGTCTCTGCAATACACACATTTGAATTATAAAAAGAACGGCTGAACAAAAATATAACGTACAAATCATCTCGAAAACAATCTTTTAAATAGTCATAAATATCTTGATCGTATGGAACACCTAATTCTGACATTGAAGTAAAAATAATATTCTTTTTAACATCCATTCCAATCAGTTCAAAACAACGTACTAAAAATTTTCCAAATATAGCACATTCTGTTTTATGACTAATAAAAATCCGCTTTGTTTCATTCGCCAAATTTAAAGCACGTCCAAATTGAAACAATTCTGTCTGAAAATCTTTTTGTTCTTCTGGTGTGAGCTTTAATTTTATTGCTTTCTGTGTTTTAGGAGCTTTTCCTAAAAAATCTGTTTTAATTTGATTTGCTTCCTGAAAGTCCGCATCCTGTTTTTTTATTTTTTGTATTTCTTCCTTTCGCCTAGTAATAAATGATACTACCTCTGTTATTATACGAACCAGTTGTACATATCTTTGGTCCGTTTCATCATAGCCACGCCGATTACTTATGGCCATATCAGCTAAATCATCTTCTTCAAATATATCTGCATATATTTCGCCAATAACATATGCATCTGCAATTCTATTAGTCTGTGTCTTGGGCAATATATCGAATTCCCCTATTTTCCCTCGTGAAAAAACTGTAACACGATTATCTGTTAAAGATACTTCAAATTTTGTTTTTCCTTCCTCTTCATAAGTTTCTGCAACAAATTTTTTAAATGAAGGTCTCTCGTGAATGGTACCCAGCCATCCATAAAAATAAAAGTTTCTTTTTACTTGTTGACCGTTTTTATCCAATACATCGATTTGATATGGCATGATTTGAAACTTCTTTTCACTACATAAATCTTCGTATCTTTTTGTATATTTGTAACGATCGAGAATATCATTTTTCTTAATTAAGTCTATTTTTTCAGCAAACTCTTCTCCAAAAGTAATAAGAGTATCCATATACGAAAAAAAATCTAAATTTTTGCGTGACAACTCCTTAAAATCATCTGTATTTCTACGTACAAACACTTTAAAATCATCTGAGTTTACATCAAATGTTCTCAATAACCGATTGATAATATAATTAAGACTTCGAGACACATCTTTTTGAATATTTCGTAAAACTATTTTAGTTCCTGTTCCTTTTTCTGAGAGGAAATCCTCTTCAAATACTACAGAATCTTCATCCAACGTAATAGGATCTTCATTTTGTAATGTTATAGCATCAAAGTCTAATCTACAAGCTGCTGTTTCACTCTCAGTTCTAGAATACACATCTACAACTTTTGCCAATGAAAATACTGCTAATTTACCTATTCCCTTTCTTCCAAGCACTTTTCTCCCGGCTGGAGATTCCGGATATACACTACGCCGATCCTGACCAATATTCAAAAATCTTGAATTCACCTCATCCGGTGTCATCCCAATCCCGTTATCCTGCACAACAATGGTAACTTCATCTACCGTATTTATTGTTATCCAAACTGCTTTTGCATCTGCATCATACGCATTTTGCACTAATTCAGAAATTATACTTGGTGTATCACCATATAGTTGAGCTCCTAATAATCTTAGTACTTTCTTATCGATATTAATCCGATAGGAGTGCATAATGACCCCTCCTTTGCCGCATTTTCTTATATTATATCTCCCATTTCGACAATTTACAATAGCGTCCTCCTTGATTACACTATGCTATTATCGGAATAAAATGAAAAACCTAAAAAGCAGATTTTTCCACCTCTCTTAGATCTCTTTGTGTACAACTTCTGTTTTTACGTCCTCTATCGTAGTAAAACCGTAGTCCCCCGCTGCTTCTATTGCACCGATTTGCACCGATTCACCCCGCAAAAGCCCCTGCCATTCCCACACTCAGTCGGCTACCGTGCCAAACAAAAAATAAACGCCACTTTGTTTTAAGTCGTCCCGCTCTTTACAGCGCTCTATCTCCGTTCGCGGAATTTTATACACAACACCAGTCCAATTTGCCAAAGTACATTTAATACGTCCATTTGGTTCTCCATCCATAAGGTAAAGATTGATATTCTTTCCTCTTGCCGCCATGCCATTCCGCCCTTTCTGTGTTGCTGATTCCTCTTACCGATATTTCTGCTTCATTTCTTTCATCCAGATAGGCAATGTTTCTGTCAATGCCATGATAAGTTCCAGTTGATCTTCCACTGCTTTATTTTTCGCTTTCCCAAAATCTACACTGGCTGTAATTTCTTCAATACGCGGAATATTATCCGGTTCTGTCACAGAATAAGCTGCCATGGATTCCTCCAGTATATCAGCGTTGATTCCCCAGTTTTCCGCATAGCTGATAATTTGCAATTTTTGTTTTTCCTGTTTCCATGCTTCAAAAGCTTCATCAAAGCCAAGATGGGAAGATATATGCCCAGATACCAATTCTGTATCTACAAATTCTTTCAACAAACGTGCTTGTCCATCATCCCCCAAATTGCTTAATTCCTGAATCTGTTCATGGATAATCCGTAAGGTTTCATCATCCACGATTTGCCTATCACCAGCAGAACGAACTTTTTCACCAATCAATTTCAAAATATGCGCTGCATCAATCACCTGCACGCCAGTCAGTTTCGTTCTTGCTACCAATGGTTTGATTTCACCTGGCACATCCTCGCTGCCATTTGGCGGAAATAGATTCTTATACGCCCCTTTATAACGCAGCCAACAATGCTCGGTCAAACCAAAAGCAATATCATCCCACTGATACTCATAATATTGTTCCACCAGGTTCAGTTGTTTTACTGCATCCAGATAGGCACTTTTGAACATGTTTTTGGCATCTTCATCATCTTTCAAGACAACCCATGCCGTTGGGTCTGGCAAAGTTGGCAACAAAGCCTCTACCTGTCGATGCAATTTTTCAACCGCTGTTTCATATAAATCCACAATAACAAGGCTGCTCTTACCGCCGCTACCATACAATTTCAAAGCGGTATTCACAATTTCTTCAGTGATGCGTGGATATTGAAAATTCACAATGATGCCAAATTCCTTTGTCTTGCCAAATACACGGTTCGTTCTGGAATATGCCTGAATCAATCTTTGTAACTCCAACGAACGGTCAACATATAGCGTATTCAAAAACTTAGAATCATAACCAGTCAATAATTGATCCGCAACGATAACAATATCAATATTCTTGGGATTGCGGCCACTGCCACCACGGGCTGCTCTATCTATTAAATCCTCAAAGTAAGCGTCTTCCCCATGTTTTTTATCACCCGCTATAAATTCAATGCCAGTGAATGCGGCATAATCCCGAAACATCATTTCCATAATTTCCTTTGGAACTGTTTCCGGGTCATTTTCATTGCCAAAGCTGAACGTCATCGCCACATTCGGTTTACTGCTTCGCTCTGCAATCTGCTTCTTGAATTCATTATAATAAGCAATCACTCGATTTTTATAAGCAACTGTCAAAATAGCATTAAATTGCCCATGCTGTGACTGGCTTTCCCAATTATCCAATATTTCTGCAACCACGCGAGGAATATGGGGCTCATCCTGATAAACCAACAAACCATTTTCCACAGCCTGTTTTTCCACTTCCAATTCAGACCATCCCTGCACTTCCCGTTCAATATCCCGTTGTGAACGTTCCGGCTTTTCTTGAGCAATTAATTCTATCAACTGGTCACGCAAATCATCATAACTTTTAAACTCACCGGTGTTAATATAATCTACATGAAACCCCAACACATTGCCGTCAGCAATTGCCTCATCAATGGTGTACTGGTGCAGCTTCGGGCCAAACAATTTTTCGGTAGTATTAATTAACTCACTTTTTTCGTTTACCATACCTTTGACTTCATTTTCTTCAAACAACGGTGTGCCTGTAAAGCCATAAAATAGTCCATTCTTTTTGAAATAGCGCTGAATTCGGCCCATCATATGCCCCATAGTGGTTCGGTGCGCTTCATCTACAATAAACACCATCTTCTTATCTGCCAGGCTGTCGTCATGCGCCTCTACCAATTCCTTTACCAGAGCATCCAACTTAAAGGTAGTAGTAACCACAATGCCTGTCTTAGCTGATTTCAGATGCTTGCGAAGCTGATAAGTAGCCTTTGTGTCGTCCACTTCCACTGCCTCATAAGTGGCATAGGCAATAAAATTTTCTGAGGTGCGCTTGTCCAGCTCCCGTCTGTCCACCAAAAATACCACTTTATCAAACCCGGCACGAGTGGATAAAAACATCGCGGTTTTAAAACTGGTAATAGTTTTGCCAGAGCCGGTAGTATGCCACACAAAACCGCCATGCGGTTCTTTTTTCTCATTATCCCAGCCAAACGCTGCCCCTTCAATCGCTTGCAGTGCATACACCTGATACGGACGCATCAGCATGTGCCGCCGATTTTCCGCATCTCTGGCTTCATCAATAATCAGATAATCACCCACCATTTGATGCGCCATCGGAATCATTAAAAACTGGTCGATTACGCTTTCCCACTGATTCACCGGTTTATTGTTTTTGTCTGCCCAATGAAACACAAAGGCCGGATTAAACCCGTCAATGGATTTGGGCGTAGCAAAGTAACGGGTTTCGATTTCTGTACTCATCACCATCATCTGCGAGAAAGCCATAAAATTATTGCAGTATTCCCCATCCCGATAATAACGCATAAACTGTCCAAAGGCTTCATCCAAAGTCTGGTCAGTGCGTTTTAACTCCACATTGATAAGCGGTAAACCATTAATCAGCATGACAAGGTCAAACCGATTGCCCTTTTCTGTGCTTACTTCCCGGGCAATACGATAAGACGAATCGCCGCCGCTTACTTGCGCTTTTTTAAAAATGGTCAGCGTGATTTGCTGCCGTGTAACTTTAGGATTTTCATCCCGAAAAATACCGTCAATCTTTCCGGTGGATTCTTCAATAGCCAGTAATTTTGCTGCCTCATAACTGTTATTGATTTGGCTGACCTTTGCCATTACCTGCTGAAACTCATGATCCGTCAGCGCCACACCTTCCAGCTGGTCAGCATTGATACGGTTCAGCTCTTGCCGCCAGTGATTGATTAAGTCCTGTACCGTCACTTTCTGCTTGTTACCATCCAAAAAATCCGGCGCTTCCCACTTCCATCTCTTTAATCGATTTACAAAATTTTGTTGAAATGTTTTCTCTGCTGCATCCTTTGCTACATTGCTCACTGCGTCGCGTCCTCCTTTGCCAATGAATCATTGCGTTCACAAAAAAGGCTGAGCACAAAACTCAGCCTGATCCCCAGTGCTATAAAGGCTCCAGGCAACTCTGTTATATTCAGTATAGAAAAATTATCGAAAAAACACAATTATTATTTAAAATAATTTCACTATTGTTACTCATTCTCTTTCCAGATAATCTTTTATGGCAGTTAAAAATTGCATAATAGGAACGATTGGCAGCGCCTTTATAATCTTCTATTCCCGCCAGTACATTGGCAGAGCGAAGACACTGCTGCGCTTGTTCAATCCGATGCTGCGACAAAGCCCGAAGGGTTTCATCCATATAATTCAACTCCATCTTTGATAATGTTTTGATAGAAAGGCAGTACCTTCTTCCCATGTTCAAAACTTTCTTTATCACGCAATAAAATAGAGATCATAATATCATGTTCCAAACCGATCCGACTACTTAATTTGCTAACTTCTTTTCTATATGACAGCACTTCTTCCTTAGAACAATCTAAAACGACCATAATGTCAATATCCGATTCCGGTGTAAAATCACCTCTGGCATACGACCCATATAACACAACCTTATAGAGCTTGTCAGAAAGTAACGCAAATACAGATTCCATTACAGATGCAGTGATCACCTGAACTTTATCCTTTGCTTGCATAAACAACACCTCCTGCTTTTAGTATACCATAAATAACAGTGACCTGATACCAATTCAGAGAATTTTTAATCGTCTTTGCACTCACACAAACATTTCGTTCAAATAGGCTTGCTTTAGATTTTGCAGTTTTTCTAGCTTACGCTGATGCAGGGCGATAAGGTGATCGAGACTTGAAAAATATATACCTATTACTTCTTGTTCCGCCTTGTTTGGCATCAAAACAGGAAAGTCAATAAGTATATTTTGGTTAAGGTGCTTTATCGTCCCACCAGTTGCTTTTCTACCAACATAATCCATTAAGAACGGTGCCTTGAGATATTGAAAAAGGTATTTATTATCTACCTTTTTTTCGTCCTTGATTTCCACATTGAATACCCCCGCATTAAGGGTAGCAGGCATTGATAAGTCTTGAACATAAGCCACTTTTCCGAGTGTTCCGTCCTTTGTTATAAGAATACTGCCATTCTTAATTTGAATATTCTTATCCTGCTCATATCTGTCTCGTTCTACAAAATGACAAGTAGAATAATTGATTGCACCATCATCAAAGTCTGTTCCGGTAATAAGCATATAGTCTCCACTATCCAAGAATTCAGACGTTCGTAAATTTTGCCATCCAATTCTTGCATGCATTGTTGCTACCTCTGAAAGCTTACGCTGTTCCCAATCGTCCGTAAATCCTGCAAAACGGCGCTTGGGTTTGGTTTCACCCTCTGCTGGAAACATCTCTGCCAGGCAAGCGGCCTTCAATGCTTTTACTTTATCCAACTTACGCTGATGAAGGGTAATAAGGTTATCAATTTTTCGGAAATAATTACCTATACATACCCGTTCTTCGTTATTTTTGGGGAAAGGAATTACATATTCACGTATATCATTTAATGACAAATGGGGCACTGCTGTTTCTGTTTTTATACCTTTTATATGATCTAGAAACCCTCTTTGCAGGCACTGATATACATAATCAGAACTTTCGATGTCACAACGTAGTCTAGTTACACGCTGAACGAGCAAAGACGGCGTATTTTCAGGTTTTATCATTGCATAACTTCTACCAATTAGTGCGCCATCCATTTGAATAACAATATCTTTTTCCTTTAGAGAGTACATCTCTAAACCTTTATCTGATGCCCAATATTCACATATCTCATCTGACATATCTAGATATCCTCGTTTAACATTCATTCCTCTAACTAACGGAATACCACTTTCTACGAATTCATTGCTTTCAAACGGATAACCTGTCAATAAATCTCCAACCTCGTCTAACTTCCGTTCCTCCCAATCATCGGTAAACCCTGCAAAGCGGCGTTGGGGCTGTTTTCTTTCTGTTTCACCCATTTACATCACCACCAGTTCATCCATCATGCTGGCTAAGGACTGTTCTAATGCTGCAATTTCTGCATCCATGGTATACAACGTGCCTGCATAACGGTTCTGCAACAGTTCCAAGGTAGCCAGTTCTTTTTTCAGTGGTGCTTCTATCAGATTCAGCATAGCAGTTACCGTATTGCCAAACCATTTTTCAAATACCAGGCTGTCAATTTCATCGTCAGTCAACATAACAATGCGTTCATACACTGCTTCTTTCAAATCTTTTTCTGCCGCTTTCGCCGCTTTTGTTTTATCAGACTTTTCCGTCAGCAGTTGATCAACCTGTTTCAGCAATTCATATTCGCCGCTGCCTTTGGTTGCAGCTTTCAAGTCCGCTTTTACTTTCTTTGGCTCAAAGGCATCTTGTGGTTCATCGTCCTCATTTTTCTTTAAGGATTCGTACAGCGCATTGTAAGC
The DNA here is from genome assembly GCA_944391625.1 of uncultured Clostridia bacterium. GTDB lineage: Bacteria > Bacillota > Peptococcia > Peptococcales > Peptococcaceae > UBA7185. The sequence goes on from CALXUG010000010.1 coordinate 11,866, forward strand.
ATCGCTGTCTTCCTCTTTGGCGGCCTCCACCAGTTCTGCCAGTTCACCGTCAACGACTGACACGCGGTTTTTCATATCTTCAATGGCCTGCAGTTCATCGGCATATAAACGCTTGGCAATCAATTCATTGGGAACAATAGCGCCTACCCAGCCATCCTGTTCCTCCCGCTTTTTATCACCGCTGCCCTTCATCACCATGTTTGGCTCACGGGTACGCCCTGCATTGTAAAAACCTTCTTCCATAATCAGTTCTGCATCATGGTTCAGCGCATGTTTCCAGATCTCCGCTATAATCTGATATCCGGCATACACATCCACATAAGGATAAGCTGCCAGCAGTTCTTTACTTTCTGTCAGCATGGTTTCTTTCAAATCAGCCAAGTCTGTTTCACGATGTATCTGCCGCAGCACATGCCAGTATTTTTGAATATACTGCTGTACATTTTCCTGCAAATCGTCCATCTGTTTTTGAATCCGCCGGTCCGCCAGCACAGCAGCGGTTAAATCTGTCACTGGCTGATTCAGTTTCACATAGCCATCACGCAGAGGAGTGAGCGCATTGGCTAACACATCTTTTACCGTGGCGTTCAGCACTGCCAAATCAACAATATTTTTCTGTGGAATACCGCCAAATAAATGCCCATCCACATCATGGGGAATTTCCTCATCAATGGCTGTCACATAGCGCGGAATATTCAGGTTATACTCATTGGCAACAATATCCTCCCGCTCTGCACAAAAGCTATATCCGGCAACGGTTTTCTTGGCTACATAGGTATCTACAATTTTCGCAATGTCTTTTTCCTGCAGGACATTCTGCTTACCCACTTTTATAAAATTACGGGACGCATCGATTATCAGCACAGGGGCATCCAAAGCGCGATTTTTCTTCAGGATAATAACACAAACAGGAATCCCGGTATTGGTGAATAAGTTGCTGGGCAAGCCAATGATAGCATCAATATAGTTCTTATCAATCAGCCGTTTGCGAATTTCACCTTCTGCAGCTCCACGGAACAACACCCCATGGGGCAATACGATAGCCATGGTGCCATTTGTGCCCAGGTGATACAAACCATGCATCAGGTACGCCAAATCCCCCTTGGTGTCTGGCGGCAGCACACCAAAATCAGCAAAACGGGGATCGCTCACCTTCAACGGCTTGTCTTCTCGTTTGTTCCATTTTTTATCGGAGTAAGGTGGATTCATCACCACCGCGTCAAACTGCACTCCTTCGTTTGGACGGGCAGGGTCTTCCGGCCAGTCCTGCGCTAACGTATTGCCATTGCGAATATCCATTTTTTCTGGACGCACACCATGCAGCAGCAAATTCATACGGGTCAGGTTATAGGTTTCTGTAATATATTCCTGCCCATAATAATGCAAATCTTTCTGCGCCGTTTTACTTAGATGGTTTCGTACTGTAAGTAATAACGAACCAGATCCAACAGTCGGGTCATAAATAGAGGATACTTCCGTAGTTTTGGCTACAATCTGCGCCATTACTTCACTAACCTGGCGGGGCGTATAGAATTCACCGGCCTTCTTGCCCGCATTAGAAGCAAACTGACCAATCAGATATTCATAAGCATCGCCCAAAACATCGCCTTCCTGCAGATCAACCATGTTCAGGTCAGCAAACAATAAAATCAAATCTTTTATATTCTTGCTGCGTTTGTTCAAATCCGAACCCAGCGCAGTATTGGTCAAGTCAATGATAGATGTGGAAAACAGTCCTTTGAAATCATCAGAATCACCAGTAATGGCAATGGTACGTTCAAAGTTATTCAAGCTGTCCATCACTTTTTGCAGTTCAAAATCACCAGTGCGAATATCCTGTAACCAACGCTGATATAGATGTTCCGGCAGAACATAATAACCCAGCACATTCTGGATCATATTTTCAATGCGCTCTCCATATTTTGCATGCTTTTCCGTATACGCCTGCAACAATGCTGTATCATCCACATCTTTACCTAGTCCAGACGTTTTACGAAAAGTTTCTAAAGTTTTATCACTCAAAAACTTATAAAACATCAAGCCCAGCATATAATCTTTATACTTACTTGCATCCATAGAACCTCGCAGATCATTGGCGCCATCCCACAATCTGCGTTTAATTTCTTCCGATGTTATCATATTCACGTAACCCTCTCTTTTTTGAATTATTTCTTGGTTTATTATAACAACATCGCAGAAATTTGTCGAATCATTCACTGTTCCAGCTCGTGCAAATTTACCGCCCAAAAAAGACAGCGCTTTCCTAAAACACAATCCCTTTTCTATCAGCAGATACCGTTACGCCATTTACATTAGCCTTCTCCCCCAATCACCCAGAGGGCAATCTCTTTGCAGAAAGTCCACCTCTGGATGGAGATTTCTGCAGGCTGTCCCATCGTGGCAGACGCAGTCTGACTAAGATGGACAGGCCAGGAAATGTCCAGAGCAGCGTGTGGACGCTGCAACAGATATTGCCCAGCAAGCCGATGAAACTGCACCTTCACCCCATCTATCATTCCGGTTTAACCACGACAAAAAAACTAACAAATTTTCATTACGTTAGCTAATTTGTTAGCTAACTTATTTGTGTCAACCAATAGGGTTGCGACGCAAAAACTAACATAGCTAACGTAGCTAACAACTTTTGAGGGTATCTCTATGAAAAAAAATAATAAAATAATCTCTTGTTTTCTTTTATCATTTGATTCTTCATATATAGTATTACTTTCTTATTTTCTTTCTTATATTTACTTTCTTATTAAACTTTGTATATTACTTTATTACTTTATATATAATTCTGATTTTTTATTATGATTTATTCTCTCTAATACTCTTATTTTCTCTATTATTATCTCTATATAACTATACACAATCATTATTTTATTTTTTTCTATAGGGCCTCATCCCTCCAAATTACGTTAGTTATGTTAGCTTTGGCTTAACCAATAGGGTTCGCTGTTAGTTTTTTTGTTAGTTTTCTGTTAGCTGCTGTTAGCTTTTTACACTGCTGCTTTGTTTGCGGCTGTATATCTGCAAAAAAAGTCTGCCGCCCAAGTGCCAATGACTCGAACAGCAGACTGCTGCAAATTGCTCATACCGTTATCAAACTTTTTAGCGTTTATGCCTCTGTCAGCGGAACGATAATCGTTTCATCCAGCTGCTGCGGCGGCGCCCACTGCACATACAGCGTAATGGGCCCGGTTTCATAATTTTTAACCACAAACATGTTTTCAAAGCTGGGGACACCTTCTGCCGTCATGTTGCTGCTGGCGCCCTGAGAGTGTATATGCTGCTCTGCGCCGCCGCTGTCCAGATATTTACCGGAAAATACCGAACTTACCACATCATCGGTACTCTGCACCTGAAAATGCAGGTACAGCCCGGTATCACAAGGAGCCGCTTCTTTCAGCCGCACATAGGACGGCAGATTGGTAAATTGGCCGGTGCTGTAATTGTAGGTCACTTCCAGACTTTCTTTCGGCAACAGCGAGATCTGGGTCAGCTCCAACTGATACTGCCCCTCATCAGAAAACCAGCTGCTCTCCAGCCATGCCTGCCGCGGCATGCCTTTTTCACCCATACCGGACACACCGTTGCTGATGGTTTCCCAGCGGCCATGCTTTTGTCCCTGCAGAGCAAATTTCAAGTCGGAAATCCACAAGTCATTATTGGGATCTTCCTGCCAGTACACCCGCATCTGGGTGGGATAAATTTCTGCCTTTTCAATGGTCAGCTTCTGCCCCTTCACAGTAACAGTTTGATTCACATCTATAGTCCGCACCTGAAACAGACTGCCGTGGTCAATGGTCAGCGGCACACGCAACTGGGCCAGTTTGGTCATGGGAGGCGTTTCCTCGCCATATTCACTGCGCTGGGCATTTTCATCGGCATATTCATAAGTGCCATTTTGCCGCTGTTCCAGTTGGGCCAAGGCTTCCTCATCCACCTGAATATCCACCGCCAGCTGCACCTGCTCCGGCACAATATCGTCAGAAAAATGGAATTTGGCGCAGCTCAGCGCATCTTTTTCCCATGCCTGATCCCAAACTGCGGCATAGTCCCCTGCTCGCTGTCCTGTCTCATCCAGCAGTTCAAAGCTGGTTTTATACGGATACTGGTTCTCAATTTCTTCCGGCAACCCATGTATCCGATAATATACAGTCAGATTGGCTTGGTCCGCCACCAGATATTCCACATCAATTTGATAGCCGTTATGGCTGTCGCTTTGTTTCACCAGCTGCACATACTGATGCTCAATGGCTGCTTTCATGCTGGGGTCCAAACTGACTGCCAGCACCAGCTCCCGCACAATGGGCACCTTAGCCGCCGCCGAAGCAAAGGCCGGCGACAAATTGACCGCACCTGCAAAAATCAGCAATGTGCAGGCGACCGCCGCAGCCAGACGCTGCATCCGCGGTATCCACTTGCGGGGCTTCGTTTCTGCCATGCGCTGCCTGGTTGCCTGCAGCAATTGCTCCGACGGCTGTATCTGCTCATTCATGTTCCGAAATTGTTCCCGCATGATTCTCGCCTCCCTCCAGTTCTGCTTTTAACAACTTACGCCCTCTTGTCAGCTGCATGCGCACCGTACCTGCCGGACTGCGCTGCAATTGCCCGATTTCCTCGGCAGTCAGTCCTTCATAGTAATAGAGATGCAGCACTGTGCGGTATTTCACCGGCAGCTTTGCCAAAGCATCGGCCAATAACTGCGCTTCTTCGTTGTCATACAAAAACACCTGCTGCACATCCTCAGTCAGCGCTGTGGTTCTGCGATGCCAGGCCGACATCCAAAAATTTTTGCAGCAATTGATGGTGGTGCGCAAAAACCACGCTTTGCCGTGCTCATAGCTGGCAAACACCGGCGCGCGCCGCACATAGCGCAAAAATACCTCCTGAAAAATATCGTCGGCATCGTGGCGGGACTGCAGCCGCGCATAAGCCAGCCGATACACCATAGCACCGTACACTGCCACCGCATCATCGCCATGCTGCTGCACAGGCTGCGCTGCGGTCAGTTCCTGCTGATTTGTTTGCTGCTCTGTTATCATCCTCTGCCGTTGTTCCATCTCACCGCCCCCTTCCCAGACAGTTGGCCAAACCATCTGTCTGATTTCCCCTTTCACTATATATACCAGACAGGCAGCCAAAGTGCAACACAGGGACATCATAATTTTTCCGTTGCAGTTCTGTCATCCTGCCATTGTTTTTGCCTGTATGCCCAATTAGGACATATCATCATGCGCAATGTCTATCCGGATATGGGGCTGCCCGTTTTGCCCGCCCTTTTTCTGCGCCAACAGGCGGAAAATCTTGCCAAAGCAGGCCCTCTAAGGTATACTGAACTTAATTCTACAACCTAATGCGATAGATATTGGATGCTGAAGGAGGTTTTTCTTATGATGAAAAAATTATCTGTGTTATTGTTACTGTGCTGCCTGGCGCTGCTGCCGCTGACTGGCTGTCAGTCCGGCGGGCAGGATACCGACCAAGAGGCCCAGCAGTCTGCTGCATCTCCATTGGCGCAGCTGCCGGAAACCAGGGTCAGCGTGATCCTCATAGAGGGCATGGAGGAAACGGTTGCTTTGCAAAAAGCCCTGCATGAGGATTTTTATGCGTTGTATTATGATCCCGAATCCCTCATCTATGCGCCGGGAGAAGTGCTGGAGGACGGCAGTTTTACCGATGCATTCCTCTCTGTATATGATGATGAAACAACAGAAGCGCCTACTACCATCACTGTTTCCTACACACCGGACATCACACCGGAGGACTGGGCTGCATCTGTAGAAAATACCCAATGGGCGCCGCTTCGCGCTACTCATGATTCCACCTTTGGCGGCACCTGGCAGGCAACCGAAAGCACCGAGCTGTTAAGCGAAACGGCGTTTCAATATTGGGACGGCACCAACCTGTTTGTACAAAACAGCTGCTATACCGCTCCGTTCCGTGACGGCTGCCTGGCCATTGCCATCAGCTATCCCAACACAACCGAATATGCCGAAGGATGGGGCGTCAGACTGGGTGCCGCTGTGCATACACTGGTGCTGGCTGCTGAATAAACGATGATGGTTTGTGATGGTTTAAAATAAAATTACAAGTAAAACGAAATTTACGGCTAAAAATAGAAATTGCAAACAAAAATAAAAATTACAGTTCTAAATAAAAATTACAGTTCTAAATAAAAAACTACAAACAAAAAAATAATCACAGGGATACAAAAAAGACTGCTGCATGCGCTGTCATCTTGCAAAAAAATGACAGCCATACAACAGTCTTTTCTGTTATATAAAGAAAAAAGTGGGTAGCAATTTAGAATCCTGCTTAACGAGGCTCCACAATAATTTTAATGGCGGTGCGTTCTTCCTCATCAATGAGAATATCGGTAAATGCCGGTATGCAAATCAAGTCGACTCCGCTGGGCGCTACAAATCCTCGCGCTATTGCAACTGCTTTTACTGCCTGATTCAGTGCGCCGGCACCGATGGCCTGCATTTCTGCACAGCCCCGTTCACGAATAACACCGGCCAAAGCACCTGCCACAGAATTTGGATTCGATTTTGCTGAAACTTTTAATACTTCCATAAAAGTTACCTCCTGAAAAATTGAAATAAAATAGAATTATTTTGAATGCTATATCATCTATATTCAACAATCTATATCATATTCCTTTTTCTGGAAGAAACTTTTTTCATAAATTTTCCAGTTGTTCTTATTTTTGTGTACCGGTAAGCTGAATCCGGGAAATTTGTTCGGCTTTTCCTGTTTTATCGTTCAGCGCTACCACCACAGCGCACAAGCAGGCTCTGCCGTCGGCATGTTCAAACCGCACCGGTATCTGGGTCACAAATTGCTGCACCGATAAATGGGTTTTAACGCCCAGCACCGAATCCACCGCTCCGGTCATCCCCACATCGCTGATATAGGCTGTGCCCTTTGGATAAATGCATTCATCGGCGGTCTGCACATGGGTATGGGTGCCCAGCACTGCGCTGACCCGTCCGTCTACATAATGGGCAAAGGCGATTTTTTCTGAGGTGGCTTCCCCGTGAAAATCAATGATGATGTGGCGAATGCCCTGCTGCTGCAAGTCTTGCAGCAAATCGTCAATCATGGTAAACGGCGATGGCAAGGTGCTGACAAATACGTTGCCCAAAAGATTGATAACAGCCACTCTGGTTCGTCCCAAATCTACAATGGTATAACCGCGGCCCGGTGTGCCTGCCGGATAATTAAAGGGCCGGATAAGGGCTTCTTCCCGATCAATAAAATGATAAATCTCGCTGTTTGCCCAGGTGTGATTGCCCATGGTAATCACATCGGCTCCTGCAAAGCGCAGGTCCCGAAACTGCTGCTCGGTAATGCCGTTGCGTTCTGCGGCATTTTCTCCGTTGACAATCACCAGATCGGCCTGATGCTGCCGCCGCAAACGGCCCAATTCCTGCCGGGCTTTTTCCAACCCGGCAGTACCTGTAATATCTCCTACAAATAAAATCTTCAACTATAAATCCTCCCACGATTCTTCCCGCATCATTACCTGGCGGGATATGCGCCGTCCGCAGGCGCACCAGTTTACAAAATGCTCACAATTGTTGCATAAAAAGTTATAGCCGCCAAACTTACAGCCAACCTGGCTCAGGGCCCGCTGCGCCACTTCCTCCGGCGGAAAGGCAAACCGCACCTCGCAGGCTCTGCAAATGCGCCCGCCTTTGCAAAATTCGGCGCGGCTGGTGCGCTGAATCCAGGCGTTGGCATGAATATATTCCAGCTTGCCGCGAAAATGAACAACGGTTCCGTCACCTAAGTCCAGGCCATAATGGCGAAAGGTAGGAAACCCATCCTGCAGCTGCTGCAAAAAAATGCGCTGCTTCATTTCCAGCATGGTTTCCCGTATCAGCCTTTGCTCTGCCGGACAAAGATTGCGTATGGTATAAATGGCACGACATGTCATGCTGCTCTCACCTCACTGTCTGTTACAGCATATGAAATACAGCAAAAACAGGTGCTATTGCCCGTAGCTTTTCATTTTTTCAAACAGCTTACAGCTTTCCTCCATGGGAATGTATTCCACTTCGCCCAGCTGCGCCGCCAAAATTGCTGCTCTGGCGCCATCTTCCAAAATCTGCGCCAGCATATAGGCCCGCTCCATGGTATTGGCCGCTGTCACTGCTCCGTGATTGGCCAGCAGGCAGCCATTGGCCTCCTGCAGCGCCTGGGCAGTCTGCTGCGCCAAGGCATCGCTGCCGGGAGGGAAATAGTCCACCTGCGGCACTGCGCCCGGGGCAATCATGCCCAATTCGCCAATCACCGGCCCCAGCCGTTTTCCACTGGAAGCAAAGGCAGTGCAATAGGCAGCATGGGTGTGCATAATGGCCTGCACATCTTGCCGCTGCTGATAAACGGCGCAATGCATGGGCAATTCGGAAGAAGGCTTGTAACGGTTCTCTACCCCTGCTATCTCACTGCCGTCCAAATGGAGCAAGCAGATATCCTCTGCCTCCATGGCATCATACAGCACACCGGACGGTGTAATTGCCAGAATATCATGCTGCCGGTCTGCCATGCTCACATTGCCAAAGCTGCCGCTGCTTAATCCATCCTGCGCCATGCGCCGGGCCGCTTTCACTACTTGCTGCTGCAAGCTGCGTGCATTGCAGGGCAGTGTTTTTTGGCCGTCCCGCAAGGCAGCCAGACTTTCCCGAAAAGGCGGAAAGGCAACGCCTTTTTCTGTGATAATGGCAGTGATATACCGCTCCGGTGTCACATCAAAAGCGGGATTAAACACCGCTGCATCATCGGGGATAATTTGTTTTCCGTTAAAATAGCGTATCTCTGCTTCCTTCCGTTCCTCGATGGGAATCTGACTGCCGTTTTCAATGGCAAAGTCAATGGTAGACATGGGCGCTGCCACATAAAAAGGCATGTGATGCTCTTTGGCTAACACTGCCACTGTGTAAGTGCCGATTTTATTGGCGGTATCGCCATTGGCGGCAATGCGGTCTGCGCCTACAATCACAGCCTGCACTTTCTTCTGCGCCATCACCACGCCGGCCATATTGTCGCAGATGCTGGTTACCGGTATGCCGCTCTGGCTCAGTTCCCAGGCGGTCAGCCGTCCGCCCTGCAATAAGGGCCGCGTTTCATCGGAATAAACGGCAATGGGATGGTTCCGTTCCTGCAAGAGATACATGGGTGCCAGTGCGGTTCCGTACATGCTGGTGGCCAAAGCGCCGGCATTGCAGTGGGTTAATACGGCCTGCAGCCCCGGCACCTGCTCCAGTAAATCAGCGCCGTACACGCCGATGGCTCGGCAGGCGGCAATGTCTGCCTCCAGCAAGCGCTGTCCCTCCTGCAGCAAACCTTGCACCAAATTGGCTGCTGTAACGGTGTCTGCTGCTTGGGCAAGCAGCTGCTCCGCCTGTTCTGCCATATGGGTGACAGCCCAGTGCAGATTGACCGCTGTAGGCCGTGCAGTGTCCAGATAAGCGCCAACCTCCTGCACTGCGGCAAGAAAGGTATCTTTGTGCAGCGTTCCTTCTTCCAGTTTGTTTTTTACGCCCAGATAAACGCCAAAGGCGGCAGCCAGACCAATGGCCGGTGCGCCCCGCACCATAAGGCGCTGAATGGCATCCCACATCTGCTGCGCTGTTTTTATTTCTACAATGTCCATCTCTGTCGGCAATTTGGTCTGATCAATCAAAAAGACTTTTTCTTCTTCTAACCAGATTGGTTTTGGCAACATGGGTATCTTCCTTTCTATTTTTGATATGTGATGTTATACGATAGTTTACCAATTCTTAAATTATACAATAAAAACAGCAGCGCCGCAAAACAAAAAACCACTGTGACAGAGAACGGCGCACCAAAAGCCAGAACAACTATCTGGCCATTGGGAAGCGCATTCAAAATCCAGTGATTCTTTATAATTTTTTATAAATGACGGTTGAACTAAGGTGCATATGCGTTGTTCCAAATAACACCCCTAAAATTTAATTGACAGTCGACCGCTATTCTGTAATTGATATTTCTTGCTTTAACATTGCCAAAAACGTTTCCGCCGCTTTGGAAAACACTTGATGTTTTTTCCAAACAAGATCTAAGTGCGCTTCTAATTGTGGCGCCAGCGGTTTAAAACACAGGTTGCTGCTTTCGGATGTATTTACCAGTTTATCTAAACACAGCGCATATCCAAAGCTCTCATCAACCATGAGAGACGCATTATAAACTAAATTATATGTCGCAACAATATTTAATTTCTCAATATCCTCGCCACTCCAACCGGATAGTTCATTTCTCACCAATGCTTGGCGAGAGGTAATGAGAGGAATTTCCAATAAATCCGTCGCAAAAATTCTCTCCTTGTCGGCAAGAGGGCTGTCTTTTCGCATAAGAAGTCCCCAACGGTCTGTAACAGGCAATTTGATATAATTATATTTTTCTATGTCCGCCGGTTCAATCAAGATTCCAAAGTCAAGTAACCCTTTATCTAATTTTTCTGTCACATCATCTGCATTTCCACTAAACAGATGATAGCGAATATGAGGATAGTCCTTTTTTAGTTTTTGGGCGGTTTTAGCAATGAAGCGCATAGCGTCCGTTTCGCCGCCCCCAATGTAAATATCACCACTAATGATTTCATTCGTTGCAATAAATTCTGATTCCGTTTTATCAACCAAAGCAATAATTTCCTCTGCCCGTTTGCGCAATAGCATCCCTTCATCTGTTAAGGTGATTTTGTGATTGCGTTTTCCACGATTTAAGAGTTTGCTTCCCAGTTCTTCTTCTAACTCCATAAGCTGTCTTGAAAGCGTAGGCTGTGTAATATGCAGATATTCAGCCGCTTTGGAAATACTTTCTTCCCTTGCCACAGCAAGAAAATATCGCAAGATACGGACTTCCATGAATGTGTACCCCCTTGTTTTTTATATCAAAATGATACACTTTAATTATATGCTCGTCAAGCATGCAGTTTTATTTTATATAGGTATTTGATACTTCTTTACACACATTATATACTATAAATGAGCCAAACGAGTAAGGAGAGATGGAAATGGATTTGAGTGATTTTTTAGAACATTTAAGCTGCGGTAAAGCAGTCATTGGAGGTTCGGAACTACATCAGTTTATGCACAAAATCAGTAATGAAGCGATGAAGGTTACAGCGCAGTTAAATGCGTGTTATCATGAACCGGAAGAAATAAGGGATTTATTTTCGGAATTGATTGGAAAACACGTTGATTCCTCATTTGCTTTGTTTCCGCCGTTTTATTCTGACTTCGGGAAAAATATTACAGTTGGAAAAAATGTTTTTATCAATTCCGGATGTCGTTTCCAAGACCAGGGCGGTATTACGATCGGCGATGGAGCATTGATAGGACATAATGTTGTTCTTGCAACATTAAATCACGATTTTTCGCCTAAAAACCGCAGCACCTTACACCCTGCTCCAATCGTGATTGGAAAAAATGTCTGGATAGGAGCAAATGCTACGGTTGTTCCGGGTGTGACGATTGGAAATGGCTCCATTATTGCAGCAGGTGCAGTTGTTACAAAAGATGTGCCGGAAAATGCTGTTGTAGGTGGAGTACCGGCAAAAATAATAAAAATGTTAGATGTGGAGGAAATGTAATGAGTAAGACCTTACTTAGCTTAATCATGATAATATTAGCTGCAACAGGGTGTGGGAATGACTTTTCAATACCGGAAAGTATCCCCCCTGTGAATCAATCCATAGCGTCTTTGTATGAAGAAAATATTTCACAAGAGAATGAACTGACATTATTCATAAATAACACCCCGCTTACTGTCAAATGGGAAGATAATGAATCTGTATCAACATTATTTCAGTTAGCCGAGCAGGAAGAATTAACGATTGATATGGAACAGTATGGTGGATTTGAACAGGTTGGAACATTGCCACAGAATATTATCAGAAATGATGAGCAGATGGTTACGATGCCGGGAGATATTGTTCTGTATTCGGGCAATTCTCTTGTTATTTTTTACGGTTCCAATTCATGGGCATATACAAAATTAGGGCATATAGAAGAACTTTCCGCAGAAGAATTGACAGAGATATTAGATAATAGCGAAATAACAGCAACATTATCTACTGTTGAAAATAAGTAGCAAACCCAGCGGTCATTTATCAAAAACTATTATGATTCATGCCTGATTTAAAATACGACAACCAGCAGCATTTTAAAGTTTTCTTTGCCGTATACGGCATGGGGATGTTTGGCCGGCATAACGATGGACTGCCCTTCCTGCAGTTCATACACTTCATCATCAATGGTAATTGCGCCCACGCCGTCCAGACAGATCACAAAGGCATCGCCGTCCGACTGGTGGGTGCTGATTTCTTCCCCTTTGGCAAAAGAAAACAAGGTAACGCTGACTGCTTTATTCTGTACCAGCGTTTTGCTGACTACCTGACCATCCTGATAGGTTACCAGATCTTTTAAAACCAAAACCTCTGCCTTGCTGATATTTTTCATAATTCCTTCCATATTTGCTTCCTCCTATATCTTTCTGTTTTTCATAAAACACAAATCAGCATAAAACAATGTTGGAAGACTGTTTGTTACCAGCCCTGCCGCCATGGATAAAATCTTGCTGTTTGTTAAATTTGGTTAATAACGATGTTTCACGTGAAACAATTTTATTTGCAATGCTGCATCGTCGGGAGACTGTTTGTTGCCTGCCCTCCTACCCGACCAGAAAGGCGTCGGGCACCGGACAGTTTTACCACCGTTCCCCTTAGTCGGACTACGTCCGCCACGGTTGGAACAGCTGGCCAAACTGTCCGCTTCAATGTCGACGACGGCAACAAAACATCTCCCTGACTTGTGCATACAAGGCTGGCCTATCCTTTGCCAAAATTCCGACTTAGAGCGAACAATCTTGCCGTATGTCTAAGCTGAGGTGGATGAAATCCAAACCGAAGCAGACATACAAAAGATTGTCCGAAATACGGAGGGATGGGCAAAGATAGGACAGCCGACCGTATAACCTCTGAACGAAGGAATCGGCAAAGATAGGACAAGCCGACCGTATAATCTCTGAACGAAGGAATCGACAAAGATAAGGCTGGCCGACCGTATAATCTTTCATCCAATTCAATAAAAAAGACTTACAGCGAACCAACTATCGGCATATACCTTGCTGGTTCATTCTGGCACTGTAAGTCCTTCACAGTCTCACCAATCTACTGGATGTGAGACAACCTTTAGTATATACGACACGCCGGAAAATATACCGAAAAAACTATTTTCCTTTTTTACTGTGTTGTATTTTCACTAAAATCATTTTATGATTTTTGATATTTATTTCTGATATTTCCATTCTAAGAATTCATCATAGGTGCCGACTTTGCTTAAAATGCCTTCCGGCTGGATTTCAATAATCCGGTTGGCAATGGTTTCCACAAACTGATGGTCATGGGAGGCAAATAATAATACCCCTTTAAATTCGATCAGACCGTTATTGACCGCTGTGATGGATTCCAAATCCAGATGGTTGGTCGGCTGGTCAATCACCAGTACATTGGCGCCGTACATCATCATTTTGCTCAGCATGCAGCGTACTTTTTCACCACCGGATAATACATCTACCGGTTTGAGAACGTCGTCGCCGGAAAACAGCATCCGTCCCAAAAACCCGCGCAGATAGGTTTCGGTGTGATCTTTCGGCGTATACTGCTCCAGCCAGCGCAAAATAGACAGCTTGCAGTCATTAAAATAAGCGCTGTTGTCATGCGGGAAATAGGACTGGCTGGTGCTGACACCCCATTTATAGCTGCCTTCATCGGCTTCCATTTCTCCCATCAAAATCTGGAACAGGGTGGTGGTGGCAATTTCATTGTCCCCGATAAACGCAATTTTTTCCCCTTTTTCTACACGGAAAGAGACGTTGTTCAATACCTTTACACCGTCTACTGTTTTGCTCAGCCCTTCTACCGTTAAAATTTCCTTGCCCGGTTCTCTGTCCATTTCAAACCCCAGATAGGGATATTTGCGGGAAGATGTGGGCAGTTCTTCGACTGTCAGTTTATCCAGCAATTTGCGGCGGGATGTTGCCTGTTTAGCCTTGGATTTATTGGCAGAGAAGCGGGAAATAAAGCTTTGCAGTTCTTTGATTTTATCTTCTTTTTTACGGTTCTGATCCCGCATCAGCTTTTGCATCAGCTGGCTGGATTCATACCAGAAGTCATAGTTCCCGGTATACACTTTAATTTTTTTGAAATCAATATCCACAATGTGGGTGCAAACCATATTTAAGAAATGACGGTCATGGGATACTACAATGACAGTTCCTTCGTAGTCCATCAAAAAGTTTTCCAGCCAGTTAATGGACTGGATATCCAGGTTGTTGGTCGGTTCGTCCAGTAAAATAATCTGCGGCTGACCGAATAAAGCCTGCGCCAGCAGTACCTTTACCTTTTGTTTCCCATCCAGTGCGCTCATCATGCTGTATTCGATGCCTGTTTCCAGTCCCAGACCCTGCAGCAGCTTTAACACTTCGGTTTCTGCTTCCCAGCCGTTCAGCTCTGCAAACTCACCTTCCAGTTCCGAAGCCAGAATGCCGTCTTCCTCGCTGAAATCCGGTTTGGCATATAAGGCGTCTTTCTGCTGCATAATTTCATATAAGCGGGCATTGCCCATAATCACCGTATCCATAACGGTAAATGCATCATAGGCATAATGGTCCTGCTTTAAAACAGACATGCGCACATTGGCCGGAATAATAATTTCCCCGGTGGTTGGATCTTTCACGCCGGATAAGATTTTCAGAAACGTAGATTTTCCTGCTCCATTGGCACCGATAATGCCGTAGCAGTTGCCCGGTGTAAATTTTAAATTTACATCAGAAAACAGTGTTGTGCCATCAAAACTCAAACTTACATTATTTACAGTAATCATATTGCCTCCCGTATCGTTACATATAATTTTTTATTTTTATTAAAAATGCTTCATAGTTGTCGCCTTCCCGTAAACGCTCCGGACAATTTTTATTGGTAAAATCGCCGTGCTGCTTTACATCAGAAAGCGCTAAGCCATAGCGCTTTATCAGCTCTGCGGCCAAATGGGCTGCATTATCCACAGCCTGCTCATAGTTGCCATCTTCATTGACGCAGATTTCTATGCCAATGCCGCAATCGTTGCCGCCGCCTTTCACCTCTGAATCACTGGCATGATAGCCCCGCTCGCTGTCGGGCAGATGATGATAAATCTGATGATCATCGACAGTATAATGCCAGGACAAAGGAACATCCTTCTGCTCCACGCTATGTAAATATCGATTGTGCATGGCAGCATCTGTACCGGCAGCGGGATTTCCTGTCTCGTGGATGACCAGCCACTTGATTTTATGTTTTTCGCCGGTGCGGCCCCGCCAATCCGGTTCTAAAAAGTCGGTATAGAGAGGGATTCCGTCAATTTGCGAACAACTGGCATCCAGATAGGATACCGGCAGCAATCCGCTGATGCCCCGCACAATCCCGCCCAGCAAAATCAGACAGCCTAACAGCACAATCACCATCTGAATTCTTGCCTGTTTTGTTTTTTTCAACCGGTAACGCCTTTTTACTTTGCGAACTGTCACTTTTTTCGCCTCATTTCATATCTTTTTATTATAACGGAATCCAACGGCAGGAGCAAATCATTTTTTCAAATACTATGATTTTTCAAAATGCAACACCAAAAAGATACGCCCCATTCTTTTATTTTATTCTCTACCCCGGCTCCTACATGCCCCTGTCTTTAGCCATTCTTTACAATTGATCAGACCAAAACAAGTTATCTTAGTAAATCGGTGGGAAATCCATAAGGATATCTAATCAATTCTGAAAATTCAATAGTATTACCGTTCTTTTTGTTGACTTTTTTCATATCTATTGTATCATAGATAATAGATAGCAGGCTATGAAAGCAGGAAACTGATCATTTTTGATTTGCGCTCCACCAGGCAGATCAAACGTGGTCTTCTTTTTTTCTGCTGTATTTTTTAGATGAAGGAAGGAATTTTTATGGCAACGGTTTACGAAAAAATAGGTATGTCGAAACAATATTTTATCATGAATGCGGTTATGCTTTTTGGCGGCCTGATTGCAATTCTAAACCAGACACTGTTGGCTCCTGCTTTACCAAGTATTATGAAAGAAATGCAGGTGGATGCGGCTACTGCCCAATGGCTGACCACCGGTTTTATGCTGGTCAACGGCATTATGATCCCTGTAACCGCTTACTTATTAGACCGCTTTACAACCAGAAAGTTGTTTTTTATCTCTATGGGTGTTTTTACCCTCGGTACTTTTATTGCCGGCATCGCTACCAGTTTTCCGGTTATTTTACTGGCCCGCATCCTGCAGGCGGCAGGCGCCGGTGTGATGATGCCTATGGGGCAGACCATTATGCTGTGGACACTGCCAAAAAAATACCGCGGTGTCGGTATGGGTATGATTGGGTTGGTTATGGGGTTTGCGCCTGCCGTTGGTCCTGTCATTGCCGGTTTTGTCATTGACGCTTTCAACTGGCATATGCTCTTTTACGGTATTACACCACTGGCAATTCTGACCATTGTAGTTGCTTATTTTTATCTGGAAAACCTGGGCGAAACCTCAAATCCAAAGCTGGATATCCCTTCGGTTATCCTGTCTACCTTAGGGTTCGGCGGTTTGCTGTACAGCTTCAGCTCTATTGGTTCTTATGGTTTCAATCTGGAAGTTATGATTACCATGGCAGTTGGCGCTATCGCCTTATTCTGCTTTATCCACAGACAGCTGCACATGGATGAACCGCTGCTGAATGTAAGGGTATTGAGCAACCATAAATTTATGGTATCGGTTGTTCTGAGTATGCTGATCAATGCAGCATTGGTAGTGGGCGGTATCTTAAATCCAATTTATATCCAGACCATCCGCGGCTACAGTGCCAGCGTTTCCGGTTTAATTATGCTCCCTGCTTCGATTGTAATGGCTGTTATGAGTCCAATCAGCGGACGGCTGTTTGACAAATTCGGCCCAAGAGTGCTGGCCATCCCCGGGTTGATCCTTGTCACCATCTTTACGCTGCCGATGGCTACCATGGACGAAAATACTTCTATTTTCTATCTGGCCTTTGTGTACACCGTTCGTATGATCGGGTTATCGCTGGTGAATATGCCAATTAACACCTGGGGTATCAATGCTTTGGAAAACAGAGTCATCGCCCACGGTACTGCCATTGCCAACACGTTCCGTCAGGTTGCCGGCTCTCTGGGTACTGCAGTCTTAATCACTGTGATGTCCATCGTGGTTGCATCTTCTATTGACCCGGCCTCTATCCCTGCGCAAATTCACGGGATCAACATGGCTTATCTGGGCGCAGCGGCAATGATGTTCATCGCCCTTATCCTGACATTCATCTTTGTAAAAGACGAGAAATAAGTTATATTTCACCTAACATCTAAAAAGCCGTAAAAGATCATCATGATTACGATGATTTTCTGCGGCTTTTCCTGGTTATAAAAAACAGACGATAAGAAAAAACAGCATGGCAGAAAAATAAAAATTTCTTACCATGCTGTTTTATTTTACATTCTTTTTTACTTTTTTATCATACTCAACAAGCGACAACCGCTGCACGCCGCTGTCTTAAGCATCAATAGTTTTCAGCTTTTACGCGGAAATAAGACTGTGGATGGTTGCATACAGGACATACACCCGGAGCTTCTGTCCCTTCGTAAACATGACCGCAATTGCCGCAGTGCCATTTTACCGGTTCTTCTGCTTTGAATACTTTTCCTGCTTTTACGTTTTCCAATAATTTCAGATAGCGTTCTTCGTGTTCTTTTTCGATGGCTGCTACCCCTTCAAACCATGCTGCAATCTGGTCAAAGCCTTCTTCTTTTGCTACTTTGGCAAATTCTGCATACATCTGGGTCCATTCTTCATTTTCGCCGGCTGCTGCCGCTGCCAGGTTTTCCATTGTGGCAGGAATAGAGCCGCCGCATAATAATTTGAACCACATTTTTGCGTGTTCTTTTTCATTGGCAGCAGTTTCTTCAAAAATTTCTGCAATCTGCACATAACCGTCTTTTTTTGCCTGGGAAGCAAAATAGGTGTATTTATTGCGCGCCATGGATTCGCCTGCAAAAGCAGTCATTAAGTTTTGTTCGGTTTTACTTCCTTTTAATTCAGCCATATAATGTCCTCCTGTAAATACAATCAATGGTAATTGCTGCTGTCAGCAGCTTTTTTCACTTGTATCATATTTACCCTGTTCCCTGTCATTTTAAACCACAATTATCCTGCTATATAAAAAAACAGATGCATTTATACGCTGAAATCGTTTTCCCGCCGTTGGCTGCAGGATTTCTTCAATTTAGAAGCAACCAGTTTCATCAGCAGTTTATTGACATACCGCGCCTGCTGCGGACAATAGGTAACGCAGCGCATACAGGATATACAGCGTTTTTTATCGGTTTTGCGCGGATGAGCCGGATCAATGGCATGGGCCGGACATTCCCGCGCGCAAAAGCCGCAGCTGACACATTCTTTGTTTGCTTTTGGCTTCAGCGGAATGCCATTATAGTTTCTAAACGGCTGATTCCCTTTTACATGAATGGGAGAAAGCGCCTGCCCTTCCCGGGCTTTATCCAGTTTAATTTTTATTTGACTGACAAATTCATCAATTTGCCGCCAATCCCGCTTATCCGGTCTGTCATACCCTACCTCATGCACAATGGAGTGTTCGGTAACCAGAGCCGCCGCTCCAACTACAACAAATTGCTTTTCTTCCAAAATTGTTTTTAGCTCTAACAGCGCATCTTCATAATCCCGATTGCCATAGGTCACCAAAATGATCACAGGCGTCTGCTGCCCTTTCAGCTGCGCCATTCGTTCTGCAGCCAATGCCGGAATCCGTCCGCCGTACACGGGAACACCCAGCACAACCAATTCTTCCGCCGAGAAACTTTTTTGCAGCACACCCTGCTCATAACTGGTCAGATTATAAAACTGCACGCCGGACGCAAAAGATTCGGCAATATACTTTACCAGCTCCCGGGTATGACCGGTGGGGCTGAAATAAATGGCAGACACTTTCTGTATATTCATATTTACTCACTCCTTGTATTAATTTATCTTATATTTTATTATACCCAATTCCACCATTTCTGCAATAGAAAAGAGCGCAGAATTCACTGCGCCCTGTTGTTTTTTTCCTACAACAAAAAATGAGACCATCTTGCGGTATATTGTATTGTATGCTGTTTCCCCGATTATATGTCTCCCTGAAATTTTGCCTTGGTCACTTTTCGTATCTTTGCCTTAATGGGCTTGGTCTGCAATGCGCGCAGCACCAAAAGGCCCTTTCCGTTTAAGATTTCTACGGTGCTGGTCCAGTCCAGAATATGAATCACGCCGATATCGGCGGCCTCCACACCGGGAATGGCGCAGATGGTGCCCACAATATCTACCGGACGGATTTTTGCTTTTTTGCCATCAGCAATTTGCAGCTTCAGAATCTGTTCATGCAGCACTGCAGTTTTCTGCCCCTTGGCCTCCGGTTCCTGCTCCATTTTATCCCGAAAAGCCTGCTCCGCAGCGGCAACGGTGTCCGCATCGGGGGCTTCCTTCTGCTCAATGGACTGCTGCAGCAATGCTTCAATGCGCTGCAGTTCGCTGTGTTCCCAAGATTCCAGCAAAGAAATGGCTGTGCCGCACTGACCGGCCCGTCCGGTACGGCCAATGCGATGAATATAGGTTTCCTGCTCCGGCGGTAATTCATAATTTACCACCAGAGAAATATTTTCTACATCAATTCCCCGGGCCGCTACGTCAGTAGCCACCAGATAGCGGAATCGTCCTTTTTTAAAGTCCCGCATCACCTCGGTGCGTTCCCACTGCTCCATGCCGCCATGCAGCCGGGCGCAGCTGAAGCCATCGTCCCACAGAGCGTCATAAATTTCTTCCACCTGCACCCGCATATTGGCAAAAATGATGCAGCTGTCCGGATTGTACACCTTCAATAATTCCAGCAGCAATTCTAAACGATCCCGCTCTGTACAATCATAATAGCTGTGCCCGATTTTGCGGCTGCTGATGGGCTCTCCTGCAATCTGGATTTGCAGCGGATTTTTCTGGTATTGCTCTGCCAGCCGCTGCACCTCTTTGGGCATGGTGGCGGAAAACAACAGCGTCACTCTGTCCTCCGGCAGATAAGATAAAATCTGTTCCACCTGCTCCAGAAAGCCCATATGCAGCATTTCGTCGGCTTCATCAATCACCAGATATCCTATATAGCCTGTAAATAACGTGCCCCGCTCCAGATGGTCTAAAATGCGGCCCGGCGTGCCTACCACCATATGCGATTTTTGTTTGAGATCCTGCTCCTGCTGCCGAAAAGAATGTTTCCCATATAAAGCAGGCGCTTTGATTCGTTTCAGCTTACCGATATTTAAAATTTCCTGCTGCACCTGCATAGCCAGTTCCCGCGTGGGGGTCAAAATCATAACCTGCGGCTTATTTTCATCCCAATCCACCAGATGGCATAACGGAACTGCATAGGCTGCCGTTTTTCCGCTGCCGGTTTGGGCCTGTGCTGTCACATCCCGCCCTGCCAGTACCTGAGGAATCACCTGCTGCTGCACAGCGGTGGGCTGCGTCATACCCAGCAACTGCAATGCCTGTACAATTTTATCATCCAAACCATATTGTTCAAACCCCTGTTGTTCTGCCATCACTGTTTCCCCTTCAGATAATCCAAAATTTCTGCCGCATTGGTATCCGGCTTTACCTTTGGATATATTTTTTCAATATTGCCTGCTGCATCAATGATAAAAGTGGTGCGCACCACGCCCATGGACACTTTCCCATACAGTTTCTTTTCCTGCCATATACCATAAGCTTCTATGGCCTGCCGTTCCGGATCGGACAATAAAATAAAGGGCAGATTTTGTTTGGCGGCAAAATTTTGATGGGATTTGACGCTGTCTTTACTGATACCAATCACCGGCACATCTAAATCGACAAATTCCTCATAGGCTGCGGCAAAGGCGCATGCCTGCCGGGTGCAGCCCGGCGTGCTGTCTTTGGGATAAAAATAGACAACGACCCGCTTTCCTGCAAAATCGCTGAGAGATACTTGGTTGCCGTCTTTATCCGGCAGTGTAAAATCTGGCGCTTTCATGCCTGCTTCTAATACCATATTACATTCCTCCTGTTTCATTCTGAATAAATGTATATCTGTTTCTATCTGATAGTTCCTGCACATAGTGATAGCCATTCCAGGTGAATTGCTGCAACGCCTGCGGCGTATCAATCCCGTTACGGACAATCCAGCCCGCCATCTGCCCCCGCGCCATTTTAGCCGAGGTGGTAACGGTGCGCAGCTTGCCTTTGCGCATGGTGCGGAACTCCGCCGTAATCATCTGATTCTGCGGCTGCAGCCAGGGGCTGACCAATTTGCTGTATTCTTCCGATGCCAGATTGATGACGATCTGCCCATCGGCAAAAAGCTGCTGATAAATCTGCGCACCCCAATACTGATATAGATTTTTACCATCTATTTTTAAAGGACAGAGCATGTCCAGCCGATATGGCTGCATTGCATCGCAAGGACGCAGCATACCGTAAAAAGCGCTGAGAATGCGGATGTGTTCATCAGCATATAAATATTCTGCGGTGCTGAACGTTTCCGCCTGCAGCTGCTTAAACACCAGACCGTCATAGGCCAGCAATGCCGGCAGCCCTTGCTGCGCCCAGTCAAACTCCTGATAATAACAATAAGTCTGCAGCCCCAGCTTGGGATTGATTTTCATCAGCGATTCCAGCTCAAAATGGCTGTACTGCCGCAAAACAGCGGCCAGTTCCTCTGTCTGCTGCCGAAACATAGGTTTGCGCAATGTTACATCATCCCGCCCTGCCCTGCGCATATTTTTAGCCGGTGACAAAATAACCAGCATTCTCATCGCCTCCTGTTCTCTTCCATACCATCATACCTGTTTTGGCAAAAAAAAGAAACCTATTCCTGTTTATTGTCCCTGTCAAAATATTTTATTAGCAATTCCCTCTTTCTTGTAGTACAATGACAACAGAAGCATACTGTAATTCATCATACTGGAGGATAAAATAACCATGGCGAAAAAAGAAGTGACTGTATATACCATGAACCGCTGCCCTTACTGCCTGCAATTAAAACTGTTTTTAAAACGGCAGGGAGTCGAATTTAAAGAAATCAATACCTCGGAACATCCGGAAGTATTAAAAATGCTGCAGGACGAAACCAGTTTTCTCACATTGCCCCAGGTATTTGTCGACGATAATTTTTTAGGCGGCTATGACAATATTATTGACCTGCACCAAAACGGAAAATTCAAACGGCTCTTTGGTTTAGAAGACTAGGGCAAAAATTTCAAACAAACACAAAATAAAAAGCTGATGGCTGTATTATACATACAACCGCCAGCTTTTTATTTTGTATCTGCGTAGTAATCTAAGACAGACCTAAGTATACACGTTTCAATCTTCTTCCATAAATTTTTCTTTCATTTTTTCCGGTAAATACTTCGCCAATTCCTCTACTAACACATATACTTTCGTTCCCGGTGCTATCTTTGACGGTGTTTTACCTTGCCCGTCCTTCATGATACGTTTCGCATATCGTATTGCCATTTTTGGACTGCCATTCTCCAGCAATATATCAAAAATATTTTTCATGTTTTTCTGATACTTATCCAATCCCAATTCCTGAAATTTATCATTCAAGAAACGAATATATTCTGTCCGGTGGTTGTTTGATGTGTAGTAAGCGAAATGTAATAAAAACCAAAACTCAATGCATTCGTTACTCCATGCTGTATGATACTGCAAATCAGGATTTTTCTGATTTAACCGTTTTGCCCTGTCCGCAACACCATTAAAATCACTTTCCGGAAAGCTGTCTTTATCATAAACACACCAAATCTGACCTTTTTGGATTTTATTCTTATTCACATACTGTTCAGCCATACCGATTACACGCAACGTTTCTGCCTGGCAAGGTTCTATTTCAATCAGGACCATATCACGATAGATAGGATTCTCTTCTATCAGCCGTTTAAATCCTTCAAAGTATCTTGGTTCTGTCTGCTGCCCTTCACAAAAAATATAATAACGATATTCTTTCTTTTCCAGATACTCCTGACGCCGTTTTTTCTTCCAATCTTCCATACCAGCTTTTTTAGGCATTCATTTTCCCCCAATCTATCAGCTTTCTGAGGTATGGATCAGCCCCATACTTACCTTCGAGGTACTGTTTATCAAATTTGGCATCTTTGCGGACAGATTCACCTTTATCATTCTTAAACTCCACCAACGAATACAGTTTTGAATTCTGTCTGGTTCCTTTTGCTACAAACCAAATCTCATCTCTACGGAATACTTCATTGTTCATGGTAGATAAATCATGCGATGTAAAAATTAACTGTGCGCCTTTGCGGTTGATGTCCATATCATTAAAAAGCATGATGATATGGCGCAGCAATACAGGATGCAGTTTTGCATCTAATTCATCTATTACCAAAGTTGTTCCTTCTAACAAGCTGGTTGCTATAAAAGGTAATAGTCCAAATAATTTTTTTGTCCCACTGGATTCCTCTGATAAATTTAATTCTGTTTCATATTCTCCGACTTTATGGGTGGTGAATACTTCTATTCGGTCGTTTTCTTTTTTCTCTATTCGGAAATCTACGATATCCAAGTCCATTTCCTGAATCATTTTAAGCACCAGCTGCTTTACATCATCAGAATTTGCAACTGCCATACGCAGTTCTTGTATTGGATTACCATAGTTCAGAAAATTAATTCCAAACTCAAACCAGTCAATTACATCTTTCACCACTTCATTTTTCTTATAGGTAATGCCAAGATAGGAAAGTAGCGGTAATGTTCCGGAAAGTTCATCACTGATTTTAAACTTGGCAAAAACACCTTTCAGTTCGATTTTATCCGCACTTCGTTCAAACAAAGCGGATTTTCTCCCGGTGTCAAGCTTTACTCGGTCAAGCTGTTCATAGATAACAATATCTTTTTTTACCTTTAAGATATAGCGATATTCTGCAAGCTCTGTGCGAAAGAAAAGTTCAAACTCAGTCGGACTTTCTTTTTCAACTGCCCCAAATGCAAATGGTTCTATTGCTACCTTTTTCATTCGAAAAAGATGATCACGATTATCATCCGTTGCATACAATGGACGTAATACTTTCGCTGCCAATATTTGCAATGATTCCAACACATTCGACTTTCCTCCGCCATTCGGCCCATAAATAGCAGACACCGGCAAATACAATTCACCATCTGTATCTCTGATCACTCTGTCTTCATGCTCAGATATTGCTGTTGCTTGCATATCAAACGTCATTTCATCCCTTATGCTCTTAAAATTTTTAACTGTAAATTGACATAACATACTATCCACCTCCTGCTGTCTATATCTTTATTATATTCTATTTTTCATTTTTGTAAACATTATTTGAGATATTTTCTCAAATATATAGCTTAAAAACATATTTTTCCATTGCACTATACGCAACACAACAAAAAAAGCTGATGGCTGTATTATACATACAACCACCAGCTTTTTATTTTGTATCTGCAATGACGCTCGCCGACCGGTACAATTCCGTTCAGCCGTTAAATGCGAATCAGCTTCATGGCAGCGTCTCCCACTTGATAAGTGCCTTGTTCCGGTTGTTGAACATAATAGTTTTCACCGTTTTGGTAAAAGAACATGGTACTTTCTTCTCCTGCTTTCAAAATCAGATCCACTTTGATACAGTCTTCATCGGTTTTCTCCGGCAGAGATGAAGCAGCGGCGGGTTCTGCATTGGCCACAGCAGTCATAAACTGGGTAATCCATTCTTGTTTGGTATGCACCGCAATGGTCTGCTTGGCCGTTACCATCACCAAATGTACTTCGTTTTCAGCAGGCAGCGCCATCGCCTCTGTTTTTTGACCGCAGGCAGAAAGCAAAAGCGCCGATAGCAACAAGAATATAAGAAATGTTTTTTTCATACGATTCATCCTTTCTGCCTGGTTTTTACAAATAAGGTGCAAAAGAGGTTCCGGCGTAAACCTGGTGCACAGAACAATATTCCTGTCCGCCCTCTACTCTCTTTAATAATATAAATTGAGATTCATCCATCTGGGTAAACAAATACTTCGAGGACATCAAATTCATTTGTTTCGCAAAAGCAGCAACCTGCTCACTGCCTTCTACACTGCCCAGCAAGACGGCCTTACCTGCAGCAAACAGCTGCAAATAATCATCTTTCGTTAATTTTTGATTATTTTCTGATGCCTGTTGTTCTCTTTGCGCATACAATTCGAGGATATCTTCGACAGTACCCTGTGTGCAGCGGAACATCAGCGCTTCCTCATAATCATAATAATGTGTTTCCGGTTCCAATTGCAGAGAATCCAACAAAGCCACAGTCCGTTTATCCCCTGTAAACACAGTCAGCTGACAATAGGGCCACATGGTGCGTCCATCTTCTTCATAGGGAATGCTCAGTTCCACTCTGTACCGTCCTGCCTGTGTTAATGTTTCAAAGGAGCGATCCCGCAAATCCTGCTGGTAGGCCTGTAAAAATTGACTGGCGAATGTGTAGAGTTTTTGATTAGCGGGAGCATCACCGCTGGCATTCAATGGAACGATTACACCATTTTCCCGTTTGATGGCAACGCCTTCCCAGCGGTTCCCGGCTATATCCTGACCATCTACTGATATCTCACGAATCCACTCAGGCTGCAATGTCAGCACTGCTTTATAGTCGGCTTCCCGATAAGCCGGCTGATTATACAGCGCTGCATAGTTTTCCTCTATGGCGCTGCGCGGCACATTATCATAAGTTCTGGACACCCGTTTGCCATTGGTTAAAACGTAAGATACTTCAATGGAGGTAGTATCCTCATCTCCTGTTGAGATATATCGATCTTGTTCGGCATCCCGATACAGTTTGCCGTAAATGATTGGCTCCAACAGCTGATAAACCTGCTCTTTTACCTGCGCATCCTGACTATAGTTGTCATTCAGCGGGAGATCATCAGGCATGAACGCTTCCTCATATAGTTCCAGCGATACTTTTTCTACCTTTTCCGGTGCCGGCAGATAGCTGTTATAACCCATAACATCAAAGCGGAACAGACCGACCACTGCCAAAATCAGAACCAAAATCACACCGCATTGGGGCAAGTGCTTAACCATGGCTTTAAAGTCCCGCTGAATGATAACCTCGCAGGTCATATGGGTCAGAATGGCAAAGCTGACTACCGCAAAATAGAAGAATAAGCGATTGCCAATCACCATAAAAATCATGCCCGCTGTCAAGGATACAACAAACATCAGATACGCTTTCAGCAACGGCTCACTGGCTTTATACACCAACGCCTTGCCGGTTGCTTCGCTGGCCCGTTTCTGATACAGTGCCCAGGATAATACACTGCATCCAACGGCAATGGCCAGCTGCGCCGCTATCATAACACCGGACATGGGAACAATGGTCATCACACCATCGGTGCTGTAAGGCAATATATCCAAATAGGTAAACGCAGCGCACAATGGAGAAAGATTCAACGCCGGTGTAACCCAGTCAAAGGTGCCGTTGTAAGTGGATAAAAAGGTATTGCACAACAAGTTAACCAGATACGCCGCTACCGGCACACAAAAGTGTAATACTGCATTGAGCGCAATCTGAGTCAAAATGGTGCCGGTCAACTGTCCTGCCAAAAGGGCAATGCTGTAGCTGGCCCACAGCAGCAGCAGCAAATACACACCATGCTGCAATATCGCTGCCATATTTAATGCGCCGCCCAAACCGTAGGCCATCACCATCAGCACCATAACGACGATCATAACCACCAACGGAATTACATTGACGATCAAACCGGTAATATATTGGTTCAAAAATAATCTGGTGCGATGAATGGGTTGGCTGTGATAAAAGTTGACCTGTTTTTTCTGCTGTAAATAAAAGAACATCACGCAGCCAATCACTGCCGCCAACACAACGGCAGATGCATATAAAAAGATAAAGGCTTCCGCACTGAGATATTTTGCAATGCTTTCCAAATGCTGCTGATGCAGCATTTCTTCTGTCCCGCTGGCCAGATAATTGCTGGTGGAAGGCGACAAAATATCACTGATATTCAATAAGGTAAATACTGGTCCGGCAAATCCGTACACAACTGCACAGATTACCACCAGCCACCAGTAGCTGCGGCAGCTGTGCAGCAGTAAGCTGCTTTTTTGCTTGTGGGATTGTTTAATAGATGAGTTGTTGGATGTCATAGCCCAGCACCTCCATTTCGGTGATAAAGATTTCTTCTAAGGTCAATGGCAGTAATTCATAATACAGCGGCTGCATGGCTTTCATACAGGCCTCGGTGCGCTGGCTGTCGCCCCGCACAACCAGAATGGACAAATTCCCCTGCTGCTCCATGGTAACAATGTCCAAATCGGCAAAATCCTGCCGCTGTTTTGGTGCTGTAAAGGCACACTGCACTTTGTGAATGTTGCTCTGCAGGTGATCCAGCTCCCGCTCAAAGATAACGCCACCCTGATGCAGCAGCCCGATATGGTCGCAAATATCCTCCAGTTCCCGCAGATTGTGCGACGCAATCACAGGGGTCAGCTGCTGGTCAAGCACAGCCTCTGCCAGCAATCGTTTCACTGCCTGCCGCATAACCGGATCTAAACCGTCAAAGGTTTCGTCACAAAGCAGATAATCGGGCTGGCAGGATAAGGCCAGAATAATATGCGCCTGCTTTTGCATCCCTTTAGAAAAAGTATTCAGCTTCCGCTTTTTGTCCAACCGGAACAGCTGGGTCAATTTTTCAAACTTATCAAAAGAAAATTGCTGGTAAATGGTTGCATAATATCGCGCCATTTCTTCCATATTGCTGTTTGGAAAATAAAACTGATCATCGGAGATATAAAAAATTTTCTGTTTTAACGCTTCGTTTTCATATACAGGCTGACCGTCAATAAAAATTTCTCCGCTGTCTGGACGATAAATTCCGGCCAGCAGCCGCAAAAATGTAGACTTACCGGCGCCGTTAGAACCAATCAGTCCGAATATAGAGCCCTTCTGAATCTGGGTAGACACTTGCTGCAATGCCTGAATCTGGTCAAATTTTTTACTGAGTCCTTTTACCTCAATCATGGTTCTTTGCCTCCCTCTGTGTTTGATATGCTTCCCGCACCACAGCGCAAACTGTCTCCTGCTCTACGGCCAGCTGACACAATACGCCGCTGAGCTGGGCCACTTCTTCCAGCAATGCAGCCTGCTGCACACTGCGCAATTCATTCAGACTGCTGCCCACAAAGCTGCCCCGCCCTTTCAAAGAATAAATAACACCCTGCCGTTCTAGTTCGGCATAGGCCTTCTGAATGGTATTGGGATTGATGGCCAGCTCCTGCGCCAGCTGGCGCACCGACGGCAGCTGCTCATCCCGCTCCAACACGCCAGAAACAATCAATTCTTTTACATTGTCAATGATTTGTTCATAAATGGGTTTTCGGCTTTTATAATCAATCAGTATCATAGCTTCACTCCCTTGTGTATCATCTGTATTATTTTAAGTAGTACACTATCATAATAGCAGGTTTTTCCTGTTTGTCAAGCAAAAACTTTTACATGATACATGCTGATTTTCCAAATCACAGCTTTATAAAAAAATGCTGTCAATACAACTAAACAGATTTCCATTGTTGGTAATGCTGCATTGTCGGGAGACTGTTTGTTGCCTGGTTTACGCACATAAACGTTGGTTTGCTTTTGCCGTATATTCCGAATTGGGATGGATTATCGCGCCAAATGTCTGAACCAAAGTGGACGAAGTCCAAACTGAGGCAGACATTTCAGCGATTATCCAGCGCCACTGAGGAATCGGCAAAGTACAGACCAACAGCGTACTTGCTTGAACAAGAAATAGGCAAAGATAGGACAGCCGATCACTCAATCTTTCACACAAGACAATGGAAAAAGAGCATCTCCTGCTTACCGACAGGAAATGCCCCTCACTCCACTAATAAAACGATTTGCGATTAGTTCTTCTGCAATGCTGTCATATCCACAATAAATTGCGGTGTTCCCATAGAACCAGGCGCAACCTCATACTCATCAAAAGAAATGACCAGCTGTCCCTGCTGATTGATATAAAAACTCTGATCCGCTGCAATTTGTTTGAAATCAGTTTCAGGCATATCGCTGTTGATAAAATAAACCTGATTTTCATCCTCAGCCATACGCTGCAGCATCTGTTCTTTGATTTGGGCGCTGATTGCTGCCACATAGTCTACATCCTGCGGAAATAAATCAGCCAACTGCATATAGGCTCCCGTTTCTTTGTTCAGATTATAATATTTTAACGATTGAACTCCGCTTGCCATGGTTTCCACTGTATTGACCTCCAAGGCGAACCACTGATCGGTATCGGTCACAACAGTGTAGTCAATGTCCAATCCGTACACACCGCCCTGCTGCTCCATTTCCTGTTCAAACTGGGCTATCATCTGATTGGCATAGGTCTGCACCTGCCCATTGATTTCCCCTACGTTGCTCTGCAGCTTGGCATCACCCTGGGCTTTCAGCTGCGGCGTTTCTACATGAGCCAGATAATTTCCACTGTCATCCGCCTGCTCATATTTATGAAGTGTGACAATCTGCACTACTTGCTTCAGCACAGGGATGTCGGACATGGCTACAGCTGCCCGCGGACTGATATTGGGCACCGCCACCAGAGTCAATACAGCCGCTGCAGCTGCCCATTGCGCCAAGTGTCTGCCTCTCACAGGTTTCTTTGCAGCTTGTTCCTGCTTTGCCTTGCGAATACCGGCCTGTAATCGGGTTAGTGCTTCCTCCGGCACCTCTATCTGTTGATATTCCTGTTTTAACATATCCATCTGCTCCTGTCTGTTCATATAGACTCCACTCCTTCTTTCGCCAAAGATAATTTTAGTTTCTTTAATGAGCGATACAATCTGCTCTTTACTGTATTCAGATTTTCATCCATCGCCTCGGCAATCTGGTTCAGCTGCATACCTTCAAAAAATCGCAGCACCACCACCGTTTTATCCAAAGGGTCCAGGCTATTCAATGCCTGCCGTAAGTCAAAATCGGTATATTGATCCTCCGTTTCGCCGTCGGCTTCATACAGCTCCACCAGCTGCTGCTTATGCTTGCGCAAAAAGCTGATGGATTCATTGATGACAATCCGGTAAAGCCATGTTCCCACATATTGGGGATTCTTTAATGTGTAACTGTTTTTAATTGCTTTGTACGCGCTTTCCTGTACAATATCCAGCGCGTCATTTTCATTGTGCACATAACTGTAGGCCAGCCTGTATAACTTTTTATAATCGGCAATTAATTGCGTTTCAATCAATACTTCATTTTTTTCTTTCATTTCGATTCCTCCTTCGCAGCTGCATTGAGTTAGATAGATACCAGCAAAAGAAAGTTTCATGCCGTCTTCTTTTTTCTGAAAAATAAATCTGCACCGTTTTTTTCATATTCATTATACCCGTTTTTTGCTAATTATTTCTAAAAATTTTCCTTATGATTTGTTTTTGCTTTTCATAGTTGACTATAGCTAACTATTATAGTATTATATAAACACAAGATACGTACCAGCAAAATCTGGTCAGCACACAACAAACTGCCGTTTTGTACGTAGGAGCGCAAAATATCAGATTGTTGTATGCAGGATACACCGTCCGAATATCTTTTCAATCAAACACAAGCATTGTAATACCGACCTTCAGCAAGTCAGTATTACCCACCACATGCACAGAATTCAGTGAATTCTTGCAACTTTGCAGAAAAATACCAGCTTGCACGGCATCGGA
This sequence comes from uncultured Clostridia bacterium, assembly GCA_944391625.1. Classification (GTDB taxonomy): domain Bacteria; phylum Bacillota; class Peptococcia; order Peptococcales; family Peptococcaceae; genus UBA7185. The sequence continues at coordinate 42,732 of CALXUG010000010.1, forward strand.
ACTGCCGCCTAAGCTGGTATTTTTTTAGTATGCACTATTTTTCAGGAAATATATTTGTACATACGGCATTCTATTGATTCACGCTCACAAAAAACAGCGTCATCCACCTTTGCGATTCATTTGGTTAATAACGATGTTTCACGTGAAACATTCTTGTTTTGCAATGTTCCATCGTCGGGAGGCTGTTTGTTGCCTGCCCTCCTTCAGTGGACATCTGCTTGTCGGTCTGCCTCAGTTTGGACTGCGTCCAATTCGGCTAGACAGACTGCGCATCTGTCCGCTTCAATGTCGACAACGGCAACAAAACATCTCCCTGACTTATGTGCATAAGGCTGACCTATCCTTTGCCAAAATTCTGAATTGCGGCGGTCAGCAACGCAGTTTGTTTTCATTGAGCTGGACACAGTCCATAGCGAAAGAAACAAACAAGTTGGTGTCCTCTGCCCCACGCCTTTCTGGTGGGGTAAACTGAAGGATAGGCAAAGATAGGATAACCGACTGCACAATCTTTCACACCAAACAATAGAAAAGCAAAAAAACTGCCATTATAACAATGACAGTTTCTATTGGAATATCTATTTGTTTATCTCTATAACACTTTCGCCAAAAAGCTTTTGGTTCGTTCCTGCTGCGGATTTTGAAACAGTTCCTGCGGAGTGCCCTGTTCCAAGACTTTACCGCCGTCTATAAACAACACGCGGTCGGCAACTTCCCGGGCAAAACCCATTTCATGGGTAACGATTACCATGGTCATGCCTTCCTGCGCTAAGTCCCGAATTACATTCAGCACCTCGCCTACCATTTCCGGGTCCAGCGCCGAAGTAGGTTCATCAAACAGCATAATGGCCGGCTGCATGGCCAAGGCCCGCGCAATGGCTACACGCTGCTGCTGTCCACCGGACAGATTATCCGGATAGGCATTGGCCTTATCTACCAGGCCCACTTTTTTGAGCAATTCCATGGCTGTCTTTTCAGCTTCAGCCTTGTTCATGCCTTTCACCTTGATAGGCGCCAGTGTAATATTATCCAACACACTCATATGCGGAAACAAATTGAACCGCTGAAAAACCATACCCAAATTTTCACGAATTTTATTCACATCATTTTTAGGATCGGTAATTTCCACGCCATTGATGGTGATAACACCGGAAGTTGGCGTTTCCAGCAAATTCAAACAACGTAAAAAGGTACTTTTGCCGGAACCGGAAGGACCAATCACACAAACAACTTCCTGATCCTGAATGGTTTCTGTAATACCCTGCAATACATTCAATTTACCATAGCTTTTATGCAGATCTTTTACTTCTATCATGATTGTCCCCCTTAATTACTGCCGCTCATATGCCATCTTTTTTCTACATAATTGACTACACGGGAAATGGTGAAGGTCAAAATCAGGTAGACGCAGGCTACACCGATATAAGTCGGGAAGGGAACCATGTGAACAGATGTATACAACTGACCTGTTTTCATAATTTCTGTTACCCCGATTACTGCCAGCAGAGAGGTATCTTTCAACAAAACAATAAATTCATTACATAATGGCGGAATTACCCGTTTTACTGCCTGCGGCAGAATGATATACTGCATGGCTTTGCTATGCGGCATACCCAATGAACGAGCTGCTTCCATCTGTCCTTTATCAATGGACTGAATCCCGGAACGGAAAATTTCAGCAATATACGCACCGCTGTTTAAACTGCAAACGATAATGGCTGTTGTCATTACATCAAAATAAAACTGCTGTCCAGTAAAGGAACGAATGACCTGCGGAATCCCATAGTGGAATAACAGAATCTGTACATACAACGGCGTACCACGCAGACATTCAATATATACATTGGAGATAATCCGCAGCACCCATACCTTGCTTAACTTGGACAGCGCCATGAACATCCCAATAATCATACCCATACAAACAGCAATGGCTGTAATTTTAATTGTAACGGTTGCACCAAGCCAAAGATTTGGCATTAACGTCCAAAAGTGTAACCAAAAATCGTTCATTCTCCTTACGCACCCCTTTTTTCATGCAAAATCTTTTATTATTATACCGCATCCCCCAGGTTCTGGCAACAATTTCCTTGCATAAAAATAAAAAAGTCATTCTATTCTCCCAAAAAGATTCAGGAAAACAGAATGACTTTCACAGCAACCTGTTCAAATTACAAAACTACAAATTCTTATTCACCGGTGCCAAAATATTTAGCAAACAGTTCGTCAAAGGTACCGTTTTCTTTTACATTGGCTAAACCTGTGTTCAGTTTATCCAACAATTCGGTATTGCCTTTGGCAACAGCGATAGCGAATTGTTCTTCTTCACCTTCCGGCACTACAAATTGAGCAGCAATTTTGGTTTCTTCTGGATGCAGTTCTACATATTTATTGTTAACAGGAATATCCATAACAACAGCATCAACAGAACCATTTGCCAGTTCCATCATGCAGATATTGATGTCAGACAGAATTTTTACATCAGCAACTACGCCAGCTTCTTGTAGTTCCATACATTTGTCTGCGCCAGTGGTACCCTGCTGAGATGCAACAACTTTACCGGCCAGATCTTCTTCACTCTTAATATCTTCATTGTCGATGGCAACAGCAATATTCAAACCTGCATCATAGTAAGTATCAGTAAAATCAACCTGTTCCAGTCTTTCCGGAGTTACAGACATACCGGCAATAACTGCATCAATCTGTCCATTGCTCAAAGCCATGGTCAAACCGTCAAATTCCTGATTGTGAATTTCTACAGTCATACCCTGATCAGCAGCGATAGCATTGATTAAATCAATATCAAAACCGATTGGAGTTTTTCCGTCTTCATCCATATATTCAAACGGGCGGAATGCTGCATTAGTACCAACTTTTAATACCACTGCTTCTCCGTCAGCAGATGCGTTGGCATCTGTGCCCTGATTGGCATCGCCGCCGTTGCCGCAGCCTGCAAACAAAACCATGCTGGCAGCCATAATACCAGCGACAAAAACTTTACTAAACTTTTTCATCAAAAATACCCCTCTCATTTTCCCTTTACGGTGTTTATAATGTAATTCAGATAAATTTAATGATACCGATTCCCTGTCCAATTTGCAATCATTTTCTATTTATTTTACAACTTTTTTACAATTATGATTTTTTCAAAAAATTATCAACAGAACATGCTATCCCATCTATGGATATTGTGGATAAATAATTGCTTGTCCCGTGGTTAAGCCATTATGTATCTACACTATTTGTGGATAAGTTACAGCTGCCTGTGTATAACATCTTTCTTTAATCATGTCCGGCCGCCAGACAGATTCCTTTTATCTGCGCTGCTCCGTAACGATGCAGCACACCGGCGCAGGCGCGCAACGTAGAACCGGTGGTAAACACATCATCCACCAATAAAATCTTTTTGCCAGTAATCTGTACACCAGATTTCAATGTAAAAGCGCCGTCCAGATTGTGCAGCCGCTGGTTGCGGTTTAGACCTGTTTGATGAGGCGTATTCCGCACTCGGCGCAGACAATCCCAGAAGGGAATCCCGCTTTTTGCCGATAGCCCGCGGGCCAGCAAAGTGCTTTGATTATAGCCGCGCTCCCGCAATCGTTTGGGGTGCAGCGGCACAGATACCAATATGTCATAATCATCCGGCAGCAGTAGCGCCAGTTCTTCCGCCAGCACCTCTGCCAGCCAGGGCTTATTGCGAAATTTAAAATCCAGTATGACCTGCTGCCAACTTTGCTGATAGGGCCAAAGCGCAATATTTCCTGTCAGATAAGCAGGCCAGTCCCGGCAAGTGCGGCATTGGGCACTGCAAACACCAAAGCTGTGACAACGCTGACACTGCCCATACACACTCCGTTTTTGCAATGCCTCTGCCCTGCATTCCTGACAAATTTGCAGTCTGGGCTGCCGTTTCAGACAAATGGGACAAACCGGCGGCAACGGAAATAAAAAATCATACACAAGCTGTAACAGATTCACACCGATTGCTCCTTTCTTCCAAACACCAATCATTTCCTCTTGCAAAACACAAACAAATGTTTTATGATAAGTACAAACAGATATTCTTATTTTTAGCCAAACCGGTTCTGCCCAATGGCGCTGAAAAGGTATCTTACTTTATCACACTATAGAAATCAGTTTCATCATAACAGGAGAACGACTATGAATCTAACAGAAAAATTAAAAATCTTAGCTGATGCTGCCAAATATGACGTATCTTGTTCCTCCTCCGGTTCTTCCAGGCAAGGCCCGAAAGGAACCCTGGGCTCTGCGGCACGGGCTGGCATCTGCCACTCCTTTACCGCCGACGGCCGCTGCATTTCGCTGTTAAAAATTCTGATGACCAACCATTGCATCTACGACTGCGCTTACTGCTTAAACCGACGCTCCAATGACAGACCGCGAGCGGCCTTCACGGTAGACGAACTGGTGACGCTTACCATGAATTTTTATCGCCGCAATTATATCGAAGGATTGTTTCTCAGTTCGGCCATCATCGGTTCGGCAGACTACACCATGGAACTACTGGTAAAAGTGGTGGAAACATTGCGCTATCAGCATAAATTTCATGGTTATATTCACTTGAAAGCCATTCCCGGCGCCAATCCCCTGCTGATCCAGCGGGCAGGACAGGTGGCAGACCGGCTCAGCGTCAATATGGAATTGCCCTCAGAAAAATCTCTGGCCTTATTAGCGCCGGAAAAGAAAAAACAAGCCATTCTGCTGCCCATGCAGCAAATCCAGCAGGGAATTACCCAGCAAAAACAGGAACGGGCTTTATCCCGCAAAACGCCTGCATTTGTACCAGCCGGACAAACCACTCAAATGATTGTGGGAGCTTCGCAGGAAAACGATCTGCAGATTTTACGGCTGTCTGCCGCATTGTATCAGAAATTTTCTATGAAGCGGGTGTATTTTTCCGCCTATGTGCCAATCAATGAGGACAACCGGCTGCCGCAGATTGCCCAGCCGCCTATGCTGCGGGAAAACCGTCTTTACCAGGCCGATTGGCTGATGCGTTTTTATGGCTTTGATGCCAATGAACTGTTGGAAGAAAGCAATCCCAACTTTGATCCTGATTATGACCCCAAAATTATTTGGGCGGTGCGGCACCCAGAACAATTTCCGGTAGAAATCAATACTGCATCCTATCAACAGCTCATCCGTGTGCCGGGGTTAGGTATCCGCTGCGCCAAACGCATTGTCAGCGCCCGCAAAACAGGCCGACTGGATTTTTCCGACCTGCGCCGCATGCATATTTCATTAAAACGGGCCCAATATTTTATCACCTGTAAGGGACGTTATTATCAGATCCAGGACCCACAGCCCCAAATGATACTTCGCGCTCTGAAACCCAAGGCCCGTTCGCCTTATCAACAGCTCACGCTGTTTTCGGACCCGGCTGCGGAGACTCACAGCAATGTGGAAGTGCTGGAACCAACGGCCTTTTTCCCTGCAAAAGCAACAGCCTCTGCCCCAACAGACAGCACAACGGATCTGCTGCCTGTATTTTGACAAAAAAGTTTGCACTGCCATTCAACATAAGCAAACAAATTAAAAAAACGAAACAAGTATCATGCAACGGACAAAACATAACCGGAATCAACCTTTGCAATCCGATTACAATCAGTTTCATCCCATCACATCAGTAGAAACCGATTTTTGTCCAAAATGTTACGAAAGGAAGCTATTTTATGAACACATATTTATATGACGGCAGTTTTGACGGTTTGCTGACTGCATTCTTTTACGCCTATCGAGATGCCGATGTTTACACCATCACCCGTTGGCAAAACTATCAGCCGGACTTACTGTCCCACCCCCACCGCATTTCTACCCAGGCGGATAAAGCGGAACGTCTTTATCGTTCCATTCAGCAAAAGCTGTCCCAAAACACACTACACAACCTCTATCTGCTGTATCTCAGCGAACTGCCAGACTGCGACTGGCTGGGGCTGCGCTATCTGCGGCTCTGCTACGCACAGGGGGCGGGCATCAACCGAGCCAAGCATCATCCTGTTATCCGGCAGGTAGAAGACTATCGTCATAAAGTAACTACAGAACTTGAGCATATGAAAGGATTTCTGCGTTTTCAGCAGGTTGCGCCGCTTACGTTTTACGCCTGCTTTGCGCCGGATCATAATCAGCTGCCATTGCTGCAGCCCCATTTGCAGCGGCGCTTCTCTGATCAGAACATGATTGTTCATGATGAAAAGCGAAACTGCGCACTGGTTTATGATCTACAGCGCAGTGTATTGATCCCCTTTACTCAGGCAGATGCCGCCCAACTGTTGCAGCATCAGCAGGATGATACCATAGACCTGTTCCGGCAGTATTTTCAGTCTATCAATATTCCAGAGCGGGCCAATCCGCGATTGCAGGCGCAGTATATGCCCCATCGGTATCGCCAGTATATGCAAGAAACCCAGCCTGTACAAAACTGATCTGAAAATTGCAGCGCCATTCCTTGTTGGAGTCAGTATAAAAGAAATACTCACCGGCGGCAAGCAAATTCGTTCGTCAAAATTTTCAACAAATCTCAAAAAAAGAAATCCTGTCCCAACGGCATATTCCCATTGAGACAGGATTTCTTTTTCTTTGACAGCATATCCATTTTTTTCATCTGTTTTCCCGTATAAAAGTTCAGGCTTCTTTCAAAATTTTTTATTGTTTTGCCATAACATAATGAATGGACTATAGCGATGAATCTCTCCGCTTTGCCAATCTCCTTTTGGGCAGAAAAATTGCCGGCAGGAAAATCCCACCGGCAAATAATTTGCTTCATTTTATAAAACAGACGTCCGCTTACACACTAAATAGCAGCCAATTCTTCATATAAATAATCATTCAAAATTTTAATATAGGTGCCTTTCATTCCCAAAGAGCGGGCGTCAATCACACCGGCGCTCTCCAGCTTGCGCAGCGCATTGACAATGACAGAACGGGTCAGCTTATATTCTTCCGCCAGTTTGCTGGCCACCAGAAAGCCCTCGTTGCCGTCTATTTCATTAAAAATATATTTTACCGCTTCCAGCTCCGAATAAGACAATACTTCCAATGCCAGCTGCACTACATTTTTCTTGCGCGCCTCTGTTTCCGCCTTTCTGCTGGCGGCCCGAATCATCATCACAGAAGCCAGCGTTGCCGCATATTCGGTCAGCAGCTGTCCTTCTTCGGCAAATGGTTCCTGCTCCCTGCCGCAAATCAACAGCCCCATAGGCTCACTCTGTCCGTTTACCGGCACCAATGCCAGATAATTGCCATTGTGCTGCTGATTGCAAACAGGATGACGGATGGACAGCATCCAATCCAGATTATCCTGGCTGCACTGGTGCTGTTCCAGTTCCTGCCGGCTCAACAGCTGCATACCTTCGGTATCTTTACAGCCCAGCAACGCCCCTTCTTTATTGATAATATAAACACTGCACTGCAGCAAACTGTGCAGCTGTTCTGCCGCATTCTGAAAATCCAGTGCATCCACTGTAGCCTTCTGCATCATATGATGTAATGTTCTATTTTTCTCCAATACCTGTTCTAATTCCATTTTTTATTCCTCCTAAAAGATTATGTTTTCATGATACTAGTATTATTACCAAAGATTTACATAATATTCACAGAAGGCAAAATTTTATCAGAACATTTTATTGTTTAGAATTTCATTTGCAATAATTGAACCAAATCTTCCATAGTTGTTACAGTATTAATCTGATCCCGCATCCGCGCTGCATGGGGCAGCCCTTTATAATACCAGGCAATATGCTTACGCAACTCCTTCATAGCCACATATTCCCCTTTTTCTGCGCAAATCAGCTGCGCATGATGCAAAATCACCGCTTTGCGCTGCTCCAGTTCCGGCTCCAGATCATAATTGCCTGTACGCAGATAATCTACCATCTGCCGATACAGCCACGGTCTACCCAGCGCGCCCCGCCCCAGCATAATGCCGTCACAGCCGGTTTGCTCCAACATGGCTTTGCCATCCTCCGGCGCAAAAATATCGCCATTGCCAATCACCGGCACCGATACCGCCGCTTTCACACGGCCAATGATATCCCAATCGGCCTTACCGCTGTAGTACTGCATACGGGTACGGCCATGCACTGCAATAGCGCTGACACCGGCAGCTTCCATCTGTTTGGCATATTCCACCGCATTAACATGGTCATCGTCCCAGCCTTTGCGGATTTTTACCGTAACCGGTACAGTAACCGCCTTTACCATTGCTTCTACAATCTGCACAGCCAATTCCAGATTACGCATCAAAGAGGAACCTTCTCCATTATTGACTACCTTGGGCACCGGACAGCCCATATTGATATCAATCATCTGCGCGCCATACTCCTGCATAATGCGGGCCCCTTCGGCCATCACATCAGGCTCAGAGCCAAAAATCTGCATATTGACCGGCTGCTGCTCCCCTTCCATATTCATCAGCAAATAGGTTTTTTTATTCTGATAAGTCAGCGCTTTGGCACTGATCATCTCTGTATACACCAGACCGCAGCCATATTCTCTGGCAATCAGCCGGGCAGGCCGATCACTGATGCCTGCCATCGGCGCCGCCACCACAGGATTTTCCTGTAAAATCTGTTTGATATCTATCATCGTGTTTACTCCCATTATCCGTGTTTTTACATTATCTCCGTTTGTTTCATCCATTTTTTGCTTTCTTAGTATAACAAATTCTATTTTTCCGTGCAAGAAACCGCTATCACAATATTGTTACCATCCGCAAAAGAATTTAGATAAAGGAAACACGACAACATCAGATTTACACGACCCACAGCAAAAAGCAAGCAACAGCAATGGTATCATGATATTATTCATCAAAATAAAATAGATCCTCAAATTTTTTATCCAAAGCGATGCATAAAATCAGGGCCAGCTTTGCCGTTGGATTGAATTGCCCCGTTTCAATGGAGCTGATGGTATTGCGCGACACTCCCACCAGTTCCGCCAGTGCTGATTGGGAAAGTTTTTTCTCCGTCCGCGCCTCTTTTAAATGGTTCTTTAATATCAATTTATCATCCATCAGAATATCCCCGCACAAAATATATAAAAATAGTACGCCGCTAACAGCAGCATGACAACACCGCTGGCTGTTACCCATTTCTTGTTCAGCATAATCCCTTCATAAGCAAAACCAAGACCGGATGTGCAAAATAAAATAGAGATAATATCCGCCGGAAATTCTGCAAAAAATAATTTGATTCCCATAATGATAATCCCTAAAATGGTCAGTCCCCAAAGAGAAAACGCATCCCGTTTTATACGCACTGCCTTTTCCCGTTCGTCCCCGTACACATTTTCTTTTTTACTTCTGGCCAAAATTTCTTCCTTATTCATAAATGATACCTCCTTCTATGCCAAGTTTTATTTGCATCTATACTATATCATCGCCAAGTATACTTGTCAACAGTTTTGACAAGTTTTCTATGCAAAAACCGGAAAGCTGCGCAATGCAACCTTCCGGTTTGAGTTGTTTTAACTTAGTCTGTCTCTTTTTTTTCAACATTTATAATTTACTTAATCCTATTCAATTCTCTGTATGATTCCCGGGTAAAATAAAGAAACGACCAGCTTTTGCTGATCGTTCTTTATTATGATAAGGAAAACCCATCATTTTTATTTATTTTTCTGGTTCCAGCACCATGTCATCCAATGCATGACCGCCCAGTACAATAGGCAGGCATAAATCATCGGGGTCAATGGCAATTTCAATAATAGAAAACCGACCATTGGCAAATGCTTCTTTTAATATGGCTGGTGCTTCTTCTTTATTCATAATCTGATAGCCAGCTGCGCTGTAAGCTTTGGCCAAGTCCATAAAATTAACAGTTTTGCTAAAATGAACGCCGCTATACCGCTGCCCGCTGTAATGGTACTGTAACTGACGCACCATACCCAGCACATTATTGTTGAACACCAAAATCTTGATAGGCAGTTCCTGTTCCAAAATGGTTCCTAACTCATGCATACACATCTGGAAGCTGCCATCACCGGTTACTGCAATTACCAGATTATCCGGGCAGGCAATCTGCGCCCCAACCGCTGCCGGAATCCCATACCCCATGGTTCCCAGGCCACCGGAACTGATAAATTTCCGCGGTGATGTAAAATGATAGCTGTTGGCTGTCCAAACCTGATGCTGCCCTACATCGGTAGTAATAATGGTTTTTTCTTTGTCCACCAGTGTTTCTACCAGCTGCATGGTCCAAGGCACATTAATGCCATCGGACATAGGCAATGCGATTTGCGGATACAAATTCTCACACACAGCCAAATCATCATATTTTTCCAGCTGCTGATTCAGCTCGGCTAATACAGCCCGCAGATCTCCTACAATGGGGATATCAATCTCCACATTTTTACCGATTTCAGCAGGGTCTACATCCACATGAATAATTTCCGCATTAGGAGCAAAACTTCCCGGTGTACTGATTACACGGTCATCAAAACGCATCCCCAATGCCAGCAGGCAATCACAATCCTGCACTGCCAGATTGGCGCCTTCATTACCATAGGTGCCCAGCATCCCTAAGAAGCGAGGCTCATTGTCCGGATAACCGGATAAGCCCATCATGGTTGCTACCACAGTGGCATTTTTCATTTCTGCCAGTTTCATCACTTCTGCAGTAGAATTGCTGGCAACAACACCGCCACCCACACAGATAACCATTTTGCGGGAATTTTTAATGGTTTTTACGGCCCGTTTAATCATTCCCACATGACCGGAAACTGTCGGTTTATAGCTGCGGATATCCACTTCTGTTACTGGCACATACTCGGTCACCGCCTGAGAAATATCACGAGGAATATCAATCAGCACCGGTCCCGGACGACCTGTACTTGCAATATAAAATGCTTCCGCAATAATCCGCGGCAAATCTTCTACATTTTGTACTAAATAATTATGCTTTGTGATGGGCGAAGTGATCCCTGTAATGTCAATTTCCTGAAACGCATCTGTCCCAATCATAGAACGGGGCACCTGCCCGGTAAAGGCTACAATTGGTACAGAGTCCATGCAAGCTGTAGCAATCCCTGTCACCAGATTGGTTGCGCCAGGGCCGGAAGTCGCCAGACAAACACCCACTTTGCCAGTTGCGCGGGCATAACCGCTGGCAGCATGGGCGCCGCCCTGCTCATTTCGGACCAATACGTGATGAATCTTACTTTCTTTTAACGCATCATAAATTTCCAACACTGCTCCGCCCGGATAGCCGAAAATCGTATCGACCCCCTGTGCTTCCAGGGCATTTATCAAAATCTGCGCTCCGTTTAGCTGCATTTATTTCACCCCTATTATTTTTGTAACCAAGGCATTTTGTCTCTTAATTCTTTACCAACTGCTTCAATCTGGGTTTCTGCACATCTTGCCCGCATCCGGTTAAAGGATGGACGGCCAGCCTGGTTTTCCAGAATCCAGTTTTTCGCAAATACGCCAGTCTGAATATCATCCAGAATCCGTTTCATTTCTTTTTTGGTTTCTTCGGTCACAACGCGAGGACCGCTTACATAGTCGCCATATTCAGCTGTATCGCTGACAGAATAATGCATATATTCCAAACCGCCTACATACATCAGGTCAACAATCAGTTTTAATTCATGGAAGCATTCAAAATAAGCACTTTCCGGCTGATAGCCTGCTTCTACCAGAGTTTCAAAACCAGCCTGTACCAGCGCGCTGATACCGCCGCACAGAACAGCCTGTTCACCAAACAAGTCTGTTTCAGTTTCTTCTTTAAAGGTGGTCTGCAATACCCCTGCTCTGGTGCAGCCAACGGCTTTTGCAAAAGCCAGAGCAATTTCTTTACAATTTCCGGTTGCATCCTGTTCTACTGCAACCAAGCCCGGTACGCCTGTACCCTGCTGAACAGCTTTCCGGAAGCTGTGACCTGGAGATTTTGGCGCAACCATAAATACATCTACATCAGCCGGAGGCACGATCTGTTTAAAATGAATATTAAAACCATGAGAGAAACTTAACGCTTTACCGGCTGTCATATGTGGTGCAATTTCATTGCGATATACTTCTGCTTGTTTTTCATCTGGAATCAATACATGGATAATATCAGCCTGTTCTGCTGCTTCTGCCACAGTCATCACACGCAGACCATCTTCTTCTACTTTTTCCCATGTTTTGCTGCCTTTACGCAAACCAACAATGACGTTCATGCCAGCGTCCCGCAGGTTCTGTGCCTGTGCATGGCCCTGACTGCCATAACCAATCACTGCGATGGTTTTTCCATTCAAATATTCCAAATTTGCATCCTGATCATAATACATAACTGCCATTGTAAAATTCCTCCCTAATTTAAGAAACACTGATTTTGTATTAAAGTATAAATAATCTGCTAGCATTCACGCTGCAAAGACTATTTTTCTTTTGGACTGCGCACCATTGCAGAAATACCAGTTTTTACAATTTCCTGAATCCCGAACGGCTGCAAGGATTTTAAAATCGCTTCAATTTTAGATTCATCACCGGTCGCTTCGATAATCAGAGAACGGCGGCCGATATCAATGATTCTGGCCCGGAAAATATCCATCAGCTGAATAATTTCGCCTCTGGTTTCTCTGTCAGCTGCTACGCGAACCAGCAGCAACTGCCGGCATACGGTATCATCATTGGTCAAATCATTGACTTTGATAACATCTACCAGCTTGTGCAGCTGTTTTGTTACCTGCTCAATGGTTCTTTCATCGCCATCTACCACAATGGTCATTCTGGAAATGGTTTTATCTTCTGTATCACTTACAACCAGGCTTTCAATGTTGTATCCTCTTCTGGAGAACAGATTGGATACTTTTGCCAATACGCCAGGGTTATTTTCTACCAAAACCGCTACTTTATGCTTCATACCTCTACTCCCCCACTACAATATCATCCAGACCTTTACCGGCTGGTACCATTGGATATACATCAGCATTTGCATCAATTCTAAAGTCAATAAACCATCCTTCTTTACTGGTCAATGCAGCTGCCAACTGTTCATTACACTGTTCCAGTGTATCAATTCTCATATAATTCAAATTATAAGCCTCTGCCAGTTTTGCCCAATCCGGCGCGCTGTCCAGAATGGTTTCCGAATAGTTCTCTTCGTAGAACATTTTCTGCCACTGATGCACCATGCCCAAAAAGCCATTGTTCATCAGGCAAATTTTAATTGGCAGTTTAAATTTCTTCATAATGGCCAGTTCCTGCATATTCATCTGGAAACTGCCATCCCCTGTAATCAGAATCACGTTCTGATCTGGGAAAGCAAATTGCGAACCGATGGCTGCAGGGAACCCAAAGCCCATGGTGCCCAAACCGCCGGATGTAATGAATTTTCTTGGACCTGCCGTATTTAAAAACAGTGCAGCCCACATCTGATGCTGCCCTACGTCAGTCACTACAATGGTGTTTTCATCTACATACTGATCAATGAAGGCAAAGGTTTCTTTTGGCGGCAGTACACTGCCAGCCGGTGATTTTAACTCATAACGGCTCTGCTGTACTTCTTCCATCCAGGCTTTGTGCGCACATTGCGGCAGCGCATCATGCAAAGCATCCAAAAATTCAGAAGCCTCTGCCACCAGCGGGAAATTGACAGTAACTGTTTTACCGATTTCAGCCGGATCAATATCCACATGCACAATGGTTTTTGCATTTGGAGCAAAACTGCTGACATTACTGGTAACACGGTCATCAAAACGCATCCCCACCGCAATCAGACAGTCGCAATGCTGTACGGTATAATTGGCCTCTACAGTACCATGCATACCCGGCATCCCTACGTCGTAAGGATTATTGGCCGGGAATACCCCGCGAGCCATCAATGTGGTGGAAACCGGCATATCTGCCTTTTGCGCAATGCTGTATACTACATCACGATTTTCAATGCGTGTATTAACACCGCCGCCGATGACCATCATCGGTTTTTCTGCCGATTGAATCAGCTGAGCCACTTTGCTTACTTTTTCTTTATTCACCTGGCATGGTGTATATTTCATCATAATTCGGTTGCGCACAGTACCATTATCATAAGGCACCTGCACATCCTGTACAAAAACATCTTTTGGAATGTCAATCACAACCGGACCAGGACGGCCTGTCTTTGCTACAAAAAATGCTTCTGCAACAATATCAGGCAGCTGAGCCGCATCGGTCACCGCATAGGTATGCTTACAAATAGGCTGACAGATGCCTGTCATATGTGCTTCCTGAAAGCCGTCTTTCCCCAGCAGTTCCTTTACAACCTGCCCCATAATGCAAACCATAGGAATGGAATCCATATTTGCAGTTGCGATCCCGGTAACCAGGTTGGTTGCCCCTGGACCGGATGTGGCAAAGCAAACGCCAACCTTCCCCGTTGCTCTTGCATAACCATCGGCAGCATGGGCAGCACCCTGCTCATGTCTGGTCAGAATATGCTTAATATTTGGAAAATGTTTCAGTCTGTCATACAGCGGAATTACCACACCACCGGGCAAACCAAACACCACATCCACATCATGTGCTTCTAAACAATGCAATAAGATATCTGCTCCTAACACTAAAAACAACACCTCCTGAGAATCTTTCCGCAGGTTCATGCAAATAAACTGCATGATACTATCCCATCTGCGGACTTTTTATCTGAACCTTTTCATATTGCAGATAATAGAATCGGCCAATCATTCACCTTACTGTATCATAACAGTTCTATCTGTTATGATACAATTGATTGTATACAAGTATACTCTTATGTTTTTAAAATTGCAACCATTCTTCGTTAAAAATTTATAAAAAAAGCTAATATCGCAATTCTTTGTTTTAGCTGTTTTTTGATACCAGTTCACACACGCTTACAGTTTCTATTCTTTTTTATCTTTACATCATAAAAATGCCCCTTACTGATTATTTGTTCAGTAAAGGGCCCTATCACAATCCTTATCACTTTCATTTTAGATACTCTAATCTTCTACCTTCTTGTATTTTTCACCAAAAAGAAGGCGGCAATCCAGATGCATCCCAATGCTAACGCCAAAGTTAAAAATACCGCATTCACCCCGGCCATGGATGCCTGCATCGGTTCTGCACCATGCTGCCCGTAATATTCGGTGCTTATAGTTAATAACGCCGTTAATATGCTCAGCCAGATTACCGATGCAATTTGTTTGCACCAATTGAGCATAGCAGAACCATGCCCTGATAATTCCGGCGGCAGTACCCGCATACCATAGTCGGACAGCGGCATATTTAGTATACCAACACCGAAATAACGCAAAGAGAGCATGGGAATGATAAACCACAGCACACTGTCAATTTGGGCAAACTGCATAAAAAAGTTTCCGGCAGCAGCCAATAATAACCCGCTTAATATTAATTGCTTGTTGGTTCGTGTGGCAATCAGTCTGCGGGTCAGATTGGTGGCCAGCACCATCACCGCAGAAGGCACCAGCATAATCAAACCGGCTTCAAATGCAGTATAACCCTGAATGGTCTGCAAATAAACAGCCATCAACAATGGTGTAATGGTAAACGTAATATTGAGTGCAGCTATAATCAAAACTGTAATGGCAAAGGGTGTGTACCGAAACACCTTAAAATTTAACAGCGGCTCAGAACTACGGCTTTCCAACCAGATAAACAGAGCAATTAAGCCAATCCCCAATAACAAACTTCCATAAAATAACGGGCTGCGCCATCCCCACGTCTCCACCTCAGTAAAGCCGATTAAAATAGCAACTGTACCTACTGCCATCAAACACATCCCTTTGATATCCAGCCGCTCTTTATGAACGCCCACCTCCTCCGGAATACTGTTTCTGGCCAGCAGAAACGCCACCGCAATCAAAGGCAGATTGATCAAAAACAAACTGTGCCAATTAAAGAAGGTCAATAAAAATCCAGAAATACTGGGACCAATGGTAACCCCCAACGACGAAAAGGTAACCGATAATCCCAAAAAACCGGCTTGTTTCTGTTTAGGAATATACCGATAAATCAGCGTCATCGTGCAGGGCAAAATAAAACCTGCCGCCATGCCTTTCAAAATGCGAAAAAAAATCAACGACCAGATATTCCAAGATAACGCGCAGCCAAGTGCAAACAATGCTACAAACACCAACGCTGTTAAATACATACGCCGATAACTGTAGCGCTCTCCAAAATAACCTACCATAGGCATCACAGTCCCCAATGCCAGCATATAACCAATCATCAGCCATTGTGCCGTGCTCAAATCGGTCTGAAAGATCTCAATAAATGTCGGCAGCGCAATATTGACTGTGCTGGTATTAATGGTAGTCATACAGCCGGCTACCAATGTGGTATATAACAAAGCCTTTTGCTTTTTTTCGTCTTGTATCATCAAACTCTCCCCCTCAGGCACATATTATACATTCTCCCCATATTTAGTATAGCAGATTTTTTCCAATTACAGATAACAAATGAGGATAGTATAAAGTTTTTATAAAAAACCATTATTGACATCTTATCTCTTTCGTGCTATAGTCTATAAGAAAAATATGATATATTTTACTCTTATCCAGAGTGGTGGAGGGACTGGCCCGACGAAACCCGGCAACTGGCCTTGTTTTTATTAAAAATAAGGCGCTGTGCTAAATCCAGCAGAGTTTGATTCTGGCAGATAAGAATGGATTGATGTTCAATTAACATAACCCCACTTGTCGCCGACAATGGGGTTTTCTTTTTTATCGTTGTTCCAACAGTATTCTTTTTTATGCTCGAATGTAGTATCACTCAAATATCGTATCGTAGATATTTAGCAGTACATTTAGAAATTTCAGATTCTTCAGAAAGGAGTCCATTATGAATCAGCCTATTATACAAATTAAAGACCTGTGCAAAAGCTATCCCAGCAAAAAAGGAGCGGCTGTGGCACTGGAACATATCAATCTGGATATTTATCCTGGTGAAATTTTTGGTATTATCGGCATGAGCGGCGCAGGTAAAAGTACACTGGTGCGCTGCATCAACTTTTTAGAAAAACCTACCTCCGGTACTGTTATCTTTGACGGACAGGATTTATCCAAACTATCCAGTAAAGAACTGTGCAAAGCCCGGCAATCTATGGGAATGATTTTTCAGCAGTTTAACCTGCTGATGCAGCGCACTGCACTGCAAAATATCTGCTTCCCAATGGAAATCGCCGGTATCAAAAAAGAGGAGGCGCTAAAACGCGCCCGCGAACTGCTAAAACTGGTAGACATGGAAAATAAGGAGGATTCTTATCCTTCCCAACTATCCGGCGGTCAGAAACAGCGTGTAGCCATCGCCCGCGCTTTGGCCACCAATCCTAAAGTGCTGCTGTGCGATGAAGCCACCAGCGCGCTGGACCCCAAAACAACCAGAGCCATTTTAAATCTGCTGAAAGATATTAGCAAACGATTAGGCATCACCGTAATCATCATCACCCATGAAATGGCTGTTATCGAAGAGGTTTGCCAAAAGGTAGCCATCATCGACAACCACGTCATTGCAGAAACCGGCACTGTTGCAGAGGTATTTTCCCGTCCCAAACAAGATGCCACCAAACGGCTGGTATATCCAGAAGACCGCAAGCTGCCCGACTTTAATGCAGCCCGCTGCTTCCGCCTGATCTTTGACGGCACATCGGCCATGGAACCGGTTATTTCCAATATGATTATGGATTGCAAAACACCGGTCAATATTTTGGCGGCTGACACCCGCGTGATGGAAGGTCAGACCTTTGGGCAGATGATTATCCAGATTCCGGAACAAACCAGCCAGATTAATCTGGAACGCATTTTGGTATATCTGGATAATAAACATGTACAAGCAGAGGAGGTATCTGGATGTTTGAACCTGAAATCATAAATATGATTACTGAAAACTTTGGCGTTTCTATCTATATGGTAGTGGTGTCCACACTGTTTTCTTATCTGTTGGGACTGCCTCTGGGTGTCATTCTGGTGGTAACAGCGCCTGGCGGCTTGAAACCAATGCCTTTTTTCAATCAAGTTTTGGGCGTAATTGTCAACCTGCTGCGCTCTGTCCCATTTTTAATTTTATTGTTTGTAATTATGCCGTTCACTCAATTTGTTACAGGTTCCAGTTTTGGTGCCAATGCCACTATTGTACCACTGGTAGTCAGCGCAGCGCCATTTGTAGCCCGTTTAATTGAATCTTCTTTTAAAGAAATTGATTTTGGTGTCATTGAAGCAGCCCAATCCATGGGTGCCAGCAACTGGCAGATTATCACCAAGGTAATGTTGCCCGAATCCAAACCATCTTTGCTGGTTGGTTCTGCCATTGCAGCCACCACTATTCTGGGCTACTCAGCTATGGCCGGTGTTGTCGGCGGCGGCGGTTTAGGGGATATCGCCATCCGTTACGGTTTCTACCGTTACCAGAATGATCTGATGTATGTCTGCGTTATCCTGTTGGTGATCATCACCCAAATTATTCAGGAAGCAGGTTTGCGCATCGCCAACAAAACAGACAAACGTCTGCACTAAGCTTTTGGTACATGCTGTACCGATTTTTCAACAAGGCTTTCACAGAACCACGTTCTGTAAGCAATATACTTTACCTTTAAGGGGGACTTTTCCATGAAAAAATTTGTATCTATCGCTTTAACAGCAGCCCTGTCCGTTGGTCTGTTAGCTGGCTGCGGCAATGGCGGCGACGCTGCTAACAATGCTGACGCTAACGCAGAAGCAGACAAAGTAATTACTGTAGCTGCTTCTCCATCTCCACATGCCGAAATTCTGAAAGTTGCCGGCGAAGTACTGGCTGCAGACGGTTATACTTTAGAAGTAACCGAATTTACTGACTATGTACAGCCAAATCTGGTAGTAGAAAACGACGAATTTGACGCTAACTACTTCCAGCATCAGCCATATCTGACCGATTTTAACGCTGAAAATGAAACCAGCTTGGTTGCAGCTACTGCTGTTCACTACGAACCATTCGGCATCTATTCCAAAAAACATGCTTCTTTGGATGAACTTGCTGAAGGCGCGGTTATCTCTGTACCAAACGATACCACCAACGAAGCTCGCGCATTACAGCTGTTGCAGGCTAATGGCATCATCACTTTAAAAGAAGATGCTGGTTTGGCTGCTACCAAACAGGATATTGTAGAAAACCCATACAACGTAGATATTCAGGAAGTCGAAGCTGCTGGTCTGCCAGGCACTCTGGGCAGCGCAGACTTTGCTGTCATCAACGGCAACTATGCCATCCCTGCCGGTCTGAACGTAAATAAAGATGCTCTGGCTTTTGAAGATAACACTTCTGAAGCTGCACAGACATTTGCGAACATCGTAGCTGTAAAAGAAGGCAACGAAGATTCTGAAAAAATTCAGGCTCTGGTAAAAGCACTGACCAGCGATGAAGTAAAAACCTACATCAATGACACCTATGAAGGCGCTGTTGTTCCAATTTTCTAATAGAACACTGTAACAACAATACATGCAATCACAAAGCCCCGTTGTCTGCAACATCGTTCGCAGACAACGGGGCTTTTCTTAACGGATATTGGTTCTGATCCATTTTTTGCGTTTCTATGAAACTCTAGCAATCTTATTTTAGCAATTCTATTTTTCCTCTAAACAACTACCTAACTTCACTCACAATTTCACAATGTCTGTTCATATACAGCTTTAAAATCAGCAATATCTTTATGCTGCAATGCGCCGCAGTCTGGCTATCAGTGTAACATTCCCATTCGCAAATGTCAGACACTCCATCTCTTTTTCTCGCCATGACATACACTTTGGATTGTTGCAATTGTTAACATTCACAATGCAGACAACGTTTTATCCGGTAATTCCAAACCAGAAAAGCAATGCAGCGCCAATTAAGCCAAGCACAATACCCACTTGCATATAAGGTTTTTCCTCATATTTATCATACTTATAAAACAGACTGGCTGCGCCGCCGATAAACAGAAGCGCAAAACTGCCCTTCCAGGCAGGATTGCCCTTAACCAGACACATAATGGTCAAAACCTGCGTGGCGGCGATTACAAATTCCAAGGCTGTACCCTTGGAACGTATATCAATCTGTTCATCCCGTTCATCTTTCACCGGCTTTAGTTTTGATTGTTGGTTCATCTTGTACGCCTCCTAATTTTTTGATTCATAATATAAATATGTGAACAATTCGGTAAACATAGATATAGCAAAAGCAAAGGCCAGTCCCGTTCCCATAGCAACAAAGCCTTCATAACCTGACAGTTTTCCCATCACCAACAAAATCAGCATCAAAGCAAAAATAATTCCCTGGGTAAGTTGAAAAGATCTGCTCTTGGATTTTAATGCAATCAACCGATTCCGTTCATCCAGTTGCTCCAGCTTGTCCTCCCTGGCCATTTGTTTAGATAAGCTGCGCATGATTGCACCAAACCCAAACAAGAACAACGCTGCCGCCAGAACCAGCCCATTGGCATCCACAGTATGATTGATACCATCTGCCATCAAATTTAATACACCCAGAGCCACCATAAAAATGCCGGAAGCAAATACTTTTTTGTTATAAATCTTCATACTGCATATCCTCCAATTCCTTATTTTCCTGTAAACAACATAAATCCTCCACAGATACACCAAATACCAACGCCATGCGGTACGCCAACATAAGCGATGGGCTGTACTGCTCTTTCTCGATAGATATAATTGTCCTGGAAGAAACGTGAACCAAATCAGCCAATTGCTGCTGTGTCATTTTGGCCGCTGTTCGTAACTCCCTGACCCTTGTTTTCATGTACGCCTTCCCCCTTAATATGAAGTTTACTTCTTGTGAAGGTGACTTCATATTATCATATTCAATCTATCACTGTCAACCAAAATATGAAGTTTATTTCATATAATAACACCAAAAACGCTCTCACAAAAAAAGGTTTATAAATACAAATTGCAAAGAATGAGCTGCATATATCTCGCTAGAAAAAAATATGTATAAAAAAGGTTCTATAATAAATATTGGAGTAGCGATGCTCCCAACATTTATTATAGAACCTTTTTTATAGGTGGCAGTTTTGGTGGCAGTTACTAAAAAACAAAAGGAAAAGCGGGTCTGAGAAATATCTCAAACCCGCTTCATTAAAAATGCCGGAGACCGGAATCGAACCGGTACGAAGGTTTAGCTTCGCAGGATTTTAAGTCCTGTGCGTCTGCCAGTTCCGCCACTCCGGCTGGAGGCGACACCCAGATTTGAACTGGGGCGTAAAGGATTTGCAGTCCTCTGCCTTACCGCTTGGCTATGTCGCCGAACCAACTGACATTTATAGATTATAGCAGGCGACCTATAAACTGTCAACACTTTTTTAAAAAATTTTTAAACTTTTATTTTATCTTTGATTTGGTTAAAGATATTCTCCCCAATTCCATTGACTTGCTGTACTTCTTCGATTGTTTGAAAAAAGCCTTTTTGCTCACGGTAATCCAAGATAGACTGCGCCTTTACTGTGCCGATTCCTGGTAACTCCATCAGCTGCTGCAAATCGGCCTGATTTAAATCAACCAAATCGTCTAAGCTATTATCTATGTTTTCCTGCGACGTATTGCCCATGAAAGGCACAACTATTTTTTGACCATCTGTCAAAACTGCAGCCCGATTCAGCATGTCGATATCTGCCTCTGTTTTTATTCCGGCCAACTGCAACGCATCGTCCACCCGTTTTCCCTGTTCCAGCTCGTACACGCCTGGATGATCTACAGCACCTGCCACATGCACCACAATCTCTGCCGCAGAAGCGGCAGGTTCTGCAGGATCTTCATCCGCTTCTATATAGAAAACCTCTGGTTCTGTATCTGTCAATGGCAACGGCTTCCCAAATAAAATAATCAGTAACACCAATGCCGCTCCTGCAAAAACCCATCGGTAATCAATATTCTTCACTGGTATCCTCCATTTCAAAATGCAATACATACCATTTTTTATTTTGCTCGATCAGCTGAAAAATAACATTATTACGAATTTGTTGTTTTTCATCATCAAAACCGCTCAACGATACAAGACAAAGCTGGCCCTGTTCGTTGGCGTTTACCATCAACAAACGCATATGGGTAACCAGACAAACCTCCTGAGCGGGGGAATTTTTCTGCATTTGTTCCAACCCTTCTGTATTTGCATAAAATGCTTCTTGCTCTTCCTTGCTGACGTTCTGCCCCAAGGACAAACGAATAAAAATACTGCCTGCGCCGGTCAAAGTTTTTTCAAGCTCTGTCATCGGTTCGGTAACAGCCTGTTTTGTTGCTTCAAGCCGACTGAAGGAAATGATCTCCTGGGCAGGGCCGCTGCAATACCCTGTTTTTCCATCTTCACTGAGAAGAATGCTGCTTCCCGATATAGTCCATCGCTTCAGTTCTTCCCCTTTATTATTCACAAGATGCAGCTCATACAAATTGGCAGTATTATCTTCACTGGCAGTGGTATAAATACACCGCCCGCCGGCAATAAATTTGGCATCATAAACATAGGAATCCGTTAATTGCACACTCGTATTTACCTGATTCACGTTTGCAATATACGTTAAGCCAAAATTATCGGCACCGCTCAATAACACACTGCGCAAATAATGATCTCGATAGCTGCCTTGGCCTACTACCTTTACGGTTTCTTTTTCTTTATTGGCAATCACTGTATAAATGGCCTCATCATTATCTTCTGTGGTTCCCCACCGCGTTCCATAATAATAAATTTCATCCAGCTGTGCTTTATAGTACAGTCTTTCGGCAGTTTCATACAGTTCCGCTTTTTTTTGCGGCTCTACGTAGTATAGTAACCCAACTGTATTATACGGCTGTTCTAAATATAATTTTCTACTTTCTAACGGAGACCAGAAAAAAGTTGATACAGACTCGGTCTCCAATTCATTTTCCAGTACCACTTTCTTTTTTTCTATATCATAAACAGTCAGTACGCCTTCGCCGTTAAATGCTATCATGGTATTATCTTGATTCCAACCGGTTTTGACAATAAAGGGGCGTTTTTCAGCAATTAACTGCACAGTATTTGTTTTTTGATCCGCCACATATAAATTTACCAACACACGGCCCGGACCTTTTAAGATAGAAATATCCTGTTCCGGCAAGGCTTCTTCATAAAAAATAAATTGACCGTCTGCACTGGCAGCCAAAAAAAGTTGTTTTTCTGATAGCTTTTGCTGATAGATATTTTCAGTATTAAATGTGGCTGTATTATTGATATCCAACCAGTCAACCACAGTGTCTTCTGTCGGCTGCCCGCCTTTTTCCACGATATACACATGGTTATCCAAATGACCTTCCCCTGTGCAGGCCGTTAAACCAATGATTGCTGCAAACGATAACATAATCCCTGCCATTGCTCGATAGCGCATATTGTCACCCCATTATCATCTTAAAAAATAAAAAACAATTTCATTTCAAATTACACCGTACATTCAATAAAATCCTGCAAAACAACTGCTGCTTCTCCGCGGGTCAATTGTCTGGATGGCGGAAACGGAACTGCAAGCTTGTCCCTTTCCTGCTCTTCGACCAACTGCCATAAGCATCTTTGAAATGTTTGATGATCGATTCTACTATTTGGCGCATCGACAGACGTAAATAATTTTTGCTCCAAAGCCCAATTCCAGTCAGCAGAATACCAGAACGCTTGATTATTTGACTGTATTGGCGATTCGGTTGGCATCAGCCGATGAAGCACAGCAGCAGCCATCGCTTTTGTAAATGGAATATCCGGTTCTATTCTATAGGACATTGTACCACAAAATAAATTTCTTTTCGTTACAAACTGTAATGCTTGCTGATACATATGGTTGTCTACATCCATAAATTGTACCACTGGCTGTACCCAGCTGTAATTCTTTGTTGGGCTTTCTGATGCAGGAACTTGTGAACGAAACTTTAACTGCTGATCTTTTATGGCGCACCAGGCCCACATTTGCTCTTTTTGCCCATTTTTTATTGTAACAACTGCGTCATCCGGAATAAATTGCGCCCAAACCACATCTCCAGAATAACATTGCTGCCTGATACGTTCTCGTCGCCCGTCACTCCATTGCCAGAACACATAATTTGGCGCAGGAACGGCAAAAACAGTTTTTCCATCCTCTACAATATGGCCTCCCGTTTGCGCCTTTAAAACAGATTTTTGGAAGTATGATTCTGTGGTGGAAGCTACCCATCCTATATCAGATGGTGTTGTGTTTTCAGGTTTTGCTGAATCATTTCCGCCATCGGGATTCTCCGGCTCTGTTGGACCTTCTCCTTCATCAGGATTCTCCGGTTCTGTTGAATCATCTTCCCCATCAGGATTTTCCGGTTCTGTTGAACCATCTTCCCCATCAGGATTCTCCGGTTCTGTTGGACCTTCTTCCCCATCAGGATTCTCCGGTTCTGTTGAACCATCTTCCCCATCAGGGTTCTCCGGCTCTGTTGAACCTTCTCCCTCATCAGGATTCTCCGGTTCTGTTGGACCTTCTCCCTCATCGGGTTCTTTTTGGTCAGATAAGTTAATAATATCTATTTCTTTTCCTGCAAAATGTTTTTTTACAATATTGGCTACTGTTTCGTTGGCAACTACAATTTCTTTCAACTGAGGACAATTATAAAAAGCTGTTTTTTCAATTGCAAGATCCCCTGTAATGTGTTTAATCTCTACACGATACAAATTATCACAGCCTTGAAAGGCATATTTTGGGATGATATGAACACTTTCTGGCAAAGTGATTGTGGTCAAATTTTTACAACGTTGAAACACGCTTTCTCCAAGTTTTTCTAAATTTTGAGGCAAAGTTATGATTTGTAACTGTTCACATCCATAAAAGGTCTTGTTGCCAAGAGAGGATATGGTATCCGGTATTTCAATGTTTTCTAAACTGATGCATTGTTGAAATGCTGCTCCGCCTAAAAAAGTCAGATTTTGGGGCAGAGAAACCTTTTTCAATTGGGTACACCCTTGAAAAGCACCCTGATGGATATTTTTTATTGTGTTCGGCAATTGAACGCTGTGAATACTTTTCTGATTCAAAAAAGCTTCCTTGCTAATCGCTGTTACAGTATACCAATTTTCTTCTAATTGCACAGTTGAAGGAATCACGAGGTTTGTTGCTGCGCCGCTTATGTATTTAGACAAAGTAACTTCTGGTTCTTGTGTTCCTATCTTGACATAATGGCACTGCAAATTTTCTTCTCCATAGCTGATCGCAACCGGCCAACATAAAATCAATACGACTAACATCATACATACTGGTTTTTTCTTGCGAAATAATTGTTTCATACCCATCCCCCTAAATTTATAATTTCCATAATTTTCTATCTGCATTTAACATATCACAAAAGTATCCTTTGCGACAATAAAAATCATACGACAAAAAATTTATGACATTTTAATAGATGGGTATTTTGCCTACTGCTGTTTACAAAAATTCTCACAAAACAAAAAATTTTAATTTTATTCAATCATTTTCTCCATTTATTGAGCATATTTTTCATTCTGTTATGAAAATATTTTTATATAGTTTATGATAGATACTAATAAAACAGGTATTACGCCAAATCGCTGTAGCAATAACAACTTATCTGACACAATACCTGTTTGTTCAAACAATTTATTTAATTTCCGCACTCAATACTGATTTCGTTAAAGGTACCTAAGATATCTTCCACTTGCGTTTTTGCTTTTTTATCTGCATCGTAATCCAAAATTGCATGACCTTGATGCATCATAATCAAACGGTTTCCATAATCAACTGCATAACGCAAATTATGAGTTACCATCAGAGTGGTCAGCTGTTTTTCCCGCACCAATTCATCGGTCAGTTCCATAATAATTTCTGATGTCTTTGGGTCCAACGCAGCGGTGTGTTCATCTAAAATTAAAAAATCCAGCGGTGTCATTGTGGACATCAAAAGCGCCATCGCCTGCCGCTGTCCGCCGGACAAAGCTCCTACTTTTACATATAGCTTATCTTCCAAACCCAGTTTTAAACGTGACAATTGTTCCTGATAGTAAGAAATTCTTTTTTTATTAATGCCGGCAGTTAAGTTAAAGGATTTTCCTTTGTTATCTGCCATAGCCATATTTTGCAAAATGTTCATAGAGGGACAGGTTCCTTTTCCCGGATCTTGAAAAACCCTGCCAATAAATTTAGAACGCTGATACTCTTTTAACTTGATGATGCTTTTATCCTGCACCAGAATGTCACCGCTATCCAACGGAATGCTGCCGCAAATTAAATTCAGCATTGTGGTTTTTCCGGATCCATTGCTGCCGATAACAGAGATAAATTCTCCTTTGTTCACTTGCAGATTAAAATCTGAAAATAAGGTGGTTTCATTTACCGTTCCGATATTATAGGATTTGCAGATATTCTTTAATTTAAGCATGACGTTTCCCACCTTTCTTTTTGCCTGTACTGATGAGAAGTACAGCTAAAAACAGCACTGCTGTAATCAACTTCATGTCGGTTGCTTCCATACCCAGCTTAATGGCACCAGCATAGCAGGCTTTGTAGATTATGGCCCCAATAATTGCTGCTGTAGTACCTTTCACGAAGCCAAAATTTTTAAATAAATTAGTACCAATGATAACGGCAGCCAACCCCAGCACGATAGAACCAGGGCCCATACTAACATCAAAAAAACGCTGCTGCTGGCATAATACAGCACCAGACAACGCTACTAAACCATTGGCTAAAATCAGTCCCAAAATTTTGACTTTTCCCTGGTCTTTAGCCAAAGCTGTCACCACTTGTTGATTATCGCCAACTGCGTATAACAAAAAACCGGATTTGGTATTTAAGTACCAGTCCATCAATAATTTACACAGTAAAATCAACAAACCACTGATAATCACCACTGTGTAAGGTTGTAATGCTTCTGGCAGCATCGTTGCCAGTCCACTGTTAAAAATGGTATCTCCGGTGAAAATCGGCAGATTTGCTTTGCCGTCGGCAATATGGATATTAATGCTGTACAATGCAGTCATCGTGATAATACCGGACAATAAATCCCGCACGCCACATTTTACATGAATAACACCAGTAACCAACCCCGCCAGACAACCGGCGCCGAAGGCCAGTATCAATGCCAGCCAGGGATTGAATCCGCCGGTAATTAAAATTGCTGCTACCGCAGCGCCCATTGGGAACGTACCATCTACCGACAGGTCAGGAAAATCCAATATGGTATAAGTAATGTACACACCCAGAGCTAAGATTCCATAAATGAACCCTTGCTCCAGAATGCCGATTAAAATATCAGTCATTATAAAAACTCCTCTGCATCATTTTACACCGAAACGGTAAGACAGACTGCACTTATTTGTGCAGTCTGTATGGTCAACTTACTATATCATCATTGCTATTATGCTTCGTTGGTCACGTCAGCTGCCTCAGTCACTACCATGTCTTCTGGAACAGTCAGACCAAAGTTTGCCAATACTTCACTGTTTACTACAATATCATTATCTGTAATGGTTTCATATGGAATAGTGGTAATGTCAGTCCCGTTCAAAACGTCAGCAGCCATTTTACCAGTCATAATGCCTAATTTGTAGTAGTCAATATTGGCAGCTGCTGCACAACCCAGTTTTACCTGTTCAAATTCGGAACCGAATACCGGAATTCCTTTGGCATTTGCTTTATCTAAGATTAAACCCAAAGACGTTACAACCATGTTATCAGTCAAGTTGGTTAAGCAGTCCACTTCGTTTAAGATGGCATCCGCAGCCATTGGAATATCTGCAGAAGCGGAAACACCTTTGGTTACTAATGTGAAGTCATATTCTTTTACGATTTCTTCTAAGCGAGCGATGTTGGAAACGGAATTTTCTTCACCAGTATTATACAGAACGCCAATTGTTTTTGCTTCTGGCATCAATTGACGAATCATAGCCACTTGTTCATCCAATGGCAGTAAATCAGATGTGCCGGTTACTGCCATACCAGATTTGCTGTCTGCTGTTGCCAGACCAGCTTTTACCGGATCAGAAATTGCGGTATAAATCACTGGAATTCCTTTTGGTTCAGCTGCATTGTAAGAAGCTTGTGCAGATGGTGTTGCGATAGCACAAATCAGATCGACACCAGTAGATACATGACTCTGCGCAATCTGGTTAGCAATGCCAGAATCAGCATTGGCATTGGTATATTCAAATTCAACATTTTTACCTTCTTCAAAACCAGCCTGGCGCAGTCCTTCAATAAAACCTTCACGGCAGTTATCCAATGAACCGTGATCAGCAAACTGATTGATACCGATGGTATAAGTTTTATCGGTATTTGCTGCATCCGCATCTGTATTATCTTTCTGCCCGCCGCAACCAGTCATCAAACCTACACATGCCACCAAAGATAATGCTACGCCTAATTTTTTTAATGTTTTTTTCATAATAATACGCTCCTTTTTATTTGTTCAACTGTTATTTCTCAATCTGTTTTTTATTATACAAGATACATCCACCAGTCACTTAACATAAAAACCATCTCCTTTATCTGTTCAGGCAATAAAAAAAGCACTCATCCCTCTAAAGGGACAAGTGCATTATCTGCTCCTGCGGTACCACCCAAATTAGCCTTACGGCTCGCTCATTCCATACACCATCATGTATGCTTCCTTGATAACGGGTGAAGATCCCGGTAATGTCTACTCTATGTTCAACATACCCTCATAAGCCCATTCAATACAATCCATTATACTGCAATCTCACCATCTGCA
Organism: uncultured Clostridia bacterium; assembly: GCA_944391625.1. Classification (GTDB taxonomy): domain Bacteria; phylum Bacillota; class Peptococcia; order Peptococcales; family Peptococcaceae; genus UBA7185. Next base: position 71,391 of record CALXUG010000010.1, read on the forward strand.
GCTCTCTAGAATAATAGATTTTGTACCTACTCTTCTTAATCAACGGTTTATTATTTATGTTAATTATAATATGTGATTTCAACTTTTTTGTCAACAGTTTTTTATATTTTTATTCAGATAATTATAAATAAAAACATATCTGATGAAGAAAGAGAAAAGGTATAGAAACAAATAATGTTTCTATACCTTTTAAATATATCCCGGCAATGACCTA
>CALXUG010000011.1 GCA_944391625.1 uncultured Clostridia bacterium
CGTATTTTTGTCGCTTTGGACTCCGTCCAGCTCCATAAAATACGCTTGCCGCAGTCCATCCAGAGGTGGACTTTCTGTAAAGAGATTGCCCTCCCAATGATTTTAAGAAATGCGATTACACATGGAATGAGAGGTATTTGCTAATAGAAAGCAGATTGTATTTTAGGATAGGTCTGCCTTTTTCTTCCTTACAGTAAATTTACAACATCACGCAGGAATGCCTTTATTGACAAAGATATTATTTCCTTTTATAATTTTTAGATAAGTTATTTTTACTGATACTGATTTCTGTTTGAAAAAAGCAGGAAAAAATTTCGATATAAGGAGTTCTGACAATCATGGAACAAAAAAAACGTATCTTAACCGGCGACCGCCCTACCGGCAAGCTGCACATTGGTCATTATGTAGGAAGTCTGCAAAGTCGGGTAGCATTGCAGGATGAATACGAAACTTTTATTTTAATTGCCGACATTCAGGCATTGACCACCCATTTTGAACGGCCGCAGCTCATTCATGACAGTATTTATGAAATTGCTATCGACAATCTGTCCGTTGGCTTGGACCCAACGAAAGTAACATGGGTGCAGCAATCTCACGTGCCGGCCATTGCCGAACTAACCCAGTTCTTCTCTCTGTTAATCAGTGTAAACACGCTGCGCCATAACCCAACCATCAAAACAGAAGCAGCCCAGTATGGCTACGACGATCTGACCTATGGTTTCTTAGGCTATCCTGTCAGCCAGTCTGCTGATATCACCTTCTGCAATGCAGATCTGGTACCGGTTGGGGAAGACCAGCTGCCCCACATGGAAGTAACCCGCAAACTGGTGCGTCGGTTCAATGAAATGTACGCACCGGTGCTGAAAGAACCAAAACATATGCTGAGCAGCTGTTCTCGCCTGATGGGACTGGACGGCAATGCCAAAATGGGCAAAAGCTTGGGCAATGCCATTTATCTAGCAGATTCGGCAGATGAGGTAGCACGCAAAGTAAAAACGGCTGTAACTGATCCATCCCGCATCAAAGCCACCGACCCCGGCCATCCGGAGGTTTGTGTGGTAAATAAATATCATCAAACCTTTACCCCGGGCGAATATGATAATATCTGCGATATGTGCCGCAAAGGCACCATCGGCTGCGTAGCCTGCAAAAAGATGCTGACTGCCAGTCTGAATACGCTGTTAGATCCATTCCGTGAAAAACGGGCTTATTACGAAGCACATCGTGATGAAGTGCATGACATCATCAAAACCGGTACTGCAAAAGCCTGTGAAATCGGCAATGAAACGGTACAAAGAGTAAAAGACGCCATGTTCTTAACCGTATAAATTTAAAAACGTAACAAAAAATCCACCGAACGCATCTTGCAAAGTTCAGTGGATTTTTTGTTTTTACTCATTCTATTTACACCGTAATCCACTAAGTGCCTGTTTTCAGTTGTCATAAGTAGATAGATTTCGTTCACCTCATTATATTGACTTTTAATTTTTTCTCAGTATAATTATAGATTATTATGTATTAATAACTATACAGAAATGACACAAGGAGCCACTAAATATGCAAGAACCACGATTAAGCACAAATCTTGACACAAATCTAATTAAACTGGTAGCGATTATAGCGATGACAATAGACCATATCGGGAACGCATTTTTCCCTGATTATCCAGTTTTCCGCTGGATTGGCAGAATAGCTTTTCCACTTTTTTGTTATTGTTTAACAGTAGGTATGCTATATACTCGTGATATAAAAAAATATCTACTTCGTCTTGGCGCATTTGCTCTAATTTCACAACCTTTTTGGATTTTAGCATTTAATTCAGATAATATCCTCGAAAATATTTTTAACTTAAATATCTTTTTCACTTTAATTGTAAGTCTGCTTGCCACTTGGGGATTTAAGGAGAAAAAATGGTGGTTGTTTATGGCTGGACTCATCTTATTAAATGTTATTAACTTTGACTACGCTATGTCAGGGCTTATTCTGATGATGATTTTTTATCTTTGCAGAAACAAACCATGGCTGGGTATTTTAATTTATATACTTACCTACCTGCCCGCACTGAACGGATATATAGATGATCCTCTTGCACTTAAATTTGGAGGACACGCTATCGGTTTTGAAATTTTTGCTTTATTAGCACTGCCTTTTATTTATATACACACCAAGTCTAATTTGAAAATCTCAAAATGGTTTTTCTATATCTATTATCCTGCACATCTTTTTGTAATTTTCCTATTACAATTTATCGTTTAAAAACGGTATTTTATAAAATCTGACTTTAATACCATCTAGCAATAATAGAAAATAAACGCCTGTTGCAATTTGCCTGTCCTTCAGTGTGATGGAGAACTTTGGCAAAAACAACAGGCGTTATTTTAACCTCATATTATGTTTTCTAACCTATTTTCTAATTTATACTTTAAATTGTGTCTCACGCTATTGCAAAACGAGAGTGTTCCGATCAGGAACTGCTCTCGTTTTTTTATTTGATTCACTTTATTTCTTTCGATACAGCTCACCAAATGCAGACCCGCCTAAAATACAAACTGCGCCCAAAATCTGAATCAGGCTCAGCTGTTCGTGTAAAAAGACAGCGGAGAAAATCAATGCTGATGCAGGGTCTATATAGCTGCACAGTGCGACTGTTTGCCCCGGCAGTTCCTGCATAGAGGAAATATACAGCAGATAAGCGATACCGGTGTGTACAAACCCTACCACAAGCAAGGCAACCAATCCAAACCCCTGCGGTAATACCCAACTGCCTTCATGGGCAACAAAAGCATATACACTCATTACCACTCCGGCAGACACCAGCTGCACCAGAGTTTTCTCTATGGCAGATACGCCTGTAATTCGTTTATTCAGTAATATCAGCGCTGCATAAAAGAGCGCTGCCAGCAGACCAAACAAAAATCCTTTTTGCGGATCAATTCCGCCACTCTGCGTACCATTGACTAGCACCATACCAACAAAAGCTGCTCCAATTCCTGCCAGTTTGCTCCAGGTAAGCCGTTCTCCCAAAAATACCGGCGAAAGAAACAATACGATAACAGGCGCGCAGTAATAAATCAAAGTTGCAACGCTGACAGATGTATATTGATAGGCCAAAAACAAAAACATCCAGTTTAAGCCCATGACGATGCCTGTCAACACCAGCATGCCGCCATTTCGCTTGATGGCTTCCCAGTCGGGCCGCCGTCGGCTGCCAATCAAGACAGCGCATAAAAATAAACTGCCTAATATGGTACGGGCAGCCACGATTTCACTGCTTGCCAACGGTATGGCCTGTACAAAAATGCCCACACTACCGAAAATCAACATTGCAATCATATATCTTGAATATGCACCCATATATTGTTCTCCCCAATCCTGATATCTCATGATAGTCTTTCACTTGTAAGTATTCACCACTATATCAATTATACAAAAGCTTGTCAATCATTCCCGTATTTTTCCCAGAAAAAAAGAACTGCTGTTGATAACAACACACAGTTCTTCGGCAAATATTTTCTATTGGGAGGTGTGCCTTGCACGTCCGTCCGGCTGCAAACAATACGCGTTCACTTTATAAAAACAATCTAAACTGCTCTGTCAAATCCCGGCAACTATCACATTCACTGTTTTAAGATCCGCAACGAAATCTAATACTGACAGACGCACAAGGCACACCTCTTATTTGCTGTACGATTTAAGCTGCTTTCTGCACCGGCACAGAATAATACTGATCGCCTGCCTGCGGTGTAACACCTCTAAACTGCAGCAGCTCGCTGACTGTAACCAGCTGATACCCCTGCGCCTGCAAAGCCGGCACCAGCTCTACCACCGCCTCAGCAGTAGATTCATAAATGTCATGCATTAAAATAATATCTCCATCTTTTACTGTATTCAAAATATGATCTACAACCTTTTGTTTATCCCGCACCTTCCAGTCGCAAGGATCTACCGACCAACCGACCATAATCTTGCCTTCTGCTTTCAGCGCTTGCTGCACCTGATCATTCTTGGAACCATAGGGTACACGGAACAATTTAATGGCATATTCATGCTGGCTCTGCATTATTTCATCGACAGGGCGAATCTGGGCAATCAGTTCAGATTCTGTGGATATTTTGGCCAGATTTTTATGAGCGACGCTATGACTGCCAATCTCATTGTGATTGTCTAAGACATAATCAATGGCGGCCTGATGGCTGCTGACACGATTGCCCAATAAAAAGAAGGTTGCTCTGGCATTGTGGTTTTTTAAAGCATCCACAATGGTCCAGGTATGTTTGGACGGACCATCGTCAAAGGTAAGGGCAATCATCGGTTTATTGGGATCAATGTTATAGGGATTGGTATTTTCTACAACCGGTTCGGTTTTTACTTCCTGCTGCTCCGTTTTTTGTTCTTCCGGCTTTTGCGCTTCCGGTTCTTGCTCCACGATAGGCGTTTGAACGGTATTGCCCACCGATGCCACCTGAATACTCTCCGGCGCCTGCGCTGCACTGCCGAACCAGATTCCTGCGGCAATGGCAAGCACCATCCCTCCATTGCATAACATTCTGATGGAGTTGCGTCTTCTTTTCTTTTTAACCAAACTACTGCGGCTCTCTCTGATTATCATAGGAAAATCCTTTCTTATTTTTTATGATGATCCATCTGTTTTGTGTATTTCAAGCCCTATTGGTTATGATTGATGTATCCAATTCTTTATTTTCTGAATGAATTTATCATACTACAAATAACAACAAAATGCTATTGAATCACACAAATTTCTTTTGGTAATTATCGGCATTACGAAGCATTTACCGCTGCCGTCACACCGTTTTATATCAGTTTTATTTCTCTTTATCTGTTAGACGTACCAGTATGCGATTTTGTTTTGCAAAATTTCATTTATTTTTTCATAAAATCAGAAAAATCGCCACAAAGATTTCTTACCCATTTTCATTTTTTCTAAAAATAACATGCACAAAAATCACTTTGCGCTCATACATTATACTGAATAAAGCGACCAATCGCTTTGAAAGGAGGAGATGATAAACATGCAGCCAATTACCCAAAATAAAAAGCGGATTAAAGTGCAGCATATTGTAGGCAACGGCACTGCGCAGGTAGATATTGTGCGCAATATTCAACTGCCGGCCCGCGCCCGCAAAATTGTTGACATTCACGCTGAAATTGTAGAATTAGATTATGAAATCATCCCAAATAAGGTCATTGTAAAAGGGGCTCTGCATAAACAGATTTATTATGTAGAAGAAGGGGACTACGTTGTAAAAGAATTTACCATCATGCGGGAAGAGTTTACCGACTTTGTACACATTCATGGCGCCAAACCGGATATGGAAGCCATGCTGGACGGTCATATTTTATTTGTCAACACCAATCCTGCCAACGGTGAGTTCCCTACGGATATGCTGTATCAGGTAGCTGTTCTGGCTGTTGATGTAAAAGTTGTAGAACTGATGACGTTAGATGTGGTTACCGATTGTTATGGTGAAGGCATCAGTGTGCAGAAAGCGCCATTCTCGGTAGAATGTTTAGTAGGCGCTGCCGATAAGCAGTCCACCATTTCTGTGGAGCATATGCTGTGCAAGCCTGCCCGCAAAATTTATGATATGGATGCGGTCTGCCGTGATCTGGATTATGAAGTTTTGCCAGGGCGTGTCATTGTGCGAGGTACGTTGCATAAGCAGATTTACTATGTAGATGCCTGTGATGATACGGTGCAGGCCCAATGCTATGACAACGAATTTTCTGTGGTGCTGGATGTTCCGGGCGCCAAACCAGACATGGAAGTGTACACCAAATGCCGCATGGAATTCTGCGAAGCCAAGCTGATGGGGCCGCAGCCGTGTAATATGGTAAAAGCCAACTGCATTCTTCAAGTATTTGTGAAGGTTACTGACCTGACCAAAATGAATATTGTGACCAATGTAGAAGGCGCGCTGGTGGATCGCTGCCGTATCCGCATTGAGGATATTATCGGGCGCAAATGTCATCAGGAAAATGTCAACCAGACCATTGATGTCAACGCACCGCTGGATGTGGAAAACATGCTGGTCAAAAATACCAAGAATATGACAGCCTGTGTCCGCAATGTCAGCTACGAAAAAGTATGTAATAAGGTCATCATCAAGGGTATTATTCATGTACAGGTATATTATGTGGCCTGCAACTGCGAGCAGGAGCTGCGGGAAACCAGCGCTGATATTCCATTTACTACCGTTGTCAACTTTGACTGTATCAACGAGGACACCATGATTCGCTGCCGGGAGCGGGTGGAATACACCGACGCCAAAATTGAAGGCGCACCTTGTGAAACATCCAAAATCCGCGCTGTTGCCATTATGGAAATCTGCGTCTGCGCATTCCAGACCAGAGATTTTATGGTGGTTACCAATGTATGTACCAATGGAACCTGCAATCAGCCGCAGCCAAAACCACAGCCAAAACCCATTCCAAAGCCGGAACCCAAACCAGAGCCCAAGCCGGAAGAAGAAGTATGCCCAAAAGGCGGTTATATTTATGAAGTAAAAGCCGGCGACACATTAGCCAAAATTGCCGCAGGTTTTCAGGCCAAGGTTCCTGGCATTACCTGGCAGCAAATTGCCCGTTTTAACAATCTGTATGCCCCTTACACATTGCAGATCGGCCAAATATTGCGCATTCCATGTGTAGCAGGCAAAGGCTGATTATTCCCTTTTATGAAAGGTCGCTGTACGAACTGTTCTGAGTGAAACACAGTGTAGCTATTACATTGCTAAGCCGAAGAATCTAAACACAGGTGCGATTTACTGTAAAGATTCCTCGGCTGCACCCAGCGCAAGCACATACAGCAGCCTTTCTTTTTTCTGTCAAAACCAAAACGCCGCCTCTGTTTCCGAATTACTGAACAATCTGTATTTACACCAAATGAAAATGAACTGTTTTTATATCCTTCCGCAACAGATAAAAAACAGTCCATTTTCATCAACAAACCCGACTTAGGCTTCCACTATAATGTCAGATTCCTGCACAGGAATCACTTTTTGCAAATCGGCCAGGGACAGCTCTACCTGATAGCCAATTTTGCCGGCGCTGAACATAATGGTTTCATACGCCGCAGCGGTGTTATGTATCACCGTTTTAAATTGTTTTTTCATACCAATGGGCGAGCATCCGCCATGAACATAACCGGTAAGACCTAACAGTTCTTTCGCCTTTAACATTTCTATTGATTTTTCCCCCACTGCAGCCGCTGCTTTTTTTAAATCCAGTTCTGCCAACACAGGAACCATAAATACATAATGGGTTTTGGTCTTGCCTGTTGTCACCAGTGTTTTAAATGCCCGATCCGGGTCCTGGTGCAGCGCCTGCGCTACCTCAGCGCCGCTGACCGCACCGGTATCGGCATAGCAATGATGCTGATAGGCAATCTTTTTTTGATCTAATACACGCATTACATTTGTTTTTATCTCCGACTTTGCAGCCATTCCAATCCCTCTTTTCTGCTCTTTCATGATGTTTTATTATATCATTTGCATCAACATACGGCTACTGCCTGCAAACATAAAATCCTGTATTCTTTTTCAGAAAGCAAAAAATTCTTTTTTCACCAGCAGTTTAATCTTCATTATTTCGGTCAACACTATTTTCAGAAAGAGGTGTTGATGATGACAAAAAAGAAATGGTTACTTATAACGCTGCTTTGCCTGCTGGGTATCTCTAATTTAGAATTGTCTGAACAGATCGAGCAGGATAGCTTAATCCGCATCCATGTGCTGGCCAACAGCGACAGCCAGGCGGACCAACAGCTAAAACTACAGGTAAAAGATGAAATTGTACAGTTTTTGCAGCCGCAGCTGGCAAATTCTCAATCTATTGAAGAAAGCCGCCGGATTATTCAAAATAATCTGCCTGAGATTGAACAAACCGCCAAACAAACATTGGCCTCCCTGCACAGCAATTATGACGTTACCTTACAATACGGAAATTTTGATTTTCCGGTAAAATATTACGGCAGCTTTAGCTTGCCTGCCGGAAACTATGAGGCGCTGCGGGTTTTAATCGGCGAAGGACAAGGACAAAACTGGTGGTGCGTGCTGTTTCCGCCCATGTGCTTTACCGACAGCAACACATCGGTATCCAATTCGGGAAAATATACACAGCAGCAACCGGATAAAAAAGTTACTGTAAAACTAAAAAGCGTGGAGTTATTCAAAAAATGGACAGGTCAGGACCATAAGGACAAACAAGAAAACGCTGTTTAATCCATCCCAGTCATTTTTCGCCACAGTTTTTCAAAATTACTTTTAATGTAACAACATAATCCTGATAATCCAAAGAGGAATGTCCATCATATTTTTGCGCCAATTGTCCAATACTCTCTAAACCGAACCCATGCAGCAGCTTGTCCTGCTTGGTGGTAACAATTTTGCCATCTGCAATCACAGGCGCTGCAACAGCATTGTTGCTGATGCGTACTTTTACAAAACCATCCTTTGCATCTACAGTGACAGATATAAACGGAGCTTGTTCTGTAACCTGCTGCGCTGCTTCTATGGCATTATCCAAGCCATTGGACAAAATGACTGCCAAATCGGTTAAATGAACATAGAGCGGTTCTGTTAAATTCCAAAACAACTGGGTTTTAATGCCCTGTTCCTGTGCAACCTGAAACTTGTAAGTCAATATCGAATTCAGTACCGGATACCCTGTATCCAATACTTGGTTTTGGGCAACTTCCAACTGCCGTTTTTTCAGTTCATCCATTGCAGCGTTTATATCGCCCTGCTCCAACAAACTAAACACAACCGAAAGATATTTGTTTAAATCATGGGACAATTTTCGTATTTCCTGATAAGCATGCTCCAGATACTGTTGTTCTTCTTTTTGTCTGGACAAATAAAAATCAATAAACTGCAGCCGTTCTCTGGCATTCTCCCCTACCGATAATTGAAAAAACAAATAGTATAACAGTATATTTACCAGCACACACAACAAAATGCAGATACAACCAATGGCATATAAAAACGGCTGATTCATGGCAATTAATAAAAATTCCAAGAAAGAAACCAAAATTAGAGATGCTGCGGAAAATAGCAACAATGTAATCATATGCGGTACTGAAAGATTGGCAAAAATCAGTTTCCGTTTTTGGCTAACCAAAAATAAAAACCCAATGATCAAAATCGTTCCCGTTTTCATAATAATATTGATGGCCAAATATGCACTCTCATTTTGCGGCAGCCAAAACACAAAAGCTGCAAATGATACTGTTATCTCCAAAAAAATCAATATAATTTGAAAAACTGACACTGAAAAAATACGCTGTCCCCAATTTCCCTGAAATCCAACAGCAATCAACCAGCTGCAAAAAATAAACAAAAACGGCCTCAAATACATATTTTCTACATACTGAGAAAAAAGGAAGAATAAAATCGGCATACTGATATGGCACAGCCAACGCCATCCTCTGCGCCTGTCATCCAATTTAAAGAATATCCACAAAAACGCAAACAATGCAAAATATTCTACCACAGCACCAAACATATCAATTATAGCCTTTTCCACAGTTGCTTCTCCCCTTGCACAGTTTTATTACCTTACAAACTGCTAATCTCCATTTTTTCAATACGCCAACCGGATTTGATTTCCTCAAATCCAATCTGAAGTTCCTGGTCAAACTGCGCAATGATGCGATTACCATCCCAATGATATGCCGTTTTGTTCCAATCCAAAAAACTTTCCACAAAAACTTTATGGTCTATCTTATGATAATTGATACATTTCATCGTAATATCTGCAAATTTCTGTAGATTTACCGGTGCAAATACTTCCTGCGGTACTTCTGTCAAAGCCACAAAAGCTGCTCCCCCACTATGCGGACAACGGTAATAACAAAGCGGCGGTTCCTGCAAACCGCAAACCACTGTAGCTAAATTATGTCCATTGATGCTGTTATTCAAAGCCACTTCCGCCACTCCAAAGGATTCCAGACCCAGGGCTTCCCCCTGCTGTTTTGCTGTTTTCACCAATTTCAGCAGTTTTTCGTCAAACTGATTCACATTTTCCCATCCCCAAAGCCAGGTTTCATCTTCCCGAGATTCGCTGCCAAGAAGCTGAATAGGATATTCATCATTCCCAAATCGTATGATACCTTTTTGGAAATTTATTTCCCAATTCTGCTCTCCTACTACGTGTTCTCCACAGGCTAATTGAATCGCTGTCATCTTTCCCAGACAGGATGAAAATACCTGACGCCATTTTTTTATATTTTCTTTTTCTAATTCGCTAAACATTTTCTTGGGGGCACGACCTTCTACCGGCTCCTGCCCATGTTCTATCTTTAACTCATTTAACCAGGAGGTTGGGGCATACCAATAAAAGTCTTCATCTTCTGGTATATCAAAGAAATGAAAAATATCTACAGATTGAGTATGGACATCATAAGTGATTCTTACTTCCATACAATAGTTAAAAATATTTTCATCCCAAATTTGTTCTAACTCACAAGTATAGTTATGAGCTGCCATCATATTTCTTTGCAACTCCATAATTTTAGAATCATAAGGGTATTCTAATAAAGAAATCATCTCGATACTAGAATAAATCTGATTTTCTTTTTCATAGAAAAAATTATAAGTCGTAGCCATATTTTCTCGAAAGAAATACACATATACTTTATCAACTTGATAATCCACAAAACGAGATACTAAGTCTATCAATGGCTCACACAACTCTTTTTCTGTTTTTTCCCATTCTCTCATAATAAAAACCTCCTAAGTTTAATAAAAACTTGAAAATTGCAGAATACTCTACGCTAAACTAATCTTCATAATAAACAGAAATGATATGTTTACTGATTGCAAGACAACAAGTTATTGATTTTCTAAAGGATTAAATCACATTCGGGTTATTCCCTGAAAACCGTTTTAATTTGGGATATTCCAGTGGATAAAATTTAAAAATCACCAGTCCTTCATCAAAATATTCTGGACAATTTTTTATTTTCACTACACCAAATTCCAGTTTATAATCTACTATCTCATTCTTAACATATTTGGGTAATTCATCTGGATTGGAATAGCTAATTATAAATTCTTCTTCATACTGAGCATCAAAAAGGCGTTTTCTCCACAGAGCACTCAAACTAATTTCTAACGCTACATCTTCTATGATGGCCTGATATATTTTTTTCTTATACTTTTTTCTTTGTCGACAGTTCAAGTATCGCGCCTCCTATTCACACAATGATAAAAGCACTAAATCCAATGCGATTCTTCAAACTTGGGATATTCTTTTAACAGTTCCATCGCTTCATCCTCTAATTCATTAATCACTTGCTCCAATCGATCGGGCAATAAAGACAATATGTCTTCCAATTCACACCCCTTTTCCAATAAGAGTAAAATTCTATGATTACAATTTTGTTCTTTTAACAAAGAAACCATATATGGCGAAAACAAAAATTTTTCTGCTTCGTTGACATGCAGCGCTTTTCTTTTTACAGCTTCTAAAGTACCTATTATGTCCAGAAGAAGCCGTTTTTCTTCAATTTCACTTATCACAACAGCGCCACCTTGGCTTTTACTCAAACTGTTATATCTTCGGATATATAAAACATATTCTCCAGAAGTACCTTCGTTGTAATATAACTTCACGCGCATTCCATCAGCTAAAATAATCCCTGTTTTTTCGTGGCTATAGCCATAATCACATTCTACCCTTTAGCTTTTAGTTAGTTCTGTTAATTTTACAAGATACTCTTTAAGTATTTCATTTGTAAAAACATATTCCCCATTTTCATTTTTGCGATCAATAATTGCCAAATGTTTTAACTCACGATCAATCAATCGACATCTATCCCAATTATCAACATATACATACCAATTCGCCCATATCGCTGCATTCTCTCTGGTAATCTGTTCATCTAAAATTTTTTGTATGAGTTTTGCCACATCTGCTTTACTTAAATTTCGCTCTCGCATTTCTTTTATCATTACTTTATATTGATTCCGGTCAGGTAATTCTGCACAGCAAATTTTCATCGTTGCAGAATCTTCTGCCAACAGCAATCCTCGAAAACCATCTGCATTTTCTTGTAACGCTTTTACATTATGGCAAAAAGAAAATCCCTTTCCTTTTTGAAAATTATGAGCAATTCTAATTAAAGTAACCCCTAAACCTAACATACCTTCCCTATTCAAGCGAAAAAGCGTATCCCCATAGACTCGATTGCCTGTAAGCTGTTCATAAATTTCAATCTCCGCTGTATTGGTAAAAAGATCTTCATATTGCGCTTCAATATCTTTATCAAGGTTTATTGAAAAAGTCTTTCCTGTACAGATTTTGCACTGATTAGCCGCCAAAATGGTTTCACAGCTTGTTTCTGCTTCTGTCTGTTCAAAAAACAAAGAACCACTAAGCGGTGAAGGTCTTACACCCATGCTGATTGCTTCATCATCTCCTACCGGATTATTACGCATACAACCCCATTGGTCATTGGCCGCCATATAAACCAGATGAACACCTAAACACAGCATAGCATCTTTGGTTAAAGATAAAATTACCTGATAAGTCGATTCATTGTGCGTAAGAAGTTCCAACTTACCGTAGCTGTTCCCCACGAAAGTTAAATCACTATCGTCATCTTCTAATGAAAATTCTATTTTTCTGCCGTCATAATATATCATAATTGTACCCTTCATCCATTCATAAAACAGCAGCAGCATTGCTTACCACATAAAATTATCCTGCCGATTTTCTGGTCTATCTCACCTATCCATTGCAAACTCAATTATAATCTGATCTCCGGAATTCAATAAAATATCCAATGTATATAGCCCTTTGTCTGCATCTTCTTTTAAATCAGAGTTGTAAATGTATTTGCCTTTGCCCCACGCTTCTTTATGTGTGATGCTAAAATAGTTAAACTGATCAACGCAAAAATCACAGCTTTCATTTTCAGGAGTTTTTAGCACAAATATTATTTTTTCTTCTTCATAATTGACGGTAATATGTCCAATTTCATAATCATGAGCACCTGAATTTTTAAATACATCCAACTTGTGCATATCCCAATCAGCTCCTAAAAATTATATTTTCACCAATTAATACTCGGTTTTCCTTCGGCCAAATACTTTCTCCGTCTTCTAATTCTATTTTTGTTGGTTCATTATATCTTGATAGTTCTATCAACATACCTGGCTTATAGTTATATGAAAAACTACCTTCGGCAATATAGCTAATTTCAAATGCACAAGCATAATCTTCTCTATATCTGCTATCGTCTTCATCAAAATCATTACACGTTTCATAAATGGTATCAATAACTCCACTAATAACACATCCATCTTTTAAAAGTATTTTTAACCAAGTTCCATTCGGATAATGATTTAAAACCTTTATTATATTGGTTACATCCGGCAACATACTACCCTCCTGTCTATGATTTTAATTTTACAGATAAATTCATGATATTATTCTATTACTATAGTATCATATTACCCTGGTTTCTTACAAATTTTTTCAATCATCGTGCTGATTCTTTTTAGTGAATCTGCCAATGAAAACCCATCTCTCACCGAATCAGCGCGCTTTCTAAAGTTGTAAGAGCAACAAAAAAAGCCGCCAGTCTTGTTGTTCTCACAACAAAACTGACAGCTCACAAGTACGATTCTTATTTCGCTAACATGGACAATACAAATGTCAGCACCATAAAGGCAACTGCAAAAATTTTAGACCATGTTGCAAATTTGTCATCCATCCCTTTTTTACCGAAAAAGGTTTCTGCGCCACCGGTAATTGCGCCGGATAAGCCAGCACTTTTACCAGATTGCAGTAAAACGGTAGCAATCAAACCAATGCACGAAATAACCTGCAAAATTGTTAACAGAATTGTCACTGTAAATCCTCCTTCATCAAATTCTACTCCACATATCAGTTTATTATAACGGATATGTTTAAAAATTACAATGAAAAATTCTTTTTTTAAGCAATTATATTTCTGTTTTTCAACAGCAATTTATGGTAGGTTATTTTTTTAAATTGTAAAAGCTTTTGATACCATTATAAACGGCTACTTCGTCCAGTTCTTCTTCAATGCGCAGCAGCTGGTTATATTTGGCTACGCGGTCGCTTCTGGATGGTGCGCCGGTTTTAATCTGTCCAGCGTTGGTGGCTACAGCGATATCAGCGATGGTGGCATCTTCTGTTTCACCGGAACGATGGGAGATAACAGCAGTATAACCAGCCTGTTTTGCCATTTCTACTGCTTCTAAGGTTTCTGTCAGGGTACCAATCTGATTTACTTTTACCAGAATGGCATTGGCTGTATCCTGGTCAATCCCTTTGGATAAACGGCGGGTGTTGGTTACAAACAGGTCGTCGCCAACCAGCTGTACTTTTTTGCCCAGACGTTCGGTCATCATTTTCCAGCCTTCCCAGTCTTCTTCTGCCAGACCATCTTCGATAGAGATAACCGGATATTTCGCGCATAAATCTTCATAAAAATCTACCATTTCGGCTGCAGTTTTCTTTACACCTTCACCGGCCAAGTCGTAAACACCATCGTGATACAGTTCGGTGGAAGCAACGTCCAGCGCCAGGAATACATCTTTACCCGGTTCATAACCGGCAGCTTTAATCGCTTCTACGATGATAGCCAGCGCTTCTTCGTTAGAGCCCAGGTTTGGCGCAAAACCGCCTTCATCACCAACAGCAGTGTTGTAACCTTTGCCTTTTAATACTTTTTTCAAACTATGGAATACTTCAGTGCCCATACGCAGCGCTTCACTGAAAGTTGGAGCGCCCAGAGGCATTACCATGAATTCCTGAATATCCACATTGTTATCGGCATGTTTCCCACCATTCAGAATGTTCATCATTGGAGATGGCAGAACTTTTGCGTTTGCGCCGCCGATGTAGCGGTACAATGGCAGACCGGCAGATTCAGCAGCAGCTTTTGCCACAGCCAGAGATACGCCCAAAATTGCATTGGCACCCAATTTGCCTTTGTTGTCTGTACCATCCAGTTCAATCAGGAATTTATCAATGCCGCTCTGATCAGCTGCATCAAAACTGCCAATCAATCCCGGAGCAATCAGGGTATTTACATTATCTACTGCATTCAAAGTACCTTTGCCTAAATAACGGCCTTTATCGCCATCACGCAATTCTACCGCTTCAAATGCACCGGTGGAAGCACCGGATGGTACAGCAGCCCGGCCAAATGCGCCATCTTCCAGATAAACATCAACTTCTACAGTTGGGTTGCCGCGAGAATCCAAAATCTCTCTGGCATATACATCAGTAATCATACTCATTGGGGTTTCCTCCTCTTTATATAAAAAAGATTTCAAAATTTATTGTCTCACTTTTAAAAAGTGGGAAATTGCCTATAGCGTGTTCCAAAAGCGTTGGACAAAACGAAAAACAAAAATGAGATATTTTGAGCTAACAGAAATGATACCGCTGCTGTTTTTGCTATAAATATGTTTATTTACTAAATCGCATTATCCCAGGACGCAGGAAAATTTTCGCAGAACAAGGCGGCTTTTAAAACGGCGAAGTGAGGCTATACAAAAGGTATGCGAACGAGCCGTTTTAAAAACAACGCAGTTATGCGGAAATCTAACAAGTCCGAATCAAATTCTTACCGGTCATCTCTTCCGGCTTCTCAATTCCCAACAAAGCCAGTACCGTTGGTGCCACATCCTGCAGGGAACCGTCGGTCACCTGGCATGGTTGCGGAGTCATTGCAATAAACGGCACCGGATTAGCGGTGTGAGCTGTATGGGGTGTTCCTTTTGCTGTATCCAGCATCTTCTCTGCATTGCCGTGGTCAGCTGTAATCAGCAGAACACCGCCTGCTTTTTTTACCGCTTCTGCCACTTCGCCAACACATTGATCTACTGTTTCCACCGCCTTGCAGGCAGCTTCCAATATTCCGGTATGACCAACCATATCCGTATTGGCAAAGTTCACTAACAAAAACGGATATTGGCCGCTTTCTATCGCTTGAACCAAGTTATCTTTTACAGCCATTGCACTCATCTCCGGCTGCAAATCATAAGTGGCTACTTTTGGTGACGGCACCAGCAATCTGTCTTCCAGCGGATTGGGTTCTTCCAGCCCGCCATTAAAAAAGAACGTCACATGGGCATATTTTTCAGTTTCTGCCACCCGAAATTGCTTCACACCATGGGCGGCTAATACCTGTCCCAATGTGTTGGTCAACTCCTGCGGCGGAAACGCTGTCATCACATCTAATCCTTCTTCATACTGGGTCATTGCTACAAAATGAACACCCAGATACTCTCTGGCAAATCCATCAAAGTTTTTGTTCACAAAAGCCTTTGTAATTTCACGGGCGCGATCACCACGGAAATTGAAAAAGATGACGCCATCTCCATTGCCAATCATTGCAACCGGACTGCCATCGGCATGTTGGATTACTGTAGGCAATACAAATTCGTCGGTTTCACCTTTGTCATAAGATTGCTGAATGGCTTCTGCCGCGCTGCCTGCTGTCTGCCCTTGGCCTGCAGTCATAGCAAGATAGGCTTTCTCCACACGCTCCCAGCGATTATCTCTGTCCATCGCATAGTAACGGCCCGACACTGTAGCAATTTGGCCAATCCCCAGCTGCTGCAGTTTTTCTTCCAGTTCCTGCACAAATCCCAGCCCGGTGGCAGGGCCTACATCACGGCCATCTAAAAAGCAATGCACATAGACTTGGGTCAACCCTTTGGCCGCGGCCAGTTCCAACAAACCATACAAATGACTGCTGTGACTGTGTACGCCGCCCGGTGATACCAAGCCCATCAGATGCAATGGCTTGTTTTGCTGCAAGCAATTCTCCATAACCTGCTGAAAGGCTTTGTTTTCTTGCAGTGTTTTTTCCCGCACAGCCTTATTAATTCTGGTCAGTTCCTGATACACGATTCTTCCTGCGCCTAAATTCAAATGACCAACTTCCGAATTACCCTGCTGGCCTTCCGGCAGACCTACAAACTCGCCGGAACATAGCAACTGACTATGCCCGCAGCTATTAAAAAGACGCTCCATGTTTGGCGTGTTTCCCTGAACGATAGCATTGCCCTCAGTTTGTTTACTGATGCCCCAGCCATCCAGGATCATCAGCACAACGGGCGTTTGCTGCTTATCCACAACAATACCTCCTATGCAGTTTCATCATGATTCTGATATTGGAGCAATTGTAAAAAACTTTCCACTTTTAAGCTTGCTCCGCCAACCAATGCACCATCAATATCGGGCTGCTGCATCAGTTCTCTGATATTTTCCGGCTTTACGCTCCCGCCGTACTGAAAGCGCACGCAATCGGCAACGGCTTGTCCATACTGGGCAGCTATAGCTTCACGCAATGCGCCGATAACTAGCTGGGCGTCAGCAGCTGTGGCAGTTTGGCCTGTGCCAATGGCCCAAATTGGTTCATAGGCTACAATCAGCGTTTTCATCTGCGCTTCTGTCAATCCTTGCACAGCCGACAACATCTGTCCGCTGCACACACTGATGGTCAGATTATTTTTGCGCTGCTCCAAATGCTCTCCCACACACAAAACGGGCTGTATGCCGGCCTGATAAGCAGCCTGCACCTTTTGCTGGATTAATGGCCCATCCTCGCCAAAAATTTCACGGCGCTCAGAATGGCCCACAAGCACATATTGTACACCCAATTCTTTGAGCATGGGCAAACTGACTTCACCAGTATAAGCACCCTCATCTACCGGATAAAAGTTTTGCGCGCCAAAACCAATCGCACTGCCTGTCAGGTTCTCCGCCAATACATCCAATTGGGTGAATGGCGCACAGATGGCAGCATCTACCTTTTGCTGAACATGCTGCACTTGCGGCAAAAGCTGCTGACAAAACTGCGCTGCTTCTGCCCTTGTTTTATACATTTTCCAATTCGCTATAATAATGGGTTTCCGCAAAGAGATATACCCCCATTCAAAAATTATTTGTCTAACAATACTTCAATACCCGGCAGTTTTTTACCTTCCAGAAATTCCAAAGATGCACCGCCGCCGGTAGAAATATGATTGATTTTATCGTTCAAACCTGCTTTTTCAATAGAAGCAACCGAATCGCCGCCGCCTACGATAGAATAAGCGCCGGAGGATGCCACAGCCTGCGCAACTGCGCCGGTACCCACTGCAAAAGCATCTACCTCAAATACGCCCATCGGGCCATTCCAGATCACAGTTTTGGCATCGGCCACTGCCTGCTGATACAATTTTACAGTTTCCGGCCCGATATCCAAAGCCATTCTGTCGGCAGGAACCTGATCCACAGTTACAGTTTGAGCAGTTTCCGGCTGGTCAATCCCGGCAGCAACAGTCAAATCTACCGGAATCAGCAATTTCTTACCCAATTTCTCAGCATGATCCATGATTTCCAACGCCAACGCTGTTTTATCATTTTCCACCAGAGAAGTACCCATTTCGTACCCTTTGGCTTTCAGGAATGTATTGGCCATACCGCCGCCGATCATCAGGCAGTCCACTTTTTCCAGCAGATTCTGTACAACGCCGATTTTATCCGAAATTTTAGAACCGCCTACAATGGCCACAAAAGGATGCTCTGCTTCTTCCAGTGCTTTGCCCAGAACGGTGATTTCTTTATCCATCAAAAAGCCCATAACGCCCGGCAGAATATGTCCTACCCCTTCCGTAGAGCAATGAGCCCGATGCGCCGTTCCAAAAGCATCGTTTACAAACACATCGCCAAGCGCTGCCAGCTGTTTAGACAATTCTGGATCATTTTCTGTTTCTCCAGGTAAAAACCGTACATTTTCCAGCATCACAATGTCACCGTTCTGCATAGCAGCCACTGCTGCTTCTACATCCGGTCCTACTGTCTGATTCAGTTTTTTTACAGGCAAGCCTACCAATTGGGATAAACGCTCTGCCACCTTGTCCAAACGCAGCTCCTCTTTTACCTCACCCTTTGGTCTGCCCATATGCGTCATGATAATAACCTTAGCGCCCTGTTCCACCAGATATTTTACAGTAGGAACACCGGCCTGTATTCTCACGTCATTGGTAATTTCTCCTGTTGTTTTACTTCTTGGTACATTAAAATCAACACGAATCAAAACCCGTTTCCCTGCAAGTGCTACATCTTGCATTGTTTTTTTGCTCATAGCTTTATCTCCATCCTCTCAGAATTCAATACTATTTTTATTATAAACATTTTTTCCAATGATTTCAACATGAAACTCACGCTTCTCGCATCTACACAACATTCATTTTTTATGCTATACTGGTAAAAAATTTACACTATATTTTAACAGGGAGGAGCTTTCATGCGAATTGAACAATTAGAAGCATTTGTTGAAGTTGCCAGCTCGAAATCCATTAGTATCGCAGCTGAAAATTTATATATCACGCAACCTTCGTTAAGTCGCTCCATGAAACTATTAGAAGATGAACTGGGGTTAACTCTGTTTATCCGTTCATCCGATGGAGTACGTCTGACAGATTCAGGAAAATCGCTTCTGCCTGCTGTACAAAATATCCTATCTCAGTTAGACAGTTTGAAACAACAAGCGCTGGCTTTGACAGAAGTACAAAAACACCCCATACAGAGCCAACTCAAAATCTATACATTACATTCTGTAGCAGACAGTATTTTGGTATATGCTTTTGAAGAAATGCGGCAAGCATTTCCTACGACTGAAATTTCAATTAAAATTCCAGATAGCTCCGACCCATATCAACTGCCTGATTTATCTGATTATGACCTTTATATTGGATTAAACATTGGCCATACCTTCGATCACGCACTCCAGAACAGTGTCTGCAAATGGAATCGGTTTTCATGGATAGCTTTTCTGTTGTGGTAAACAGACTCCATCCTTTAGCCAATCGTAAAATCGTATCTATCGAAGATATACTGGATTATAAACTAATTCTGCACAATTATGATTTTACTATTGAGGAATTTTATAAACAAATTATTACTGTGCCGGAGAAAAAGTTGGATGTTACTTTGCGCAGCAATAATTCCCGCGTGATTACACAGTTACTGCTATCATCAAATAATATTTTAATTACCAATAACATTATGGCTTCTGTCGATTACGCACCAAACACTGATTTAATAGTAATTCCACTACGCAATTTTAAATATCATTGTTTCTGTCTGTATCATCAAGATACTGCACAGTTGCCACTCATTCAGGGAATCATTAAAATTTTACAAAACACACGTTTAAATTTATCTTTAAATTCTCCAAACGCAATCTAAACTAAAAGGGGCTGCAAAAAACAATTTCTTGTTTTTTCACAGCCTCTTTTATAAACTTACTACTTATTCAGTTCTTCTAAATTTACGCCGCTGGTACTCTTACCGAATACACCGATAGCAATAGCAACAATTACATAGAATGCAGCCAGAACCATATACGCTTTAGAGAATCCTAACCCTGCATATAATGCTGGGAATACACTCATCATCACAATATTGAAAATACGGCCAATTGCAGTTACCACACCAACTGCCGCATTTCTGATTTTAGTTGGATACATTTCTGGCGCATAGGCATTCAAGATAATTAATGCTGTCTGGCTCAATGCAGAGAATATAACCGCTGCCACACACATAATGGTAAAGCTGTCAGCATAAGCATATAATACAACACAACCAACCAATACAACTGCGCAACCTGCGATTGGAATCTTGCGCCCGCCCCAGTCAGCAATAACAGATGCCACAACTGGACCTAAGAACATCCCGACGGATAACAGGGAAGTCAGTTTTAAGCCTTCTTCCATGGAGAACCCTCTGTCTACCAGAATGGTAGATGCAAAGTTTACGAACAATAAACCAGCAGAGATAACCAGAGAATAAGCAACGATTAACATAATTGTGGTTTTTAAAGATTTCTTTGCAAACAATTCACGGAATACTACACCAACAGGAATTTTATTGTCTTTTACAACGGCTTTGCTCAAATCTGCCTTATATTCAGGACCAGCAATGGCTTCTACAACTTCTTCTGCTTCTTTGATTCTGCCGCGCTGTACTAACCAACGCGGAGATTCTTTTAACCAGGCAGCACCAAAAAATACAATCAATAAACCCACAGAACCCAAAGCATAAACGATTCTCCAGTGTTCACCGCCCATAGGCAGGATAATGTTACAAAGGAAAGCAATTGCAGGAATCCCCAAGAAACCTACGGTAGTAGCGATACCAAAATATCTGCCGCGTCCTTTAGATGGCAGCATTTCCATCATATAAGAAGGAGCTACAATCAGTACACCGGAAATACCTACACCTGTTAAAACACGCATAACTGTAAAAATTTCTGGATTTGGCGCTAAACCATTCAATAAAGAACCTGCTGAAAAAATAAATGCCGAAATTAATAATGTTTTCTTGCGACCAATCATATCCGAAACAAGACCAAATACAAATGTACCAATCAACATACCCATTGCAAACAAAGAGTTAATAAATCCAATTTGCTGAATGGACAAACCCCAATATTCCCGCAAAACTGGTGCGATAAAAGAGAAGTTATAATTATCTGCCTGTTCAAATACCATTGCAATGGCAATGATAACAATTAACCGGATGTGCGCTTTACTTAGTGGCACATCATCAAAGAAGTTAGAAATAACTTTACGCTCTGCCATCTTTCATACCCCCAAATAACTCATATTCATATTCATATTAATTTAAGTATAAAAAATAATTACCGTTATATTTGTGGATGTGCAGAGGGAAATGCCCCCTGTACATCCACATTTTATTTTTCTTGCAATTTAAAACTTACCACTGTTTGAACACCCAATTAAACAGCTTCATGTTCGGTACGAGCAATAATTTCATCCTGCAATTCTGGAGAAAGTTCTGTAAAGTAAGCGCTGTAACCAGCTACACGTACTACCAGGTTTCTATATTTATCAGGTTCTTTTTTAGCAGACTGCAATGTTTCCTGATTGATGATGTTGAACTGAATGTGGTTAATTTTCAAATCACACCAGCTGCGAACCAAACTCATCATACGTCTGGTCCCTTCTTCACCAGCTACTGTACCAGGACTCAGTTTCATATTTAACAGACGAGCCTGACGGTTTCGGATACCTCTTGTTTTGGAATGGGCATTGGATGCCAACAGACCTGTTGGACCGTGGGTATCACAACCATGGGTTGCGCCAGTGCCTTCCGACAATGGAGTAGTGGCCTTACGACCGTTTGGTGTAGCGCCTACTACTTTACCCAGCGCAATGTGCAGGGTGATTGGCAAGAACCGCAGGGAAATAACTTCACCTGGTTGGTCTACCTGAGTTTCCAAATAGTCACAGTGGAATTTTTCGATTGCTCTGGCAAAGCCATCTACATAAGGATCATCGTTGCCGTATTTTGGTGCATTCAAGCATAACTGCTGAATCACTTCATAGCCTTCAAAGTCCGCATCCAGCGCTTTAATCAGTTCATCCATAGTAAAACGTTTTTCTTTGTAAACCAGTGTGTCAATGGCTGCCATAGAATCTGCAAAAGTGCCTAAGCCGCAAATATCTACAAATGCTTCACGCATACCGCCGGTTACATTGCCGTGCAGGTCTTCGCACTGTTCATAAGCCAAATCATGCAGCATAGAGGTGAATGGACAAGCCAAATATTTTGGGAACACTACATCCAGCGCTCTCTGCTGAACCAGAGCCTGCTTCGCCAAATAAATATGCTGTTGTTTGTAAGCTTCAAAGAATTCTTCAAATGTCTTAAATTCTCTTGGGTCCCCTGTTTCCAGACCCATCAAAGTATCACCGTATTTAGGAACACGACCATTGTGCAGCACCATCTCTAATGCAGAACCTGCATTGACAATTCCACCTGGATGAATGTAGGTTTCAAAGTTTGGTACACGATGTTCTGCGCAACCGGTTACCACATAGTCCAAAGCTTTTTCATAGGGAACACCCTTTGCCAAATACATTGGAATAATTTCTTCGTCATTAAATAATTTAGGATAACCCTGACCGTCTTTGATTACTTCTACTACTTTGTGCAGGAATTTTTCTGGTGTACCGGCGTGGATACGTACAGCCAAGTCAGGATAGTTGATTGGCACACCCTGTTTGGATTCCAGAATCAAATAAGACAGGTCATTGGTAGCATCTTCGCCGGTTACCAACTGACCGCCAATGGTAACACCTTCAAAGTGGGCATATCCTTCTGTGAAAGAACCGCCAGCAGGGCTTACCAGAATAATCATAGCTTCGGACATATTTACCCATGTACTTTCCAAAAGTTCACGAGCTTCATCACGAGTGATGCGTCCTTCTTCAATATCTTTTTTATAGTAAGGATACAAAATCTGGTCTAAACGGCCCAAGCTCAGAGAACCTGCTACCAACTGTTCCAGACGAGTAAACATGTAAGCGAACCATTCGCTCTGTAATGCTTCCTGGAAGGTTTCTGCCGGATATTCCGGCACACGACGGCAGATTTTTGCAATGTTCTGCAGTTCTGCTCTACGTGCTTCTGAAGTAGCCGGGTCATTTGCCTGACGTTCTGCTTCATCAGCATACCGGTTTGCCCATGTTACAATAGCATCACAGCTAATGATGCAGGCATTCAGGAATACGCCTTTTGTCATCAAATCACGGGGACGATCAATAGCAGCCAGCCGTTTCTGCGCATCTTCTTTGATTGCTTTAATACCACGTTTGATAACCTTTTCCCAGTCCGTTACCCAGTTCTGAGAAGAACGATTGTTGCCAGACGAAAATACAACACCAGCCTGATAGTAAATATTATCTTTGTTTGGCCCATAAATAACTCTGCGGGTTTCTTCCGGCAGAATTTCAGCATAAGCTTCCGGGAAGGATTTATGATTCCAGTATGGCGCTACTTCTTCATCTAAAACACGTCTGTCTTCTTCTGGCACAATGTAAGCTGCGTCAGCACGGTCGCACAGATTTGCGCCGCCTACCAGATTCATATAACCACCGTCAACTTCCGGGTGCAGCGTACCGCAGCGGCCCGGTCTGCTTTCTACACGACCAACAATTAAATCGTCCGGCCCAATGTATACCGGCATTTTTTCTGCCATATTTTTCAGAGCCAGCGCATAACGCAGTTCCATCGGTTTATCTTCGGTTTCCCGCATAGATTCTGTAAAGTATTTGGCTCTGTCAGTACACAACATAATTGGTGTTTTGCGAACCGCATCCAACCGTTTAAAAGTTCTTTCTCTTTTTGGATCGGTATTGGTCATAAAACCTTTTTCTAGCCAGTCTTCCTGTGGGGTAAACACTTTTTCACAACATCCCATAATAAAATTCCTCCTTAAAACGATCAAATTATGAATTCATTGAATATTATTATTCGCACTATCCTTTTGCATAATCTCATTTTATACGTTTTATCTGCATTTGAGAAATACCTATTGGCACACATCATTTTCAGTCCATATTCATTTTTTCTATACCTGTCAACATTCTTCGATAAAATCTGCCAAACAATACAAATCGCTAATTTGACAGGCTATTCATTTTTGTCATATTCAATCTGTTGCTTATGACGATTAAGTATTTTTCAATCAGGCTATAATCAGATAAACTATTCCTATAGGATATATTGAACTCAACATAACAATTTAGGAGATGATACTTATGACAGCAGAAAAAGGTTTGGTATTTAACATTCAAAAATACTGCGTTCATGACGGTCCGGGAATTCGCAGTATTGTGTTCTTTAAAGGTTGTCCATTGGCTTGCAAATGGTGTTCTAATCCAGAGGGTATGGCTGTGGAACCGGAAATTTCTTACAAAAAGAATAAATGCATCAAACTGGAACACTGCGGCTACTGCGTAAAAGTTTGTAAACAGAATGCCATTACCGCTGATGCTGACGGAGTGGCGCAAATTGACCGCCAAAAATGTAATGGTTGCATGGCCTGTGTAAATGCCTGCCCAGCTAAGGCTATTGAAGAAATGGGACGCTGGATGACTGTAGAAGAAATTTTAGAAGAAGTTACTGCTGACCAGACATTTTATAAACGTTCCGGCGGCGGCATGACATTAAGCGGCGGTGAACCGTTATTGCAGGCAGATTTTGTGGTAAAACTATTAAAACAAGCCCACGAAGACGGACTGGAAACTGCCATTGAAACAACGGGCTGCGCGCCTTGGGAAAAGATCGAACCGGTATTCCGTCAGTTAGATTTCATTCATATGGATATCAAATCGGTAGATCCTGTAAAACACAAAGCATTTACCAATCAGGATAATGCCCTGATTATGGAAAATTTCGCAAAACTGTGCGCTACCTTCCCTGATAAACCAATTATCGCCCGCACTCCGGTCATTCCCGGCTTTAATGATACACTGGAAGAATTGCAGGCCATTGTAGATTTCATCAATGAAGTAGGCGGCAATGCCAAAAACCTGCAATACGAATTACTGCCATTCCATAACTTCGGCAGCAGCAAATATGAATTTCAGGGTAAACCTTATGCCTTTGAAGGCTATAAAAATATGGATAAAAACTTTGTAAGCGAATTAAGAAGCAAACTAAAATCCACTGTTCCTATTCTTGAAGTGAGATAACAACGCATAAAACACAAAATATAAGAGCTATGGCTGATAAACTTATCTTTTTATCAGCCATAGCTCTTATTTCGTTAAACAGTATGTTTATACTGCCTGTTGCACAAAACCATCGCATCCGTTTCTAGCCATTTCTCTAACTTTTCCATTGCGAAAAATAATCCCCAATGATATTATAGTTATAAATAGTTATCATTAAGGTAAAAGGAGTGTTCTACATGCGTTTGGAACAGCTACAATATTTTATTGAAATCGCACACACAAAATCCATCAGCATTGCTGCAGAACACTTATATGTGACGCAACCAGCTTTAAGCCGTGCTATCAAAGCGCTGGAAGATGAGTTGGGGGTAATTTTATTTACCCGTACTGTAGAAGGCGCATTTCTGACCAAAGAAGGAGAAACACTTCTTCCAGAAATTTTAGAAATACTGCAAAAAACAGAACTTTTGCAAAATCATGCCGCGCAGCTTTCCAGCCCCATTCAACACAAACCTGTTACCAAATTACACATTCTAACATTGTCTACACTGGCAGATACGCTCTTTGTGCCCGCTATTACCCAGTTGCAGCAAAAGTATCCGGACACCATGATTACCATTTCCAATTTAAAATTAAATTCTTTCTCTGAACAATTAGATTTTAGTGATTATGACATGATTGTTGTCACCGATATTGCCGATTTACTGCAGCCTCTGTTTGCCAATTTACAATTCTATCAGGAAGAACTGTTTTTTGAAAATTACTTTGCGGTTGTACATCATCAACATGCTTTTGCTATGAAAAAATCCATTTCACTTACAGAAGCATTCGCCTACAAAGTGATTATGCCGCAAAACGGTTTGCCAATGGATGCATTATTAAATAAATTAGTACCGGAACAAAAAAATCTTCGACTTTTCATGCAGAGTAATAATGCTCGTATTACAACGGCTGCTCTTTGTCAACAGCAAGCTGTATTGACTACTACTGGTGCCATTATTCAACAGGATTATCTGCAAAATCCTGAATTGACTATGATACCTATCAAAGAACTCCACGGCAATTGTTTTGCATTATATGACCCGGAGCATCCATATCGTCACCTGTTACGCACCTTATTAACCAACTTGAAAGCAAGCCGCTTTACAATCTAATTATCTAGTACCCATAAAGGAGTATTTTTATGCATTTGGAACAATTACAATCCATTTTAGAAGTTGCTTCCACCGGATCTATCAGCGCAGCGGCCAGAAATCTTGAAACCAATCAACCATCTCTAAGCCGCACCATTAAAACATTAGAAAAAGAATTGAATGTTAGTTTTTTTGAACGCACATCAAACGGTGTCCAACTTACAGAAGCAGGTGAACGTCTGCTTCCTTATATCTCACAAATCATTCAGGATGTTTATCAGCTCTCTAAAGAAGCATTTCGTATCACCACTGATACTTGCCCGGAACTATCGGCAGAACCCATTATTATACAACTTTACACCCCACCTGTTATTGTAGATTCTTTACTTAGTACTGTTCTAACTGAAATTTCTCAAACATTGCCACAAATTCAGTTAAATCTAAATTTAATAGATTTTTTAAATCCAAATGAATTATTGAAATTACCAGATTATGATTTATTTATCGGCCATAATATCGCACATACACTGGACAATACTTTAGCAATCTTGCAAAACAATAATTCTTTAAAATTGATTAACCTATTTACAGAAAATTTTCAGCTTATTTTACATCATACTCATCCTTTAGCTGGCAACAAAGTTGTCTTTTTGGAAGATACCTATGACTATCCTTTGATTTTACACGATAACGGTTTCTCGTCTAATGAATTCTACCAAAATTATTTAACAACGCCAAAACAAATGACTGTTTTATTCAAAAGCAACAACCCACGCACTATCATTGAATCATTACAAAAAAGATCCACTGCATTATTCATGACCACTGATTCGCTTTGTTATAAAGACTATACACAATGCCCCGATTTACGTATTCTACCAATTCGTAATCATCAAGTAGAATACTTTGCTCTATACAAAAAAGAACGTACTACAGAATGTGCTATTAAAGAAATTATATCCATTTTAAAATTCGTTCATGCTAAAATGAATATATCAAAATAAAAATATCACGGGATAAGTTGTTATACTTACTCCGTGATATTTTTACTTCAAGCAATTACCAACCATATACCATTCAAGATCATGACCCCATATACAATTCTACACAAAACCTGGCTGTCTATTTTATCAAATAGCTTCTTACCCAACCAGATTCCAAGAATAATACAAGGCAGACAGCTAATACCATACTGTAATGTAATACCTGACACCATACCATTACCAGCACGCAAAGCGAAATCAAATAAAATGGTTAAAAAGAAAAACATCTGCAATGTACTGATATATTCTTCTTTATCATCTAAGATTGCCATAAAATATAGTACCACCAGCACACCGCCCGCACCAAACAATCCATTGATTATACCGCCAACTCCATTGATGAGAAGTGCATTTAACAAACTTGGCTGAATTTTGATCTTACCTTGTCCAAAAAACAAGTATACAGCCATTACAACAAAAAGAATCCCCAGTAATTTCAGCCAGATTGGATCATTGCCCACACTCTTTAATAAACGAATTGCTAAAAAATTGGTTGCCACAAACACCACAGAAGGAACTGCAAGATACTTCCACACAATATGTTTCCGGTGCAGATACACATTAAATGACACCATAAAAATACAGGTAAACGATGCTACTGCTAAAGCATCGGTGTATGGAATAAAATAAGGCATGATCATCATCAAAATAATGGCAAATCCAAACCCACTTGCCCCCTGAATCAACGCCCCAGTAAACGCTGAAACACACAAAACGAAAGCAATACCGAAATCCATATAAATCCCTCCTGTTTTTCTGAGGTAGTGTCAAATTTATATACCTAAAATCGGCTCAACCCCAGTAAAATCAATGGTTTCAGAGGCTATGAGCCTTTACTTTCCCTTTCCTTGGCTTAACTCCCCCCAATTTTACATCGGAAAGCCAGTCAAGGTCGGGCTGAAAGCCCGCTAGATTCAGCCTTGACGGGGTTTCCGTAAGTAAAATATAATCGGCTAAGCCAACGGAAAAGGACACGATTTTTTCATACGCTACTTGACACTATCTTTTCTGATAAAAATTCACTGCTATTTTGTATAACACCAATATACTCTCTATACAATTTAACACATCTATTTTTAGATTCCTTAATATAAAAACCCTAAAAATATAGGGACTGGTTTTCCAGTCCCTAATGAAAGCTATATAAAAACAACTATACTAATGCCATAATAATCGGTGCACTCACCGCTACTAAAGTAATGGTAAGTATTTCAATAGCAATCCCACATAACACACCATATTTGGCTGGAATCCACTCTTTGAAACTAAACATATAAGTTGCACCGCCAGAAGCTGTTGGAGTACAGAAAGAAATATTTAAACAATAAGATGCCAGAATAGCAATAACCACTGGATTTATTCCCAAAGTAAGACCAAAACTATACATAACTGGTGTAAAAGCCAAAACAATTGCCACATTGTTAACAAACTGTGAAATAACCATCGCAATGAAGAAGAAGGACACCATAAATGTAATTGGACCCATGCCATCAAGTAAACCACTCAAACTACTTACAACGGTCGGCATGATATTGGAATTTTCAGAGTTAATTGCACTTACTAATGGAGCAATTGTAGCAAACATAATAATTAAGTCCCAGTTAATTCCTGCAGCTAATTTTGCAAAAGGAACCGCACGTCCTGGTGTTCCCAGATTAATAATATAATACAAACCTAATGTTAATACAATAGCACCCGGAACACTTAAGTTTTTCAACCAACCCGTAATTACCCAATCTACAGGCATAATACCTGGCATAAATAATAAAAGCATTAAAACAACAATTAAACCTGTCAGTTGCTTTTGATCTGCCGTCATTTTATCATTTCGATAACATGCAAAACGGTCATCTACATTCAGCAATGGAGTTACATCCGGTTTTAAGATATATTTTACTGCCAGCACTGCAATCAACATTGTCACAAATGCGTATACCAACTGTACAACAGTAAATAACACATAATTCATTACTGCACCCGTTGTTTTTTCCATTACGCTGTTAACTACAAAAGACTGTCCCATAAATGGGAAAATGCCGCCACCTACAGTAACTGCTAAAATAATCATAATACTTCCGAAAGCTGGAAATTTATCTCCGGATTTAAAACCAGCCTGACGACAAAATTCGCCAAAAATAACGGTTACTAATACCAAAGATGCAAACAAATTAACAAAAGTAGATAAAATAAATCCGGCCAATGAGAACATAATTAACATCACATATGGTCTACCAGTTGCAAATTTACGACTAATACACCAATTGGCAATATAGGTTGTTAAACCAATCTCCTGTGTAATCTGTGCAAAACAGAAAATAAATAATGTTGTTAATACTAAATTATCACTAAAACAAATACCTAAAGTGCCAAATACAGTATTTCCTTCTAAAAAACCTAATGCACAGATGCCTAAAAATCCAGGCCAGAAAATACTACTGGTAGTCCAACCGTAAAGAACACCAATAAAAATACCAATTACCTGCATACCATATGGTGTGATATCACCAATTGGCGGCAAATAACGAAACCCAAACATAAACAATAATACAATTATGAAGTGAACAAATGCTTTTAAATCCAATTTTTTTGTGTCAGATACCATAAATCTTCCCTCCTGCTCAAACTTATTTCTTTATTTTATATTACTTGATTAAACAAAATTTATAACAAGGGCGGAGTAAACAAGTACTTACCCCGCCATATTAAAACTACATCATCTTACGCTGTATGTTCCGTACGAGAAATAATCTCATTTTGTAAATTCGGGGACAATTCTGTAAAGTATGCACTGTAACCAGCCACACGAACTACCAGGTTTCGATATTTTTCTGGATCTTCCTGGGCAGCCAATAAGGTTTCCCTGTTGATAATATTAAATTGAATATGATACAGCTTTAAGTCACACCAGGTTCTGATTAACTGCATCAGCTTTTTGGTACCCTCGTCCCCTGCTACAGATGATGGACTCAACTTCATGTTCAATAATCGCGTACACCGATTTCGATACTGTACATTTTTAGTTTTATAGTTCGAAATCATATTAGTTGTTGGCCCATGACTATCGCAACCATGAGATGGAGAGGAACCTTCTGACAATGGTAGACCCGCGTTTCTGCCATTTGGTGTTGCTCCAGTTTCTTTCCCAATAAAGATATGAATGGTTACTGGAACCATACGCATGGAAACAATTTCTCTTGGCTGAACTGGTACCAGATTATTTAAATAATCAAAATGCATTCTATCCATTTCTTTTGCGATTTCATCCACATACGGATCATCATTCCCATATTTTGGCGCATTCAAACACATCTGACGAATGGCTTCATAACCTTTAAAATCAGCATCCACAGCATTAATCAGCTCATCCATTGTAATTTTTTTGTCATCAAAAACCAATTTTTTCACTGCTGCCAGAGAATCTGCACCTGTACCATAACCAGTCATATCACAGAATTTTTCGCGCAGACCATCTTCACCTGGATCTACATAATCATTGATATCCTTGCACTGTTCAAAACATTTATCATGTAACATAGACGTTAATGGAGCGGCCAGGAATTTTGGTTTTACCACATCCATAGCAGTCTGTTGAACAACAACATGATTCAAGAAATACAGATGCTGCTTCTTGTATGCTTCAAAGAATTCATCAAATGTTTTAAAGTCTCGTGGATCACCAGTTACTGGCCCATACTGAATATTGTTGTATTTTACAGAACGCCCATTGTGTAATGTCATTTCCACCATCGCACCTACATTTACAGTACCAGCTGGGTGGATATAGGTTTCTTTATTTAGTACACGGAATTCTGCACAACTGCAGATTACATAGTCCAAAGCATCTTCATATTTAATTCCTTTACCTAAATACAATGGTATAATTTCTTCATCGTTGAATAATTTTGGATAGCCCTGCCCATCTTTAATTACTTCCGCTACCGCTTTCAAGAATTTATCCGGTGTTTTATTGTGAATACGAACTGCTAAGTCTGGATAATTGATTGGAATCCCTTTTTTGGAATCCAGAATTACATAAGACAATTCATTAGTTGCATCAAAACCATCTTTTGTTTGACCACCAATGGTAACACCTTCAAAGTGGGCGTACCCTTCCGAGAATGCACCACCGGCTGGGCTTACTAAGATTGTCATTGCTTCGGACATATTTACCCACAAACTTTCAAACAATGCTCTAGCTTCGTCTCTGGTGATTCTGCCATCCTCAATATCCTTTTTATAGTACGGATAGAACATCTGATCCAAGCGACCTAAGCTTAAAGAAGCACCTACCAACTGTTCCATACGAGTGAACATATAGGTAAACCAATGAGACTGCATAGCTTCTTTAAAGGTTCTGGCCGGATTTTCCGGTACCCATTCACAGATTTCTGCAATTTCCAACAGTTCTGCTTTTCTACTTTCGCTCTGTTCAGTTTCAGCCATTTCGCGAGCCAGTTTGGCATAACGCTGTGCCCAGATAGACATTGCATCACAAGTTACAATACAAGCTTCCAAGAAATACCCTTTCTCTGCCAGCTGAATTGGTTGATCCTGCATTTCATCTAGTCTCTGCTGCGCCTTTTCTCTCAATCCTTTCAGACCTAATTTCAGAACTTTTTCATAGTCCTGTACCCAGTTCTGGGAAGAACGAGTATTGCCACCAGCAAAAATCATATTTTGCTGTTTGTATAAATTATCTTCTGATTCACCAAACAAAATTCTTCTGGTCTCATCTGGCAATGCCATCGCATAGGCTTCCGGCCAGGATTTATCTTTCCAATATGGCGCAATTTCATTTGCCATCACTTCATAGTCTTCTTCGGTATAGTAATATGGAGCATCTGGACGGTCGCACATATCTCTGCCTACAGTATCCAAGTAAGCGCCGTCTACTTCTGGATACAGCATCCCGCAGCGACCTGGCTTGCTTTCACCACGACCAACAATCAAATCATCTGGGCCAATGTATAATGGCGTATTTTCTGTTACATGTTTCATTGCTAACGCCCAACGCAACACCAACGGTCTACGTTCATTCATTCTCATCCCTTCGGTGAATAAACGAGCACGGTCTGTACACAGATAGATTGGAGCTTTTCGAATTGCATCTAAACGTTCCATAGTACGTTTTCTGCTCTCATCTACATTTGTTAAAATACCTGCTTCCAACCATTTTTCCTGTGGAGTTAAGATTAAATCATTACATTGACATGGCATAATAAACATCCTCCTTTATAGATAAAAAAGTTACACCTCATCATCACAATCATCAGATGATGAGAATTATTTGTTCTTTGCTTATGAACACAGTTTATACTATTTATCGACATTTGAATAATGCTTATCAGTTCTATAAACCAATCTCACCTATACACTTTTTGTATATCCAAGAACATGTCCGCATCTGTCACGGTTCATACTGGCATCTTATCCCGGACGGTGCTATAATGAACATAACAACCGATTCACACAATCTGTTTGCTGCAAAGGAAGGGGATTTTTATGAAGATAACACAAGACAGAAGTATTTTTCATCTGGATCTGGACGCGCTCAAGCAGCAGCCTATCTGGTCTGTGCGGCGTCGTTCAGCCGAATATTACATGGGCACCTCTTTATATATGCTGGGCACTGTCGCTTTTCGTGAAACGGAAGATGCGCCCTGGAGCCATTACTGTGTATCGCTCACCGAGATGCTGCCCTGCACCAACATCCCCCGTTGGAGTCCGCTCAATGCAACACTCCTGTATGACAACACTTTAATTGAGCAGGTAACTTACGAAGAAGCGGAAAAAGTTTTTCAATCTCAAATGTAAAAAACACAAAAATGCCTGTTGCTTTTGTAAAATTATCAAAACTTTACAAAAACAACAGGCATTTTTGTGTACAATCAAACTCGTATTATGTTCTAATCAGGCTCTTAATCCATTCATACCCATGCTAAACTGACTGACAATCATGAACAAAAGCAGCATCTATCGAACATATACAGAAAGTGCAGCGCTTTTTCATCAACATTCTTGTTCTTCCCTGCATTCCACCAGCCCATACTTGATTTTCACCCGCTCCAGCTTTTCCAGCATGGGTTCGGAAGCAAACCACAAAAAAAAGACAGTAGCAGCGGCATGAATACAATCCATGGGAAAGCCTGTGATATAGTAGGTCAATAACAGCTTCCAGTTTAAGCTGCTGCTCCACAGCAATGCGGAGGCAGGGTTCATAATGCCGCCGTAAATCAAAATAGCTGCCAGAGCGCCGAACAAGCACAATGATATTTTTTGACGGGATAACGGACCCCGCGAAAATAATAAACCTGCCAAAAAACCGCTGATACCCATGGCAAACATCTGCCACGGCGTCCAAGGCCCTTGCGAAAACAAAACATTGGAGGCCAGCATGGTCATTGCACCAACCAAAAATCCTGTTTCTGCGCCCAAGGCAACCCCGGCAATGATGGTAAACGCCAGCACCGGTTTAAATTGGGGCAGCATATAAAACACCGCCCGTCCGGCTACACCAATGGCGCAAAGCACAGCAATCACCACCAATTCTCTGGCCTGGGGCTTGCGGCCTTCAAACAGCAGAAAAAACGGCAGCATACATTCCAGCAATACCAGCATGGCAATCAAATAATATTTCCTGCCTTCCAGATAGTATTGCCCCCACAGCAGCGTAAGGGGAATGAAAAGAAGGATACAGAGCACCGCAGCCTTTGTCCGCTTGGGCAGCTTTTGTTTTTTGATTGACTGCTGTCCTTGCAGCTTGCCGGTGCAGCCGACAAACACCAATATTGCTGCCAAAAACAACACATACAGCCAAATCTGCCGAAAGGACAGCATGGTAAAACCATTGGCCTGAATAAGCGTTGTCATATCAGTAAAGAAAAGAAATCGAATCAATAATATTACAATCACCGCGCCGGATAAAACAGCGCCGCACCGTTTCCACCAGGGCAGCTTTTTGTCCGGTTTGGATGACGGCCCATTTGTCGGAGCCGAAACTGTTATTTGCGGCAGTTCCGGCGGTGTCGGCGGCTGACCGCCGCAGGCCAAAATTACGTCATCAGTTGTAACTGCATCCGGCAGCATGGTGCGAGCCATGCGATTAGCCGCAGTGGTGTAAAAACGATTGCCGGAGAAAAATTTCCGCGGCGTATCTTCGGCAACAATGGCACCATCAAAAAATAATGCGCAGCGATGGGCATAACGGGCGCAAAATTCGATATCGTGACTTACCATCACAATGGTAATCCCCTTTTGCAATAACTGCTGCAAAATCTGCGCCAATGTTTGCGCAAACTGGGCATCTAAACTTTTACTCGGTTCATCCAACAATAAAATTTGCGGCTCTAATAATAAAATTTTTGCCAGCGCCGCTCTCTGCTGCTCACCGCCGGAAAGGTCATACGGGTGACGCTGCAATAAATGGGACAAACAGCACAGCGATATTACCTGCTGCAAGCGGATTTGCTGCTCTTCTTGCGGTAAACTGCTTGTTGCAAATAATTCCTGTAAATCCTCCCACACCGTTTTTCCGATAAACAATGCCTGGGGATTTTGCGGCAGTAAACCAACGGTCCCTGTCAGTTGAATCTTGCCCCTGTCCGGTTTTAAAAGTCCTTGCATTAATTTCAAGCTGGTGGTTTTGCCGGTGCCGTTGCTGCCCAACAAGGCCAGAAATTCTCCCTGTTTTACGGTCAGCGACAACCCTTTTATCACATCCGGCGCTCCCTTGTCATAACCATACCAGACTTCCTCCATCTTTATCACTGCAGGCCCCTCAGAATGCGGTATGGATTCGGGCGGCAATGGTTGCAGCTCATGGTCTTCTGCATAGCACTGCAGCCAATCTCGGCCATCCCGCACAGTCAGCGGACAGGGCAAATCATTTTCCACCGCAGCCCATATCTGCATGGCAGCGGGCATGGCCTGAAACATGTGGTGGCCTGCATCTTTCAAAGATTGTCCCACCTGCTGCGGCGTTCCGGCATAGAGCAAGCTGCCCTGCTCCATCACAACAACCATGGTAGCCAACGCCATCACTTCTTCCAGATGATGCTCTGTGATGATAATGGTGGTACCCAACTCCCTGTTGATTTTACTCAGCATAGACAAAAAATCAGAAGCGGCAATGGGATCCAGCTGGCTGGTGGGTTCATCCAAAATTAACACATGGGGCTGCAATACCATAACAGCCGCCAGATTCAAAATCTGCTTTTGCCCGCCGGAAAGGGTCTGCACATCTTTATAAAACCAATTCTGTATGCCAAAAAAGCTAGCCATCTCTGCCACTCTGCGGCGAATTTCAATGCTGGGCACTCCCAGGCTTTCCAAACCAAAAGCCAGTTCATGCCATACTTTATCGGTTACAATCTGGTTATCCGGCGACTGCATGACAAAGCCAATCTGCTGGCTTTGCATCCGCTGATCCATTTGCTCTATGGGCTGTCCCTCAAACAGAATGGTTCCGGTTCGTTTTCCATGAGGAGCCAGCAATGGTTTCAGCTGGCACAGCAGCGTTGATTTGCCGCTGCCCGAAGAACCGCACAACACCACAAAAGCGCCTTGCTCTATGGTCAGGTCCATCTGCTTTAAGGCAGGCTGCTGTTGTTGGGGATAGGAAAAACTTAGCCCTTCAATTTGATAGGTGTGCATGCCTTTCCCTCCCTCTGATTTAACAATACCGGTGTTGCACACAAACTAAGATATACAACCTGCGCCAATACAGCGGTCGGTGTTACCGCAAGCTGCTGCACGGTAGGATAATAGCGCCATGTAAACAAGCCCGCTGCCCAGCTGACGAAAATGACTGCTCCGCAGCCAATCAGCCACACCAGCATTTTTTTATCCCGCTTCTCCATTCGATAGATAGAAAAAGCTGTTCGCCCCGGCAGGCCATAGCCTCTGCTTTTCATGCTGTCTGCCGTTTCAATGGCAGTTTCCAGCGCCCAGGTTATCAAGATAGAGCAAACGCCCATGGCGTATTTCATGCGTTGAAAAACGGAGCCGGTTCCCATATCCCGCCCCACACAGCGCTGCGCTTCTATCACCGTTTGCAGCTGCATTTTAAAACGGGGAATAAACCGCAGCGTCATGGACAGCACCAGCGACAACGCCGGAATGATGCGCCCAAACAGGTAAATAAACTTATCCGAACACATCACAGCAGAATAACAGACAAACCAAAGAATCACGCAAGCCAGCATAACAGCAGCGGCAAATCCGTATACAATACTTTCCAAAGTTAACGGATTGCCTGTAGGCAAATAGCACAGGATGGTGATGCCCTCATGGTTAAAGACCGGATTCAGCAACGCCGCCAACAGCAGCATCGGCACCAAAAACACTAATGTGCGGCCAACGGCCTTTTTGCCTTTCAGCTGCAACGCATACACCAAAGCAGCCGCTAACGAAATACCCAGACTGACAGGATGCCAAAAACACATGGCAAACAGCAGCATCAGCATAAAATATATAAAATTGACTACCGGATGGTATCCCGAAAAGACATCTCTCCCATCCATACAATATCACATCATTTCCCGTTTCATTCTTTACACATCTTCACTCATATCCCGTCCTACATCTGCGCCCAGGTCACAGCTATACACCCAGCAAATCACATCGCCATTTTGCAAAGTGTACTGACTGCAACCATAATTGGGAAACCAGTCATTGACTTTGTACATCCAGCCCGATTGGGCGCCTGCGTCAAACTCGTACAGATTGGCAATCCCTTCAATGTAAGCGCTGTTGTAGCCCGGTGTATCTTCATACTCCATGTGTATTTTATTGGCTTTGCAAACACGCTGCAGCACATCAAAGACCGTTTCACCCTCCGAAAAAGAAATGGTTGTAGCCGGCAAAATCCACCCGTCCGACGGCACCAGTTCTTTTTTGTCCGGATCGCACAAGTCCAGCTGTTTAACAAGGGCAGCGCAGGAGATAGAAATGGTGCAGCTGTTCTCTGTTGCTGGTTGGGCAGTCTGCTCCGGCACTGTCGCTGTGTTATCGGTTACAGGCGCTGTACCTGCTGCTTTTTTATTATCTGTATCCGTTTCAGCTGCTGTCTCTTTTCCATTTTTAACATCGGTTGCAGGCTTGGTATCTGTTTCAGATTTTGCTTCCTGCTGAATAGTTTTTGATTCTGTTTCTGTTTTTGCATCTGTCCCGGCTTCTGTTTCCGATGGCTCCGACTGGATACCCACTGTCTGCTCATCTGCTGTGGCAGCCAGCATGGCATCATCTGGCTGTTCTGACGCAGCAAAAAATGAATTGCCGCCCAAACCAAACAACCCAAGAAGCGCAACCGCTATCACAACAACTGACAGCAGAAAAGTTTTTAATTGCTTTTGCGACACAACCTCATCCCCTCGCTAAACAAACAATCTGCCGCTTAATCCGGCAGTCCCATACCATAAACCAACTTGCAGCGCAGGCTGGGACAATGCGGCAAGCATCTGTTTGTTATCCGGCTTTTCTTCCCGCTGACCGGTTGCAGCATTTGCTTTGGCATTATCAGTCATATCATACAAACTGCTTTTTCCCTCCATGGCTCGCAGAGCAGCGGTCATTCCGTATAATCCCTGTTCCGTAGCCATCCGGCTATTGCCCTGGCCATGTTTGGTATGCAGAAAACTGCCGTCGGCCTGTCGATAGGTCAGCAAAAAATCCAAAATGCTGTTGCCCTGTTTCACAAACCGAGCATCTTCCAAATCAATACCCAATGCGGACAAGCCTACAATCACCTGCACCGCACTCTCTGAGCTGTCTCCGTAGCCGCCGTCAGCTTTCTGCAGCTGAGATAAACAATCCAATGCTTTCTCTGTTGCTGCTTTTACTTTGGGCTGATCTTGATAAGGTACCAGCGCCTGCAGCACCATACCGGTAATATCCGCACCGGCCTGACCGGCACCGCCTGCCGCCGTTAAATTCCAGCCGCCGTTATCCAACTGTCGGGACAAAATATAATCAACATACATCTGTCGGCTGGCCTGTTTTTTGGCAGATGCGTTAACCGGCATGGCGTATTCCTTACTGTCCAGCGCAATCAACGCCCAGACGGCACCATTGATGCCCTGCTGAACAGTTTTGTCAAAGTCGCCCAACGGCGTCAACAAATTGTATCCGCCCACATTGGCCGGATTGGCTCCAATGGCGCTTAACGCCAAAATAACCCGAGAATATTCTGTATATTTTTTAGTATGCAAAATCCCATTCTTTTCTTTTACATAGGTCGCAACGGTTTGATAATAGTTATCCTGATATGCCTGTGAAACAGCATACTCACTGCGCACCAAACCAAGCACCGCCCATTCCCCGCCAATAACGGCAATCTGCGGCTCCGGCGTAACACCCAGCACATACGACGCGCTTTTTTCTATAGCCTGCTCCAATTGCGCGTCCATCACCGCCGCCGTGGCCGGAAAACTGATACTCCACAGCAGCACCAACAGTAACACTACACATAGTTTTTTGTTTTTGATACTATTCATAAAAAGTCCCTCCTCCTGTTCATACTGCAAACCACCCATGTCTTTGCCTGCAAATTTTTTAGTCAACTGCCACAGCGGGCAAGCTAACATCGTTTATGCCAACTCACCCGCTGAACAGAGTATTAATCCTTATTTATTGTTATTGTCTTTGGCAACTGTCTGCATATACCGCATCAGAATGGCGGCTGCTTCCGCTCTTGTCACAGTGCCTTGCGGCGCCATAGTTGTTTTTCCCCGTCCTGTTATCAGACCTTCTGCATTGGCCCAGGCAAGGGCAGGCGCAGCCCAGCTGCTGATTTGTTCTCCATCAGCAAAGCGGCTTAAATCGGCAGTTTTGCTGGTGTCATAATTTTTATACTGACTGTAACGCAGCAATACTGTTGCCAGCTGCTCTCTGGTCATGCCATCTTCCGGTCCAAACTGATTTTTACCATAACCGCTGACCAGATGATTGGCGCTGGCCCATAAGATAGACTCGGTGTACCAGCTGTTATCGGCCACATCGGCAAAAGAATTGCTTGTTGTTGCAGTTGGCGTTCCATCCAACCGATACAGCATGGTAACCAGCATGGCTCGGTTGACCTCTGCCTCCGGCGCAAACTGATTGTCATCCACACCGCGCATCAAATCCTTGCTGTAGATATAATGAATGGCTTCCTGCGCCCAATGTTTCTCCGGCACATCTGCAAAAGGCAGCGGACTGGTTAACCGTTGATATTCCTGCTCGGCTGCCACCAACTGATCATAATTTTCCACCAGTTTCTTTTCTTCCTCACTCAGTTTATCGTATGCTTCACGGGCAGCTTTCAATGCTTCACCGCTGTTTTTATCAATAACGCCGATAGAACCAATCAAATCCGTCACGCCAGTGCCGGTGGTTGGCAGTTCCGCAGGTACTTTACCGTCTTCCGGTTTAACAGCACCGCCGCCTCCGCCAATATCTTCACCCAGCGCGCTGGTATATTTCCAGCAAACAGTATTCACGTCTTCTGCAAGAATATCTGCTGCTCCCACTTCCGGGAACACTCCATCACAGGTAAACATCCAGCCCGAACCACTGCCCGCATCAAATTCGCCTAACGGTCCATCCGGTGTCTCAATAGATGTCAAATAGAAATTGCCGGTTGTGCTGCCTGTATACGCTGCTTCCATATGGTAAGCATCCAGCAAGCGCAATGTTACCTCTGCTACAGTATCACCAGCGGCATATGGCACGTCCACCGACGCAATGATAGTCCCCAACGCAACAGGGCTATTGGAGCCAGCCGGCCGTTTGGCGTTGTCCACAACGCTCATGGTGATGCGGCCGGCAATGGGCTGACCATCCATATCAAAATCGCTATCACCATCAGTATCCCCGCCACCACCGGAAGAACCGGAGCTGGTTACAGTTAAAGTTACTGTATAAGCAGGACTATCAGCCTGCCCATCGTTGGCTTTGAATACTAGCTTGTATGTGCCAACTTCACTTGGTTTAAACTCATAGTCTGCGTTTATAGTTTGCGCAGCTGCTCCGTTGACAGAAACGGTATAAGTTAGTGCATCATGATCAACATCTTTGAAAAACTCATTCACATATGCAAAATACGGTTTTCCTAATTCAATGGATTCCTGTGCAGAATCAGCACCAACTAATTCCGGCGCACGATTGGCAGATGGCTGTTGACCAACGGTCACTGTTATATCCGGCAAAATACTGCGGGTATAATGAACAGTATTCGCAGCCATATTGGCACCTGTACCAAAATCATCTAATCCGCGATGATTTTTTTCATAAATTAAATCACTTCCCCATAAATCACCAGAAATATAGCCATTATTTAATAAATATTCTCCCTGTCCATCATCTGGAAGTACAATAGAGACATAATTTGCTTTCGTAATTAATTCATACTGTTCTCCCTGTTCTGGATACACACGATTATCCATTAAAGAATAGGATATTTTTGCCGCTGAAGTTGTCCATTCAGGATTGTTCTTATCATCATAATCCCAACATGGATTATATATTCCAGCCATTTTCCCAACTGGAATATGCAGCCCATCTAACATTACACAAACTTTATCGCCTGCTGCCAATGCTTCGCCTGGGTTTGTACGGTTATAGACTCTCACATCTACTTTTTCACCGCGCACTACCTGATACGCAGATGATGTGGTGGAATTATTCGATTTTGTTGCCCGAATCAGATTATTACCTGCTGCAATCTTTGCCGTATAACAACTGGTAGCGCTATCTTTTTGCAATTCAGTCCACTGTTCACCATTATCACGGCTGACCTCCAGTTTACTGATGGTCACAGCACTGCCGGTCGTCACAGTTGGTTTTAACTGCAACTCACCTTCATTGCCTGTAAAATACAAGGTATCAAACTCACTGTCCCAAGGCTGTGCATGTTTTTTATCGTAAGTAAGCGCATTGCTGCTGTAGCACTCAATGCCAAAATCTACATCATCAGCAGTATCGCCTACTTGTACCACTACCAATCCTGTACGTTTAGGGTCGCAAGCACCATAAACACCTTGCTTTGCAATATCTATCGCATCATAAGTCACTTCAAGAATTGCAGTACCTTCTTGTTTTGCTGTGATATCCAGCCAATTACCAGTGGCATTTCCATTACCGGAAATCACAGGATCTATAGAAATTACATTTTTACCGGACAATACTTTATAATGAAAATCCGGCTCAATCATAATATCACTGCTACTAATCTGCCAGCTGCGATAAGCCCGCAAACGGAATTTTTCACCTTGCTGCAATCGTAAATGATTTTGCTTATTAATGTTCAATAATACATTTGCTTCTTTATATGTTTCTACAGTCGGTTTTACATTGGAGTACAAATCATTATCTGTATAAACAACCGTAAGCTGATCACCAGCATTTATATAGCCAGCTTTTGTGATATAGTGTTCCTTACTAATTCGATATGTCAAACTATTAGCATTGGTTGCAAACTGATAGGTAACTGTACCGTCCGCATTATTAATAGTGTCTATTGACTCTATTTTTTCACTGACATAATTTTTAGTCTGTGTAAACAACTGTACCGCAGCGCCCTCACTAGCGGTAATACTGACTGTTGCTGCTTCTGTTTCCGCCATTGCCGCTGTCGGCAGCAGGGTAAACAGCATGGCCATCAGCAATAGTAGTGCGACTAATTTTTTCTTTTGCATCATTTTTACGCCCCTTTATTTTTTGTAATGTATGTAAAACGCAAAACAATTTTTGCCCAACCAAGCACAGAACGCAGCTCGTTTATCTGGTAACAGCAGACTATATTTTCCATTATTTAGTGTAAAAAAGAGCAGACACTCTTTCATTCCTACTTGTATTAGCTGAAATTTGGCTAATATGATTGTTTCACGTGAAACAATTTTGTTCGCAATGTTCCATCGTCAGGAGATTGTTTGTTGCCTGCCCTCCTACCCGACCAGAAAGGCGTCGGGCAGTGGACATCTGCTTGTCGGTCTGCTTCACTTTGGACTGCGTCCAGTTCAGCAAGACAGACTGCGCATCTGTCCGCTTCAATGTCGACAACGGCAACAAAACATCTCCCTGACTTGCGTACATAAGGCTGGCCTATCCTTTGCCAAAATTCCGAATTGGGATGGATTATCGCGCCAAATGTCTGAACCGAAGTGGACGCAGTCCAAACTGAGGCAGACATTTCAGCGATTGTCCAGCACCACTGAGGGATCGGCAAAGATAGGACAGCCGACAAACACAATCTTTCACACAAAACAATGAAAAAAACACGCCAGCTTTCCGCAAAAAGCTGACGTGCCCGTTTTTTCGCACGACAAATAAGGCTCTCGCCCTGTCTGTTACCAAAGAAGCGTACGTCTTCTGACTCGCGTTAGGAGCAGGTTTGCTCTGCGGATTTGCCTTACCTTCCCATGACTTTGTCACAGTGGCGGCCTTTCGGCTCACACCTTATGGTGCTTCAGGTTATCCTCACGCCTACAGCGTCGGTGAACGCGGGGCTTGTACCCCATTCCTTTTACATCGCGCCTGACCAAAATAGCCGTTACGGCAACGATGACCACCTCTTTCTATTTTGTTTTCGTTTTATTGTATCACAGAATGGGCAATTATTTAAGTACATTTTTCCACTTTTTACAACAAACAAAATAATACAGAACATAAAAATCCCCCAAGTGCCGAATTTTATTATCCGGCATTGGAGGATTTTATCATAAACAATATTTTATAAAACTACTGCTCACATCTGCTGTTTAATCGTCGTAATCTTTATCCCAATCTAAAATTTTTCCGTTAAGCCCATTAATTTCATATTCATATTCTACTCCGTTTACATGGAAATCCACTTCATACTTATAGTGTCCATCATCACGGTCTAATTCGGCTTTAATCCACTCTACATGCTTCTGTGCTATACCGGCATGCTTCAAGGCAATCCGTTTGGCTTCATCAACGCCGATTACTTTATCTTTTTCAGGAGTATAGGCTTCTGCATCGTAGTCAAAATCCAGAATTTTTCCGTTTTCTGCATTGATTTCGTAGTCGTATTCACCTTTATTGGTGTAAAACTCGATTTCGTACACTTTGCGGCCATCGTCATAATCAGCGCGGGTTCTGACAAAAGTAACATCCTTTTCTCTCAAATCGGCATCTTCCAACGCAATATCCTTAGCTTTTGCCAAACCAATATCCTTCACTTCGGCAGAAGGACGTTTCCAGTTGTCAATATCGTAATCATAATCCAACACTTTGCCAGTTTCCGCATTAATTATGAAGTCATATTCTCTACTATCTGTATAGAATTCCACATCATAAACCCAACGGTTATCCCGATAGGTTAATGCCGCTGTCAGGAAGGTGACATCCT
The DNA here is from genome assembly GCA_944391625.1 of uncultured Clostridia bacterium. Classification (GTDB taxonomy): domain Bacteria; phylum Bacillota; class Peptococcia; order Peptococcales; family Peptococcaceae; genus UBA7185. The sequence continues at coordinate 44,066 of CALXUG010000011.1, forward strand.
TTTCTAAAAGACTGACATAACCCAAGGCAATATTTTTGGCAGATTCTCGGCCAATATATCCTTTATCAATCTCATCCTGCTCTGTAACAAAGCTGTCAGCATCTGTCACAGTATAATCGCCAGTTAATGTAACAACTTTATTTTTGGCATCCCAGCTTACATCGTTGCCCATCAGTTCTCCAATGGCGCGCAATGGTAAATAGGTACTGCCATTATACAAAATTGGATTTAAACGAGCGCCGTTTGCAGCATAAAACTTGCGTTCTTTGCCATCCACAATAATGGTGAAGTCAGGCCGTTCTTGTACACGGATATCTTTTCTGCCAATGTTGGGATTATCCCGATTAGAAGAAAGGGTATCGCGGGTGCCGCTAATGGTAATGGTTTTATTTTTTTCATCCCAGTTTACATTTTTGCCCATCAATTCTCCAATGGCGCGCAATGGCAAATAGGTTCTGTCTTCATACAAAATAGGATACACTGCGTTTCCGCTGGATGTTTTAAAGTCAACATCATTGCCGTCCATCACAATGGAAAAATCGGCGCGAAGCTGCGCATCTGCAGTAAATACCGTATCTGCTGCAAAGGCAGGCATTGCCAGCGCTGTTGCTAAAACAGCTGTGGTAAGCATTACAATTGGCTTTTTCATAAAACATTCCCCTCTCATTGTTCCTTGTGTTAAATAGTGTCTAGCTATATACTGATTCTACCATAATTATGTTAGTTATACAATAAATATTTTACTAAAACAAAATTAATCATCACAAATTCATCACATATTGGTGCAAACCATCTTTGCCTCAAAGCTACACTCCATATTCTATCTTATTCTCATAGAAAGCAAAACAACTTGCTACAAAAAACGCCTCACCAGCAAATGTGTGCTGACGAAGCGTTTTCATCTTACCATTCTAAAATTGATTCAAATAATTTAAAATACCCTGGTAAATACCATTGGCTAATTTTTGACGATAGGCATCGCTGGCAAGCAATGCTTCTTCTTCTGCATTACTCAAAAATCCGGTTTCTACCAAAATGCTGGGACGGTCATTTTCCCGCAGAACAGCATAATTGGCTGTTTTTACAACGGAATCTGTGCCGGTTGCCGCCTGCATACTATCACTAACCTGGGTAGCCAGTTCTTTGCGTACATAACTCTGCGCATATAAATTGGCATTGCCGGATGGCGCATAGTAATATATCTGTATGCCTTTTGGTGTTGTCTTGGTGGAAGAATTGGCATGTACACTGACAAACAAATCTGCCTCTGCCCGATTGGCCATCGCAGGTCTGTCATTTAACCCCACGCGGATATCGGTATCTCTGGTCATAATCACGGTCGCACCCTGCGCTTCCAGCAGATCCCGCAATTTCTGACTAACAGTCAGGCCCACATCGGCATCGGTTACACCCAATACTAGACCAACAGCGCCCGGATCACTGCCTCCATGCCCCGGATCCAATACAATGGTTTTCCCCTGTAATCCCCGTTCTCCATCGGCATGCTGGTTATAGGCTGTTATCACCAAATTATCTCCGCTCTCTTTGACTGTACAGTAAGCGCCTTTTTGCAGCGTCAATGTTGCCTTTAACGTGTTGGCGCCTGCCTCCTGAACCTGTAAATGACGCAATGGACCGGAAGCATGGCTTTCATTGATGCTGTCATTTGTATTCAGATAATTATTTTGCAGCGAGATTACCAGTTCGGTAGCGCTTGCTTTGGTTGTGCTGTAGCCGTTGCCTTTTCCATGCTTCAAGGTCACAATGGTTTTATTGCCCTGCTGCTGTACAGATTGCAGTGTCAGCCGTGTTGCCTGGGTCACAGCACTGCCGGAACCATCTGCTTTATTGGTTAACCAGCTGGCAATCCAAACCTTATTGCCGCTGACATCCTTTACCTGATACCACTGTTGCCCGTCCACTGTTTTCACCGTTAACACTGTAAATTCCATGCCTTTGTTGACAGTGCCTGCGCTTGCTGCACTGGTGCCGGGTTCTTTGCGCAGATTCACGCCATTGGCATTGACTACAACTTTTTTCCCTACAATATCATAATTTTCAGTAACTGTAGTGTTATTGTTGCCGCTATTACCGGTTCCCTCCTTGGTTAACCAGCCGGCAATCCAAGCTTTGGCGCCATTTTTCATCGTAACCTGATACCACACATCGCCATTTACCGTCTTTGCCGCCAGAACAGTATAAGTGTCGCCCTTGTCTGTCTGGCCGATTACAGCGCTGCTGGTACTGGCACTGGCCCGCAAATTAACAGTAGTACCTGTTACCGTAATTGTTTTTCCCACCATATTGTTGGCATTATCATTGTTGCCGGCGGTAATGTTTCCATTGTTAGAAGTATCAATATTCCCTGATCCGGTGCTGGTATTGACAGAGGAATCTCCGCTGCTTTTTTGAGTCAGCCAGCCGGCAATCCAGGATTTATCCGAACCGTCCATTTTCATTACCTGATACCATTCCTTGCCATCCACAGTTTTGGTACCCAACACAAGCAGTTCTGTCCCTTTCTGCACCATACCCACAGAGCTGTGACTGGTTCCTGCACCGGAACGCAGATTAACATCACTGCCTGTTACCGTTACCTTTTGACCTACAATATCACTTTTGGTATCCACCGGAGTTTCTTCCGCAGAACCGGTGGCTTTTGGTGTAATTACCAAACCATGTTTCTGATCAAAACTATATTCCCAACCAAACTCATTTACTGCAAAACGCCAGGTTAATGGAAAATATGTCACATCGCGAAATAACAGCAAAGGATATTCTTCACTGCTATTGGTGATTGTTTTTCCGTTTACGGTTATCTTGCCGCTGGCCGTAGTTGCCTGATAACTGTTTTTATTGGCGCTGGATACTTTATAAGGCTGATAATTTTTTTTGGCTGTTGCTGCATCCTGCACAGTATCCGCTTTTTGAATTACCAACCCGCTCTGCTGGGTCCAGTTGGATTCCAAGCCCAATAATCGCGTATCGGCCCACGTCATCGGCACATATGTAATATCTTTATACACCAGCATGGGATATTGACTTTTGCTTTGCTCCATAGTTACACCATTCAGCGTAACAGAAAAGGCAGGCAATGTAACAGTTACATCCGCTGCCGCTGCCGGAGCAGCAAACAATCCCATAGCCAGAAGTGCAGTACATACCGCACCTGCTGCTTTCTTCATTCTGTTCCCCTCACTTTCCTCATTGACACAAATACACCGTATTTTCTTATTATACTGAATAAATTTCTCTCTGAAAACCGGTAATACTTACCGTACTCTATTTAGACGCCAATATTCGCCAAACAGTTGCATTAAAATATCTTATGCTGTACAATTTACCGCCGCTTCCAAAAGTCATATGGAATAAGGGTAATAAAAAATCAACTTTTTTGTCTCGATCATTTTCGTGACCTCACGAAAATGATCTGACACTTTAATTTCACTGGTTTCACAGGATTCCATTGCACGATGAATCACTCTAGCAAAGTTCTCCCAACGCTCATAACCAAGCAAAGGCATCAACTCACGAGCCAACCAAAATTCAATATTTACGGTTTCATCACTATGTATCACAAGGTCAAACTGCTCTTTAATCTGACCAATTCTCTTCTTATCCATGATTTCTCCTCCGTATTATCAGACAAACATTCTAATAATCATTTAACTGACAGCTATGTCTACACTTTCCAGAAATTGTTATATAACATTATTTCACAATTTTGTGAAAATTTCAATAGATTTTGAAACTTCCATTTGTAATCGCTCCTACCTATTAAAATTTTATTCACATAACCAACCTGCCCGATATAAAAAATCGGCATAGCTGGATTTCTCCGAACTATACCGATTTCTCCCCAATATATTTTATCTTTTAGTCAGCTTTTTATCACATTATACTGTTATTATTTGTTGTTTTCTTTTATCATTGCCCGCACTTTTAAGGACAGACCAAACAGATTGATAAACCCTTCTGCGTCGTGATGGTCATACAAATCCCCTGTGGTAAAGGAAGCCAGACTTTCGCTGTACATGCTGTATGGAGAAGTGGTTCCCTGTTTGATAATGTTGCCTTTATACAGTTTCATTTTTACTTCACCGGTCATATTTTCTTCAGTGGAAGTGATGAATGCCTGCAATGCTTCACGCAACGGAGTGAACCATTTGCCTTCGTACACAATATCGGAGTATCTGGTTGCTACCATTTTTTTGAACGCAAAGGTATCACGGTCGGTAATCAGTTCTTCCAGCTGTTTGTGCGCTTCCATCAGGATGGTGCCGCCTGGTGTTTCGTATACACCGCGAGATTTCATACCAACTACACGGTTTTCTACAATATCAACAATACCGATACCATGTTTACCGCCCAGTTCATTCAGCGCAATAATAATTTCGGATACTTTCATAGCTTTGCCATTTAATGCTACCGGCACACCTTTTTCAAAAGTCAAAGACAGTTCTTCTGCCTGATCCGGCGCTTTTTCCGGAGATACACTTAGCACCAGCACATGATCATAGTTTGGCGCACAAGCCGGATCTTCCAGTTCCAGACCTTCATGGCTGATATGCCACAGATTGCGGTCACGGCTGTAGCTGGAATCGGTGGAAAATGGCAGCTGAATACCATGTGCTTCACAGTAAGCGATTTCATCTTCACGGGACTGCATGTTCCAGGTTTCATTACAACGCCATGGAGCGATGATTTTTAAATCCGGAGCCAGCGCTTTGATACCCAATTCAAAACGAACCTGGTCATTCCCTTTACCGGTTGCACCATGACAAATAGCCACAGCGCCTTCTTTACGAGCCACTTCTACCAGTTTTTTGGCAATCAGCGGACGAGCCATAGAGGTGCCCAGCAGATATTTATTTTCGTAAACTGCGCCAGCCTGCACACATGGCATAATATATTCTTCGCAGAATTCATCTACAACATCTTCAATATATAATTTGCTGGCGCCGGAATATAAAGCGCGTTCTTCCAGACCGTCCAGTTCTTCACCCTGGCCTACATTCACGCAGCAGCAAATAACATCATAATCATAATGTTCTTTCAACCATGGAATAATGGTAGTGGTATCCAAACCACCGGAATAAGCTAATACAACTTTTTCTTTTTCAGACATTGTTACATTCTCTCCTCATTCAATTATACTTCTAATTCGTTTGGCAACGAATATAAAACCTTTATTTTTACAGTACCATAGTGGTATTACTTTGGCAAGGCCTTCAGCGCATTCGCACAGAAAAGCATGCTTCAAACGCGCTAGCAAGTAGGCAAAGGCCGAGCGGGGGGGTTGCGAGACGGCACGCCTTTCTGGTGCCGTCCCCCCGTACCCCCACAAACGCTCAACCGCATACCCAGATAGATAATAAAAAATCCTACGGCTATTATCTCCACTGAAATCAGTCGAACCAGTTTATGAGAGAGGGCAGATTATCTTTACAGGAAGTCCACCTCTAGATGGAGATTTTTGCAAGCTGTCCAAATCGTGGCAGACAAAGTCTGACAAAGATGGACAGCTAAAAAATGTCCAGAGTAGCGTGTGGACGTTGTAAAGTATAATCGCGCCCGATATACAAATAATTTGCCATGTAAAGCAACCATTAATAGCATATAGTTCGTAGAAAATTTGTAAACAATCTATGCAAACTACTACTCTACTACAGTTGCTAAAATAGCTTTGTGTGCGTGCAGACGGTTTTCCGCTTCGTCAAATACCACGGACTGGGCGCTTTCCATCACTTCTTCGGTAACTTCCCAACCGCGATATGCCGGCAAACAATGCATAAAGATTGCATCCGGTTTGGCCAATGCCATCAGCGCGCTATCCACCTGATAACCGGCAAAGGCTTTTTTGCGGATTTCTTTTTCTGCTTCCTGCCCCATACTGGCCCAAGTATCGGTATAAACCACATCTGCACCAGCAACTGCTTCTTTTGGATCATGCAGCACAGTGACACTGCCGCCGTATTCAGCTGCATATTGCTGAGCCTGCGCCACAATTTCAGGATTGGGCATGTACCCGTCCGGACAAGCTACCACCACATCCATTCCCGTTTTGGCGCCGCCAATCATCAAAGAATGGGTCATGTTGTTACCATCGCCTACATAGGCAAACTTGATCCCCTTTAAATGCCCTTTGTGTTCCTGAATTGTAATCAAATCGGCAATCACCTGGGTTGGATGATAATCATCAGTCAGTCCGTTGATAACCGGCACATCCGCATATTTAGCCAAATCTTCCACTTCTTGATGGCTAAAAGTACGAATCAAAATGGCATCCAGATAACGGGACAACACCCGCGCTGTATCCTGAATGGGCTCGCCGCGGCCAATCTGCAAATCATTGCTGCTCAAAAACAACGCCTGTCCGCCCAACTGATACATTCCTACTTCAAAGGATACTCTGGTTCTGGTAGAAGATTTCTGAAAAATCATACCCAGACTTTTGCCTGCTAAAATAGGGGTTGGAATACCGGCTTTCAATTTTGCCTTCAGGTCAATCCCCAATTGAACCATATCCATAATTTCCTGACCGGTAAAATCTTTTAATGTTAAAAAATCTCTGCCTTTTAAACTCACAATACTCACACTCCTCATGTATTGAATAATAATACACCTTAAAGCATAATAATTCAATAGAAAATCCAGAACTTTCTAAAAATTTTCTAAAATTTATAATAACAGATATTGTGGATATTTTCCACGAAAAATCAGTATTTTCTCTATAAATTTCTTTTAAAATTCCTAATCTGCCCTCATTTACACACTGTTCACAACAAAATCAGCATAAACAAATTCAGCAAAAAACTCAAAACAATATTTTTTTCTTGCCAAAATTCTGAAACTATGTTACAATTCCAATTAGTCCGAAAACAGACAATATTAATCAGGAAGGAGTTGTTTTTCATGAACCATCTTCGGCAAGTGCTGGATCAGTATTATAATTTCTGGTTTTCGCTTGATGCTCTATATGAAAATTGGGCAAAAACAAAAAATCTCACTTGTACAAGCTTGATGATCCTATACCTCATCTATCAAAATCCAGATACCTGTACACAGCACTTTATCTGCCAGCGGCTGTCCTTGCCCAAACAAACTGTGAACAGTATTTTGCACGGACTGGAACTAAAAGGATACGTACAGAAGATTACCAATAATCAGGATAAACGAAGTAAACTGTTATCCTTCACCGATGCAGGTCTTTCTTATGCAGAGCCAATCTTACAGGAAATGTTTCAATTAGAAGAATTGGCCCTTTCCCGTTTTTCCCAACAAGAGCAGGAAAATTTGCTGCATTCCAGCAGTCAGCTTGTGGAACAGTTGACAAAAACCTTTTTTCCGGAAAAACAATCCCAGCCCTAAAATACGGCAGCAAAAAATAATGTTTAACCGAACATTCAATACACGCACTAGAATTATTTCAGACTAGACATTTAATCATTTAATATAGAAGGGAAGTATTTCATATGCATTATCTTTTTTTAACATTAGCCATTGTAGGTGAATTAATCGGTACTACCTGTTTAAAATATTCTGCCGGCTTCACCAAGTTGGTTCCGACTCTACTGACAATTGTTGCTTATACCATTTGTTTCTTTTTCTTTTCTCGGGCTTTAAACGGCATTTCTTTGAACATCGCCTATGCCACATGGTCCGCACTGGGCATTATTGTTGCCACCTTGCTTTCCGTTTTCTTATTCGGCGAGCAAATTACCCCTATGGGTATCATCGGCACCATCATCGTTATTATCGGCGTTGTCATTTTAAATTTATTCGGCGCTGCCCACTAAACAATGTTTACCCACACAAAAAGGCTTTTTCCAATCTTGTAATCGTGCAACGATTGAAAAAAGCCTTTTATTTTGCTGTTTTATCGGTAATATGCTTATTGGAATGCCGCCGCTACACTGTTCTGAATGCCCAGCGTATTATTTTTTAATGCGCCATACCCATAAAAAATACTGCCATCCACACCGCCATTGGCGCGATTATATGCAATCTGCCGCTGCAGTTCCAGGCCATCCATCCACTGCGTACCCTGAGCGCTGTCTCCGGTTTTGTAAGCGGCATGACCAATATACAGTTTTACATCCGTGCCCTTTGTCACATTACTCCACCAATCAACCAAAGTGGCATAATCGCATTGTTTATGGCCAATCTGCCAATAAATCTGCGGTGCAATATAATCCAGCCAGCCCTTTTGCACCCATTTACGGGTATCCGCATAATGGTCATAATAGGTTTCTACACCAGCGCTGGTGTTAGAGCCGGCGGCATTGGTAGTCTGATTGGCCCACACCCCTGCCGGACTGACACCAAATACAACGCCCTGCTTCTGATGCACTAGCTGATAGGTTTCCTGTATCAACAAATCTACATTATGTCTCCGCCAGTCTTCAATGCTGGCATAGCCTTGCCCATATTTAGCAAAGGCATCCCCATCATCAAAACTGCCTGTCGGATAAAAATAATCATCATAGTGAATGCCTGCTAAGTCATAACGATCCAGCAATTCTTTTACACCCTGCAGCACCAGATAGCGGGACATTGGCTCACCGGGATTAAAATACAACTCCCCGCTGGAATGGGGCACTACCAAATCAGGATATAACCGCGCCGGATTTTCTTTACTTAACTTGCTGACATCCAAGTTGGGCTTGGCAGCACTGCCTCTGGTAATTTTATATGGATTAATCCAGGCATGCACACTGATTCCCCGTTTTTTTCCTTCAGTAATCAGATACGCAAGCGGATCAAACCCCTGAGCAGGCGCCTGCCCCTGCGTTCCTGTCAGATAAACCGACCAGGGATATAAGTCAGACCGATAGAGGGCATCTGCGGTTGGACGCACCTGAAAAAATACCGCATTGAAATGCATGGCTTCCGCTTTATCTAAAATATCAGTCAGCTCCTGTTTCATCTGCGCTGTAGAAACCCCCTGCCTGCTGGGGAAATCAATATTGTATACGCTGGCAATCCATACGCCGCGCAGTTCCTCCTGCACCGCAGCCTCGGCCTGCTGCCCATTATCACCGGGCAGATAATAACCGGCAAACAAAAAACTAACGACAACTGTCACAAGACATAGTTTTGCAATCCATTTCTTCATGTACATCCTCCCACTTTTCTCATTTCAACACTTCATCATTTCAACACTTCAACAAAAAATTCAGACTTTTCCCATCCATTTACACAATCATTTATCATCCGGATGGTTTTTGAACCAACGCCGTTAAACGCGCCATCACAGGTAGTGTATGCTTTCACTGACGATATGGTGGTTCAAATTGTTCCAAACAGTATGTAAATAAAAAGCACCGTTTCGTTTTATTATAACAAAACCGATGCTTCCTGCCAATACGGAATTTACTTATACTACTTTCTGTTCCACATGCGGCAATAATAATCCAATACAGCCACAGCTTCTGCCGAAGCGGTTTTCTGCAATGTATCTCTTGCTTCTACAAACGCAGCCTCTGAAATAACACCGGGCAACTGTTTTAACTGCTGCAAATAAGCAATATAGGCTTCATCTTGCAAATTTTTCAGTTCCCGCAAAAACTGAGCCTTCACTTCTCCCATTTGTCCCACTGTGCCAAACCAGTATTTCTTTTGCAGCATCGGACAAACAAAATTTCCTGCCAACGCAAATTTTTGCCAACGCTCTTGTGTCATTAATTTTTGCGCATCACAAAAATATTTCACAGTACCGGTTTCATCTATATAAGCAAAGCCATAAAAAGTACGTTCACAACGGTCTGCTACAACAGGATCATCTTCCATCTGTTTCCGTTCCCGCTCCATCCATTGCTGCAGCTCTTGCCAACCGGCATCATTCAAAATTTTACATTCATAGGCAAATTGCATGGTTCCTGCAAACCGCTGCAATGCCATATCATCAAAATGACCTTCCAGTTGTTCTGCCTCCTGCCTTAAGTATGGCAAACTTTCGTTATTTGCTTCCGTATCCGCCAATGGCTGCAATACTGCAAACAAACCCCGATAAGTTTCTTTCATCTGCCGTGCCAGTTTCATCTTTGTCTGCTCGGAGAACTTCTCCCGCATTTCAACAGGAACCACTGTCTGATAAGTATACTGTTTAATTGGTGTTGGATAAATGCCCTTTCTTCCGCAGGCCGCCACAAAATCAAACATAGCTTCTCCGTTACTGCTCACTCTGTAATATTGCTTGCCTTCCTGCCAGTAGGTGCAGCCATAAGCATCAAATTCTACATCAAATTTGCCCAATGCTGCCATTCTACCTACATCACCAGCACATCTTACATCTCGACTTTCCGGACCAAAACCCATATATTCATACCTCTTCTCCAAAGTAAATTTTTCTTATGTTGGATGGTGCCTCCATCTTCATACGCAACATGCCATCTTCACTGCGCAACACTTCCACTTCTTCTTCCATCAATGCAGATATCTTTTCGCTGGTCAATACATCAACTGTATTCCCCTGCGCATAAATTCTGCCATTTCGTAATAACATTGCTTTGGTAAACAACGGCTGGATTTCTTCTGGATAATGGGTCACATATAAAATGGTCATATCACTCTCTGCCAGCTCTCTCACTGTATTCATCATATGTTCCCTTGCATATACATCTAGTCCTGTACCTGGTTCATCCAGCACCAGTATTTCCGGTTTGGATATCAAAGCACGGGCAATTAATACATTCTGCCGTTCCCCTTTACTCATAGTGTCAAAGGGACGGTCCATTTTGCCATCCATGCGCAGCTCCCGCAGCAATGCTTTTGCTCTGCGCACATCAGCAGGAGTAATGTTATAGTCTAGCCCCAATGTACCGGATAACCCAGACAACACAATATGCAATGCCGATTCTTCTTTTAAATAACGATCAAAAAAAGAACTGCTCACCCACCCAATTTTACGCCGCAACTGCAATATATTTTTATCACTGTAATGCTGCCCAAATACCTCCAAATCACCGCTGGTATACGCTTTAAAGCCAGCTATGATACTCAACAGCGTGGTTTTTCCGCTACCATTCATACCAAAAATAACCCAGCGTTCACCTTTTTTTACTTCCCAATTGATTTGTTTTAACAAATGCCGTTTTCCCGATTTGCAGCTTAAGTTTACTGTTTTGATAATTGTTTCCATGGTTATTCCGCCTCCTCAGGAACTTCATCGTCACTGAGCACTATACATTCCTCCCAGCTGTGTTTTCGTTCCGGCAGGATTACTGTAAAACCGTTTTCATCGGTCACAGCCAAATCCTGATACCCCCAAGCCATAATTTCACATACTTTGGCTATATTCATTCTCTTTGTTTTTTCATTGCTGTCCAAATCACTGTAATAGTTAAATTCCAGCTGCTCTACAAACCGTTTGGCACTGGCATAAATTTCTGGCTCAATACCATATTCCAACCGTTCACAATGTTCACAGTATATTTCGATGCGGGCATCCTCATAATCACTGAACATAATCCGCTTTACCCGCAGTTCACCACCGCAATATTTACAGACACACCGTTTGGCTCTGCCTTTCAAGGTTTCTACACGGCCTTCTTTACAATATAATTCATTCATTTTATTCAGTCCTCTCTTAAATAATCCTCTACACATACTAAAACAAACCAATCAAACACACAAATAAATCAAAAAGGACTGTACATCCCCCTTGCCATGTACAGTCCCTCATATAATTGCTGTTTCACACAGCCTTTTATTAATATTCTTCTGTCAAAATCTGATATACTGGTGCGCCTTCGCATTGTGCAGGCATTCTTACGCCACCCAATACAGCCAGAGTTGGAACCAGGTCTACCTGACGAATAATACGATCTGTATAACCCTGTTTTAACCCAGAACCCGCACCGATAAAGATTGGAGATACGGAAGTACCAGCATAACCGTAGGTAGTGGATAAGATATCACAGTGGTCATAGTTATAGCCTTCTGCATTCCAGAACAGAATATCACCGGATTCAGGACCACCCTGGCCTAGCAAAACAGCATCTCTGTTACGCAGTGCCAGTGCAATAATTCTCTTACCTGTTTCTTCATCACGCAGACCATACAAATCAGTCATAATCTGTTCTTCTAATTCATACTGGTCTTCAGGGTCTACAATACCATGTTTGTCACGACCTTTGATGTTCAGATAAATATGGTTCCCACGGTTTTGAATTGCTCTTGTATTTTCCCAGTCAATTTCATATAAATCGTTACCATTTTCATCTTTTTTAACTGCTGTGTAGCCTAACTGTTCCATAACACGAACATTTACACCACTCATATCACCAATCATATGCGGACGATGTTCTGGACAGCACTGAGCATGGTCAGAAATAACAACAAGAGTCCAGCCTTTGTCTAACAAATGCATATATTTACCAATGTATTCATCTGTCTGTAAATAACCCAGTTCTAAAACATGAGCATATTCTTCTTCACTCAAACGGCTGTTTTCTCTTTTCTTCAGGTTCTTCAGAAACATATGCCCCTGCGCATCAACATTGTGTACCTGAGAGAAAATAACATCATAATCTTCTGCTTCAATCAAGTAATTGATTGCATTCGCATTCCAGTTTAATACAGCATCCCAAGCACCAATCATACATTCTTCTAATAGTTGTTTATCTGCACCGCCTAACAAAGCTGGTAAGCATGGATGACCAACATTTTCTGCTACTTTTTTGTATAAACTATGTGGATGCCATAAGGTATCATTATTGATTTCTGCAGCAGTGGATGACCACAATCTGATACGGTTACCATCCTCACTTACTTGTAACAACTTCATAGTACGGTTTGCCATAACCTTGTTATCGCCTTTTACAGTTTCATCAATAATGTCGGTTACTAACACACCTAATGGCAGTACATACAGTGATTCTGTATCTTTTTTGGATTTATAAACTGCTACATGATCATATTTACCGTCTTCATTTTTCAGAATCAAAGATGGACGACGAATCAAACCATGTCCGAATAAAATCATAAATTCTTTTGCATCTGCAGGTGCATCTGCCCAACCGGTAGCTTCTTTCACCGGAGATACCACCAAGTCAAACGGATTGTCAGAAAGAACATTTTCACCATCTTCCGGTCTGAGGATCAGTTTGCTCATTCCTTTACTCAAAACTCTATCCATAAGACCCTTTTCATTTGCTTTTTCATCTACTTCCAAGTCTGTGATTACACAAGCCATGTTTTCATCAGAAGATGATTTTGCTCTAAACTGAGCGGTCTTAATATCTGGATTTGCTACCAAAACAAAGTCCAATTCAGTTGCTGCTACACCCATATTAACAGCACCAGGCTGAGTGCCGTCTACTACATGCAGATTTGGATTATCACTGGTTGGAGGCCAGCTAGAACCCGGCCAATGCCATACCAATGTTTTTTTGCCGGCTTCGGCAAATACATTCCACAATGGTTCTGCTTTACAGTTAGTGGAATCCAGATTATATTCACGTACATCTAAATCTTCTTTGGATTGACGATAAAAACAGGTGATACCATGGGTTACAGGATAAGCACCTGTAGCCATAGTGGTCCACATTGGTGGGGTTACAGTTGGCTGTGCACCTAACATTACTAAATCTTCACGACAAGCACCTAACTCAATTAATTTTTTGGTATTAGGCATTTTGCCTTCATCCACATACTTTCTGGTCAGTCTTGGATCCATACCATCAACACCGATGACCATGATTTTGTTTGTTAAAGCTTCTCTTTTCATTCTAATCTTCCTTTCATTTAATGTAGTTATTATAAATCGGATTTTATAAAACATTTTCGCTGACTCTTTTACTGCTTATTTAAAATCAGCTCTTCTTGATGTTTTTATTATATCTATAAACAAAAATTTTGCGTAGACTTCAGATTTTCTCTTATTTTAACTTATTCGCAACCTTTTGGTTGCAGTATAAATTACGTACAATTTTCTACTACCCAAAACATCACAACGCATTATGATTTTACGTTTTGATACATAAAAAAACTATCGTTCAACAATAGAAACTGTTGAAACGATAGTCTTTCTAATAAGACATAACCTTTTTTTGACTTTAAAAAATCAAATTACCCCAAAACAAACCGAATGCAATAATAACAATATTCAGAAGAATAATTAACAAACCACCCATTGTGTAAATATCTTTCCCTTTAATCCACTCTGTATTACCAAATATCATAGCAGAAAAAGCAGAAGCAGCAGGCGTATAAAATGCCAGATTACAACAAACCATCAACACTAACACCATTGGAGTCATGTTTACACCCAGTGGTTCTGCTAATGTACAAATAATCTGCAAAAAGATCATCGCAACCACAATATTATTTGCAAAGTTTGTCAGTATCGCTGGTAATATTAATGCTACCACCGTAAATACTAACGGCGATACTCCACTAAATACTGGCTGTAACGCTTCTACCATAAACGCTTTAATGCCAGTATCATCTCCCATCATCAAACCAGACAACGGGAAAATGATAATGAATAGAAATAACATATCCCAGATGATGCCGTTTTTTGCTAGTTCCGGCAAATTAATCAACGGCGCATCGTCCACTTTCAACCACAGCATTATCAGCAACATTGTCATAACAATACCAGTTGTAGTCAATCTGTTTAAAATTGCCCCTAAAATAAAGCTCTGCGGCAGAATAGATTGCAACATAGCTAACGCAACAAACACTACCAAAAATAGCATCACTACTTTTTGCCGTTTTGTCATAATTAAATCTTCTGGATTAATGAAATTCATATCAATAGTTTTTAAAGCATTCAAATTAATCCTTAATGCATAACGGCAAACTGCCAAGTATACTACAATCGCTAATAAGAACGTCGGAATCACAAAAAACATAAATCTAACATAATCAATAGTAACACCAGTTAATGAATTGTATGCCCCCAACAGAACCAGTGGACCAGTACGATAAGGTAATAAACAACAACCTAAAACTGCAAACATTGCGATCCCCAATATCATTACAGTTGGATATTTTTCATACGGTTTATAACCAGCCTGTTTACATATATTATAAAAAATGCTCCAGAAAATCAAAATAGCAGCAAAAGAATTAGTAAACCCAGAAGTCAACATAGCACCCAACAAAAGCATAAAGGAAAGCAACCAAGGACGGCCAAGTAAAATTTTACGGCTAATACACCAGTTTGCCATATAAGCAGTTACACCTTCCTGTTCAATGGCTGTTGTAAACATAAAGATAAACAGCAGAAACACTACCGTGTCATTGGCAAACCCCATGGTCAACAATTCTTTAAATGTGACACAGTCTGTTATCACAAGCGCTAACATACCCATAATACTTGGCCAGATTAAGGTGCTAAATGACCAACCATAAATTAAACCCAGAAAAACACCCAGCATTTTCATACCCAACGGTGTTAGCGGCCCTGGTGCTGGCAATGTGCCAAATCCAAACATAAAAAATGCTGTAACCAAAACATGAATCCAAAGTAAATCTTTTTTTCCTGTAATTTTCGACATTCTAATATTCCCTTTCTTACTGTTATATACAAAAAATTCGCTATCGCATCGCTTTCTGTCATTGTTTCAAAATATGTTAGGGTGGTATCACTCGCCCTAACATAAACTATATCCTATTTCTAACTATTTAACCAAATAAGAAATTACCTAGTGGAATACCTACAACAATGGTAACTAGCCAATATATCAATGCAATAATTACTCCCAAACTATAGGCTTGTTTCGGTTCAACCCACTCAGTATTACCAAAAATAATTGCTGCATTGGCCGACGCAGCCGGTGTCATAAATGCAGATCCTGCTGTTGCAACTAGTGCTAGTGTCATAACTACTGGTGAAATGCCAAAAGATACTGCCATACCACTAAGAACAGGTGTAAATACCACAACCAAAATCAAATTATGTGCTACCTGCGTTACCAAACCAAACAATATTATTACACCTACTAAAAACATATACGGACTTAACTCACCAAAAACACTGGTTAACCATGCTACTACAGTTGCAATAATCCCTACATCAGCAGATTCTAAAGCTTCTCCTAACGGCATAGTAGCCGCTAGAAGAAGAATAATGGTCCAATTAACACCTGTACTCAATAATTCTGTAATATTAGTAACAGATTCTCCATTATTCAATTTCAAAATGGACAAGCCAATCATACAAAGGCTGATACCACCGAGCACATCTAAATTTTTCAATAAAACCATACCTGGTACCGTTTGAGGTAAAACACCTGGCAAGAACATCATTAATAAAAAAATAGTCAAAACAATCGCCGCTATTTTTTGATCTTTATCCATTTTTTGATTACGTAAATGGGCAAATTTTGCACCTGCATCTTTTAATAAACTAACATCTGGCCTAAGAATAAATCTGGCTACTGACACATATACCGCAATTATAGCAATAGACCAAATAAACTGAAAAAAGAACCAAGAAAAAAAGTTTACTTCTATAGCAACACCGACACCTTTTTGCATCAACCCAATCGCTAAAGCTGCCATTGGCTTAAACGAAAACATCAAAGCAGTAACGGAACAAACCAATATCATTCCAAACAATGTAATCGCAGCATACCAACTTTTCTTTTTAATCCCAACCTTATCACAAACCTGATAAAAAATCCCCCACATTATGATAATCGTACACAAAGCACTGCTAAAAACTGTAGATAGTACATATGAAGCTGCTAATATCAAAATTGTAAACACCCAAGGGCGACCTTCTCCAATTTTGCGACTAATAAACCAGTTAGCAATATAACTACTCAAACCACTTTTTTCTAAATAACTTGCCAACATATAAGAAAGAACAACCAATAAAACAATATTATTTCCAAAAGCCATAGCAAAAGATTCTTTCACAGTACAAAAACCCGTACAACCTAACATTACAATGCCCCATACACTGGGCCATAGCATACTTACTGTACACCATCCATAAAGCACACCCACAAATACCCCAAGTACCTTCATTCCCAAAGGTGTAATAGCTCCAAACGGTGGTAAAAAACCAATTCCAACCGTAAGCAAAATAACCAACACACTGTTTACATACCACATTACATTTTTACTTCCTATTGCTTTTGACACAATAATTCCCCCTTAACTTATCAATTTTTTAATCACATCATAAACTATACTGTATATAAAATGATCGCGATCACGATTCAATTGAACAAGAGGTAACCCCATCCTACAAATACAACGCCTATTAAATGTGTTAAATCCTTATTTATATAATACCTTAAAAAATTCTATTCTTTCTTGGCTATATATTCGATTACAGCATAGGTTCTATAACCACCTTGTCTAATTTTTATTTTATACATAAATAATTCTTTTTGTAGGTCCCAGTTTTTTTTCAACTCGCACATTCTAGCAACCAAATTGTTGCATCCCCTGTAATCACATTTGTTTCATTTCTCTTTTGTATACACCTACCCTATGTGGTAACTCAGCTGCAATCTATTGTTGCTTGCACTTTTTGGTATTCAATGATATGATTGTTATAAAATTTTTATCAATACTGTAATTAAATAAAACAACATCTCAAAAAATGCTAGGAGGAATGTAGCATGAATACAGAACATTTAAAATATATTCTGGAAATTGCATCCTGTGAATCTATCAATCAAGCTGCAGAAAATCTCAATTTTCAACGACAATATCTCAGCAAAGTTCTGAATAACGTGGAGAAGCAACTAGGCATTACTATTTTTGAGCGTAATCCCAAAGGCGTTGTCTTAACAAATGAAGGCTCTTATTTTGTAACACAAGCTGAACAGATTGTTACTTTAACTGACAAATTGGAAAAACATTTTCATCACGCCACTGCTGTATATCCAGAATACAAAGATGCTATAACCTGTTTTATTCCTAATTTTACTACACCACATCTCACACCTTTTCACATTATTGAAGAGTTTCAAAAACAATTTCCTAATGTTAAAATTTCATTACTCACAAAATCAGGCACAGAAATCATATCAGCTATTCAGGAAAATCCTACGACACCTGGTACATTTCTAACGGCTTCTCCGATTGAAGATTCTATTGCAGAAAATATCCATGTTCGACCATTAAAACAGTTACCTTTAGTGGCAGTCGCTGCCGCTAATAATCCTGTAGCTAAACGCTACAGAACGATTTCACTGGAATTACTAAAACAGTATGATTTGGTTTCCTATGACGGTGAGCTTGAACAGCCAAGATTGCTGTTTCCACCATCCTGCAAAAAATTGCTGCAGGAAAGTGTAAAATATCATGTCACCACAACCAATTTATTTTACGGAATGTTGGAACAGCGACAATGTTTTTCTGTAGCACTGTTTGATGAAAATATCAATGATCGACTTATACAAATCCCATTGGAAGAAACTGTTCCTGTTACACTATATCTCGTCTACCATCAGGAAGCATTACGTTCCTTTCCCACAAAAGCATTTTTAAACAAAGTCCTTTCATTTTATCGTAAACCCTTATTGTTATAAATAAAAAAGTACCGTTACATGCATACCACTTCAAAAGGATATACATATAACGGTACTTTTTTATTTCATTGCATTTGTCTTTTTCATTTGCATCTTATTACTCTGCCAATTCCCGCAAATCCACCAGCACAGATAACTGCTGCTTTAATTGGCGATATTCCGGCACATATCGTTCCATCAGTGCGTAAAATTGCGGTCCGTGGTTACTCTGGCAAAAATGCAGATATTCATGTATCAGCACCTGTTGGATACAATCCGGCGGTGCCATGGCCAGCCACAAATTTAAAACAATTTTATGGCTCTGGCTATAGCACAACCCCCAGCTGGCCCGCATCTTCCGCACAGTAAACTCCGGCTGCGGCAGTGAGAGAGATTGCAAACGCTGACGCACTGCCAGATCCAATTGGGGCAATATCACTGTACTTAGCTGCGTGCGATAAAAGGTCTCTACCATCTGCCGGCACTGTGCCCCATTGCTGCAGCCCTGCACCAACAGCGCAGTTTGATTCCACTGCCAGCTTCGTTTGCCCTGCTTTTCTATATGCAGCGGATACATCTGCCCCAAATAAGCAATTTGCCCGCCGTCCACATATTGATTGTGCAGCCCTTGCTGCTCCCGTTGCTGCTGTAATTGGGCAATTTTTTGCTGATGCTGTACAATCCACTGCTGTTTCTGCTGAATAAACTGCTCCACTCTTTTTTTGTCAGTTCTATAAGGCGCTGTCACTTCAATGTGGCCCTGAGCAGTAATCCGCAATGTAATATTTTTTACTTTTTTATAGTGTAATGTATATTCGGTCATTTTTCCTTCTCCATCAAATTTGATAGAACCAGTTACTGCAAATAGGGACTGCCGCGCAAAAGCCATGTGATAACTTTCTGCTGCGCAACAGCCCCCAATTTTACTTTATGATGAGATACAACTTATTTCTTTTCCTGATCTTCCAGTACTGCTTTGGCCAGATTTACCGCGTGATCGCCAATTCGTTCCAGGTTGGACAAAATGTCCAGATAAACCGCACCGGCTGCCGCACTGCAAGCACCGGCATTTAACCGGGCGATGTGGCCCTTCCGCAAATTGCTTTCCATGTCATCAATAATGTCATCCTGCTCAATTACCTGCTGCGCCAATGTTACATTATTGTTTCGCAGCGCGGTCAAACTGTCGGCCATAGCCTTATTGACAGCCTGCATCATCTCCCGCAGACCCTCGTTGGCCTCTTTGGACATTTCAATTTTATTTTCTTTACAATAATCGGTCAGTTCTACCAGATTTTCCGCATGATCGCCCACTCGTTCCAAATCGCCTACTGCCTGCAAAATCATGTAACTGCGCTGTGACAGCACATGATTGACATCATGCCCATAGGTGGCATCAATGACATAGTGAGTGATAGCCTGTTCCAAAATATCTACAATATTTTCCCGGCGCAGCGCTTCCTCTTTATCCTCATCGCCATGCAGGAAATAATAATCCACCGCATATTCCACAGCCTCTGCCGCCATGCGGCCCATATGCAGCATTTCACGGCTGGCATTGGACAATGCCATTGGCATATTACCCAGCAACCGTTTTTCCAGATACTTTGGCTGCAGCATTAAATCTCTGTCATCCTCTTTATCCGGTATCACTTTGCAAACCAGCTTATCCAGCAAGCCTACAAAAGGCAAAAACAAAATGGTATTGGTAATGTTGAACATCCCATGGGTTTCTGCAATCTGCATTTTTACATTCATGCCTTCCCAGCCGCCGGGCGTAAAGCTGGCCACCAGTTCCACCAAAAACGGAAAAATACCCAGCACAAACAACGGCAGAAAAATGAATGTCCCAATAGTATTAAACATCAGATTGACAATAGAAGCCCGTTTTGCATTAACAGAAGTACCCAAACCAGCTAGCAATGCGGTCACGGTTGTCCCAATGTTGCTGCCAAACAGCAGCGGCACTACCTGATTATAGGTCATAACACCCTGATAAGCCAGCTCCTGCATAATCCCAATGGTAGCACTACTGCTCTGCACCACTGCTGTCAGGATAGCGCCAACAGCTACGCCCAAAAAGATGTTGCCTTCTACGCCGATCATCAAATCAGTAAAGAGCGGCGATTGGGCCAACGGTTTTAATCCTTGCCCCATTACATCCATACCATAGAACAACAGACCAAACCCTAATATAACCTGACCTAAATGCAGCCAGTTTTCTTTTTTTGCAAAAAACAGTAAAAACGCGCCAACAAATACAATTGGCAGAGAATAGTCAGACAATTTAAAACCAATTAAAAACGCTGTAACGGTTGTCCCGATATTTGCCCCCATAATAACGCCGATTGCCTGACGCAACGTCATTAAACGGGAGTTTACCAGCCCGATAGCCAGAACAGTGGTTGCAGCACTGCTCTGAATCAAGCCTGTTACCAAAGTACCAGTCAGAATACCGCGGATCGGCGTTTTTGTACCTTTTTCCAGAATATCCCGCAGCTTATCTCCGGCCAGTGCCTGTAAGCCGTCGGACATGGATTTCATGGAAAACAGAAACATCCCCAAACCGCCTAGAAAAAAAAACAGAAGCTCCATCAGTATATTTCCCCCAAATTAGTCCATAAAATCGAATTCTACATCCTTAATTCTTACGGTGTCTCCATCTTTACAGCCCTGTTCCCGCAATGCTTTTACAACACCCATCGCTTCTACAATCTGCAAAAATCTTGATACTGCATCATCGTTGACAAAATTTGTTCTTCTCCAGTGGCGTTCAATTTCCGGTCCGGACACCACAAAAACACCTGTTTCATCCTGCTCAATTACAAATTTTACTTCATCTTCTACCACTTTTGTAACTTTTACTTCTTCTGTCGGCACTACTTCTTCCGGTTCCAGCTCTACCTGTTCCACCAGTTCTGCCAGACGATATACCAACGGCTTCAGCCCCTGTCCAGTAGCTGCCGAAATTGGAAATACCTCATAATCAGGCAGTTGCTGCTGCAGCAGTTCCAAATAATCGGTTTCACCCATAATATCAGTTTTGTTGGCAGCAATCAGCATAGGACGTTTCATCAAAGTCGGATTATATTTTTCCAGCTCCTGATTAACAATGGCAAAATCCTCTAATGGATTTCGTCCCTCCGAACCGCTGATATCCAGCACATGCACCAGCACCTTTGTGCGCTCTGTATGCCGCAAAAAACGATGCCCCAAACCTGCTCCGTCGGCAGCGCCCTCAATTAATCCGGGGATATCTGCCATTACAAAGCTGCGGCCTTCATCCACCTTTACCATACCCAAATTTGGAACAATGGTGGTAAAATGATAATCGGCAATCTTTGGTTTCGCTGCGGACACATGAGAGATGATCGTGGATTTCCCTACGTTTGGAAAACCAACCAGACCCACATCAGCCAGTAATTTTAATTCCAGTGTGATCCAGCGTTCTTCACCGGCATCTCCATTTTCGGCCAGTGTAGGTGCCCGATGGGTAGAGCTGACAAAATGGGTGTTCCCTCTGCCGCCTCTGCCGCCCTTGGCGACTGTAACACGCTGTCCGGCGCTGGTTAAATCGGCCAGAATTTGCTGTGTATCGGCATCACGCACAACGGTTCCCACCGGCACACGCAATACTTTATTCTCGGCATTGCTGCCGTGCATGCTGCTGCCCTGGCCATGTTTGCCCCGATCCGCTTTATAGTGGGTATTATAGCGAAAATCAATCAATGTGCGCAGATTATTATCCGCCTCTAAAATAATGGAACCGCCATCGCCGCCATCGCCGCCGGCCGGCCCTCCCATAGGCACATATTTTTCACGACGCCAGGCTACAATTCCGTTGCCGCCGTCGCCTGCTTTTACATGCACCTTTGCATAATCATAAAACATTTCAACACCTGCCTTTATCTGCCATACCGCAATAGACAAAATCTTGTGCCATACCCATAAGCATGCCCGTTGATGAAGGCATCCAAATCTTTGGTCACAATAGATGTTTCGTCCTCTGCTTTGGCTTTTTCATAAAATACTTTTAAAAATTTCCGGTCAAAAGATGCCAGATATTCTTCAATCTCATCGTCACTGTAGCCCAGCTCCGGCGCATACCGGAAAATATAATCGGTTGTTTCCTTGCGCAATGTAAACTCATTGGCTCGAATATAACTCACTCTGTTCCCTCCTCACCATAATCGCTGATACTATCCATTATAGCACAGCTGAATTTTAATATAGCATTAAATTCACTTATATGTGCCTGTAGTTTTTGTTACCATTTTTCGGCGGATACGATAACTTGCTATCATACGGACTTTATCGGCATAAATGAAAAAAGCAGCCTTCTCGGCTGCCTGTTTTCTATCATTAGTATCGGACACTATTTAACCTCACTGACAATTTCACAATGTTTCAGATTATGGGCAATTCCCAGCAGAATGGTTTCCCCGCTAAGCCCTGCATAATACTGCTTCTCATGAATCTGCTCCATGGCTTCCCTGGCCAGCCGTTCAACATCTTCTCCCTGCTTAAACTCAAATATATAGTTTGCTCTGCCCGGCCTCTTGGCTTTCAGCACAATATCTGCCCTGCCATGGCCCCGTTCCACATTGGACTGAATCTCATAGCTGTTGCTCAAATAAACGCACATTCCCAAAAACAGCATATGATAGGCATTCTCTCCCGATCCATCATGGAAACTGGTACAGGTTAAGATGATTTGTTCATATACAACTTTAAAATCAGCAATATCTTTACGCTGCAATGCGCCAAATAAATCATCTAAGCTGCTGTCCTCAAAACCACCGTACCGTTCCACAATTTTGCGAAAGCTGACCATTACTTCCTGATTGGGTATGCACACCGCCGTTTGAAACTCATTGTCCTCTTGTATTTCTGCTGCTGTTAAATAACCACTGTTCAAAAACAATCCCCACAAGGTTGCCGCTTTGCTCATTTCAAAAAAAGAGGTCTGGAGATCTACAGCCACCATAGTCATTCCCCGGACAAGAAGCTGTTCAAAGTTATTTTTTGTCCGTTGATCGGCATGCAGCATAGCCTGCACCAAAAGTTCATTGGAGGCTGTATTCACCCAATAAGGCTCCTTCTTCTTGTTCCTGGCATAATTAAGAATGGACCAGGGATTATATATCTCCTGCCCGCCAAACCGATACCCGTCATACATGGCCTGCACCGATTCATCCAACGGCAATTCATAGTATGCCAGCAAGCTTTCTGTTTCTTCCGGCATCAGTCCAAAATATTGGCTGTATTGGTCATCCATCACCGTACACACATCTAAATTGTTCAACCCTGAAAAAATATTTTCTTTGGCTATGCGATGGATTCCCGTCAGCATGGCTCTCTCCAAATAAGGATTGTCTTTTAAGGCACTGCCGTAAAGGCTGCTGAAAAAATCATGGATCTCTTCATAATAACCCTGTTCATAGGCACTAATCATAGGGGTGTCGTATTCATCTATCAGGATGATTACTTTTTTATGGTAGTATTCATAAAGCACCTGAGAAAGAAACAAGATTGCTTCACTAACCATATAGGCTTTATCTATGTCCATTTCTGTAAACAGCCGGGCTAATAGCTTCCACTTTTTTTGCTTCATTTCCGAATCATCGTTCACCGCAAAGGAACATTTATCATAAAGGGTAAACAATTGATTATAGACACAAGTTAAAACCCTCTCTTTTCTTCCTTTGCAGTCTTTAAAACTCAAAAAGATAACCGGTCGGCTGTTCAGTTCCTGCATATAGGCAGTTTGGCTAATCTTTAACCCTTTAAACAATTCCCCACTATCTTTTGTGATATCAAAAAATTCCCGCAGCATAGTCATATTCAATGTCTTGCCAAAACGCCGCGGTCTGGTTATCAGTGTAACATTCCCATTCATTGTCTGTAACCATTCTGCTATCATCAACGTTTTATCTGCATAATAGCCGTTGCCTGTTATCATATCCCCAAAATCGCTGACGCCAATGGGCAATGCTTTTTTCATACATATACACCTCCTATCGCTTTTTACCGTTACGTTTTATAACAATTCTATTTTTCCTCTAAACAACTACCTGACCTCACTGACAATTTCACAATGTTTCAGATTATGGGCAATCCCCAGCAGAATGGTTTCTCCGCTAAGCCCTGCATAATACTGCTTCTCATGAATCTGCTCCATGGCTTCCTTGGCCAGCCGTTCAACATCTTCTCCCTGCTTAAACTCAAATATATAGTTTGCTCTGCCCGGCCGCTTGGCTTTCAGCACAATATCTGCCCTGCCATGGCCCCGTTCCACATTGGACTGAATCTCATAGCTGTTGCTCAAATAAACGCACATTCCCAAAAACAGCATATGATAGGCATTCTCTCCCGATCCATCATGGAAACTGGTACAGGTTAAGATGATTTGTTCATATACAACTTTAAAATCAGCAATATCTTTACGCTGCAATGCGCCAAATAAATCATCTAAGCTGCTGTCCTCAAAACCACCGTACCGTTCCACAATTTTGCGAAAGCTGACCATTACTTCCTGATTGGGTATGCACACTGCCGTTTGAAACTCATTGTCCTCTTGTGTTTCTGCCGCTGTTAAATAACCGCTGTTCAAAAATAATCCCCACAAGGTTGCCGCTTTGCTCATTTCAAAAAAAGATGTCTGGAGATCTACAGCCACCATGGTCATTCCCCGGGCAAACAACTGTTCAAAGTTATTTTTTGTCCGTTGATCGGCATGCAGCATAGCCTGCACCAAAAGTTCATTGGAGGCGGTATTCACCCAATAAGGCTCCTTCTTCTTGTTCCTGGCATAGTTAAGAATAGACCAGGGATTATATATCTCCTGCCTGCCAAACCGATACCCGTCATACATAGCCTGTACCGATTCATCCAACGGCAATTCATAGTATGCCAGCAAGCTTTCTGTTTCTTCCGGCATCAGTCCAAAATATTGGCTGTATTGGTCATCCATCACCGTACACACATCTAAATTGTTCAACCCTGAAAAAATATTTTCTTTGGCTATGCGATGGATTCCCGTCAGCATGGCTCTCTCCAAATAAGGATTGTCTTTTAAGGCACTGCCGTAAAGGCTGCTGAAAAAATCATGGATCTCTTCATAATACCCCTGCTCATAGGCACTAATCATAGGAGTGTCGTATTCATCTATCAGGATGATTACTTTTTTATGATAATGCTGATAAAGAAGCCGACTGATAGTATAAATGGC
>CALXUG010000012.1 GCA_944391625.1 uncultured Clostridia bacterium
AATTATTTCCTAAAGAAGAAAAAGTGGCTGGCCTGGGTTATCATGCTGACATTTTTGTTCACCAGTATTCTGCCGAGCAATATCATGGCAGGGAATAGCGTGGCAGAAGCGGCAGGAGACATCGTTGCCAAGATTGGTGATGTCGGTTATACCTCCATCCAAGAAGCGATTGATGCAGCAAAAGATGACGATACCATTGTATTGCAAAAAAAAGTACAGGCTACTAAACCAACTCTTAAAGAGGTTACTCTTGAAAACGTTACCATTGAGGATAAAACAATAACAATTGATACAAACGGCTGTGTGTGGGAAAGTAAACATAATGATAAAGACACTGGTGTAGCTTCTATCATTACAGTTAAAAATAGTAATTTAACGTTAGTGGGCAATGGTATAATTTCTGGTGCTCATGTTGGAACAGGGTATACGAGTGGCAATAAAGGTTACCGAACCATTACAGCTTACAATACAAATTTGGTGATAGGCGACGAGGATAGTAACGTTGGGCCAACAATACAAAGTCACGGTACTAATTTTGGCATTAAAGAAGAAGAAAAGAAATATGGCGGTGTAATTTTGGTGCAGGGCGGAAGTTTGACTTTGCATGCAGGCACTATTACAAAAGGTTATGTCGAAAGTTTAAAAAATAAAGATAACAAATTTGTTGGCGGTGGTGGCGGTGTTGCTGTGATGGGTGCGCCGTTTATTATGAATGGGGGCAAAATTAATGGCAACAAAACTTCCGCTGCATCTGATAATTCAGCTTATGGCGCGGGTGTTTATCTGGAAAATTCTGAATTTACGATGAACGGCGGCGAGATTTCTGAAAATAAAAATGCTAATAGTACAACGTCTTCTCGAAAAACTGCTGGTATGGGCATTTATGCGACAGGCACATCGATAGTTACAATTAATGGTGGGGAGATTAAAGATAATACCAAAAATCAAAACAAAAACAATGTTGACGGCGGTGGTATTTATGCCGCAAAAGATGTTCCTGTTACTGTAAACGGAGGGACAATCAGCGGTAATGTGGCTACTAATTATGGTGGCGGTATCTACGCCAATGGCCCTGTTACCATTAATAATGGTGAAATTTTCGGCAATAAACTTATCAAGCCTAAAAGTGCTGCTGGCTCTACTTATGGAGATGGTGGCGGTATTTATGTTGCTGCCAATGGTACGCTAACGATTAACGGTGGAACGATTTTTAAGAACACTTCTGTTAGAGATGGCGGCGGTGTATATGCCCGTCAAGTAGTTATGGCTGGCGGTGAAGTTTCTGGTAACACAGCGGGTCAAAACGGCGGCGGTATTTATATGGCGCTTAACAGCAACTATTCCGATTCTATCAATGGTGGCAACATTAATAATAATACAGCTGTTGAACAAGGCGGCGGTATCTATGCAACAGGCAGCAGTGGTAGTCTGAATCTTAAAGATGTAACTATTTCCGGCAACAGCGCAAAGTATGGCGGCGGTGTGGCAGTAAATAGTGGTTCTAAGACAGGGCCGACAGTGACAGTTGCTGAAACAGCTTTGGTATATGAGAACATTGCCAGCGGAGATACTTCAATTGTTGGCACAGATGCACACATTTCCGATGAATTCTTGTTTAATCAAGATAGCAAAATTACTAAAGTTGGTCTTGATTTAGATGCAACTAGTTTAATTGCAGGTGCAACCAAACATGCTGTTACAGTGAATAAAACAAACTATGTTTTGGTTGATGGTGGGCAATCCTTCTGTGGTAAAAGTGCAAAAGGATATTACAATTATCAGGAAATTAAGTTAGACAAAGACGATTGTATTTCTGCTGATACCATTATACTAGACCCTGATCAAAAGTCTAAGCATTATGTGTGGGTAGAAGCATCTGACGGTATAGACGCTCATGCAGAGTCTTTAACATCTAGCAATGGGTTATGCACCACATTAGGGGACGCATACCAAGCGGCAAAAGATAAAAAGGTATCAACTATCACCGTTTGCAGTCCGGTAACTGTAACAGAAGCTGACGAACAATATCTGAATAGCGATATTACTTTGGTACGTTGTGCAGATAACCATGAAGGTCCATTGTTAGAAATCAATGGCTCTGTTAATATGACAGAGAGTCATATTAATGGGGATAGTGTCATTTCTGATTCTGCGTTGGTTTCGGTAAGCGGTGGTGCTACTGTTACGTTAAATATTAGTGGCAGTACTGTAATTGAAAACGGAAACAATGAATTAGGCGGCCATGGCGGCGGTATTGTTATAAACCAGGGTATATTGAATATGACAGGCGGCAGTATAATCAATAATGATGTAAATGATTCTGCAGGCATTAAAGGCAATTCCTGGGGTGGCGGCGGCATCTATGTGCAGGATGGCACTGTAAATCTGGATGGCGGCACCATCAGCGGCAATAAGTCAAAGAACTACGGCGGCGGTATACTGGCGCAGAACGGTGCAACTGTGAAATTTGGTTTAAATAAGGGTTGCACGACAGTAACAGGAAATACCAGCGTTAGTCAGGGCGGCGGCATTTGTTATGCAGCAGGTTCATCCGGCGTCATTAACAAAGCTGTATTTACTAAAAACGAATCCTTAATAACTAATCCTCAAGTATCTGTATCAGGTGGAGCAATTTCCATTGAAAAAAATGCTGAAGTGAAAATGCAGAATGTTTATATGGTGGACAATAAATATACGAATGATAGCTACAGTGTATATGGCGCGTTATATACTTGTCCGACAGGTCAGACAGCGATTTTTGATATCAATGGCGCTTATATTGAAAATGCAGAAGACAGAGGTTCTGCAATTTGTGCCAGCGAGCCTGACACTTCTAAACAGGGTTTCTTTGTATCCAATATAGCGCCGGGCGGCGGTGAAATTGCTTACGGTACCTATGTGAACAACCAATTTGTAGAAGCGGAGCCAAGTAAATATCAGTATACCAAAGAAAGTTTTACCCTTCGTGCGCGTGCTTCTGAGAAAACAAAGTGGCTGGCGGAAGAAACCGCAGAAGAATCCGGTGTTATTATTACTGGCAACAAGGGTGGTAGCTTAGGTTGTGCAATTGCCAACAATGGTACATTGATTATCGGGACTGCCACAAAGGCCTTGAAGGTAAGTAAAGTGTGGGCCGATGCCGATAATGTAGATCATTCTAATGACCAGGTGCTTGTGCAGCTGCGCTATAAAGATAAAGATGGCGTAAAACACAATGTTGATAAAAAAACCCGTAAGGATGCCCAAGTTATTTTAAGTGCAGAAAATAATTGGAGTTACGTATGGAGTAATTTGGGTGACAATTTTGAGTGGGATGCAGTGGAAGCAAATGTAACCGGTTATCAATCAACGGTTACAGAGCCAACACTATCGGATGAATTTGAGGGTATTGACGCTGACAAGTATTATACAGAAACCATTTCTAATATACCGAGTGCAAATAGCGGCAGTTTAACAGTATCCAAGGAAGTCATTGCGGAAAAAATTCCGAGTGACGAGCAATTTACCTTTACAGCGGCATTACCTGCTGTAACAGATTTGCTGGCGTACACAATTACTGACAAGGATGGCAACAAAGGCGATTTGCAAGTAATTGCTGATAACGAAAACATTGAGGTAAGTTTGAAAAACGGTGAAGCATTTACTATAGAAGGTGTACCGGTTGGCACAGAATATACAGTGACAGAAGCCGAAACGGACTATCAGGTATATGTAAATGGAAACTTAACCGCAGATGGCAAAATAGAAGGTAAAATTTCTAGTGAAGACGCCAATGTGAAATTACAGTACCAGAACATTGAAGCTGTAGCACTAAAATTGGTAAAAGATTATGTGGGCGGCGAATATGATACCACATTGCCGGATAGTGACAAAGGTGCCAGATTTACTTTAACTGCCGGTGATGAAGTTGTGGAATTTGCGCGTCAGGGTAATGTTTATGCCACAACCAGCGGAGCGTTGCGGTACGATGTATTGTACACATTTTCTGAACATGCGCCGGAAGGCTATACACCAATGGCGGATCGTTATCTGAAGCTTGAAAAAGATACAGATAGCAATGATCTTGTTGTAAAAGAATATGATAAGAATAAAGACGAAATTGCTGTATATCAAGTAAGAAATGGCGTTGTAAAGCTGGAAACTGTTAAGAATCCAATTAGCAACAACAAAATGAAATTGTTTGGTGAAAAATCCTGGGTAGGAGGTCAGATAGATTCTGCGATTACAATTACACTGTTTAAAGATGGTGTATCAACTGGAAGAACAACGCAGACTTCGATTGACTACGACTGGAAGTATTGCTTTGACGATTTGCAGCGGGTAAATCCTGATACTGGGAAACCTTATGTGTATACTGTGGCAGAAACGCCAGTAGATGGTTATACAACCTATTATGGCAATGTTACAGATAAAAACGGCGACTTGCAGATTAATATCGTCAACGTAAAAAAAATACTGGATATTGGTCCAATGGGCAATATCGCAGTTACCAAAAAAACAAATAAAGACGATTATACAACAAAGTATGATTTCAATTTATTTGTAAAAGCGATGAAGGATATCAGCAGTGAGTTAAGCCAAGAACAGCAGCGCACTCAAACTTTGCTGGCAACAGCATTGGGCAATGCAAAGACAAAGCTGGAAAGCATGGTATCGCTTGATGAACAGCGGCAGGAATTGTTTGTAGAAAAAACATTTTTGACCCATACGTCGGCATCTGCTTATCAGTTCTTTGTAACTGAGGCTGGAACCCGGTCTGCAAAATTAGCAGTTACAACAGGCAGCGCAATTACAATTGAATCTGTTGACATGGAGCTTGAAAAGGTTGGGCAACCAAATGAAAGCTGGGCTAAATTTGCAGATACTGTGAAAGAAATTGTGACGATTGTTGAACAAATGGCAGAAGACTTTGCGGATGCGGTTGCAGGAAAGGCGGAGAAAGACTTACCTGCACGTCCGACAACAGAAACGATGCTGAAAACAATTGCAGATAATGTTACTGTGACAAGCGGATCGGCAATTGTTTTTGAGGAAGACAATCTGGTAGGTATGTTTGATGCTATGGTAGCGCATAAACAGGCAATCGTAGAGTATACCAATGCAGAAGATGCCTGGAAGGCTTTCAAAGAAAGCTTGACAACACCATCGGCAATTGTTTTGATTGTGAATGAAGATTATGAAAATCCGATTACATTGTCGCCAAACAGCGGTACTTTGAACGAAACAACAGGATTGTTGGAGTTTGATGTAATTACTACAGCGAACCGCGGCGATACAGCAACAGTTGCAGAAAAAGTATATTATGATTCTGACAAAGAACAGTATATTATTCCATTTACGTTGGTGAAGGATGGAAAAATTGATTTCCATCTGGAAGCTACAACAGGCAGCATGATTCAGTACTTTATGGAAGAGGATTCTTCTGTAATGAACGGAGCGAATTATGAGGGTACCGATATTACTACCTATATTTATTATGGAAATAATCTGGCAGATACCTTGAAAACAGAAAATACTCTGAAGATGGGTGATTGGGCTACTTTGACCAGTAGTTCTGCTTATGAGTTTTATAATAGATATGGCAGCAGTACAGATCCAACCGAACCAACCAAACCAACAGAACCAACTACTCCAGATGAAGTAATCGAAGATCCGGATGTACCACTGACAGAGCCGGAGGAACCAGGCGAAGAAATTGGTATTGAAGATCCGGATGTGCCATTGATAGACGTACCTGGAGAAGAGGTAGAACTGGAAGAACCGGAGGTTCCATTGGGTGATGCGCCAAGAACAGGCGATAACAGCAGCGCAATTCCATTTGTGGTATTAATGCTGGCAGCAGCCTGCGGATTGGCAGTGACCAAAAGAAAGTTTAACTAAGCGGTATTAGCTGCGCAAAGCGGCAATTCGGCGATAAAGAATAAGTGATGCAATCCTCCATAAGCAGACACGGTGCAAACCGGAAACTGCTTATGGGGGATTTTTTTATTTTGAGCCAATATCATAGATTTTTGCAAAATTGATGTTTTTTCATTGGCTGTTTTACATAAACTTTACATGTCTTTGCATATGTATTTAACATAATAGCGGTATGATTGGTTCAGCAAGTAGAGATACTAATTAAAAAGGAGATCAAAAACAATGAAAAGCAAATTAAAGAAAATGTTGAGTATGGCAGTATTATCTGCAATGGTAGTAACAAGTATGGCAGGCTGCGGCGGCTCCGGCGGAGATGCAGATAACAGTGCAGACGGAGAACAGCAGAACCAGTCCGCAGGCTCTGCAATTTCTGTAATTTCCCGTGAAGATGGTTCCGGTACTCGCGGTGCATTTATTGAACTGTTTGGTGTAGAAGTAAAAAATGATGCCGGCGAAAAAGAAGATATGACAACTGATGCTGCCAGCATTACCAATAGCACCGGCGTTATGATGACAACTGTTGCCGGTAACCCAAATGCAATTGGTTATATTTCTCTGGGTTCTTTAAATGAAACTGTAAAAGCTGTTAATATTGACGGCGTTGCTCCTAGCGTAGAAAGCATTAAAGACGGCAGCTACAAAATCTCCCGTCCATTCAATGTAGTACCAAGCGCACAGGGATTGTCCCCAGTTGCACAGGACTTTTTGGATTTCATTATGAGTGCTGACGGTCAGGCTGTTGTAGAAGAAAGCGGCTATATCAGTGAAACAGCCGGCGAAGCTTATGCAGGCAGCGGCCAGAGCGGTAAAGTGGTAGTAGCAGGTTCCTCTTCTGTAACTCCAGTAATGGAAAAACTGAAAGAAGCTTATGTTGCTTTGAATCCGGATGTAACCATTGAAGTACAGCAGAGCGATTCCACCACAGGTGTAACATCTGCTATCGATGGTACCTGCGATTTGGGTATGGCTTCCCGTGAATTAAAAGACAGTGAAGTGGAAAAAGGCGTAGAAGCAACTGCAATTGCACTGGATGGTATTGCTGTAATCGTGAACAACGAAAGTACTGTAACCGACTTGACAGCAGACCAGGTAAAAGCAATCTATACTGGTGAAGTAACCGATTGGTCCGAACTGAACTAGTCTAAGATTGATTGGAAAGTAGTTTTCCTGATACAAAATGGTTTATGTGTTTCAGCTTGGTATGTGACAAAATGAAATAGGAAGTATATGTAATATGATACATGGAGAGGGGTTCCTGAGCGAGATAGGCAATATGTGCGGGCGCCCTTTTCCTGTTTTTTGAGAAATACAAAGAAACAAGAAATGATAAAATTTTTAGAGATGAAAGAAATCGGATGATTGTGCTGTAATATTCTTATGGATTAAATGAGGGAATGGATATGGATAAATCCAAATATAAAATGCTTCGTGTCAGAGAACTGATCATGCATATCATTTTTCTGGTTGCAGCCTGCGCATCGGTGCTGTCAGTAGGCTTGATTTGTGTATTTTTGTTTGCCAACGGGATTCCGGCCATGGGTGAGATTGGTGTCTTTGATTTTCTGATGGGTGTGAAATGGAAACCGGGCAATGATATTTATGGTATTTTACCGATGATTCTGGGCAGCATTTACGTAACTGCCGGCGCCATTGTAATTGGGGTGCCCATTGGTATTTTAACAGCAATTTTTATGGCTCATTTTTGCCCAAAACGGTTGTATAAAGTTTTAAAACCGGCGGTAGATTTGCTGGCAGGGATTCCGTCTATTGTGTATGGCTTCTTTGGTCTGGTGGTATTGGTGCCCTTTGTGCGTGCCCAGTTTGGCGGCGATGGTACCAGTATCCTGACAGCGTCCATTTTGCTGGGCATCATGATTTTACCCAGTGTAATTGGGGTAAGCGAATCTGCCATTCGCGCTGTGCCGGAAAGTTATTATGAAGGTGGTTTGGCCTTAGGCGCCAGCCATGAACGCAGCGTATTTTTTGCTGTAGTGCCGGCGGCAAAATCAGGGATTTTAGCCGGGGTTATTTTAGGCATTGGCCGTGCCATCGGGGAAACCATGGCAGTTATGATGGTAGCAGGAAACCAGCCCCGTGTGCCGGGCAGCATTCTGGAGGGTGTCAGAACCATGACCACCAATATTGTGTTGGAAATGGGCTATGCCGCCGACTTGCACAGAGAGGCGCTGATTGCCACAGCAGTTGTGCTCTTTGTATTTATCCTGCTGATTAATCTGACATTTTCTATTTTGAAACGGAGGGGTATGTAAATGGCAACGGCAACATCTGGCAAACAGACCCTGCCTGCTATCAATCAGCAGACTTGGCGGCAGCGGATGGGTTCTTACAAACGCACACCTCTTTCCTTTTTACTGTTTTTGCTGGTCAGCCTGTCCGCCATAGCGACGGTGGCAGTGCTGGTTTTACTGGTTGGATATATTTTAATCAAAGGGATTCCGAATTTGAATCCGTCGTTATTTGCATGGACCTATAACAGCGAAAATGTTTCTATGATGCCGGCTTTAATCAATACCATTCTGATGGTGGCCTTGTCGCTGCTGATTGCAGCGCCTGTCGGTATTTTTTCCGCCATTTATCTGGTGGAATATGCCAAACGGGGCAACAAACTGGTGGAACTGATTCGTTTGACTGCCGAAACATTATCGGGTATTCCGTCTATCGTGTATGGTTTGTTCGGCGCATTGTTTTTTGTAAAAGCAATGGGTTGGAAATTGTCGCTGCTGTCCGGGGCGTGTACCTTGGCGATTATGATTTTGCCATTGATTATGCGTACCACAGAGGAAGCGCTGAAAGCAGTGCCGGACAGTTATCGGGAAGGCAGCTTCGGCTTGGGTGCAGGACGGGTGCGTACCGTATTCCGCATTATTCTGCCCAGTGCAGTGCCGGGCATTCTGGCGGGCATCATCTTATCCATCGGCCGTATTGTCGGTGAATCGGCGGCTTTGATTTTTTCTGCCGGTACTATGGCTGCTGTACCCCATAGCGTGTTTGACTCGGCCCGTACCTTATCGGTACACATGTACTGCTTATATTCGGAAGGCTTGCATACCGAACAGATGGCAGCTACAGCGGTTATTTTATTGATTATTGTCATTGGAATCAATGCAGTTTCAAATTTAGTTGCGAAAAAGATTACGAAAGGATAAATACTCATGGAAACATTGCAGAAAGATGCGTTTCAGATCAATCACTTAGATTTATATTACGGAGATTTTCATGCGCTGAAAGATATTAATCTGGCATTGCCCAGCGGTGAAATTACAGCCTTTATCGGGCCGTCCGGCTGTGGGAAATCCACACTGCTGAAGTCGCTGAACCGGATGAATGATTTGGTGGAAGGCTGCCGGATTACCGGCGATGTGCGCCTGTATGGGGAAGATATCTATGGCGATATGGATATTAACCTGCTGCGCAAACGGGTGGGGATGGTGTTTCAGAAGCCCAATCCGTTTCCTATGAGTGTGTATGATAATGTTGCCTTTGGTCCCCGTACCCACGGCATTCGCAGTAAAGTACAGCTGGACGAAATTGTAGAGCGTTCGCTGCGCAATGCTGCTATTTGGGATGAATTAAAGGATCGGCTCAAAAAAAGCGCGCTGGGATTATCCGGCGGGCAGCAGCAGCGGTTGTGCATTGCCCGGGCTTTGGCAGTGGAACCGGAAATTTTATTGATGGATGAACCCACATCGGCGTTGGATCCAATTTCTACTTCCAAGATAGAAGACCTTGCAGTGGAGCTGAAGAAAGATTATACTATTATTATGGTCACACATAATATGCAGCAGGCAGCCCGTATCTCAGATAAAACAGCGTTTTTCCTGCTGGGAGAAGTGGTAGAGTTTAATCAGACAGAAACATTGTTCTCCCTGCCAGAGGATAAACGGACAGAAGATTATATTACCGGGAGGTTTGGTTGATATGCGTAACAAATTTGATGAACAGCTGGAGCTGTTAAATCGGGAACTGATTGAAATGGGCGCATTGTGCGAACGGTCTTTGCAGCTGATTGCTGATGTATTGCAGAATGGGGATTTGTCCTACACTGACGAGGTGATTCATGCAGAATCAGAAATTGACCAGAAAGAGCGTGACATTGAGCAGCTTTGTTTGAAACTGTTGCTGCAGCAGCAGCCGGTGGCAAGAGATTTGCGGCAGATTTCCGCAGCACTGAAAATGATTACCGATATGGAACGGATTGGGGATCAGACACAGGATATTGCCGAAATTTTGAATGTGGGCAATGTGATGGCGCCGGACCGCAATCAAACGCTGACCGAAATGGCGCAGGCCACCATGAAAATGGTAACAGGCAGTGTAGATGCTTATGTGCGTAAGGATTTGGAATTGGCAGAGCAGGTAAAACAATATGACGATGTAGTAGACAAGCTGTTTATTCAGGAGCGGGAAACATTGATTAGTAATATTGCTTCCAATCCGAATGAGGGCGAGATTGCTCTGGATCAGCTGATGATTGCCAAATATTTTGAACGAATCGGCGACCATGCAGTGAATATTGCCTATTGGGTCAGCTTCTCCATTACAGGAAGCCATGGGAGAGATGAATAAATGATATACTGTGTAGAAGATGATGCCAGCATTCGTGAGCTGGTAGTATACACATTACAGGCAACTGGATACGAAGCGCAGGGCTTTGCCGATGGCAAAGCTTTTTCTGCTGCTCTGGCGGAGCAAAAACCGCAGCTTGTGCTGCTGGATATTATGCTGCCCGGTGAAGATGGTTTACAGATTTTAAAACGGCTGCGGGCTAACCGCAATACTGCCGATTTGCCTATTATTATGGTAACGGCCAAAGGTACTGAGTATGATAAAGTGATTGGTTTGGACAATGGGGCTGATGATTATCTGGCCAAGCCTTTTGGCATGATGGAGCTGGTGTCCCGGGTAAAAGCGCTGCTGCGCCGGACACAGCGGGATGTGTCAAACAGCCTGACCTGTGATGGACTGGTGCTGAATCGGGATACCCATCGGGTACATTTAGATGATCAGGAGATTCTGCTGACCCATAAGGAGTTTGAGTTATTGGAATATCTGCTGGAAAATAAAAATATTGTGCTGACTCGGGATCGCATACTGGATCGCATTTGGGGATATTCGGCCGAGGTGGAAACCAGAACGCTGGATGTGCATATCCGCAGCCTGCGGCAGAAATTGGGAGCCAAAGGAGATTTGATTGAAACGGTGCGCGGCGTTGGGTATCGTATTGGAGAGAATCAATGAAAAAACGGATTTTTAAAAGTATGAGCCTGCTGGCCATCTTGTCTATTATCCTGACCTCGCTGGTGTTGTCTGTTTTTTTCAGCGGTGAGATGTATGATGCCATGAAACAGCAGCTGCGCAGCGAGGCCACCTATCTGGCAGAGGCCATTGAAAGCGGCGGCATTCACTATCTGCAGCGGGTCAGTGTGTCCAACAACACGCGGATCACGTTAATATCGGAAAACGGTACAGTGTTATTTGATAATAATATTGAAAACGAATCTGCTGCAGAAAATCATAATCAGCGGGAAGAAGTAGAAGAAGCCAGAAAATCGGGCAGCGGTGAGTCTGTGCGGGATTCGGCTACCATTGGTCAGAAAACTTTTTATTATGCATTATTGTTGGACAACGGTCAGATTTTGCGGGTATCCCATACCATGCACAGCTTATGGCTGAATATTTTCAGCAGCCTGCCTTATGTGATGCTGTTTGCGGTGCTGGTTCTGCTGGTAGCTCTGCTGCTGGTGCATCGTGAAGTGCAGCGGATTGTGGTGCCTATCAATGAATTGGATTTGGAGCATCCGGTGGACAATATTGTATATGATGAATTATCGCCTCTGCTGCAGCGAATTTCCAGACAGAATATGCTGATTTATAATCAGATGAAGGAGCTGGCAGAGCGGCAGCAGGAGTTTTCTACGCTGACAGAAAATATGAACGAGGGTCTGGTAATTGTTAATGCACATGGCTATATTTTGTCTATTAACAGACGGGCATTGCAGATTTTTGGTCTGAAAGAAGATGATTATCTGCAAAAACATATTCTGGTGGTAAATCGCAATCTGGAATTGAAACAGACGATTGAAAACGGGCTGAAAGGACAGAATCAGGAACTGCTGTTGGACTTGGAAGGACGTAAATATCAGATCATGTCCAACCCGATTTTGATAGCGGGACACGCGCGGGGACTGGTGCTGCTTTTACTGGATGTAACAGAAAAACAGCAGCAGGAGCAGATGCGCCGAGAATTTACTGCCAACGTATCCCACGAACTGCGCACACCGATGACTGCTATTTCCGGTTATGCGGAAATCATGATGCAGGGATTGGTGCAGCCGCAGGATATGAAGCCCTTTGCAGAAAAAATATATAAAGAAGCCAATCGTTTGATCTCATTGATTGCCGATATTATTCAGCTGTCTCAGTTGGATGAGGGCGGTTCTCAGTTTCAGATGCAGCAGGTGGCGTTGGATATGGTGATGGAAGAGGTTGAACAGAGATTACAGCCTTTGGCAGAGAAGAAGGATGTGACACTGACCATGCTTGCCCAACCGGTAACAGTGCAGGGCAATCGGCAGGTTTTACAGGAAATCTTGTATAATCTTTGTGAGAATGCAATCAAGTATAACAAACCCCAGGGTACAGTGCAGATGTCTTTGCAGCAGTTGGATGGCAAAGCGGTGGTTACAGTGGCAGATACCGGCATCGGGATTCCTGTGGAAGAACAGCAGCGGGTGTTTGAACGGTTTTATCGGGTAGATAAAAGCCACTCCCGCATCATAGGCGGCACCGGCTTGGGCTTATCCATTGTCAAACATGGTGTACAGATGCATCACGGAGAGATTAGTATGGAGAGTCAGTTGGGGGTGGGGACGAAAATTATAGTGCGACTGCCTCTAATGTAGGTCGGGCTTGTCTTTGAACGCTAGAAGATTTTCCCTATCGCTGTGTTGTTTTTTATTTTTCTCGCCTTGCGTACCTTGAGTACGCGTCGCTGCATCCATAAACCAACGGCCTGGCCAGAAGAAAAAAATCCTGCGCCCTCTGGTTGGTGAAAAGCGAGCCAAATTGTCTGTTGTCCAATGCCTTTCTGGTTGGGTAGGAGGGCGGCAGCAAAGTACTTCCGTAGCAACTGTCTATCCAACGATTTGGTTAATAAGTGTGTTTCACGTGAAACAATTTTGTTCGCAATGCTCTATCGTCGGGAGACTGTTTGTTGCCTGCCCTCGTTCACCGGACATCTGCTTGTCTCTGTCTGCCTCACTTTGGACTGCGTCCAGTTCGGCTAGACAGACTGCACAGATGCCCGTTTCAATCTCGACAACGGCAACAAAACATCTCCCTGACTTGTGCGCATAAGGCTGGTCTATTCTTTGCTAAAATGTCCGCTGCCCGACGCTTTTCTGGTCGGGTAAGCTGAAGGATCATAGGACAGCCGATCACGTAATCTTTCACACCAAACAATTTAGTGCGTTCTATTTTCCGAATTATATGGAATTGCAACTGATTTGTGACAAAAAAAAGATGATAACTCGATAAAATGTTATCATCTTTTTTTGTCTTTCTTTTTGCTATAATTAACCATTCCGACGGGATTTGGAAAAATATACGGCGATCAATCCCACCACAAAGCAAATTGTCAGCAAATAAAACAGTTCGCTCATGGCATGGCTGTAACTGATCTGATAGCGAAGCGGCTCAGCGGTATCGGCATACACCGTCATGTAGTGATTGGTGCGGGCGGTTTGAAAGGTATTGGACAGTCCGATGGTCAAAGAGATAACGCATTGGCGTATCCAGGATGTGACTGCTGCCGCATGGGTGGCATATTGGGTTGGTATGGCCTGCATCCCCATGTTGGTGGCTGGCATATTAACCGAACCGGAGCCGATATCCCGCAGGATTAGCGCTGCAACGATAAAGAGAATGGCGCTGCCGGCATCAATCTGCGCCAACACAAGGCAAGCTATCAGACCTATGGCTGTGATGGCATACAGCAAAGGCTGCGGCCCAATACGGTCATAATATTTACCCATTAGCGGCACCACAAACATCAGAATCAGAGGCGCGGGCAGCATCACCAACGCCGCCTGGGTGGTGGTAAGTCCGCGCACATTTTGTAAAAATACCGGTAGAATATTGTTGGAAGCATTAATCAGAATCGAACCGACGCAGAGCAATACCACACTGCTCAAAAAGCCTTCATAACGGAATACTTTTACATATAACAGGGGAAACTCCTTGCGTCCTTCCAGCCGGAAAAACAGTGCCAGCGACACACCACCTGCTATGGTCAGCAGCAATACCGGCGCACTGAACAAGCCCCATACTGTGATATTGCTGAAAGCCATTAACAGGCAGAGAGAGCCCGCCAAGGAAAGCAGCAGACCGGTCAGGTCAAAGCGATGCTGCGCTTCCTGCACAGTATCTGCAGGCACAATCCGTATTGCCGCCAGCAGCACTGCCGCCAGAATAGGCACTTCTATAAAGAAAATCCAACGCCAGCTGAGTAAATCGGAAATAACACCTGCCAGGCTGGGTGCCAGCGTGGGCGCCAACAGGTTGGTGGTGGCCCAGATGCTAATGGCCTGCGCCTGTTTTTGCCGTGGAAACAGGCGGTAAATCATGGATTGGGTTAACGGCATCAGCATGCCGCCAAAGATGCCCTGCAGCACCCGCAGCGCAATAAACGGATAAATATGATTCACCAGTCCCAGCAGCAGTGTGGAGATAGCAAATCCGCTGACTGCCAATAAAAATGTCCGCTTCAGACTGATGCGGTCTGACAGATAACCTACCACCGGCGCCACTGTGCAGGTGGCTAATATATATGCAGTGACAACCCATTGGGTCGTGATAATATCGGTTTGAAATTCCCGCATAAATACGGGCAATAAAATGGTTACCGCAGTGGTGTTCATCATGGCGGTAAAGTTGGTGGCGGCAATCATAGCTAAAATTGCTGTAAAAAATATTCCTGCTGTTTTTTTCTCTGCCAAAACATACATCCCCTTTGTTGTGTTTCCTTTCAGTATCATAGCATAAATATGGTAAGATTGCAGTTACACAGGCTAATATTTTTGGGAAAAAACCATAATCCTTATGGGATTTGCCTGCCGACTGTGTTATGATAAAAGGAAAAAACGGGAAGGGGCGATACTATGCCATTTCGTGATTTGCCGGGGGTAACCCAGTGCCGTTTTAAACGAGGAGAGGTTTTAATTGCAGCGGGAGAACCAATAGAGTATGTGTATTACTTGCAGAGCGGTGTGGTTTATCGGGAATTGTTGACCGATGCGGGGCATGAAAGTATTATGAGCCGCAAAACCAGCAACAGCGTGGCTGCTTCTCTGGTTGGCATTATGATTCTTTACCGCAGGCGCAATCAAGGCGTTTCTAATAATGATTTTATTGCTCATACTAACTGTGTCTGCTATCGAATTCCGAAAGATGTGTGTATGGAGTATTTACGCAATCATCCAGAATTATTGGAAGAGGTGTTGCGTCTTTCTATGGATGAATATACCCGTCTGATGGACTTGCTGCTGATGAAGCGGGAGGGCAGTGTTTCTGTACAGCTGTGCAAATTTTTATTGGAGTATAGTCGTGACAGTGAAGCAGGGCTTGTCTTATCTAAAAAATACAGCAATATAGAAATTTCTAAATTTTTATCCGTGCATAAAGTCACAGTTGCCCGTGTTTTGCGTGCATTAAAAGAGCAAGGCTGCGTAGAGCGCACAGAGCAGGGGCTGCTGTTAAAAAATGTGCCGCTGCTGACGGCGTATGCCCAAGGCGATAAGGTATTGGAGTATAAATAATTTCATAAATCAACAATTTTGAGGCGTATGGCGTATCTTTATTTTTTGTGCGCTGATGTTGGCAAAGTGATTATTCCTGTGCGGCTGGGAACATTGGGTATCCGGTGTTTGCGGCTGTATGGGAATTTTTTTAGCTATAGTTGTTTGTGTTTTTTTGGAGCTGTCGGTTTTGCGGCAGTTTCTTTTTTTGCCGCAATTTTTAAAAAGATTAGCCGGGGCTATTTGCGAAACAGAATGAATTATATAAAATATGGGTGTAAGAAATATGGAATGTATTTCTAAGCAACAATAGTTTTCATTATAATTATTTATATTTCTAGGAGGAATGTATTATGCCAATGCCAAGTGTATTTCCAACAGGAACAACTGTATACGATCCGGAAAAAGCGTGGAACGGTTACACCTTAATGCCAATCAAAAAAGTTGGCGCTGTATTAATCGATATGAACGGGAATGTAGTAAAAGTGTGGAAAAACTTTCAGGGCTTCCCCAATAAATTGCTGCCGGGCGGTTATGTAATGGGCAGTTTGGGTATCCGCGATTCTGCATTTTCTTATCAGGACCAGACCGACCTGACTCAGTTAGACTGGAACGGCAATGTAGTGTGGAAGTTCGACCATAAAGACTACATTGAAGATGAAGGACATGAACCACGCTGGATGGCGCGTCAGCATCACGACTATCAGCGTGAAGGCAATCCGGTTGGCTACTATGTACCGGGTATGGAATGCAAAACCGATAGCGGCAACACACTGATTTTGTGCCACACAGATACCTACAACAAACGGATTTCTGATAAACGTCTGCTGGATGACACCATCATCGAAGTAGACTGGGAAGGCAACATTGTATGGGAATGGCATGTCAGCAAACATTTTAACGAACTGGGCTTCTCTGAGGCTGCCAAGAACGTACTGTTCCGCAATCCAAATCAGCATTTTACCCAGACCGGCGAAATGAGCGACTGGATGCATATCAATTCCATGAGTACATTAGGGCCGAACAAATGGTATGACGCAGGTGATGAACGGTTCCATCCGGACAATATTATCTGGGATG
Source organism: uncultured Clostridia bacterium (assembly GCA_944391625.1). Taxonomy (GTDB): domain Bacteria; phylum Bacillota; class Peptococcia; order Peptococcales; family Peptococcaceae; genus UBA7185. The sequence continues at coordinate 16,815 of CALXUG010000012.1, forward strand.
CCCGTGAATCCAACATTATGGCTATCATCAGCAAAGAAACCGGTAAAATTGTTTGGAAAATTGGTCCGGACTTTACTGAAAGCAAAGAACTGCGCGCCATTGGTCAGATTATTGGGCAGCATCACTGCCATATGATTCCAAAAGGTTTGCCGGGCGAAGGCAATATCTTAATCTTTGACAATGGCGGTTGGGCCGGTTATGGTCTGCCGGACAGAATGAGTAAAGATGGCACAAAGGTAGACATCCGTGACCATTCCCGTGTATTGGAAATTAATCCGGTTACTTTGAAACTGGAATGGAGCTTTAAAGGCAGCGATGTAAAAGAAGGCATGATGCCTTTGGTAGAAAATACAACTTTCTACAGTCAGTTGATCAGCGCTGCGCAGAGATTGCCTAACGGCAATACATTGATTACAGAAGGCTGCTTCTGCCGTCTGTTTGAAGTAACACCGGAAAAAGAAATCGTATGGGAATATCGCGCTCCATTTGATGAAGTGGCGCATCCAATGATTTACCGTGCATATCGGTATCCATATGACTACGTGCCGCAGGTTGAAAAACCAACAGAAGTACCGGTAGAAAAAATTAATAATATGACCTTCCGTGTACCGGGCGCAGCGCCGGGTATGCTGGACAATATTACAGAAGTACCGGAAGCACTGGGGTATACATCTGTGATGGCTGCTTGCGTAACCGAGGATGAAGAAGACGGCGAAACAGGCGCTAAGTTCTGATTTTCAGCAGTTGGGTGTAATGTAAGACCGGATAGTAATTGCTAACAGGGCAAACTGGCGGGCGCGGTTATGGAAATAAAATTTTATATAACCGTGTCCGCTTTTGTTTTTTTAAGCAAAGAGAGCAGATGACTGAATATTGTAGTAAAAATTTGTTGCATGGTTCCATGAAGGGATACTTTTTTCTGGAGCGTTTAGTTGGAATTGAAAGATGAACAAAAAGAAAAGGATAAAGACTAGGAGTGATTATGATGACGGCGAACGCAGAAAAAATGCCTTGGACCTATTGGCTGCATTTGGCAATTGGTTTAGGTTTTATGTTAGTTTTTCCGATGTTGTCTCCAATAGAGCCGATTACAGAAGTAGGTATGGCTGTTTTGGGCGTATTTATTGGGATGGTTTATTTATGGTCTACATTAGATAGTATCTGGCCCAGCCTGATGGGTTTGATGCTGGTTGCCCTGGCCGGTTATGTGCCGGAGCTGCAGGGCTATGCCGCAGTAAAAAAATTATTTATGGAATCATTCGGTACTGATACAGTAATTGTTCTGATTCTTGGTATGGTATTATTCTCTGCCTTGGAATTTGTAGGCTGTACCAAATATATGGCGCGCTTTTTTATGAGCAGAAAAGTATTAGAAGGACGTCCTTATGTGTTTTTATTTATCTTCTTTTTATGCTCTTATGTAATCGGCGGCTTTACCAATCCAATGGCCAGTATGTTAATTTTGTGGCCTATTGCCATTGAAGTTTGTCAAAATTTTGGTTATAAAAAAGGGGATAAGATTTTTTACACCATGATTTGCGGTGTGTATCTGGCTTCTACCTTGGGGCAGCCAATGTTCCCGTTTAAAGGCGCATCTCTGGTTATTGTAAGCGCATTTGAAAAAGTTTCCGGTTTGAGTGTCAATTACGGCAGTTATATTGCGTATAATGTAATTATGTCCCTGATGCTGCTGGCAGCATTCTTACTGATTGTAAAAGTACTCATCCGTCCGGATGTAAGCGGTTTTAAAAAGATTACGGTAGCAGAATTAACAAAAGATCCGCTGCCTAAAATGAATGTGCAGCAGTTGGGATTTTTTCTGATTGTGGTGGTATATATTGTGGCTTTGCTGCTGCCCAACTTCCTGCCAAAAACCATTCCGGTGATTGCGTTTTTGAATAATATCAATGTAATTGGGGTAAGCGCATTCTGTATCGTAATTATGATGATTATTCCGTATAAAGGAAAACCAATGCTGGATTTTAAAGCGGTTGCCAGAAAATCATTCTCTTGGGATATTTTCTTTTTAGTAGCTGCAGCGCTGTATGTATGCAACGCTATGACAGCGGAATCGACCGGTATTAAACCGTTCCTGATTCAGACATTGCAGCCTTTACTGGGCGGAAAACCGGAACTGGTATTTGTATTCCTGCTGCTGGCTTTTGCGTTGATTACCACCAACTTTGCCAACAATGCCGGAATGGCTGTTGTGCTGATTCCTGTTGTATTGGCCTTTGCTGACCAGTATCCGGGTGTAGACCCTGTTGTTATCTGCATGTCCATTTGTATGATGGTATTCGTGGCATTGCTGACACCGGCTGCTTCTCCTTATTGCGGGATGCTGCATGCGCGGAAAGATTTGGTAGAGTACAAGGAAATTATGCAGCTGTTCCTGCCAATGGTAGTGGCAGCGCTGGTATTGTACACACTGATTGGTTATCAGATTGCTAAAATTTTATTTTAAAGTCATATAGTTTTATCGGCAGATTGTCGCTCTTACAAGGGAGTGATAATCTGCCGATTTGCAGCGATCATTTTTATAGAAACGTATTTTTGGAAGTATAAAAATTTTCCTACTGTGATCCCGTAACATACAAAAAGCCAACCTTGCCGTTGATGGGCAGGGTTGGCTTTTTGTTATAATTGTGCAGGCATCAGATGCCGTAAACACGTTTTCCGTTCTGATAGGTGATTTCTATCAGTTCTTCTACAGGCATATTGCGGATTTGGGCAATTTTTTCTGCTGTGTGTTGCACCAGCATAGGTTCGTTGCGTTTGCCGCGGAAGGGGACCGGTGCCATATAAGGGCAATCTGTTTCAATGACCAGATGGTCCAAAGGAATGGCTGCGGCTACCTCTACGGTTTTGCGGGCATTTTTAAAGGTGACAGGGCCGCCCAGGCCGATGTAAAAGCCCAGTTTGATAACTTCCAGCGCCATTTCTACACTGCCGGAGAAGGCGTGCAGAATGCCGCCGACCTGACGGGCGCTGCTGGTTTTTAAAATATCCAGTGTATCACCGTGGGCCTCCCTGTCGTGGATGACCAGCGGTTTGTGCAGCTGGCAGGCCAGGTCGATGTGCTGCCGGAACAATTGCTTTTGTGCTTCTTTGGTGGAAACATCCCAGTAGTAGTCCAGTCCGGTTTCACCAATGCCCACCACCTTGGGGTGCTGAGCCAGCTGACAGATCATATCCCAGCCTTCCGGTGTGTAGGTGGTAACGTCTTCGGGATGAAGCCCTACTGCGGCGTATAGCTTATCATACTGCTCTGCCAGTGCCACTGTGCGGGGGCAATCGTCCAGATTACAGCCGATATTGACCACCAGCGCCATATTGTCATAAATGCGCTGAATCACTTGCTGGCGGTCTTCGTCAAATTTTTCGTCCAGAATATGGGCATGGGTATCAAATAAGTTCATCATGTTGGTCCTCAGCAAACGGTAGAACCTGATGGAATTTCTGCTTTGCTTACCTGCAGCACTTCCAGCAGGCTGTCATCGTCGGTTGCTGCTGATAACAGCATACCGTGAGAAACAATGCCGCGGATTTTTTTAGGTGCCAGGTTGGCCACCAGAACCAGTTTTTTGCCCACTAATTCTTCCGGACTTTCATAGAATTTGGCAATACCGGATACAACGGTGCGGACTTCATCGCCCATTTTCAGTTTGAATTGCAGCAGTTTGTCTGCTTTTTCTACTTTGCTGCATTCCAGCACTTCTACCACCCGCAGATCCAGTTTGGCAAAGTCATCGTAAGTGATTTCCGCTTTGGCTTGGGCCGGTGCCTCAGCAGTCTGCTTGGTTTCCTTTTTGGCCTCTGCTTTGGCAGCTGGTTTTTCTTCTTTGACTTTTTCCGGTTTTGCTTCTTCTTTTGGTAAATCCAAAGATTTTGGATCGATGCGTGGGAAGATGGCATCTTTTTTGCAGACTTTAACGCCGGTTTCTACCTGGCCCCATACACAGCCATCGGCCCAGGCGCGGCCTTCTAATGTTTGTCCGGTCTGTTCGGCAACTTTGCCCGGTACCAACGGCATAAACGGCGACAGCAAAATGGTGCTGATACGGATAGATTCCATCAGGTTGTACAATACAGTACCCAACACAGCTTTTTGGCTTTCGTCTTTGGCCAGTACCCAAGGCGCAGTTTCATCAATATATTTATTGGCGCGGCTGATTAATTTCCAGATGGCAGCCAGCGCATTTGGGAAGTCCATTTTTTCTAAGCAGGCAGCAGCTTCATTGCCTACGGACAACGCCAGTTCTTTCAGTTCAGCGTCAAATTCGCTGGCTGGTGTGTCAGCTGGGGCAGGCACAATACCTTCAAAATATTTGTCAATCATAGCTACGGTGCGGCTTACCAGATTGCCAAAGTCGTTGGCCAGGTCGGTGTTGATGCGTTTTACCAATGCTTCTTCGGAATAGTAGCCGTCGGAGCCGGTGGAAATTTCCCGCAGCAGGAAGTAGCGGATGGCATCGACGCCGTATTTATCCAGCAGTACGTTAGGATCTACCACGTTGCCTTTGGATTTGGACATTTTGCCGCTGTTCAGTAATACCCAGCCGTGACCAAAAATCTGTTTTGGCAGCGGCAGGTCGGCAGCCATTAAAATGCATGGCCAGATGATAGCATGGAACCGGGCGATATCTTTGCCCACCAGATGAATGTTGGCCGGCCAGAATTTCTGGAACAATTCATCGTGATCGGTGCCGTATCCCAGTGCAGAGATATAGTTGGTCAGTGCGTCAAACCATACATAAATAACATGCTTGTCGTTGATTGGTACAGGAATCCCCCAGTCAAAGGTGGTGCGGGAAATGCACAAATCTTCCAGCCCCTGTTTGATAAAGCTGATCATTTCATTGCGGCGGGCTGCCGGCTGGATAAAGTCGGGATGATCTTCGATGTATTGCAGCAGACGATCCTGATATTTGCTCATTTTAAAGAAATAGCTTTCTTCTTTGATCAATTCGGTAGGGCGGCCGCAATCTGGACAATTGCCGTCTACCAGCTGACGTTCTGTAAAGAAGGTTTCGCATGGTGTGCAGTAGTGTCCTTCGTATTCGGATTTGTAGATATCGCCTTTTTCATAGATGGTTTTGAAAATCTGCTGTACCACTTCCATATGGCGAGGCTGGGTGGTGCGGATAAAGTCGTCGTTGGAAATCAGCAGCCGTTTCCATAAATCCTGAAAGGTAGCCACAATTTTGTCAGTATATTGGATTGGGGTAACACCCTGGGCTTTGGCTACCCGTTCAATTTTCTGGCCGTGTTCGTCAGAACCGGTTAAAAAGTAGGTTTCGTAGCCCTGCATCCGTTTGTAGCGGGTCATGGTGTCTGCCATAACGGTGCAGTAAGCATGGCCAATATGTAAATTGGCGCTGGGATAATAGATGGGTGTGGTAATGTAAAACCGTTTTTGTTCTTCTGTCATAGAAAAACCTCCTTATAAAATATGAAACGATTGTTGTTTTGTGATTAGCCAAACAGGAAGAATGCAGGCGGGATAAAAGCGTGGTGCATGCTGCTGTTGCTGGTAAATAAAAAAAGCCCGTTCCTGTCAGAACAGGGACGAGTTTCTATCGTGGTACCACCCTGCTTTATTCTGTATATTTATGGCAGTATACAGAATCTCAGCAGATTTGATAACGGAAATCAACCGGAACGCAGGTTCATACTCCAGGCTCATTTTCACTAGTGCTGTCAGTCTGAACTCGCAGCAAAATGTTCAGCTCTCTGTGCCGCAGCGGGCTAGATACTCTACCTTTCTTCATATTTATGGCATATTTATTCTGGATATAAAATATAGTATAGAAAAAGACGGGTCGTCCGTCAAGTTTTTTCTTTAAATATTTTAATAGATGTAAAAAGACAATATTTTGAAAATATTTACACTTTTCAGGAGAATTAATTGACTTTTTTCCCGAAAAATGGTATTATCAAGGCAGAGTTAACAAAGAATGTAAATTCTGTTATCAAACAGGATTTTTGAAAAAAGTGAGGAGGAACAATTATGAAATCAACAGGTATTGTTCGTAAAGTAGATGAATTAGGCAGAGTAGTCATTCCAATTGAATTAAGAAGAACATTGGGCATTGATGAAAAAGATGCATTAGAAATCTATACAGATAATGAAAAAATTGTTTTGAAAAAATACGAACCTGCTTGCATTTTCTGCAACAATGCTGAAAATGTACAGAATTTTAAAGGCAAACTGGTTTGCACAGAATGTGTAAAAAAAATGATGGAAAATTTGGATCAGGCCAGTGATATTGTTTAATGTATAAGAAATAGGCTCTCTTTAAGGAAATCGCAGATATTGCTGCAGAGTTCTTTAAAGAGAGCTTTTTTGTGTGGTTTTAAGAGAACTTTTTGTGGAATGTATTTTTTAACAACTTGTGGAAGTTCTTCTTTGCAGGAAGAAAAACGATGTAGTATAATAAAGGGTAAAGCAAAGTTATAGAGAATATTGAAATGATAATAAAACGATGATATATCAGATAGCAGGCATGGGACGGAGTGAAACGATAGTGAAAAAACGGATATTGGGCGCAGTTTTGTTATGCAGTTGTTTGTTTGCCGGCACAGCATATGGGGCAGAGGCTGTTACAGCGCAGGGAAGTAATACGGTGATATTGGTAGATGGCACCGCGCAGGAAATTTATCCATATAATATAGATGGAAATAATTATTTTAAACTGAGAGATATGGCGGCGGTGTTAGCCGGTACAGATAAATCTTTTGCAGTGGAATGGGATGAAAGCAAAAATGCAATCAATTTGAATACCTCCAATGCTTATGTGCTGGGGGAAAATGATTTGCAGTTTCCAGCCGGAGCGTTGACAGCAACTGCAGAGCTTTCGCCGGTGGTGTTGTATTGTGATGGCGCGGAGCTGGCAATAGATGCATATAATATAGATGGCAATAATTATTTTAAACTCAGAGATATCGGTGAGGCTGTAGGATTTGCAGTAAATTGGGATGACACAACGCAGCTGATGCAGATTGATACCAGCAGTGTGGGAACTGCCAGCGTGACACAGGGAAATTATATGTATCAGGGCAATGCTGACGGCAGTGATATTTTATTGGATGAAAGTTTTACCAATCCTGATTATTGGGACAACCTTCCGGCTTTTGATGTGGTTGTGGAAGAGGAACAGGAACCGAGCGCAGATGCAAAAGAAGAGAATTCAACTATGGATACCGGAACGGTATCTGCCGATGTGCAGCAACTGCTCAATCATGCCACGCTGCAGCCGAAGTTGACCCGGTTTGAAATTTTGAATGATTTGATTCTTGGTTTTATGGAACAAAATTTTACCGATGATATGGACACCTACACAAAAGCAAAAGTGGCCTACGATTATTTTATCAATACTACCCAGTATACCACAGCTACTCAGCTGGACAGCAGTTGGTTCAGTGCAGAGGAATTGGCTGTTATCTGGCAGCATTATCCGGAACGGTATGCAATTCCGATTTTGCTGGATCACAAAGGTGTCTGCAATCATTATTCGTCTGCTTATGCGGCTATCTTGCAGGCTATTGGTCTGGATGTGCAGGTGGTCAGCGGAAAAACCAAGTCATCGGCCGGTGGTTACAGCAGCCATGTGTGGGTGACTGTTCGTATTGACGGGGTGGATTATTTGTTTGATCCACAGGTAGAACAGCGCATTGCGCAGAGAAACGGTAATGTAATTCAGTATTACCGTTTTGGGAAACCGGTGAATCAGTTGCTGAATGATTACCAGGCGGACAGCCGTTATACTTTTGCCGAACAAAAATAGGACATGCCTGATAAGCCAGCGCCGTGGATTTGTCGGGTAGGTGGTTTGAATTAAAACAATTAAAACAGACAGAACATTGCAGTATTGCAGTTTTCTGTCTGTTTTTGTTTCTTACATTTTCTTTATTTTTATATGCTTACTTTATTGAATTTCATTACTTGCAGTGAAAAAGCTATATCCATTTTTGCCTTGACGCTTAGAACGATATAAAGCTTTATCAGATTTTATATATAAATCTTCAAAGCATATTCCGTCAAAGGGGACAAGGGCAATTCCCACAGAGGCGCTAACCTGAATGCTGCCGTTTTTCCAGAGATATTCTAATTGCAATTTATGCAGCAATTTTTCTACAGCATTTACTACAGCGTTTCTGCTTTTAATATCTTTCATATAGATGATAAACTCATCGCCGCCAAGTCTGGCAATAATATCTGTCTTTCGGAAATTGTCTTCCAGCGTTTTGGCAACTTTTTGCAGCAATTCATCTCCTTGCGAGTGCCCCAAACAATCATTGACTGCTTTAAAATTATCTAAATCTATGATGATAAATGCATCCATCTCATCCTTGATGTTCAAAAGCCGTTGCTCAATTTCCGTGTATGCGCCATTTCGGTTATAAAGATTGGTAAGTGTATCTGTATTTGCCATTTTATGAGCCATCGTCAAAATTTGCTGCTGTTCCTTCTGGCGGAAGTACTCTTTGGTAATATCCTTCCGAATCATGAACAAAGTTTGATTCTCTCGGTCATAATTTTGGATGGTAACTTGCTTTCTGTTGTAGTTTCCATTGTCGTCAATCATTCCTGCTTCGATTTTATAACTATCCTCGTTCTGTAGACGTTTTGCCATATAGTCCGGTGTCATTAATTCAATAACCTTATCCTGCTCATCTAAAACGATGTATTTTTTGTTATAGTCAGTCATGGTTTTCACATAATCATTTCCACGCTGTGGTGGCAACAGGAGATTTTCATCGTTTTTACAAAAGTTCAAAAACGAATTATTTTTTAAATCGACATAATACAGATAGTCGCTATCGCTAAAAACGAAATGTTTTAGGATTGAATTTATAAGATGCTTTTCATCCACATCACAAAATGTCAAATATATCTTATCCTTATTTTGGGGTATACATAAAGTTTCAATGCATTTCCATTTAAAAGTTTTTTCGCCTTCTCTTGCGGGAAAATCAAAAGTGTAAGTATCCTGTTTTTCTACAACCAATTTCAAATTGTCAATATCAAGGAAATGCTTTATGGCATCTTTTTCTTTACTTATGTTAAAACGCTCAATGATTGCATGATATAACTGTTCAATAGACAAGATCTTTTGATCCAGTTCGTTTATATTACTTTTTAAGAAATATGCTTGCTCTGTACAGAGATTGATTTCTACAATAGACGAATACACATTGTAAAAAGCATCTAAAATTTCATTTTTTTCATTTGTTAAATCGAATACTCTTTTTTTATCGGATATATCATGTATGCAAAGCAGCAATTTAACACTTCCGGCAATAGTTACTGGTAAGACTTTGGCATCCACCCAGCAATAGTCTCCGGAAATAGTTCTTATCTTACATTCAATTTGTCGAGTATGCTTTTCGTTAACAATTTTCTGCAATGCTGCTGGTTTAAACATGCTGTTAAATAAGTCAATATAATCGGGATGTACTTGTTCCCTTATGGCAAAGAGAATATTGTTTCCATCTCCAATTTCACAATATTTATTTTTCTTTGAAAATACAGTATTAACAGTTAAGCTGACACTATCTATTTCATACAGTTCTTCGATATTTTCGATAATGTAGGGGGCATATAATTTCAACTTTTTTGGGTCTGCGATGTTGTGTTCAATATCTACAGAATCAAGTTCCAGTTCATTTGTAACATCGTAATGCCACCCCTTGAAACGAAAACCTTCCGTGTATGTTTCATCAAGGTATCCTCCGCATCGAACCCAAAGCCATCCCTTTTGCGGGTGCTGCCACAAGTATTTTACTTCTGACGGTTTTCCTTGTTTTAATGCTTCTACTGTTTGTATGACGATTTCCAGGTACTTGGGATCGATATTTTTCATCCAATGTTCATAAAGTTTTTCCGGTTCTAATGCATTCGCCTCTACACCTAAAACTGTATGTATGGTTGTATCACCGTACATTTTAGGTGTACCATGATTGGGAATTTCAATAATCCAAAACCCCACCTGCATATGTGTCAGTACCTGCGTAATATGTAAAATATCCATCATTTCATTGTTAGTTATATTACCCACCTTGTTGACCTCCAAAAAATTATTCTCTGTCTCGTTTTCAGAGAATTTTTCAATAAAGCGGTTAATTTAATCTATTTTTGATTCACCGCATATGTTTCGGCTTCTAGTATACTATACGTCATTCTAAAAAACAAATTAAATGCTAATTTATAATAATCATGTGATATTTACCGATTTTTATAGAATATCTTTTGTTAACTTTCTGCTTGTTTTGAAGCGGCTGTGCCTCATTATGGTATGTGACAGTGCAGGGACCGATGGAGGAATTGCTGTGCAATATTACAGCGCATATAAAATGAATACGGAAATACAAAAATGGACGTGGCCGAAGCTACGTCCATTTTTTGTGAAAAATCAAAATTACGATGTGAGATTTTCAGATTTTTCAATGTTCTCTGTTACAACAGCGCTTAATGATGTTGAGCTGTTTTTTATCATTAAAAATAATCGGATACATATGGTGTTTGCTGCTCGATAGAATCCTCCAGCATATCAATGATGGCTTCGCTGGTTTGAATGCGGCCGATTTTAAACAGATAATCGGGCCGTTTATAGCCCATGAGCATGGTGGTCATGGTTTGAATACTGATGGTATCGTCACAGGTTTCTGCAATGGGTGTCGCCTGACCGCAGCCTTCCTTGCTGATGGTGAGCAGGAACGATCCCTGATTGCATTCCATAATGGGGTCTGTCAGTGTAAATTTCCATTGCCGTTCTACGGTATCCGGTTTAAAGGGATAGTTGGCGATAAAAGCCGGAAAATCCACGATACGTGCCATATAATAAGGGGATATGGTTTCTTTGATACTGGCATCTTCCAGCAAAAATGCCAGCGGCTCGTCGGTGTAGGTATCGCCTTTTACCACATCGATCATGGAAAAATGAGCCGATACAAAATTCCACAGTCCGGCGCGGGCTTCTTCGTTGTTAAAAATCATATCTTTGATATGAAATACTTCGTTGGCGATCCAGTAAATCAGATAACCGTCCGGCTCATTGTTCTCGTTATAATAAATGGCGGCCATAATATCGTCCGAATCCCACAGCCAGTATTCATTCCAGGCCAACTCGTCCCGCAGAACAGCGCCGTGGGTATGCAGCGCATATTTATGATAGGTTTGTTTCAATTCATCACTGTCCGTTTTTACGCGGCGCACATCGCCTTTCACCTGCTGATTTTTTGGCAGCTGATAGTCGGCAATCTCATAAGAGATTTTATCAGAGATAATTTCCCAGCCCTTTCTTCGATAATAGGGAATGGAGTAAGGATATAAATAGCAAATGTACTGACCTCTCTGGCGCATATTTTTCAGCGCCTGCTCCAGCAGTTTGTGCATCAGTCCCTGGCTGGAATATTCGGGATAGGTGCCCACGCCGGTCAGTCCGCCCATAGCGTAGGTTTTGCCGAAAATGCGTACCTGCATAGGATACACTGCCACTTGAGATATTAACGTGTCGCCGTCAAACCAGCCCAACACATCAGCTTTTTCCATAGTGGGAAACTTGGCGCGGATCATCTCTTTTTCCTGCCAGCCGATAGAGCTTAGCTCCTGCTCAGTTACCTGAAATACATAGCGCAGCAACGCATTGTATTGCTCCATATATTCACTGCCTACCGGTTTCATGTGTAAGTTTTTCTTATTCATTGGGAAAACACCTTATTTTCTAATTTGGATATCAGCTTCTTATGTCATTTTCACACAGAAAAGAAGTCACTCATTACATTCTCTATCATTTTGCAGTTCCCCTGCCAATTTATTTTTTGTAGGATTCTAACAGCAGCTCAATAAATTTTTCTCCTACCACATTGCGCATTGTATCTTTATGATAGAGAATGCCTTGTTCAATGTAAATATCATCTCGTAAAGGAATTTGCAGCAAATCATCATTAGCATCGGGGCTGTAGATCCCGATAGAAAAGTATGGATTATCATGCAGCAGTTGATAAAACAGAGCCAGGCTGCTGACGGTATAACGAATATGAAGTGTACCATAGGGCTGGAGCAGATGACGCAAAAAACCGTCCTTGTGTACAGTAAAGTCCATAAAAACTAATTCCTGTTTTGCCAGAGATGCTAAGGACATGGTTTTATATTCCTGCGCCAGTGCATTGTTGGGTGAAGCCAACGCTACAATGGGATTGTTGGTAATGGGCTGATAGATCATTGTGTCCGGAATGGGCGGACACAGCTTATCCCAACTGTTTGTGCGCAGCGTGAATGCTACCGACAGCGGCAGCTGTTCTACTGCGTGAATCATATTTTCAACATCTTCGTCAATCATAGAAATCAACACATTGGGGAACAGCTTTTGAAAAGTGGGCAGATATTGCGCTGAGCGTTTGCGGGGGCGTATTTTTTTTGGCGACATAACGGTAATTTCGTCAAAATACTGAGTATAGATAATATCTTTTTGCGCTTGTCCATGGCGTTTTATCTCATCTAAAATATCCAACACCTGCTGCAATTGTTTCAGGGCATATTCGCCTTCCTGGGTGATCAGCACACCGCGGGGACTGCGGGTAAAGATGGTCATGTCCAGTTCCTGCTCTATGTTCTGCACCACTTTGCTTAGGTAAGAACGCTGCAGATGCAAGGCATCAGCTGCCTGGCTGATGGAACGGTATTGGGCAATGGTGAGCAGGTAATAAAAATATTCAGTGTTCATATAACGCTCCTTTTTTAGTTGTATGTTTTTTGATACAGCTTTGCGAAATAAGGGAAAATCTCAATGCTTCGCAAAAGAAAAATTTATTACTATAATAACATCATCAAGTAAACAACACAACAATCATTTATCAAAGGAGTGCTTTATCATGGCTTATCAAACAAATGCAATGGCAGACAAAGTTTTGGTTCTGGGCGTAGACGGTTTTGAACCAAGTTTGGCTAAAAAATTTATGGAACAGGGACGTATGCCTGCTCTGAAAAAATTTGTAGAAAGAGGATCTGCCCGTGAAGATTTAGTATTACTGGGCGCACACCCAACTGTAACACCACCAATGTGGACTACTTTATCCACCGGTGCTTATCCAGCAACACACGGTATCATCTCTTTCTTTAACCCACATCCCGAAAAAATCGGAACTTCTATCTATGCACTGGATTCTCGTATGTGCTTAGCAGAACCATTCTGGAATGTAGCTGCTGAAGCAGGTAAAAACACACTGGTATGGCACTGGCCAGGTTCCAGCTGGCCTCCAACCAGCGACAGCCCAAATCTGACTGTTGTTGACGGTACTCAGCCAGGCGCAATTAATATGGGTGCTGCAATTATTGATAAAGAAAGTATCTTACTGGCTGACACTACCATCGAAAATGTTCGGTTTGTAGCGCACGATGCTCCGAACAATCCAGGTGTAGGCTGTGTTATCACCGATTTAGAAGCTGCTGACGAAAGTGCCGGTACCAAACCGGAAGATGGCAAAATCGGTAAAAACGCATTAGAAAACATTGCTGCTGGCGGTATTGAAAGTTCTAACATTGTTGTAGACGAAAGCGACACAGAGATTGCAGCTTTGGGCGGCAACAATCTGAACACCATCAACTCCCCAATCAAAGCGCCTACCGGTTGGGCTGCTGCACCGGAAGACAGTAAAGAATTTACGCTACTGACTTCCAAAGGTTATGTAAGACGTCCTTGCCTGATTTTGAAAAACGAAAATGGCGTATACGACACAGTAGCAATTTACCGGTCCAAAAAAGAAACAGAACCATTGTTTGTATTGAAAAATGACACGTACGCCAATGATTTTGTAGATGAAGTCAAAGTTGGCGAAGAAAATATTACAGCAAACCGTTGCCTGCGTCTGCTGACTCTGGCAGAAGACGGCTCCAAAGTACGCCTGTGGATGAGTCCTGCTTATGCAATGAACAGAGATAACGTATTCCATCCAAAATCTCTCTATCCAGAAATCATGGAAAACGTTGGTCACGTACCACCAGTTAGCTCTACCACCGGCCGTGTGCCAGAATTTGTAGAAAAACTGGTACTGCCATCCTGGGATGTATACAGCCAGTGGCAGGCAGATGCACTGAATTACATGATGGACAAAAAAGGCTGCGAAGTTATCTTCTCCCATTTGCACAATATTGACCTGATTGGCCATCAGATTTGGCATCTGGCAAAACATCGTGACGAATGGGACAACGATGAAGCATTCTATCAGAGAATGATTACCGGTGTATATGAACAGACTGACCGTTATCTGGAACGGTTCCTGCATTATTTAGATGAAGGCTGGACCATTATTATCACATCTGACCACGGTCTGATTACCGAAGAAAACAAAACAACTGGTTTAGGCGAACTGCGTGTAAACGGTAATGTTATGGTAGAACTGGGTTACACCACGCTGAAAAAAGATGAAAACGGCGAAGTCATGCATGAAATCGACTGGGAACACACCACCGCTGTTGCTAAACTGGGCGGACAGATTACCATTAATTTAAAAGGTAAATATCCAACTGGTATTGTTGACCCAGCGGATAAATACGAGCTGGAAGCAAAAATTATCAATGATTTGTACAATTATCGCGACCCAATTACAGGACAGCGTGTAGTATCTATCGCGCTGCGCAACAAAGATGCTGCGATTCTGGGTCTGAACGGTGACCGTTGCGGTGACGTGGTTTACTTTATGGAAGAAGGCCACAACATTATCCATGCCGACTCTCTGTCTACACAAAAAGGGTATTTTGACACATCTGTATCCCCAATCTTCGTGGCAGCTGGTAAAGGCATTAAAGCAGGTTATACTACCGACCGTGTAATCCGTCAGGTAGACGTAGCGCCAACTGTTGCTGCATTGTTGGGTATGAGAATGCCTGCACAATGCGAAGGCGCCCCAGCTTATCAGATTTTTGAATAATTGAAATCATAAACCTAATATTCCCAGTAGAGAAATCTACTGGGGGTGTTGGGGGATGAAAGGGTACAACCGTACATAATATCAAATTAATTAGGAGGGAGAATATTATGGATAAGAAAAAATATACAACTTATTTACATTTTGTTATTATGTTGTTCCTTATGATTGGAATTGGTTATTTGCCGCCGATTGGACAGATTACTCCGATGGGCATGAAGATTTTAGGCGTATTTGTAGGCACCATGTATGGCTGGATTTTCTTAGATTTACTATGGGTAAGCTTGCTTGGTTTAGTTGCGTTAGGGTTGACAGGTTATATGACAATACCAGAAGCATTTTCCAGTGCTTTGGGCAGTGTTACAGGGATACAGGTTATTATGGTAAGTATTTTGGCAATGGCCTTTAATCACATAGGGGCAGTTGATGTTGTGGGCAACTGGATTTTAACTAGAAAATCATTGCAAAAGAATCCGATGTTATTGGTAATTACTCTAATGCTTACAGTTATTATAGGGACTCTTTTTGGTGCAGGTCTTGCTCTGGTATTTATGCTTTGGGCAATGATTCAAAAAGCAGCTGACCGCTGTGGATATGATAAAAAAGATCCTCTCATCACTTTTTTGATGGCGATGATGGTTATTTTGATGTTTACTTGTAGTAACTTAGTTCCGTTCAGAGGTACAGCCTTAATGTTTTTATCCTTTTATACACCTACTGCAGGCGAATTGGAATATCTGCCATTTATGATTTTTACATTTAGTTATTTACTTCTGTTCTGTGTAGGAATGCTGCTGATTGCAATATTGATCTTCAAAGTTGATGTTTCAAGATTGAAATTGCCGGATGAAGACATTGAGGAATTGCGCGCAATACCCGTTACAAAACAACAAAAGTTAGGCTGTTTAATCATGGTTGTTTATTTTATTGTTATGCTTTCGACAACAATCTTACCACAAACTTGGGCGATTACACAATTTATTACATCATGCGGATTGCTGGGGGTTACAACTTTCGCATTGATTGCGTTATGCTTAATTAAAGATGACAATCATGCACAAATTGTACATTTATCGAAATGTCATCATGGCGTTCCATGGGATGTAGTGTGGTTACTATGTGCCACAGTGCCTATCTGCAACGCTTTGGAAGCAAAAGAAAGCGGCGTTATGGCCACCATTGCCGAGGCAGTTATGCCACTTATCAATGGATTATCTCCAGTCGTATTAATGATTGTTGTAATGGTGTTCTTAGGTTTATTGACACAGGTTGCGCATAATTTAATACTGGGCGCATTGTTTATTCCTTTCGTTACAAATATCATGATGGGAATAGGCGGAAATCATCAGGTCATGTATATGATTATGATGTTAACCTTAACTTGCGCATATGTAACACCTGCTGCTTCTATGAACTCTGCTATGATTCACGGGAATCCTGACATTGGGAAAAAAGCGGCATACACTTGGGGTATTGCAACATTATTAGTCAACTTTATCGTTTTAGGTGTATTCGGAATACCGTTGGGCGAATTGCTTTGGTAAGGTATGAAACATACTTAAATTGATGTAGTGGAAAATTGAATGAAGATAGTAAAATCAACGAAAGGCAGGGCTATTTTGGGCTCTGTCTTTCGTTGATTTAGTGGAGAAAACTACAGCTGCTCCTTGAACACCATAATCATTTCATTGGTCAGGCTGACATGATCGGCTTCCATGGATAATTCACAGCGGGGAACCCAGGCAGCCATAGATAATTCTTCTTCTTCCAGACAAATGGTTTCATCCTCGCCATCCAGTTCGGCAAAGAAACCGAACAACAACGAACTGGAATGGGGCCAGGGCTGGCTTTTGTAGTAACGAATATTTTTTACAGGCAGTCCAACCTCCTCTAAAACCTCTCGCCGCACCGTTTCTTCGATGGTTTCTCCCACTTCGGCAAAACCGGCCAGCAAAGCATAATCCTTGTAATTGCGGCCTTTATATTTGGAAAGTAAAATTTTATCGCCATGGGTTAAGCCGATGATAACAGCAGGGCAGATTTGCGGATAACTCATACAATCGCACTGAGGGCAACGCATCATCCGTTCTTTGCTGTCCGGCTGCAATGGAGTACCGCAGCGGCCGCAATAACGGTGACGATTATACCAGTTATGCAGCTGAAAGCCTACCAGACCGGCATAGGCATAGTGCCGGGGTTGTAGATGACGCAGCGCATAGATGCTCTCCATTGCAAAAGGTTCACTTACAGGCTGCTGCCGCTGATTGATCCAGTAGAAGCGTTCATCGCCAATAGAAAACAAATAAATCCATTGCGCCGGTTCTTGGGGCAAATCAGCAAAACGGGGAAAAGTAATTACCCCGTCTGCTTGTTTGCGCAGCAATACCTGACTGCTGTCGTACCACAAAATAAAGCTATCTGCATCCGGCGGCTGCGGCGTATAACCATTATGAAATTCATACGGAAAAATATCTTGAATCATAGCAATGCCTTCTTTCTGTCATTTCTGAAATAAAATCAGAAAAAATTTAGTGTATCTGTAATGTATTATAGTATGCAGCTTTCCAAATTACAAATTCCTGCGGCATATTATTTTGAGAAAGCAAAACTAGGAGGGACACATATAGAAACATTATAAATAATGAATTTAGTATATAACAAGTGTGACATAGAAAGTAAATTTAATTATTATCTAAAATGTCTTTCATTATTTGTGGCATGGTATTGTAACGGTATGTGCAAAATTCTTCAACTGTTAAAGGTATCTCTCCCATAAGCCAGTCACGAACAATAAATGAATTTCCATAGCAATACATTTTTATTGCAAAAATGAGTTCTTTAGACAGGGCATCTGGCCCCTTTTTTGTTTGAACAATATTTTTAAAAAAGGTTAAGCAGTATGAGTATAGGAAATGGTCAAAAGAATTTTGTCCCTCATAATTGTAAATATTTAAAAAGTATTCTTTATTATGCAGATAGAATTCGGCATAAGTATATTGAGTCTCATACCAAGATTTTTCTAAATAAAGGTCATCAAATGTTTTATGAACAAAGTCTTCGTAAAACCAACACATTAATTCAAATTTATCATGAAAATAACGATAAAAAGTTGCTTTAGAAACATTAGCACGTTCGATAATTTCTTGAATTGTAATGGTTTCAAAAGATTTTTCGCTAGTCAATTGGTATAACGCATCCGACAGTAGTTTTTTAGGATCCATTCCGTAAGCCATGAGAATATACTCCTTTCAAAAAGATGAGACAAAAACGTTCAAAAGTTTCAGTATAAACAAAATGAATTATATGTATATTGAATATTTATGTGATGGAAAATAAAATGAAATTAACAGAAAGAGAGGAGGGGAATTAAATAATATTATAACAGAGTTTACCTGGATGTAAACGGGTATAGAGAAGAGTAGTAAAAGTTTGCGTGAAATAGTTAAAAAAAACCTATGTTATAAGTGTATGAAAAATCGAGGAGGAATTATTATGATTATTGATTTTAGATCAAGACCACCATATGGAGAATTTAAAAATAGTTATATTATGTCTGATGTAGATTTTATGACACAGTTTGCTGCCAGATTTAATATGCCGGTTGCTGAATCTGTAAAAAAACAATCTATGGAGCTTTACATTAAGGAAATGGATGAAGCTAAAATTGATATTGGTGTTATCCCGGGAAGAAAATGTTTTGGCTTAAAGAATGCCGATTTGGTTGAGTTGATGGAACTTTATCCTGGTCGATTTATCTGTTTTGCAGGCGTAGATCCGCACGATCCTACAGAAGAATCTCTGGCTGAAATTGACGAATATGTTGTGAATGGTCCTTGTACAGGAGTTGTGATTGAACCTTGTTTAAGTGAAAATGAAGCACCGGGCAAACCACCAATGACAGTGGATGATCCACGTGTTCATCCTATTTATGAGAAATGTCAAGAAATTGGAGTACCTTTAATGATTTCTTTTGGTGGCTTAACGAATGCGGCTTTAAGATACATGTCTCCAATAGACATTGATAATGTAGCTGAAAAATACCCAGATCTTACAATTATTTTAGCACATGGTGGTTGTCCATGGGCGGATGTAATGTGTTGGATTGCATTAAGAAGAGCAAATGTTTATATTTCTCCTGATATTTATGCAATGGGTGGGCCTGGTACTGTTGGCTATGTTGCTGGGGCAAACCAACTGGTTCCGGAAAAAATTTTATTTGGTTCAGCATATCCTATGACTCCAATGAAAGAAGCGGTTGTACGATATATGGGTATAGGTATTAAAGAAGAAAATCTGCCTAAAGTAATGTATCAAAATGCTGCTAGAATTTTAGGGTTAGATGTAGAGGAATAAAAAGAATATGATACAGATTATTTAAGATAAGTAAGGGGGAAACCCCTTATTTATCTTAATATAGCCACAAGTACATTATATAGGGTGAGGAGGGAAATTTATGGTAGAAACGAGTAACGGATATTTGAATAAAAGAACGGTAAATATTATTATCATGTTGACTATTATGTTTGGTTTTGGAAACTTACCTGCACCTGGAGCAATTACAGAGCTAGGAATGAAAATATTAGGCGTATTTATAGGTGTTCTCTATGGATGGATTTTTATTGAAGTGGGTTCAACTAGTATTGTTAGTTTAGCTGCTTTGGTTTTGATTGGATGTGCTGAAATATCTGATGTTCTGGTAGGTGTTTTTGGAACACAGATAGCAGTAACATTTTTAATGGTATTTCTTTTTACAGCATTTATAGAAGAAAAAAATTTAGGAGAAGTTGTTGCTTATTGGTTAATTAGACGAAAATTTTTAGCAGGGCGTCCATATTTATTATTTTTCTTTTTCCTTTTGGCAACGTACTTCGTAGGGGTTTTAAGTGGCAGTTTGGTTGCGGTATTTTTGATGATAGCATTGTTTCGCTCGCTTAATGAAATTATTGGTTTTGAAATGTATAGTAAACAGATTTTAGCATTTGTTTTAGGGATTAGTTTTACGGCCGTACTTGGAGAATTAGGACTCCCAACAAAAGGTGTTGCGCTTATTTATATGAGTTTATATACAGGTCAAACTGGCCAGGTATTTGATATGGTTCGATATATATTAGCAGTGGTGCCAATGAGTATTTTTATTACCTTTTGCTATACGATTTTTTGTAAGTTTATTTTAAGAATAGATATGAGAGCTTTGGCGAAGGCACAGCAATATCTTCCGAAAGCAAAAGTTGTAACGAAAGATCAAAAAATAGCAATGTGGGCTACAGCAATTTATATGACAGCGTTAGTAATACCTTCATTACAGAGTACAAATCCTATATTTCAGGCAATTGCTCAATTTGGCAGTGGTGGCATAGCATTTGCTTTGTTTGGTGTTATGATGTTGATTCACATTGATCAGGAACCAATTATTGATGTAAAAAAAATAGCGAAACGTTTTCCTTGGGAGTTTTATTTTATGTGTGTGACAGTTGTTTATATTGCAGGTTTATTAACACAGGATGCAACAGGAATAAAAACATTTTTGACAGAAAGTCTATATCCACTTGTTTCTAATTTAGGTTCATTTGGTTTGGTTGTATGTTTGTGTTTTATAACGGCAATTTTAACAAACTTTATAAATAATGTTGTTGCTGGTTCCCTAGTAATTTCTTTAGGAATAGCCCTTAGTGGTATACTTCCAAATTTAAATTTGCCAATGCTGACGATTATGGTTGCCTTAGCAGGTATGTTGGCGATTGCTACACCAGCGGCCAGCCCCAACTCAGCATGGATTTTTGCACAAAAGGATTTGGTAAAAGCAAGTGACATGATGTTATATGGATTTGCTACAGTTATTTTTTTAGTGCTATGTGCAAGTTTGGTTGGCTATTGGTATGTCGCATTAATTTTTTGATAAATTGTGCTGGGTATAGAGTATATAGAATGATAAAAATAACTCATTATTAGAAATTTCTGCAATAAGTATCAGATTGATATGATGCAGGAGTTTCTGTTTTGAGTTATTTTTTGTTGCTTTATAGAATATCGTATTCAAAAGAATGGTCATGATAGTTAAAATGGTTGCCAATGAGAAATTAAAATGGTTTTGAAAAAGTAATGTATAAGTTGTATAATGAAAGGAAATTTTTAACTTTAAAAAAAATAAATAAAGGAGGAGATAACATGGCAAATGTGCTTGATTATATCGACTGGCGCGGTGACTTAACCTTTGAGCAGTCGCCGTTTAATCTGGTGGACAATTTAATTTTGAGTTGTCTGTCTTATGTGGTGATGGATGGCATTGTGGGCGGTTTGGACAGTGCCAATGGTGTTTCAGTAAAAGAGTTAGCCGATTCTTTTGAACAGTTGTCCAAAGATGAAAAAAATCTGCGGGACCCCAAGGATGAGACATTGCTGTTATCTATGGGAAAAAGCAAACGGTTTGGAGATTTGCAGCTGTGCTATTATGAGCAGCAGATTGATCATCAGGCCGAAAAACAATTTGCAGCAGTTACCATAGCTTTGGAGAAGGATGTGCATTATATATCCTACCGAGGGACAGATTTTACTGTAACAGGCTGGAAAGAGGACTTTAACATGACCTTCCGCACAGGCGTGCCGGCGCAGCAGGAAGCAGTGCGCTATTTAAAACAGGTGGCGCAGAAGACAAAGGGAAAACTTTATATTGGCGGGCATTCTAAAGGTGGAAATCTGGCTACCTTTGCAGCTGCATTTGCCGGTTTAAAGATACAGCAGCGCATCGTTGCAGTCTATAATAATGACGGACCGGGATTTTTGGAAGATGTGATTGACAGCGCCGGTTATCAGGCGATATACGAGAAAATTCAAACCTTTATTCCGCAGACTTCTCTTTTTGGCATGATGCTGGAACATGCTGAGCCATTTACCATTTTAGAAAGTTCTGAATATTTTGTTATGCAGCATGATCCTTACTCGTGGAAGGTGCTGGGCCCTGATTTTATTTATCTGGAGAAGGTGACTGCCAGCAGCCGATTTTTGGATCAGACCATTCGCGGATGGCTGGCCAGCTTAACACCGGAACAACGGGAGCAATTTGTAGACACCATGTTTGAATTATTAACGGTAGAAGAAGCGGATACTTTGCAGGATTTGGGCAAGATCTGGCTGACCAATACGGGAGATATGCTGAAAACACTGCGGAATGTGGATGAAGAAACTGCCAATATGATACGGCAAACCTTAAAACTACTGGCGCAGAATATGGGCCGCAGCGTTCAGCAACTGATATTTACCAGGCCAAGCCTGGAAAAACTGCCGCGCAAAGAAAAATTGGATCTTAGCGTGTTAGAACAAAACTGGTCCAAATTGCCGCAGCTTTTCCAAAAGAAAGAAAAGACCTCCCAGCATCATGTAATGGAGAAGCACAAAAAATAAAGCAGATAATGTGCAGAAGAAACGCTGTCCGTTGCAGATTTGCAACAACTTTTTACTTGTAAATTCACAGTATGGCGGACCTGATGGAGCGATTATAAAAAGCCCTTGAGCAGATAATGTAGAAAATCTGCTCAAGGGCTTTTTGCGGCAGTAAACGGCAATGGATTACCGAATCCCCCGTTCAATCCGTTGGTAATAATCATTTTCATCCACCGGCAGGCGGGCATTGTTGATTAATACAATACCGATAATGATGATAACCAGAACAATAATTTTAGGCAGTCCCAATGCTTCGTGAAAATAAAAGTGGCCTACTAACGCATTGGCTGCGGTGCTGAATCCGGACCAGATGGCGTAACCTACCGACAATGGGATGGTGCGTAGCGCTCTGGCAAAAAAGTAAAAGGCCAGACAATAACTGACGATAAAGATAAGCGTAGGCGTGATAACGGTAAAACCGTGGGAAAGCTTCAGCATGGTGGAGCCCAATAAGCTGAGCAGTACAGTCAACGCCATTTGTATATATGCCTGCATGAAAAAATCTCCTTTCCATATCCTGATTGACATCAGGATCACTACAGTAAATTTAAAGCAATGATACCGCCCAACAGCAGCAGCAAACCAAGATAGCCGGATGGCTTGAATCGTTCCTTAAACAAAACCATACCAATTATCATGGTAAGCAGTGTGCCTGCGCCGGACCAGGTGGCATAAGCGATATTCAGCGGCAATACCTTCATAGACAGCGCCACCATGTAGTAGGCAATGCCGTAGGCCAGCAGACAGAGCGCTGCCAAAAACTTTTTTTGAAATCCATCGGTAAACTTTAACAGGGTAGAGCCGCAGATTTCGGTGAGGATTCCAATAACAAGAAAAACATAGTGCATAATAGTCCCTCCCAAATTCGGATTGTGATCATATATAAGCGCCGCCGGGGCAGCATATTTAGTATACTGCTGTGTGCCGATATCTGATAAGAATCATTTGCAGATAGCCTGTATCGAAAAAACTTTTTGTCAGAAAGCCGAAAGCGTACGTTGTTTTGTTATAGGCTGATGGAGGAATAAAAATAATGATTGGCACAAATGAGGCAGAAGTTTAAATTGATAAAATCGTATACTGAGCAAAGAGAAAGTTATGATTTGACAAAACACATAAAATGTATTATCATGTATCGATTTAGCGGAGAATGCTGAATGGGTGGATTGGGCAGGAAAGGAGCAAACTATGTATCATTTTCAGTATGTAACAAAAAAAGAAATTCGTCCAGTGAGAAATCAACTGGAAGAGTTACTTCATCTTGTCCAAGATGAAATACGTAATACATTTACTTTTCAGTATAAGTTTGTTGGAAGTGTGTCGCGCAATATGGTAACTTTTGATAAGAAGGGAAATAAAGGGTTTGACTTTGATGTGGATATCAAAGTCAATGACGAGGAAGAAAATTTTACTGCTAAAGAAATTAAGCACATTCTAATGAATGCTTTTGATCAGCTTGCAGAAAAATTTGGCTATGACCGCTGCGAAGATAGCACACGAGTGTTTACCATTAAAGTTAAGGATAGGGAGAATTCTAAAATATACCATAGTTGCGATTTTGCAATTGTGTATAATTGTGAAAATGGACGACAGCAATATATCAAATTTAATAAGTCAGCGAAGCCTCCCTATTATTCGTGGGAATTTCAAAGCGAGGGCTTTTACAAGCTAGAGGAAAAAATAAAGTTCTGTAAGGATAACGACTTATGGATTGATGTTAGAAATCTCTATCTTGAAAAGAAAAACAGAAATACGGCTCCCTCGGAAAAATCAAGGCAAATATTTGCTAAAACCATACATCAAATTTGTCAAAGAAATGGTTATTATCAGGAAACCTTAACCAGAGATATGTGCGATTTTTATGTCGTATAATTAAATATGTACGGAAGGATGGGCTAGAACAATAGCGTTTTGTCCAGATTGTTTCGTTTTCATCCAATAGAGGGCATAAAGTGGACGAAAAATTATAATGAAGACAAAAATGGAGTTGGAATGCAGGGGAGATTGTTATGGACTATATAATCAGAAAAATAAAACAGTCAGAAATTCAACTTTTATCCGATTTTCTGTATGAAGCAATATTTATTCCAGAGGAAGTTGCACCACCGCCGAGGGCGATTATTAATCAACCGGAACTTCAAGTTTATATATCTGATTTTGGAAAACGTGACAGTGATAGTTGCTATGTTGCAGAAGTGAACGGCAGAATCGTTGGTGCTGTATGGGTTCGCATTATGAATGATTATGGACATGTTGACGATGAAACCCCTTCTTTTGCCATTTCTCTTTACAAGGAATACAGAAGCCAGGGTATCGGTACAGCATTGATGAAAGCGATGCTCGATGAATTAAAAGAAAAAGGCTGTAAACAAGCTTCGTTAGCAGTACAAAAAACGAATTATGCACTGGAACTGTATAAAAAGTTAGGGTTCAAAGTTGTAGATGAAAATGATGAAGAATATATCATGCTTTGTTATTTGTACTAGGGTAAATAGTCCTAAGCTTGCTTATATGCATTCTTCCAAGAGAAAATTTAGCGCAGGTCGAACGCTTTTGCGCAACAAAAAAAGCCTCTGCGGACAGAGGCTTTTTGCAGCTTAGAATCAATTAAGCATTCAGAATTTCGTCGATTTTTGCTGTGTAAACTTCTTCATCTTTTTTACCAGCGTATTTACCTAAGAATTCGCCTTCGTTGAAGAACAGAATCTGTGGTACACCTTTCAGAGAGAAACGGTTGAACAGATCTTTTTCATCTTCTACGTCTACATGATAGAAACCGAAATCTTTGTCTTTGTATTCTTCTTCGATTTCATCAATGATTGGATGAACTTCCTGGCATACATGGCAGCTTTTTCTGGAGAACATAACCAGACATGGTTTGCCTTCATCATAAATCAGTTCTTCAAAGGAATTTGCGTTTAAATCTTGCATAATTACTACACTCCTGTCTTTTTGTTTCATAATATTCATTATGAAAAAGTTTGTTTTATTTATTGTTAATATTTTAACACTAAAATACTAAATATGCAAAGGATTTGCTATTCAATCTGACTATTATGACATAATTAATAATTATAACTAAAGAAGTTGTTTCGTCGGCTCGGGAAAGCGGATATAATAAACGTAATTGAAATAAATACAGCAAACAAACTACAACCAAAAACAAGCAAAGGAGCAGTCTTATGAAACTTATTTCCTGGAACGTAAACGGAATCCGCGCCTGCGTTGGTAAAGGATTTTTAGATTTTTTTCAACAAATTGACGCCGACTTTTTTTGTCTGCAGGAAACCAAAATGCAGCCCGGTCAATTAGATTTGGATTTGCCCGGCTATTATCAGTATTGGAACAGTGCAGAGAAAAAAGGATATTCGGGCACAGCCATCTTCAGCCGCGTAGAACCGCTGCAGGTAAGCTACGGTTTGCCACAGGATGCCCACAACCATGAGGGCCGTGTCATTACATTGGAACTGGAACAATTCTATCTGGTAACGGTATATACACCCAATTCGCAGGATCAGCTGGCCCGTCTGGAGTACCGCATGCAGTGGGAGGACGATTTTCGCGCCTATTTGCAGGAGCTGGATGCCAAAAAGCCTGTGATTGTCTGCGGTGATTTCAATGTGGCCCATCAGGAGATTGACCTGAAAAATCCCAAAACAAACCGCCGCAATGCCGGTTTTACCGACGAAGAACGGGACAAGCTGACTACATTGCTGCAAAGCGGATTT
The DNA here is from genome assembly GCA_944391625.1 of uncultured Clostridia bacterium. GTDB lineage: Bacteria > Bacillota > Peptococcia > Peptococcales > Peptococcaceae > UBA7185. The sequence goes on from CALXUG010000012.1 coordinate 42,908, forward strand.
ACAGACAGTTTCCGATATTTTTATCCCGACACTGCCAACATTTACAGCTGGTGGTCCTATCGGTTTAAAGCGCGGGAAAAGAATGCCGGATGGCGGATCGATTATTTTTTAGTATCCGATCGGCTTCAGCCAAATTTGCAGGGCGCTGCCATTCATACCCAAGTGCTGGGCAGCGACCATTGTCCGGTAGAGCTGCAGCTGCAATTTGATTAAGCGGGTGTCCCTCAATATTATTCCATGGGCAGACAGTTCCACCGATAGCCATACTGTTTAAAATCTGCAATGGCCTGGGCAGCGTCGGTTTGTTCCAACTGCGCAAGCGCCTGCTGAAACTGTATGGAATCTACTGCGCCGGTAAATTCTTTGATGGACTGCAGCATCTGGAAGTAGGCTTCCCCTTGCAGCTGCAAAACCGTTTGCCGGAAATTGGTACGGCCATCAGGAATATGAGCGGCATTTTCAAACCAACAGGTCTCTTTGATGATGGGGCCGGTCAGATAGCCGGAACGGCTGGCCTTGTCGTGCTGTTCCCACACCAGCAGTGGTTGAGCATTGACAACGGCCTGAATTGGTTTCCCTTTTTGGCGGTAGCAGAAGCCGTAAAACTGACGGGACAAATCTGTTTGCAGCACAGGGTCATCTTCCATCTGCCGTTTGGTTTTATACAGCCAGTGCTGCAGCGCCTGCAGGCTTTCTTTGTTCAGTAGCTTGGCATCAAAGGCAATCTGGCAGGTGCCTTCCAGCAATTGCAGTTCTTTATTATCAAAATGTCCATCAATGGCCTGCACCATATCCCACAATACCGGAGCAGCATCATTGCCGGCTGCTGTATCGCAAAAAGGCTGCAGTAGCTGAAAATACGCATGGGGATAGGCCTGCTGTAATTTGTGCGCCAATCGTAATTTGGCCTGATAAGCCATTTCTTCCCGCATGCCTGTAGGCACCGGCGTAGACCAGTTGTCGTTCATGATGCCGGTGGGATATATGCCGTGCAGAGCGCTTTCTGTCACAAAGGTGCGAAGCTGTTCTGCCTCCGGCGTCACGCGGTAAACGATTTCATCGTTTTGCAGATATGCACAGCCATAGGTAGAAAACGATGTTTCAAAACGGCCCATGGCAGCCATATTGCCCACAGCAGCAATACAGCAGGCGTCTCTGCCGCCAAAGCACTGGGCAAAGGTTGGTTTTTCTTCTGACATATAGCTCCCTCCTTAATAACAGATGCTGCGCACCGCAGTGGGCGCTTCTATTTGCATACGCATGTAGCCTTCCTCATCCCGATGCACCGCCACCGGCTCCCGCATTAAGTCAGATATCATAGAAGACGTTACAATTTCATTGGTATTTCCCTGAGCAAAAACCTGACCGTCCCGCAGCAGCAATGTTTTGTTCATAAACGGCTGTATTTCCTCCGGATAGTGGGTTACATAGATAACCGTTACCTGTTGATTTTGAGCCAGGTCGCGCACGGTGTTGAGCATATGCTCTCTGGCATAAATGTCCAGCCCTGTGCTGGGTTCGTCCAGCACCAATATCTGCGGCTGAGCAATCAACGCGCGGGCGATGAGTACGTTTTGCCGTTCCCCTTTGCTCATCAGATAGAATGGTGTATTGATTTTGTCCTGCAGCTGCAGCTCCCGCAGCAGCGCCTTGGCCTTGCGCACATCGCTGTCGGTAATACCATAGCGGATGCCCAATGTGCCGGAAAGCCCTGATAGCACAATTTCCAGCGCAGGCTCCTGGGACAGATACACATCAAAAAAAGAGCTGCTTACCCAGCCCACCTTTTTGCGCAATGCAAAGATATTTTCGTTATTGTAGGTATGGCCAAGTACTTCCAGTGTGCCCTTTGTGGGGCATTTAAAGCCGGCAACTGCGCTGAGCAGCGTGGTTTTGCCGCTGCCGTTCATCCCAAACACCAGCCAGTGTTCTCCCGCCTTTACAGTCCAGTTGATATTGCGGAGCAGAAACTTTTTTCCAGACTGCATACAGAGATTGCTGGCTTGAATGATAGTGTCATTCATCATTGCTCCTCCGTTTCCGCCAGAAGCTCTTTTTCTGTAATCACCAGGCATTGCTCCAGCGTATGATCCACACAATCTAACGGAATCTTGAATCCGTCCTCGTTCAGCAGACCGGCGCTTTTATATCCCCAGGCAATGATTTCAGCCACTTTGGCAATATTCATACGATGTGTCTTTTCGTTTTGGTCCAGATCAGGATAATAATTAAACTCCAGATTTTCCACAAAGTTTTTGGCGCTCTGATAAATTTCCGGTTCGATACCGTACTCGATGCGCTCGCAATGGTCACAGTAAATTTCAACGCGGGCATCGGTATGATCGCTGAACATAATTCGTTTTAACGTCAGAGGCTGACCGCAGTATTTGCAGCGGCAGCGGTTTGCCCGTTGCTTCAACGCCTCCAATCTGTTTTCGGCATGATATAAATCTTCCATGTCAACGACCTCCTTAAAATAGATAGGTATTTTTTTCTTTTATAGCTTTATTATAAGATCCGTTCAATTTTACCGATAGTCCCCAAAAATTTGTTTATTTTTAAGTAATATATCTGAAAAACTATGTAAGCCCATTATAAAAAAGAAGCTGAACCCTAGCCCCTAAAAGGGAGGATACAGCTTCTCTGATATATCGTGATAAAAGACAATTACCGCAACGTTAATGCTGCATACACGCTTTCCGTTTCTGCTCTATCGCTGCTGCCCAGCAGATAGTGCTTGCTGTCAGCGGTGGTGATGTGCAGATATGGGCCGGTGCGTGGATCAAGGCAAACGCGGGCGCTGCCCCATGGTGTTTTGTAGTTGCCTTTCTGTACGGTATCCATGCCAGTACCGGCGACACGGCGAATAGAAGGAAGGGCGTCTATATATTCCACCTGGGTGATGGTGTCCAATGGAATTTCATACGCATTGCCGGTATGTGCGGCAATCACTGCGGCATCTGTGACAGTTAGTGACACCGGCGTGGTTTCCAAGTGATCCATCCACACACCCAGCAACGGCAGAGCCAGCAGCATCAATGCAGTGACGGCCATAAAAATTTTACCGGAGCGTTTGGCCAGATTGATGGTGGTGTTCATACCCACACGATTATTAATAATCAGGCGATTATCGTGCGGATTGTAATAGAAAATACCCCAGAGCCATTTATCGTCCTCATCTACATAAAAATCAATACCACTGTCGGCGGTTAATCGTTCCTGCATGGTGCGCGTACGAAATTCTACGCCAATAAGGGCAATGGTGATGCCAAAAGCCAGCAGTAGTGTACCGGCCATAGTCAGCCAGAAATAATTTTGCGCCAGCCAAATGATGATATTTAACAATGCTAAAAACCAGGCGATGATTAACCAGCATTTGCCCCAGTTATAACGGCGAATACGGGTTAATGTTTCAGTGACAGCCATATTTTTATCGACTACTTCTGCTCGATTACGGTACAAATAACGATAGCCAAACCAGCACAAGAATACAGAAACAGCGTCAATCATATACACCCACCTTTGCTCCGGGTCAAAAGGCAGAGGCAGCAGAGCTATTGCCAACGGCAGTGCAAATAACCACGGGGAGAGCCATCTGTATGAGTGTGCAGCAGCAGTCAGGTCAATGGTGGCCTGCTGTGCGCTGTTGTTTTGCTGCCAGCCCTTGTCCTGTTTAATCTGCCGCAATGCTTTGTTGCAGCGGATATATGGCAGATAGGGCAGCACAATACAAGCGTCGATCCAAATCATATATACGGTCATGGCTGCGCCTGTTTGGGGAATAAACATGCAGGGAACAGCAATCAGTATTAAACCGATGCAAATCCACAACAGCTGTTTTTTTAAACGATTAAGCGCTGCAACTACTTGGCTGTTGGTACGCCCTTCTTGCGGGAGTGTAACGCCGATAGCAATATTTTTTTTGAACTTGGTTTCATTTTTCAGTAGCACATACATTAAAATGGGCAGCCAGATAACGCAGCCCCACAGGATAAAATTTGTTTTCATTGTTCTCCCTCCTCATAAAGCTGTCGACAAAGCGCCAGCGCCTCTTCTTTTTGCAATCCCGCTAACCGCAGTTCACTCAACCGCAACCGCAGACCGTCAATGGTTTCCTGCTTTGGCCCGGAATGATTATACTGCTGACACACCGTAGCGCCGCTGCGGCGGTCCGTGTGGATATAGCCTTCCTGTTTTAGCAGCTGATAAGCTTTGCTGACTGTCATCATATTAATACCGCATTCTTCTGACAAAGCTCGAACCGTCGGTAGTTTTTGACCGGCCGGCAGCTTGCCGTCGGCAATCCCCATTACAATCTGGTTGCGGATTTGCTGATAGATAGGAGTATCGCTTTCAAAATTGAGATGCAGCAACATTGTATTTACCTCCTTTTGTCTTATTTGTATTATATATTATAATACAAATAAGACAAAGACGCAAGTAGGAATTGTTCAAAGTTTTATTTTGAACGAATGGGACTTTTCTCTAATCTTCTGGTAGTTCCGCAAAGGGCAGCAGGGCGGTAAAATAAGGTCATAAGGAAAACAAATTCAGAAACAAGAAATGAGAGGAGTCGTTTGACAATGCAAAAAGGATATGGCGCAGCCAATAAAGTGATGATGGTGGGCATCGACGGTATGGACCCACTGTATACCAAAAAATTGCTGGCAGAAGGAAAATTGCCTAACATTGCAAAATTCTTAAAACGAGGTACTACCACAAAAGATATGGGCATGATGGGCGTGCTGCCTGCTTACACACCGCCAAGCTGGTGTACACTGGCCACAGGGGCATGGCCCGGCACCCATGGTATTACCGACTTCTGGAATCATAAAATCGGTGATCCGTTGAACAAATTATCTCTGGGCTTTAATTCCCAATTATGTAAAGTAGATTATGCATGGGATACCTTTGCCGCAGCGGGTAAAAAAACCATCGTTTACGGCTGGCCTACTTCCTGGCCGCCGAGAAGTACCGAAAATATCATCATGGTAGATGGTTCCGGTGTACATCCGTTTTTAGCAGGGAAAGTTGATTTTGAAAAAATCATAGAATGTACCGAAGGCGATTTCCCTGCCCAGTTTATTGACCATGATAACAATGACAGCGGCAATGAATGTTTTGTAACCGAAGAAGTGCAGGATTTGGAATTTAAACCTCGTATGCCCGGCGAACGGACCGAAATTATCGGGGAAACCGGCGGGGAAGATGACAACATCGCGCCAAAACATGATATTGTAAAAGCGCCAATCAAACCGGCAACCGGCTGGGCCAATGCGCCGGCAAATGCCAAAGAAACCGTTATTTTAATCAATTCCGGCCGCACCCGCCGTCCTGTTTTGATTTTGGCTGACGATGGCAAAACCTATAATCGGGTTCAGATTTACACCGATAAAAAACAAACCCAATTGCTGGGCGAAGCGACTGTAGGCAGCTGGATGGATAATGTGCGCGACACATTCCACATGGGTAATCTGGCCATGGAAGTGGGCTATTATATCAATGTAATGTCCCTGGCCGAAGACGGCAGCGCATTGAAAATGTATTACAGCTATGCGGTGCGGGTGGATGATGACAGCTATGTATCTCCGGCTGGCTTGAAGAGAGAGTTGTTTGATAAATTCGGTGCGCCGCTGATGTTGTCCTCCATGTCCCATGATGACCCGGAAAAACTGGCAGTTATGGCTGAATGTGCGGATAAATCCTTTACCTGGTGCATGGATACCATTGATTATCTGCTGGATACCAGAGAATGGGAGGCTGCGTTCCATGGTTTGCATATCATTGACTTTGCCAACCATATGTATTTAGACCGTATTCTGCCGCAGTTTGAGAACCATGAATTCCATATTGAATGTCTAAATCGGTTTTACACCATGGCTGACAACTATGTTGGCCGCGCTTTAAAATGGTTGGACAAAGGTGTTTCTGTTATCGTAGTGTCTGACCATGGCGGTCTGATTAAATATCCCGACTATGACACACCGCAGATTGGCGATGCCTGGGGTTTGAACGTAGGTTTGATGCAGGAGCTGGGCTATACCAAAACCAAAACTGTCAATGGGCATTTGGAAGTAGACTGGGCCAATACCACCGCCATTGCCCAGCGCAGCAGCTATATTTACGTCAACTTAAAAGGCCGTGACCCGGAAGGGATTGTAGAGCCGGAAGATATGGACGATTTGGTAACGCAGATTATCAGCGACCTGTATGCTTATCGCGACCCTGTTCATGGCGAACGGGTGATCAGCTGCGCATTGCGCCGCAGTGAAGCAGCTGTATTGGGCTTAAACGATGCCTGCGCAGAAAATCTGGGCGATATCTTCTTTATTCTGGAACCAAAATTCACCCGCGATCAGGGCAACTCCTTCAGCAACTGCGAAATTTTGGGCACCTCGCTGAAATGTATGTTTATGATGGCTGGTCCTGGCATCAAAGAAGATTTTATCATTCCGCGCGATGTGCAGGAAGTAGACGTAACACCAACCTTATGCCACTTATACGGTATGGAAATGCCAAATGGTGTAGAAGGCGGCGTGTTATATCAGGCATTAAAATAAGAACTTTCTGACAATACAGCAATGGAACCAGATAAGCTTTATCTGTCATAATACTTTACGGTATTGCCTTCTCTGTGTTACACTGAGAAAAAACGTCGGTGTGGCGCAGAGGAGGTTTTTTTATGCGCAGTGAACAGATAAAATATTTTTTAGAAGCGGCAGAAACCGGCTCTATGCTGCAGGTTGCCGAAAAAAATTTTTTAACCCAGCCTGCAGTCAGTGCAGCTATTTCCAAGCTGGAAGATGAACTGGAAGTTACCTTGCTGAATCGCTCCAAGCAAGGCATTCAGCTGACAGAGGCAGGGAAAGTGGCGCAAAAAAATTTTTTGCAAATACAAGAACAAATTGCGCAAATGAAACAGCAATTGCAGCCCTATAAAAAAGCATCTGTTGATGAAACAGAAGGGTTGATTGAGCTCTGCACCACATTGGAAATCAGCAATAGCCTGATATCCAAAACAATGCATCAGTTTTATCAGCGGTTTCCCAACTGTGCATTTTCTATTAAAGAATTTGATTTTTTGGATATCATTACAGCTGTACAGCGCGGTCGTTCCGAATTTGGCGTATTTTGTATCGTGGATGATTTTTTGAAAAATCCTCAGATACAAAGCAGACTGAAACAAGATGGGCTTGCTGTTGAAAAAATCGGTTCGGATCGTTTAATGATCGGTGTGCCGGAAACTTCACCATTGGCGCAGAAAAGCAGCATACCGCTGCGAACCATTTTAAATCATAAAGTAGCTATCTTTAATTCATTTAATGAAACCTGCTGGCATGAGTTATTCCTAAAAAAATATACAGATGAACCGCAGCTGATACGGACAAACAGTTCTGCATTTTTGATAGATTTGGTGCAGAACCGCAATCATCTCATGTTTTGTCTGAATAGCAGAATCATGCAGTCAAAACAGGAGAAAACGTCTTTTTGTAAATTGATTCCTGTAAAAGAAGCCATTAAAGTGACAGTGGGGATCGTGTACAAAAAAGATCAGCCATTGCAGCCGTTGAGCCAGCAGTTTATTGCCTTATTAAAAGAATCGCTGAAAGCACTATAGAGGCAGCGCAAGTTTTTACAACAAAGCATTTATACGTTATAAAAAAGAAGGGCTTTCTCACTCATCAATGTTTGAGTGGGAAAGTCCTTCTTTGTGCTTACGACAGCAGCCAGTCTATGACATTTAGAGATTTGATTCCGTCGTAGGATTTTATAAAATCTCTGTCCATAGACAGAACTATTTTTTCATAATTGTCTTGTATCATGCGCAGCGGACGAAGTTCCCGTTCACGGGTTTCTGGGGACTGCATACTTTCTGTAACTTGAATATAGAGCTTATCGTCTGGTTTTTCTGCGATAAAGTCGATTTCTGTTTCACCGATTTTTCCGATATAAACACGATAGTCCCGTCGGAGCAGTTCCAGAAATACGATATTTTCGATAATATGACCACGGTCGGCATCTCGATAGCCAAGCAGCATATTACGAAACCCCATGTCAATAATATAATTTTTACGCAGCGTTTTTAAGAGCTGTTTTCCCTTTACATCATAGCGTCCCACCGGGTAAAAAATAAAGGCGTTTTGGAGCATGGTGATATATTTTTCTACTGTTTTTCCTGCGATATTTTTCCCTTTGCTGCGCTGTATATCTCCCTCGTTGGCCAGTACGTTTCCGATATTACTTGGCGAGGTGATGCTTCCAATATTGGAGCAGAGGAACAGCATAATTTTTTGCAGCATAACCTGGTCCGTTAAATGATTGCGCTGCAAAATATCCCGCAATACAACGGTAGAATAGATACCTTCCAAAGCCTGGTTGCTTCTTGCTTCGTCAAAATGATACTCTCTGAGGATTGGCATACCGCCAAACTGTAAATATTTCTGAAATTTTTCTTCTATTGTAATCGGTATTTGGAATTCATAGAAGGTGAGAAATTCTTTAAAGGATAAGGGCAGCATACGAATTTCTACATATCTTCCGGACAGTAACGTGGAGAATTCGGTAGAAAGCAGATAGGCATTGGAGCCGGTAATATAAATATCCACATCAAAATCCAGCCGGAATGATTCGATTGCTTTTTCCCAGTGGGCGACTACTTGCAATTCGTCAAAAATAAGATATGTTTTTCCTGCAGCAGGAATCAAACTGCTGACATAATCATAAAAAGCAAGATAATCTGTTAAATCACGGTAACGTAAAGACTCTAAATTCATGTGAATAATGTTAGAATCGGGTACATTGTTTTGGAGTAAATATTGATGAAACAAGTTGAGCAATGAGGATTTTCCGCATCTGCGGATACCAGTAACAATTTTAACCAGATCTACGTCTTTATGTTGCAGTAATTGCGCTAAATACTCTGGACGATTAATGAGTTCAGACATCATCGCATACCTCCTTCTTTTGCTTCTATTATATCCATTATACCCATAAATAAAATAAAATCAATAGTTTTGGACTTGCAGGTTGAAAACTTTGTAAAATAACAAAGTTTTAGACTTAGAAGTTGAAAACTTTTTGAAACAATAAAGTTTTAGACTTAGAAGTTGAAAACTTTTGCAGGTGCGCGTTGAATGGGCAAAGGTATGGGGACTTATCTTATGGGTATCGTTATGGAAAACATGGTTAAAAACATCTTGTTTCTATCTTTTGGCTCTAAGGAATGGTTTCATCCCCCAAAAACCCACCATACCCACCACTACCCTATTGGTTGAGCCAAAAACGCACCACCCAACCCGTCACCAAAGGTTCACCCAATGCTTCATCGCCATGTCATGAACGATCTTTTGGATGCGGTCGGGATAGTCCATTGTGGATTTTTGCAGCTGTTCCATAAAAGCGCTGCCATTAAAAAAGCCTGTTCGCATTGGAACAGGCTTTTTGATCGTATGTGTGTGAATTAGAAGTGGAACAGCATCTGCGCCAGTGGAACGCCGATTGCTAACATGAATGCTGAAATCAACAGAACAATCATGGTATTACAAATATAAGCGTGTTTTGTAGCAACCCAATCATTACCATATACCATGGCTGCTGGGCTGGAAGATGCCGGCAGCAGGAATGCGGACTGAGAACAGAAGTAAATTAAGTTACCAATAACAAACGGATGAATATCATAAGCCAAGCCCAATTTGGCCAGCATTGGAATAAAGATCATCATCAGTACAACATTGTGGAAAATCTGAGTTGCAGCTAAGAAAATGATTACAATAATGAACAGGAATACAGTTGGGCTTACATCGCTGAAGGTTGTGGTCATCCAGGAAACGATGGTGGTTAAGATGCCTGTTTTTTCTGATTCCAGCGCAGCGCTGAGCGGCATGGTGGCTGCCATCATGATTACGATATCCCAGTTTACACCTTTGCGGATTAAGTTTCCGACATGGCCAACCGGATCACCGTTTTTCCAGCGAAGAACAGCGATAGCAACCAGCGCGATAGCAGTACAACCTAATACGCCTAAGTTGTTTAATAGTGCAACAAACGGAATAGTCTGTGGTAAGAAGCTTGGAACCAATTGAGAAAGAATAAATAATGCTAAAATTACGAAAGCAACTTTTTCGTCTCTTCCCATTTTCTGTTCACGCAGATGAGCATATTTTTTACCTGCTTCTGCCACTAATGTAACATCGGGACGGATAATAAAACGAACAGCGAATAAGAAAATTACAGTAATACCAAAACTCAATACGAAGTTATATACAAACCATGGAATAAATTCGATGGTCAAGGTCATACCGGTGGCTTTGACTACCAAGCCATAAACAACCTGGCTGAATACTTTGAAGGGGAAAAGTAAACTGGTTAAGCTGGAAACCATTGCAATTCCGCAAATCATTACAGTTGAGTATTTACTTTTCTTTTCAATACCAATGGTATCACAAATATTGTAGAAAATTCCCCACATCACGACGATGGTAGCGTACAAGCTTACAAAGGATGACAGTACATAGGTTGCCAGCAAGATTAAGAAGGTGAACATCCATGGACGGCCTTCACCAACTTTACGGCTGATAAACCAGTTGGCAATGTAACGGCTTAAACCGCTTTCTTCCATATAGGCTGCAAAGGTAAATAAACAGAACAGGGTAATGATGGTGGCATCTCCCATGCCTGCGGAAAACGCTTCTTTTACTGTGCAGTATTCCGTGCAGCCCAGTAAAATCATAGCCAATAAGCTAGGCCAGAGGAATCCTAAAAAACACCAGGCGTAGATGACGCCGGCAAAGATACCGAGAACCTGCATCCCTAATGGCGTGATATCACCAAAGGGTGGAAGTTTGCTGACAATGAACATCAGTGCAAACATAATAGCGCAATGAATATAAAATTTGGTACGAGCGTTGTTATTTGTCGCTTGTGATGACATAATAATATGCCTCCTTTTTGTAATTTGATGAATGAGTTTAATAAAATAAAACAAAACCGAAAATTGTGTGACCATTGTCAGGTACCTTGACAACGACCAACTTGATACATTTATTTTATACATTAGTTTTTCTTTTGAGTAGTCCTGAAAACTTTGTCAAGGCAATGGGAAACCTATCTGCTTTTTTATGTAGCATATTGTGTTATGCCGATAAGTCCCTTATAATAGGATATAATATAATAACCAAAATTAGCGTAGAATTTCTGTTTGCGGTGGATCGGAGTCTCAAATAGAAAAAGGAGTTGGGTTGCTTTGAATACAGATTATTATAAATACTTACTGGTTGTGGAGGATTGCGGTTCTATTCGGCAGGCGGCGGAATTGCTGCATATGAAACAGCAAAATCTGAGCAGTATGATTCGCAACATTGAGCATTATTATGATATTACCATTTTTGAACGCTCGCCGAAGGGTGTGCAGGTAACAGAAGACGGCGCATTTTTCTTAAAAGAAGCCCGCGCTTTGCTGGAGATTGTAGATCGCATGGAAAGTCCTTATCTGTATCCCAGCAAGCGATATTACAGCCAGATTGTGGACAGCGTGAATATTTACTGCAGCGGAGTGATTGGTTCCCATACGCTTGTATCGGTGATGAATCAGTTTCGCGAGCGGTTTCCCTATGTTAGTGTCAATTTCTTGACGCGCAGTAAAGCTGATATGATTAAGGCGCAGGAACAGGATGTAAAAGCTGTGAGTCTTTTGATAACAGCCAATACGATAGACCAATTAGAGAACAAGCTGCCAGAAAATTTAATTTTGCAGCCGTTTGTGCGGATGCCCATATTTGCTGCTACCACAGAGGATAATCCGGAAGCGCAACAGCTTACAGTGATTTCTGTACAGGATCTGTTAAAGAAAAAACTGGTGTTATTATCCCAGGTGGGATTAGAAGAAAATTTTATTTATGAACTGTTATGCAAACATGGAAAACCGGGCATTCAACATGTGGTAGATAATGTGACTATCTTTCTGGATTTGCTGCGGCAGAACCGTCTTTGGACGGCCTGCACATCACAACAGGCGCAGCAGAATAATTTACGCGCCATTCCCTTTCAGGAAGATTGCCGGGCGCAGTCTTACATTCTTTATCACAAAGATGCGGCTGAGGATATCGTGATGAAAAATTTATTAAAGTTGCTGTCCCAATGCAGCTATGGACGGGAAAAAGCATAAGTATAAAAAACATAGATTGATAATAGTATTTGTCAAAATCGCTAAGAGGGCAATCTCTTTGCAGAAAGTCCACCTCTGGATGGGGATTTCTGCTGACTGTCCAAATCGTGGCAGACGTAGTCTGACAAAGATGGACAGGCTAAGAAATGTCCAGAGTAGCGTGTGGACGCTGCAACAGATATTGCCCGATGAACTGTAAATAGAAAACAGCAGTATGCAAAAATAGATTTGCACGCTGCTGTTTTTTGTTGTTCATTTAATTAGTCAGTTCATCAGAAAATAATATTGGCCCACAGCCAACCGATTGGCAGTATGATCACAATCAAGAAAACCAGGCTGATAACCGAATAGCGGTAGATATCCTTGGTTTTCATCCATTTGATGTTGGAAAACATCATGGTAGCTACCGGAGAGGCCACCGGTGTGGCAATGGAAAGATTGGCAGCCACCAGCAAAGCCATTACGCATGGCAGCAAGGGTAAGCCCAGCTGCGGAATAAAGCTGACCATCAATGTTACAAAAATTGCTTCAATAACAATATTGTTGGCAAAGTTGGTTAAAACAGCAGCAATCAACAGGGCTACTACCATAAAGGTAATTGGAGATAATCCTTCCAGAACAGGCTGTACTGAAATCAGGATAAAGTCTTTGATGCCGGTTGGGTCAGAAGTTAAAATCCCAGCGAATGGAATGATAAAGGAAAGGGTGAACAAAACTTCCCAGTTCATGCCGGCATTTGCCGCTTTTTTGAAATTTAAAACAGGAGTGCCGTCAATTTTGATCAGGCACATCAAAATAAGCAGCAAAATGGTGGAACCGGAGAAGCCCAGTCCTTTGATCCATTGGGTCAGCAGCCATTCTTTTGGCAAAATGCTGGGACCTAAAATCATAAAGATAAAGACAACCAGAAAACCCAGTACCAGTTTTTGTTTAAAGTCCAGCTGTAAGGCGTCCTGATCTACAAAGCTGACGTTGATATTTTTTAATTCTTTTAAGTCGGGACGGAAAATAAAACGGCAGACCAGTGTGTAAAAAATACAGACCAGCATAGCCAGCGGGAAAGTAAAGCAAACATACTGGAAAAAGTCGATGACTTCGCCGGTCAGTGTCTGATAGGTGCCAATCAGCACCAGCGGCGCAGGATGATAAGGCATAATCACACCGCCCCAGGTGGCGCACACAACAATACCAATTAAAATTAAAGTGATACATTTGTCAAAAGGTTTAAAGCCAAAGCGATCGGCCAGAATATAAGTAATTTCCCAAAAGATGATGATGGTGGCAAAGGCGTTGATGCTGGCGCAGATGCAGCAAGCGATCATGGTAAAGCCGATAAACAGCCAGGGCTTGTTATTTAAAAATTTAAAGCTGATTAATAAGTTTGCTAAGAATTTGATTAGGCCCACTTCCTCCAGGACAGCGGTAAAGACAAATAAAAACATGATAAATACGATGGTTTCGCTGCCGAAGCTGATGGTCCAGAATTCAGATAAATTGGTATAAAGACCGGAAAAGTTTAATGCGCACATCCCCAGCAGACTGGTCCAGAGCAAACCGCAGGTGGTCCAGCCGTACAGAACGCCCGCAAAAATTCCCAATAAACGCATACCCAACGGTGTAATAGGCGCAGGTGCAGGTAAGTTCCCAATCACCAGCATAAGCGCAACCATAATAGCTGCGTGAAATAGTAGATTATATTTTTTAAAGAATAATTTGCTGTCCATATAACGAGAATCCTTTCTTATTAAATTTTTTGAATTTTTTATCAAATTTTTGAATTTGTATGTATTTGAATCTGCAGTTTGCTGATGCCATACCGGAATGACAGGCAAAAAAACAGAGCAATTATATTAAAAATCCATATAATTGCTCTGCGGCATTATTTTAATTCAGGAAAAGTGGTTGCGTGTGAGCAGATATTAAAATTCTTCTGCAAATGCCGGGTAAACCGGCGCGCCTTCGCAGTCACGAGGCATTCTTACACCGCCGATAACAGCGATTGTAGCAGCAAAGTCAACCTGCTGAATGATGCGGTCGATTTTTTCGCCCTGTTTGAAACCTTTACCGGCGAAGATAACGATTGGTGCTACAGAAGTACCCCAATATCCTAAGCTGGTAGCCAGAGAATCGCCGTGCAGACGGTTGAAGCCTTCTGCCAGGAAGTAAACGATATCGCCGCATTCTGGTCCATACATACCCAGAACTTTTGCATCTTTATTGCGCAGTGCAATACTGATAGCACGTTTGCCCATATATTCATAGTGATACAATGCTTTGATAATTTCTTCTTCTACAGCGTATTTGTCAGCCGGGTCTACAATACCATGTGGGTTGCGGCCTTTCAGGTTGATGTAGATATGACCGCCGCGGGTAGCTACTGCTTTGGTGTTTTCCCAGTCGATTTCTTTTAAAGCATTGCCGTTTTCATCATGTTTCAGAGCAGTAAAGCCCAGTTCTTCCAGTACACGTACGTTGCAGCCGAATGCGTCACCGATCAGTGGCGGATGTTCTTCTTCCATAACCATCAGGCCGTGGTCACTCATGATAAATACGGACCAGTCTTTGTCTAACAGGTGCAGGAACTGTCCCAGGTAACGGTCGGTCTGGCGATATACTTCCAGAATAGCATCCTGATAGCCTTCAGCCCGTTCGATGGCTTCCGGTGTGTTAGCGCGTGGTTTTGCATGATGCCAGAATTTGTGTCCCATCTGGTCTACGTTGTGAATGTGGCTGTAGATAACGTCAAAACCACCTTCTGTAGCGCAGTAGTTCAGTACTTTTGCCTGATAATCGCAGCAGCGTTCCCAACCGGCAATCATCCAGTTTTTAGCTGTTTCAGGAGTACCGGAGCCGCTGGCTGGTACTGATGGCAGCAAACCAATATTGCTGATGATTTCATCGTTGAATGCAGCTGGATGCCATAAGGTATTGTTGGTGCTATCGGAAGCAGTACCCAGTTTGAATTTTACATGGGAACCGTCAGCAGCGATTTCTTCCATGTGAATGGTACGAGTACACAGTACTTTTTTATCTTCTGCTGGTTCTTCTTCCTGGAAATCTTTCATTGGTTCACCTTTGGAAATGGTAACCAGAGGTGCATCTGCTTTTTTATTAGCGTAAATAGCGACAGTGTCATATTCGCCGTTTTCATTTTTCAAAAGTAAGGATGGTCTTCTTACATAGCCGTTGCCAACAACTGTGGTGAATTCCAATGCGCCGGCAGGCAGTTCAGCAGCCCAGCCGTGTGCTTCGCTGATTGGAGAGTTTACAGCATCGATTGGTGTATCGTCTAAGCCCAGTTCGCCGTCAGCTTCGCTTAATTCGATATTTTTTACACCGCCGCCGCCATTAGCGCCGCCGGTAATACCAGCACTAACGCCGTTGGTTTCTTGTGGTTCGTCTAAATCTAAATCGGTCAATACACAGCCGGCGCCGTTTTTCACCTGAACTCTTGGCTGAAACAGCACGCTTTTGAATTCTTTATCGGCTACGATTACTTTTTCCCAGTCCAGTGTGGCATTCCCTGTGCCAGGGAAACCAGGTGTGGTGCCGTCAACTACATACAGATTTGGGTTGTCGCTGGTTGGAGGCCAGCTGGAACCTGGCCACTGCCATACTAATGTTTTTTTGCCAGCTTCGGCAAATACGTTCCACAGTGGTTCAGATTTACATTTGCGGGAGTCCAGCGCATAGGACAGTTCGTCCAGGTTTTCCATGTCCGGATTCCAGAAGCAGGTGATGCCGTGAGTACCAGGGCAGGTGCCGGTGGCCATGGTGGTCCACATTGGTGGGGTAATGGTTGGATGACCGCCCTGCATTACCAAGTCTTCACGGGCAACGCCCCGTTCCAGGAATTTTTTTGTGTTAGGCATTTCGCCCATTTCTACAAATCGTTTTGTCAATGCTGGGTCCATACCGTCAACGCCCAGAACGATGATTTTATCGGATAATGCTTTTCTGTTCATGATAAATACGCTCCTTTTAAAAGTTTTTTATTTTAGTATCATTTTTGATGGTTACAATAAAGGGTTAAAAATTTATAATCCGTTTTCGCCGGCTTGAAAAGGATGTCTTGTTTATGTCTTTATTATAGCTATCAGTTTTTCTTTTGCGTAGTACCATGATTTATGCCGGAATATCAGGCCGTTATCTATTTTTTTATGTAGCGGTATTTTTACTGTGCTGTTGTCTTACGGACCATTTTTGTCTATAATGATGATGGAAGAGGGGATAACAATGCATATAGAATATTTTAAATATCTGCTTGCGATTGAAGAATGCGGCTCTATCCGGCAAGCGGCGGAGTTGCTGCATGTAAAGCAGCAAAATCTAAGTACGATTGTGAAAAACATAGAAAGTCAATATGATGTCACCATTTTTGACCGTTCCCACAAAGGGGTGCAGATCACCGAAGACGGCGCATTCTTTTTAAAAGAGATACGGGCTATGATGGAAAATTTAAAACATATAGAAAGCCCCTATCTGTATCCAAGCAAACAATCATATGGACAAGTAGTGGATACGGTAAATATATATTGCACAAATGTGGTTGGTTCCCGCAATTTAGTCAATGTGATAGACCAGTTTAGAGAGCATTTTCCCTATGTTAAAGTAAAAATGCTGACAAAAAGCAGGGATGAAATTGTTCATTTAATACAGGAGGAGCCTAAGTCATTGGGGATTGTATTAACTGCAAGCAATGTGGATAAAGTGGCTTCTATGATGCCGGAAGGGATTGTGGCGGAGCCTTTTGTTCGTATGCCGGTGTATGCTGCCACTGCCAAAGACAATCTGGAGGCTCAGCAGTTGAACACAATTTCTGTACAGGACTTATTGCAGAAAAAACTGGTGATTCTTTCGCAAAATCAGGAAGAGAACACCTATGTGCATGACTTGCTTAATCAATATGGCATACCGGATATTCAATATATTGTAGACAATGCCACGGTTTTTTTGGATTTGCTGCAGCGCAAACAGTTATGGTCTGTTTGTGTTTCGGGGCAGATTTTGCATAATTCGCTTTTGACCATTCCTTTTCAGGAGGAATTTTATATTCAGGCTTATTTGCTTTATTCGGAACAGGTAAAGGATAATTTTGTCATGAGCAGTTTGCTGAAAATATTATCTGATTACAGTCGTAAATAACTTTAAACAATATTCAGAAACAAATGGAAACGTAAAAACAAGATAGAAACAGCGGCGCATTCCGGAGCAGTTTGTTGTGATTGCTTTGGAGTGCGTCGCTGTTTGTTATGCCTATATTTTTTGTAATAGTTACCAGTGTATATATGATGCAGAGAATGCTGTTTCAGGCGAAGCGATTAAAATTCTTCTGCAAAAGCCGGATACACAGGTGCGCCTTCGCAGTCGCGGGTCATGCGCACGCCGCCGATTGCTGCGACGGTAGCAGCAAAGTCAACCTGATTGATGGTGCGGGTGATTTTTGCACCTTCTTTGAAACCTTTACCGGCAAAGATAACCAGTGGCGATACGCTGGTGCCCCAGTATCCCAGAGATGTTGTCAGGGAATCGCCATGGATACGGTTGAAGCCTTCTGCAAGGAAATAAACCACGTCGCCGCAGTTTGGTCCATACATACCCAGCACTTTGGCGTCTTTATTGCGCAGCGCCAAGCTGATGGCCCGTTTTCCCATGTATTCATAATGATATAATGCAGTAATCAATTCTTCTTCTACTTGATATTTATCTTCTGGATCTACAATACCTTGTGGATTACGGCCTTTTAGATTGATATAAATATGATTGCCGCGGGTAGCCACTGCTTTGGTTTTTTCCCAGTCGATTTCTTTTAAAGCATTGCCGTTTTCGTCATGTTTCAGAACAGTAAAGCCCAGTTCTTCCAGCACACGCACGTTGCAGCCGAATGCATCGCCAATCAGCGGCGGATGTTCTTCTTCCATAACCATCAGGCCGTGGTCGCTCATGATAAATACGGACCAGTCTTTATCTAACAGATGCAGGAACTGCCCCAGGTAGCGGTCAGTCTGGCGATATACTTCCAGAATAGCATCCTGATAGCCTTCTGCCCGTTTGATGGCTTCCGGTGTATTTTCATGTGGTTTGGCATGATGCCAGAATTTATGGCCGACAGCATCTACATTGTGCAGATGGCTGTAGATTACATCAAAACCGGCTTCGGTAGCGCAGTAGTTTAACACTTTGGCCTGATAATCGCACAGTGGTTCCCAACAGCCAACCATCCAAGCTTTTGCCAGTTCTGGATTTTGAGCGCCGGTGGCGACTACAGATGGCAGTAAGCCAATATTGTTGATAATTTCATCGTGGAAAGAGGTAGGATGCCACAATGTTGTATTGGTGCTGTCAGTTGCCATACCCAGATGGAATTTTACTCTGGAACCGTCTTTTTCTAAAATGTCCATGTAAATGTTGCGGATGCAATCTACTTTACGGTCTTCTACAGTTATTTCATCTACAAAACTGCTGATAGGGTCGCCCAGCGTTACAACGGTCAGAGGTGTTTCGGATTTTTTGTTTTTATAAATGGCGATATGGTCATACTCGCCTGCTTGGTTTTTCAGAATCAGGCAAGGTCTTCTGACATAACCGTTGCTTGTAACAGTGGTGAATTCCAGAGCATCAGCAGGAAGGGTAATGCTCCAGTTTTTTGCTGCTGTGATTGGCGAGTTTACAATGTCAACAGGCGCATTATCCAGCCCCAGTTCGCTGTCGGTTTCGTCCAGCTCAATATTGATGATGCTGCCGGATTTGATGCCGCCGGAGGTCATTTGCTGGCTGACCGCTTTGCCGGAATTTTCGATATCTTCTACTTCTAAGTCGGTGATAACACAACCAGCGCCGTTGGTTACTTTAATTCTTGGCTGGAATTGAACTTCGGTGAAGGCTTTGTCAGCAACCACCATCTTTTCCCAGTCGATAACAGCATTGCCGGTGCCCACAAAACCGGGTGTGGTGCCGTCAACTACATATAAATTGGGGTTGTCGCTGGTTGGAGGCCAACTGCCGCCCGGCCATTGCCATACCAGTGTCTTTTTGCCTGCTTCGGCAAACACGTTCCACAGCGGTTCGGATTTGCAGTTGCGGGAATCAAAGGAATAGGCCAATCCGTCCAGACGGTCCATATCAGGATTCCAGAAACAGGTGATGCCATGAGTGCCCGGGCAGGTGCCGGTGGCCATGGTGGTCCACATTGGTGGGGTAATGGTTGGATGAGCACCCTGCATAATCAGGTCTTCACGGGCAACGCCCCGTTCCAAAAATTTTTGAGTATTGGGCATTTCGCCCATTTCAATAAAGCGTTTGGTTAAGGCAGGGTCCATGCCGTCGATTCCCAGAATCATAATTTTATCGGATAATGCTTTTCTGTTCATGTTAATACGCTCCTTTTACAATTGCACATAGAATAAAAGTTTGAAATTTTTTATCCATTTTGGCCGGCCTGAAAAGGATTTTTGTTTATGACTTTATTATAGTTGTCAATTTTTATTTTGGATAGCACCCGGAATTGTGTCAAAATATTTCAGAGCTATCTATTTTTTATGTAGCGTATTATTTTATAGCAGCTTGCCCGAATTGCTCTAAGTACATATTAATCAGACGTTTGGTCACAAAGGAATCCAGCGCGGAACGGTGAAACAGCAAGCCCTGCTGCAATTTGATTTTTTCTTTCAGCGGAATTTCCCGCAGTTCTCCGTTTCTGTCTTTACTGCTGGGGCCCAGTGAAAAATATGGATACGTTTGCAGCAATTTATAAAACAACTCATAATTGGCCACTGTATATTTAATCTGGTTGGTTGCTTCTGGTCCCAGTATGCTGCTCAGAAAAGAACCGTCTGCATCATCGGTGCCAAAGATGACGATTTCCTGTTTTGCTAATGTGCTCAGAGAAATGGATTGATACTTATTGGCGATATGGTTATTGTTGCAGGCAAGAGCCACCAATGGCTTTTCATTGAGGGGTATCCAGCAAAGTTCTTCAGGCAGGGCAATCTCCTGTTCCGGTGTTCCAAGCACCCGGTTATACAGTGCCATTGCCATGGGATTTTTCAGCAATTCTTTTGGAATCAGGTGGATATGTTTATCAATAATGGTTACGCTGACATTGGGAAACTGGCTCCGAAAGGCATTTAGTCCGGTTAATAAAACAATTTGCTCTCTGGCTGATGCATACAGTTTGATATCGTTATGGTATTCTGGAAATATTTTCTGTTGCTGCTCTTGGGGACCAGCTTCCAGTTCGTCTGTCAGCGCAATGATTTGTTTGATTCGTTCCAGAGCCCATTCTCCTGTAGGTGTGATGGTGATGCCTTTGCGATCTCGTTTAAAAATGGCAATCCCCAGCGTTTGTTCAATTCCTGACACCACCTTGCTCAAATACTGATGCTGCAAGTGCAGCTGCTCGGCAGCCTGATTGATAGACTGACATTGCGCAACGGTCAGCAAATACTTTAAATGGTCTGTATTCATAAAAACACCTCTATTTTCAATAAATTGGTTTTGAATGACTGCAACTATTTTGTTGCAATGAAATGAATTTGCTGCAAATTATTCGTATCTATGGAAAACAGCAGTTACGCCATATAATAACAATCAAGGAAAAGATGTATTGCAAATGCGGCCTGCTTTGTTCTTTATTTTAAAGTATAAGAAAGTTCGTTTTTGAAGTCAAGGCAAGTATCCGGTTGCAAAGTAAATCACAGGAGGTTTTTACGATGAAAAAGACAAACAAGGTATTTGTATTAGGAATTGATGCTTTGGACCCTAGATTATTGAAACAGTATATGGATGAAGGAAAAATGCCCAATGCCAAAAAATTTCTGGAACGGGGCGCTGCTCAAACCCGCATGGAAATGATAGGCGGTCATCCTACCGTTACACCGCCGATGTGGACCACACTGGCCACTGGGGCAAATCCCAGCACCCATGGCATCACCGAATATTACAGACGCACTGAGGATTTAGATATTGTAGCGCACAATTTCGATTCTACTTTCTGCAAAGCCGAGCAGTTATGGAATGTAACGGCCGAAGCCGGTTTGAAAACACTGGTGTGGCACTGGCCCGGTTCCAGCTGGCCTCCAACCAGTGATAATCCAAATTTGTACGTAGTGGATGGCACCCAGCCCGGCGGCCCAAACATCGGTACTGCCGAAGTGGAAAGCGAGTTATTATTGGTGGCCGGCACAAAGACCGATCAGGTGCTGTTCCGCAGCAAGGCTGCATCTGACACCAATATTCCTTGTTTTGAAACAGGTATGGAACTGGCCGAAGAAAGCTCCAATACCGTTGGCGCCAGAATGCAGGCAACAGAGATCAAACGAATTACCATTGCCCGGGAAGAAAATGTTCTGGAACTGTCCGATATTCCCTTTGATATTGTATATTCGCCAATTAAACCGGCAAAAGGATGGGAAAGCGCTCCGGAAGATGGGTTAGAATGCACCTTATTGCTGTCGAAAGGGCTGCTGCGCCGTCCATGCTTACTGTTGAAAAACGAAGCAGGTGTGTATGACAAGCTGGCTATTTATAAAAATAAAAAAACAGATGCTCCTATTGTGGTGCTGGAAAATGACGTTTATGCCAGCGATATTATAGATGAATCCATCAAACATGACGAACGCTTAATGGTAAATCGTAATATGCGGTTGCTGGAAATAGCGCCGGACGGCAGTTCTTTAAAACTGTGGGTATCCGCTGCGATGGACTTTAACAACGATGCTGTATGGTATCCAAAAAGTCTGCTAAAAGATATCACCGAGAACGTGGGTTATCCGCAGCCGATTTGTCTGGCCGGCGGCAGTGATGAACGCCTGATTTCCAAATGTATGAAAGCTACATGGGACAGAGCCGCAAAATGGAATGCCGATTCAATTAAATATTTGGCAGAAACCAAAGGCTTTGAAGTGATTTTCTCTCATTTCCATAACGTGGATATGCAAGGTCACATGCTGGTAAAATATCTGAAAAAAGGAAGTAAATTAAGTCCGGAAACCTGTCAGCGTTTGTTTGAAGATGTGTATATTCAGACAGATGAGTATATCGGTTACTTTATGGGTATGTTAGATGATGATTGGACAATTCTGATTGTTTCCGACCATGGGCAGGTTTGTCCGGAGTATGAACCGGAATACGGTATGGTTGGCGGCAGCTCTATCACTGCGGTAGATATGGTTCGCTTTGGCTATACGGTGCTGCAGAAGGATGAAAACGGCAATGACCTGCATGAAATTGACTGGAGCAAAACGACAGCGGTCTGCAATCGCATGAATCAGATTTGCATCAATTTAAAAGGCCGGGAAAAACACGGTATTGTCGATCCTGCTGATCAGTTTGAACTGGAAGAACGCATTATGACCGATTTATATAGTCTGCGGGATAAAGAAACAGGCCATCGCACCATCTCGCTGGCTTTGCGCAACCGCGATGCAATTCTGCTGGGATCTGGCGGCCCTGACAGCGGCGATATTATTTTCTATCTGGCAGAGGGTTATAATCTGGATCACGCCGATGGGCTTTCCACATTGGACGGCGCTTGCGGCACATCGGTGCGTTCGGTATTTATAGCGGCAGGCCCTGGCATCAAAGAAAACTATTTGACAGAGCGGGTGGTAAAACATGTGGACGTAACACCAACAATTGCAACCTTATTGGATGTGCGTATGCCGCATCAGTGCGAAGGAGCACCGATTTATCAAATTTTTGAAAATTAATTTTTCTGAGAACGAATTTGGGGTAAAGAAAATAAGTTTTCTTATCAACATGTAATTATTATAGAAAACAGGACTTTTCACACAAACTGATGAGTGAAAGGTCCTGTTTTCAGTCTATTTTTTAAATGGAATATCTGCAGCATAGATAGCTAAATGAGATACTTTATAAACTCACTCATCTTTTGTGATGAAATATGAAAAAGTCGCTCATTTTTTTGTAATGCGATATCAAAAAGTCGCTCATTTTTTTGTAATGCGATATCAAAAAGTCGCTCATTTTTTTGTAATGCAATATCAAAAAGTCGCTCATTTTTTTGTAATGCAATATCAGAAACTCGCTCATTTTTTTGTAATACAATATCAGAAACTCGCTCATTTTTTTGTAATGCGATATCAAAAACTCGCTCATTTTTTTGTAATGCGATATCAAAAACTCGCTCATTTTTTTGTAATGCAATATCAGAAACGCACTCATTTTTGCTTATAAAAAAGAGGATTCTATCCCAGAGCGGGACAATATGGATGACAACGCCTAAGAGTTAGATTAAAAGTAAATATTGTTCAATCAGCAAAAGGAGCGGCGAAAAGAATTTTTCATAGCTCCTTTTAAATTTGGCAGACCGTATTTTCTATATTATCTTGTTTTATCTCTGACGCCTCTTTATAATAGAAAATAATAAAAAAAGCAGTAAGTTATCAGGGAGGAGATACATTTGAATACAGACTATTTGAAATATCTGCTTGTGGTAGCAGATTGCGGTTCCATTCGACAGGCAGCGGAGCAGCTGCATATGAAGCAGCAGAATTTGAGTATCATTATAAAAAATGTGGAGCATCAATACGATGTGAGTATTTTTGACCGTTCTCATAAAGGGGTGCAGGTAACGGAAGACGGCGCATTCTTTTTGCGGGAAGTTCGCACCATTGTAGAAGCGCTGGATAAGCTGGAGCGTCCTTATCTTTATCCCAGCAAACGATATTACAGCCATGTGGTGGACAGCATCAATATGTATTGCACCAGCATGATTGGCGCTCACAATATGGTGCGGGTGCTGGATCAGTTTCGGGAATATTTTCCTTATGTCAATGTTAATTTATTAACCAGAAGCAGGGAAGAAATTCTGTTGGAGCAGGAGGAAAAATCGCTGAGCATTCTTTTGACCGTAGACAGTCTGGACACAGTGAGAAGTACTTTACCGGAAGGCATTGTGGCAGAACCTTTGGCCAGAATGCAGCTGTATGCCACAACGGCGCGGGATAATCCAGAGGCGCAACAGTTAACCAGTATGTCGGTGCATACCTTGCTGAAAAAGCCGCTGGTGCTGCTTTCCCAAACTGAAGACGGCGATACCTTTATGTATGAATTTTTAAGCCAGTATGGTAAGCCGGATATCCGCCATATGGTCAATAACACCGCTATTTTTCTGGATTTGCTGCGTCGGAACAATTTCTGGTCTGTTTGCGCGGCAGAGCAGGCAAAACAAAATGATTTGCTTACCGTTCCTTTGGAAGAAGAGGGTTGGATTCGGGGTTATGTGCTTTATCAAGAAGAAGCCAAAGAAGATTTTCTGATAGCCAGTATGTTAAAAATATTATCCGGTTACGGAGAAACGCATGGTGTCTTTTCTTAATTGGGGATAGAAGTTTATGAAGTGAAACAGGTTATTTTTATCATGTCCTGCTTATAAAGATAATCCAGTAAGCGATGAGGAAAAGCGATTTTTTCAAAAAGGAGGGAGAAAAATTGAATCAAGATTTGCAGATAAATCAAAATGCGGAGCAAACATATCATTCTATCCGCAATTCTATTGTTTTCGCACAGCATCGGCTGAGTACAGCGATAAATTCTACGATGGTTACAACCTACTGGGAAATAGGAGAACAAATCTATAAAGCATGTGGAGAAAATGACAGGGCTGAGTATGGAAAGAAATTATTGGAATATCTCTCTGCTCAGTTGACTGCTGAATTTGGAAAAGGCTTTACAGTCCGTAATCTTCGGGCAATGCGTCAGTTTTACTGTCTGTTTCCAATTCGGCACACACTGTGTGCCGAATTAAGCTGGTCTCATTATCGACTTTTAATGCGTGTGTCAGATGAGCAGGCAAGGGCTTTAGGATAATCGCCAAATATTTGCATCTAAGTATTTCACATATTTGCCATCAGAAGAAGAATTAAAACGGGAATTAAACCTGGATAGCTTTTATAAGTTGGAAGAATAATACGGGATCAGTAATAGATGAAAGCATACTTCCTTGTTGCTGTAGAATTAAAAATTTGTTGATTTCTTCAGTTAGGAAAAGGTGCTGTGAAAACCAATTTTATGGTTTTTCACAGCACCTTTTCCATTTTTTATTATATTTTTAAGAAGGTAATCGAGAGAAAGGGTTAAACTGCCAATTAAAATTCTTCTGCCAGTGCTGGGTAAACCGGTGCGCCTTCGCAGTCACGAGGCATTCTTACACCGCCGACGGCAGCGATTGTAGCAGCAAAGTCAACCTG
>CALXUG010000013.1 GCA_944391625.1 uncultured Clostridia bacterium
AAAGTCTACCCTTAAAACCAGCAAATCATTACAAATTTTTTTGTGCAGTTTGCTCCTGTCCCCATTTTAAAAAGGTGCTGTGAACAATGCCCAGTTCTCTGGCTGCCGCCCGCGCAGTAATCTCTTTTTTGCAAAATTTAGCCCAGAGCGGATAAAAAGCGTCCGGTACAGGCATTTTTTCTCTTCCGAACCGAACGCCTCGCGCCTTGGCCGCTGCAATGCCTTCTGCCTGCCGCTGGCGGATAGCTTCCCGTTCTAATTGGGCTACATAACAGAGGATTTGCAGTACCAAATCTGTGATGAAAGCGCCGGTCAGATCTTCTGCTTTTTGCCGGGTGTCCAGCAATGGCATATCCAACACTACCACATCAGTTTGTTTCTCTTTGGTGATAAATCGCCACTGTTCCTGTATTTCACTGTAATTACGTCCCAGTCGGTCAATAGATTTGACTGCCAGCACATCGCCGGGCTGCAGTTTTTTCAGCAGCCGCTGATATTGCGGGCGGTCAAAATCTTTTCCGCTGAGTTTGTCCAGATAGATGGTTTTCTCCGGCACGCCGAATTGGCGCATGGCCAAAAGCTGCCGATCCTCGCACTGGTCTTTGGTGGATACTCGGATATAACCGTACAAATTTCCCATAGTGAAGCCTCCTCTAGTATCGTATTGTGGTTTGGAATGCATTTTTGCCGACAGGCCGTCGTTGGCATGGGTCTGTGTTTTAAGATGATGGAGAAGTGTCTGAGCCAATTGTGAATGGGTTTGCGGTAAAGACTGCGGCAGTGTAATTATATAAAAAATTCACTATATAAAGGAAATTATCAAAAATCGTCTGTCCGGTTGTGAAACTTCACAATCGGCAGGCGTTTTTTTGTATCTTGGTTAAATTGTTTTAATAAAATGCACACAAACCCTATTGGTTGACAGAAAAACTTTTTTGCTATCTTGGTTATTTTGTATAAAGGCAGTTATTTTGGGCAGATCTTGGTTATTTTGCAAAATAACTAAGGTTTTCTGAAAATAACCAGGCAGTGGGCAAATTAACCTGCTTTGTGCAATGGGGCCTGTTTCCGGTACAATATAGTCAAGGTAAGGGCCTGCCTGAAGCAAGACATCGCGATGAAGTAACCATACAAACAGTGAAATTTATGAAAATGATGATTAGATGAGGAGAGGATTTTATGGATAAGATGGAATCAGAAGGACGCATTATTTACGGAAACGATACAGAAAAGCTGGGTACTAAGAGTATCAAGCATTTTAAGCCGGATGCAACTGACGGTGAGATTGCCGCGGCGCTGACCATTGTGGGCGGACTGCAGAAGAAGCCTGTATTAGAATATCGGCGTGTAGATGTACGGCAGATTACTGTGTAAGGAAACCAGAACCAGGGCAGCCTGTTATGGGCAGGCTGTCCGCATACAATAAGAGAGGGGTTATGATTATGCCAGAAACCAATATTAAAACACAAAGAAAGCTGAATATTCATTTATCCAGCGATGCCAATACCAAAACAACATTAAGCACCGATGATCCGCTGGACAATTTGGATGCAGAAACTGTATCTGCAGCGGCGGAATCGCTGGTAGCCAAAGCTATTTTGAATGACAGCAAGGGAAATCTGCTGACTACTGTGGTTGGCGCAGACCTTGTGGAAATTACAACACAAACCTTATTTGGCTGATAAAAAGGGACAGGCCGCTCTGCCGGGAGCGGGGCGGCTTTGTTCTGCTAATGGCCGGAAAGGAGCAGAATTATGAAAAAGGAGCAAATTGCAGTGCTGGTGCGTACAGCGGTGTTATTTCTGGCATTGCTGAATCAGCTGCTGATGGTGTTCGGATACAGTATTTTGCCCATATCGGAGCAGGAGCTGAGCGAGTTGCTGACAGCATTGTTCACAGCCATGGCGGCTATGTGGGCCTGGTGGAAGGATAATAGCTGGATACCATGAGAGCAGAAACGGAGCGATCGCTATTAATTGCAGCGATGCAAATGTGGAGATAAGGAGGAAGCAAAGATGCAGCAGACGAGAGATAAACGTATATTTATTGCAGTAGGACATGGCGGAAAGGACCCCGGCGCAGTGAGCCCGGATGGGTTGATTGTGGAGGCGCAGTGCAATTGGATTGTGGCCAAAGCTATGCAGGGTGATTTGCAGCGGCACGGGTTTCAGGTGAAGTTATCCAGAGGGGAGGATGAGGATGATCCATTAAAAAAGCAGATTGCTGAGTGCAATGCCTATGATCCTGATTTGGCGGTGGCAGTGCATACCAATGCCGGAGGCGGCAGCGGTTTTGAAGTATTTTATCAGTCAAAAAGCGGCTGGAGCAATCTGAAGATTTCTGAAAAGCTGGCCAAGAAGTTTCATAATGAGGTGCAGCAGTTTTTTCCGGGCGGCAGCCGCGGTGTCAAAACCAGAACCGATTTGGGCTGGCTCAATCAGGTAGCAGCGCCGGCCATCCTGTGTGAAAATTTTTTTGTAGATGGGCCGAAAGCCAGCTGGTATGCCAATCCGGAGCGGCTGCATGTGTTGGGTAAGGTGTATGCCAGAGCGGTTTTGAAATTTTATGACATTACCTATAATCCGGATATGCCGCAGACAGTTCGGTATTCCGTATTTGAAAAAGACCGTATCCGTCGGGATTACACTGCACCGGGCTTTTTGGTGGATGGGCACTGGTATTTGCAGATAAAAACAATGGGAAAAAATCATGGCTTATCTGTCAGTTGGGACAAAACAGCCAATCATATCAATTTTTATGATAGTCAATACTATACAGAGCAGCCATCTGCCAACGGATTGCTCTGCATTGACAATTTTTCCAGCAGAGAGGAGGCGCTGCTGGCAGGGGTGAGCGCAGAAGCTCTGGCTGCTTTGTGGCAGGAATAGAATGATAGGAATCCTTTTTTGTTATGCCGCTGATAAAAGGAATCAATGTATCATACAAGGAATGGTAGTTGGATTCTATGCAGAGTGTGCTATAATAATAACTTGTGGTAAATTATTATTAAACAAAAAAGGAAGCGAAAGAAATGAATTATGGATATTTGGCTGCGGCGTCAGCCTATATCATCTGGGGGCTGCTGCCGATTTTTTGGAAGTTGTTGGCGCAGCTCCCGGCAATGTATATTTTAAGTGCCCGTATTGTGTACTCGTTTTTCTTCTGTATTGGGTTGGTGCTGCTGAAAAAGAACTGGCCGCAGATAAAGGCGGAGTTAAAGCAGCCCGGCCGTATGGCGCGCATTGGGCTGGCCTCGGCGTTGGTGACGCTAAACTGGGGCGTGTATATCTGGGCGGTGAATATGAATCATATTGTAGATGCCAGTATGGGATATTATCTCAATCCGTTGATTGTAATTTTGTTCAGCACTTGTTTTTTCAAGGAAAAGCTGACGCTGTGGGAATGGGTTGCTATGATGCTGGCGGCTGTGGGCGTATTGATTATGATTTTGCGTTTTGGTCAGGTGCCGTGGATTGCCTTGACTCTGGCGTTTAGTTTTGCCTCTTATGGCGCCATCAAAAAAACATTGCAGCTGGATGGGCTGACTTCTCTGACGCTGGAAACAGCTTGTATGTTTCCTATTTTTCTGATAGCGCTGTTTTTTATGGAAGGTCAGGGACAAGGGGCGGTGCCGTATGGATGGGCAATGGTGCTGCTGACTGTGGCCAGTGGTGTGGTAACGGCGATTCCGCTCCTGCTGTACGGTATGGCAGTAAAAAATATTCCGTTTTCTACAGTGGGATTTTTCCAGTATATTTCACCTACCATTAGTTTGGTTTTGGGCGTTGTGCTTTATGGCGAAAGCTTTACCATAGAAGATTTCATGGTATTTGTGTTTATCTGGATGGGGCTGGCGGTATATTTGTGCAGCAGTTTGCATCAGATGTGGACTGTTCATCAGCAAAATTTGCTGACAGCGGTGAAGGCGCAGCAGGAAAACCGAAAAAAATGCCCGCAAAAAGAAGAAAATATTTTGATTTCACACTAAACAACTTATTAGAATGATGGTATAATGTTATCGTATCAAATAATCGATGACGGCATTGTTCTGTTGGTGGGGCTGTACATGGCAGTCCGGCAGCGAATGATGCTCACAATGCATTAGGAGGATATGTCAGTGAATGAACAGATGCTGAAAGAACAGGCAAGAAAAATCAGAAAAGACATTGTTGCCATGATTGGTCAGGCAAAATCGGGCCATCCGGGCGGCTCTCTGTCAGCGGCTGAGATTGTAACCTATCTTTATTTTGAAGAAATGAAAATTGATCCGGCAAATCCAAAATGGGAAGAACGGGACCGTTTTGTATTGTCGAAAGGCCATGCTGCGCCTGTATTGTATGCGGCTCTGGCTAATAAAGGATATTTTCCTGTAGAGGAATTATCTACTCTGCGTAAAATCGGTTCCCATTTGCAGGGCCATCCGGATATGAACAAGGTTCCGGGGGTAGATATGTCTACAGGCTCGCTGGGCACAGGTATCTCGGCTGCTGTCGGCATGGCGCTGGCGCTGCAGATGGATCAGAAAGATAATTATGTATATGCGCTGCTGGGCGACGGCGAACTGCAGGAAGGTCAGGTATGGGAAGCTGCTATGGCGGCAGGTCAGTATCAACTGGATCATCTGATTGCTTTTGTGGATAACAATGGCTTGCAGATTGACGGTAATATTGACGATGTGATGTCCCCCAATCCGGTGGATCAAAAATTTGCGGCCTTTGGCTGGCATGTGCAGGTAATTGATGGTCATGATTTCCGGCAGATTGCAGACGCTGTGGCAGCTGCTAAAGCGGAACAGGGAAAACCAAGTGTGATTATTGCCAAAACCGTAAAAGGCAAGGGTGTATCGTATATGGAAAACCAGGCTGGCTGGCATGGCAGCGCGCCCAGTGAAGAACAGGTTGCGCAGGCAATGTCAGAATTGAACTAATTGGAGGAGGAACAGAAACATGGCAAATATTGCAACACGGGACGCCTACGGTCAGGCTTTGGCTGAGCTGGGCGCATTGAATGACAAGGTTGTCGTACTGGATGCCGACCTGTCCAAATCTACAAAAACAAATGATTTTAAGAAGGTATTTCCGGAACGGTTTTTTAATATGGGAATTGCAGAGCAAAATTTGTTGGGGACGGCTGCCGGTTTTGCTGCGGCGGGAAAGATTCCTTTTGCCAGCAGTTTTGCAGTGTTTGCGGTAGGACGTGCTTATGATCAGATTCGCAATTCTATCGCTTATCCCAAATTGAATGTGAAAATTGCTGCTACTCATGCCGGTTTGACAGTTGGGGAGGATGGCGGTTCTCATCAGATGCTGGAAGATATTGCTTTGATGCGGGCATTGCCGAATATGACTGTGATTGTACCGGCAGATGGTGTGGAAACCAAGCAGGTGATTATGGCTGCTGCTGCATATGATGGTCCGGTTTATATTCGTTTGGGCCGCCCGAAAGTGCCTGTATTGTTTGATGAAACCTATCAGTTTGAGATCGGCAAAGGTGTTGTGCTGAAAGACGGCGCTGATGTGACTCTGGTTGCTACCGGCATTATGGTAAGCAAGGCGATGGAAGCGGCGGAAGCGCTGGCGGCTGATGGAATTTCTGCTGCAGTGGTAAATATCAGCACCATTAAACCGCTGGATCAGCAGCTGATTATAGAAATGGCGCAGAAAACAGGGGCAATGGTTACCTGTGAAGAACACAATATTTACGGCGGATTGGGCAGTGCAGTGGCAGAGGTTTTGGTGGAACATTGTCCTGTGCCGATGGCTCGTGTTGGTGTGGAAGACAGCTTTGGGGAATCTGGTTTGCCGGATCAGCTGTTGGAGAAATACGGGTTGACAGCTGCCAATATTGCAGATAAAGCAAAAGCTGTTATCAGCAGAAAATAAGAAATTTTGAAATTGATTGAACATTTAGAATAAAAGGGTGAAGAAAAGCCCTGAAAAAAGGGACTTCCGGCTCGAAAAATGGGTTGGGAGTCTTTTTTTGTGCAAAGAGATTATCCTTCTGGTGGTTTGTGAGAAGTGTTGTTGCCCATGGGGCAGTGGGATTCGTCTATGGTTTGTCGGACAATATCTGTTGCAGCGTCCACACGCTGCTCTGGACATTTCTTGGTCTGTCCATCTTAGTCAGACTTCGTCTGCCACGATTGGGACAGCCTGCAGAAATCTCCATCCAGAGGTGGACTTTCTGCAAAGATGTTGCCCTCCTGGTGGTTTGGAGAGGTGTTGTTGATTGGATAGTTGGTTACTGTTTGGTGCATAATAAAAAAGTGAATTGTGCGTTTTGCAATCGAAATCAATCAAAAAAACAATCGTAAAATTTTACGATTGTTTTTTTGATTGATTTTGCATATAATATATGCAATGAGACGGGAAAGGATATGGAGCGTATGGGTGAAAGCAGAACGATGGAGTTTAAGGAAACGATTACGAATACGTTTTTAAAAACGGTGAGTGCGTTTTCAAATTACGATGGCGGGGTAATTCTTTTTGGCATTGATGATAATGGTCATGTAAAAGGGTTGCCAGACGTAAAGCAATCCTGCTTGGATATTGAAAATAAAATTAATGACAGTATTTCTCCGCAGCCTAATTATGCGCTTGAAATACAAAATAGCGGTCAAACCATAAAACTTACTGTAAAAAGTGGTGTTCAGAAGCCGTATTTATATAAATCAAAGGCATACAAGCGAAACGATACGGCAACGATAGAGGTAGATACGCTGGAATTTTCAAGACTTGTTTTGGAGGGAAAAAATATTAAGTTTGAAGAGTTACCGTATAAAGAACAGGATTTATCTTTTGAAACGTTGCATCGCAAGTTAAAAGAACGTATTCAAATTGAAACATTTAATCAGGATATCTTAAAAACATTGAATTTATATGACAATGTCAATGGGTATAATCATGCGGCTGGTCTTTTGGCGGATAAGAATGATTTTCCGGGAATTGATATGGTGAAATTTGGTGAGACTATCAGCATGATTGAAAAGAGAGCAACATTTGATCATATGTCGTTGTTAGATGTATATGAGAAATCAATAGAGGTGTTTAGGGATTATTACCAATATGAAATAATACAGGGTGCTGATAGAAAAAAGATGGAAAAAATACCGGAAGCTGCATTTCGAGAGGCTATTGCAAATGCTTTGATTCATAGAGTCTGGGATGTGGAATCACAAATTAGAGTGTTGATGTTTGATGACAGGATAGAAGTTATTTCTCCCGGAGGGTTGCCGTCCGGAATAACGGAAGAGGAGTATTTATCAGGTAAAATTTCTGTTTTGAGGAATAGAAATCTTGCGAATGTATTTTATAGATTGGGATTTGTGGAGATATTCGGAACGGGAATTACAAGAATCAAACAACTCTATGAAGAGGGATTAAAAAATCCTGATTTTGAGGTGTCGGAGAATACAATTAAGATTGTGCTTCCGATTTTTGAAAAGAACCTAAACTTAACGGAAGACGAGAGAACCATATATAAACTTTTAAGCAGGACGGTGCGGAAATCGATTCGTGAAATTGCACCGTATGCACCTTTTGGCAAATCAAAGACAACACAGTTATTGAAAGACATGGGGCAAAAGGGTGTGGTAATGGTGGAAGGCAAGGGCAGGGGCACTAAGTATATGATAAAATAGTAAATTGCTTTGGTTTTAAATCAGTTTTTCTAATTATAAATTTTAAAAATGCAAATGATACAGCATATCTAGTGGTTATGTAGCGACTCAAACGCTATATAACCACTTTTTTTGTGCATGTAAAAAAGTATAGATTTCCTTACAATACATTAAGTATACCGCTACATATTTTCCACTGTCAATTACTAATTAACCCGATTATTTAAAATCATAGTCTGCCGGACAATATCTGTTGCAGCGTCCACGCGCTGCTCTGGACATTTCCTGGTCTGTCCATCTTAGTCAGACTGCGTCTGCCACGATTGGGACAGCCTGCAGAAATCTCCATCCAGAGGTGGACTTTCTGCAAAGATATTGTTCTTCCTGGTAGTTTGGAGAAATGCTGTTGATTGGGTATTGCGTGTGCAATATGGCTTTGTTTTTCATTGGCAGTTAAATGCCGCGAAAAAAGGACTTCTCTCTCATTCATTTGAGGGAAAAGTCCTTTTTCTTTGTTGGGGCTTGTTTTACAGTCCCTTTTTGGTTCTATTTGGAGATAATTTCAAATTCCTGCTGTCCCATAAAGCCCGGTGCAACTGTATATGGCTCAAAGACAATGACGGGATTGCCTGCCTGATTGATATAAAATGCGGTTGCGGCATCGATGGTGGAAAATCCGCCCTGGTCAGCAGTAAAATAGGAAAGGGTGTCATCTGCTGCTGTCCGTTCCTGCATTTGTTGTTGGATGCTGGCGTTGGCAATGGCAATGTAGTCGTCGCCCAGGATATCCTGCAAGGTAATCTGGTGATTGGTCTGTAAATCAATATTGTAATAATAATGGTCGGTGTAAGCGTTGCTCCAGTTATCAATGGAGGTAATGACAAAGGACAGATACCGGTCGTTCTGGCAGGTGATGTTGTAATCAATGTTGACCTGCAGATTGCGCTGCTGCCATTCTTCCATGGTGCCGCCGGTGGCCAGAAAGGCTTCTTTGTAGTCATCCAGCCGCTGCTGCGCTTCTGCTGTATGCTGGGCTACAAATTGTTCAATCTGGGCGTTGATGGATTGGGACAGCGCGCTGCTGCCGTCCACCGCTGGTTGATTGACAGAGATGGTGTTGTTGTCTGTTTGGCTGAACCAGGTTTGTACGGTACAAACGCGGGTGATGGTGCCCAGCAGTGGAATATGCTCTACTGCCTGCGCAATGGAAGGATTCACATTCAGGATTGTCAAACAGGCAACCAGACAGGTTGCGGCAATGGCGGAAAGGGAACGATAGAATGTTTTTTTGGGCGCAGCCGGTTTCTGATAAGGATGTTGTGCAATGACCTGCTCCAGTTTTGCATTTAATTGGGGCGGCACAGGGATTTGTTCATATTGCTGACGAGCCTGCTGTAAACGAGTTTGGTCGATTTTCATGGCGTGTCCTCCTTTAAGATAAGAGATAATTTTTTTAATCCGCTGTAAAGGCGGGATTTTACTGTGTTTTCGTTAATCTGTGTTACTTCTGCGATTTGGCGAAGGGTCATGTCCTCAAAGTAATGTAGCAGGATGATGGTTTTGATATTGGGCGGCAACTGCAGGATTGCCTGATATAAATCGAGATAATCGGCCTGGCTGGATAATGGGTCATGGTGGTCTTCTTCCAAAAAGTCTTCTGCAATGATTTCTTTTTTGTTGCGGCGCAGAAAATCAAGGCTTTCATTGATTAAAATTCGATAGAACCATGTTTTTAAGTATTGGGGTTCTCTGATTGTATGATATTTTTCCAACGCTTTGCAGGCGGCGCTCTGCACGATGTCCATGGCGTTTTCCGGATTGTGGCAATAGCTGTAGGCTACGCGGTAGAAATGTTGTTGATCCGCTAAAAGAAAGGCGGTCAGTTGTTGATAAAGTTGCTGCACGAAATTCACCTCAGTTGGTAGTTTGTTCATTATTATAATATATTAGATGGGCAGCAACAGAGAAAAGTTGGAAATAAATTTTTTTTGAAAAGATTTTTTGAGAAAACTGACATCTGTAAGTTCATATGCTATAATAAAATATTAGAAATTTTAGCGGGAGGATGAAGTCACATATGGGTAAAAATGTTTATGCAGCGCCTCGTAAGGGCCCTGCCGGAAAATGGGTAGAGTCTGCGGGGGAAAAAACGTTTGTGAAGGATCAGCAGCAATCCAGACAGGCTCGTTTGCAGAGCCTGGCCGCGCAATATAAAAAGAATGTGAATAAAAATAAGGGGAATTCATAAGATGTTAAATGGAAAAGAAAAACGGTTTTTAAGAAGTTTGGCCAATACCATGGAGCCTATTGTGCAGGTTGGTAAGGGCAGTGTAACAGAAAGTGTTCTGCACAGCTTGAATGAGGCGCTGGACGCCAGAGAGCTGGTAAAAATTAAAGTATTGAAAAATTGTCTGGATGAAGTGGACGAGGTGGCGCAGGCATTGGCAGAGCAAAGCGGCGCTGAGCTGGTGCAGGTGATTGGCCGCAATGTGGTGCTGTATCGCCGTCATCCCAAAAAGCCGGTTATTGAATTACCAAAAAAATAGGATGTGTGACAGTGATGGGGCGTGAAGCATATAAGGCGTTGGTAGAACATGCGCAAAAAATTGTGGTAAAAGTAGGCACCAGTACGCTGACTCATAAAAACGGAAAATTGAATCTGGAGCAAATTGAACGGTTGGTGCGGCAGTTATCTGATTTGCGCAATCAGGGAAAAGATGTGGTGCTTGTCAGCTCCGGCGCTATTGGTGCCGGTATGGGCAAACTTAATCTGGAGCAGCGGCCCAAAACAATTCCGGAAAAGCAGGCTGTGGCAGCGGTAGGACAGGGTATTTTGCTGCACATCTATGAAAAAATGTTTTCCGAATATGGGCAGGCAACGGCGCAGCTGCTTTTGACCAAGGCAGATCTGGAACATCGGCAGCGTTTTTTAAATGGCAGAAATACGCTGCTGACGTTATTGAAATTCGGCGTGATTCCCATTGTCAATGAAAATGATACAGTGGCGTTTGAAGAAATCAAATTTGGCGATAACGACACCCTGGCAGCATTGGTAGGCACTTTGATTGATGCCGACCTGATTTTGCTGTTAACGGATATTGATGGTTTTTATGATGGAGATCCGCGCAAAAATAAAAATGCCAAACGGATTTCTGTTGTGGAAACCATTAATGAAGAAATTGAAGGACTGGCGGGCAATGTAGGCAGTAAGTTCGGCTCCGGCGGTATGATTACAAAAATCACAGCCGCCCGCATTGCGGTAAATGCCGGCATTCCGCTGATGATCGGCCACGGCGCAGAGGATAACATCATCCGCAGATTGACCAGCGGAGAAGATGTGGGCACGTTGTTTTTGCCGGTGGATATGAAGCCTCATTTGCGGAAGAGCTGGATTGCCTTTGGTTCTCATGTGGGTGGAAGGATCATCATTGACGACGGAGCCAAAGAGGCGCTGCTTCATAAAGGAAAAAGCCTGCTGCCCAGCGGGGTTACTGCTGTGGAAGGTGATTTTTCGGCGGGCGCTGTGGTGCAGATTGTAGATTTGCAGGGCAGGGAATTTGCCAGAGGTATTACCAATTACAGCTGGATAGAGTTAAATCGAATCAAAGGACAAAAGTGTAAGGATATCTGTTCTATTTTGGGTTATAAAGATTATGATGAAGTCATACACAGGGATAATTTGTCTCTTGTGTTATAGGAGGCGACATGCATGAATGAACTGCAGGAAAAAGGATATCTGGCCAAGGAAGCCAGTTATCAGTTGGCAATTATGACAACCGAACAGAAGAACAAGGGCTTGTTGGCTATGGCAGACGGGCTGGAGCAAGCTATGCAGGAGATTTTGGCTGCCAATGAAGAGGATATGCAGCGCGCCAGAGAAAAAGGTCAGCCGCAGGCATTTTTGGACAGACTTTTGCTGACAGAAAGCCGCGTAAAGGATATGGCTGACGGATTGCGGGCTGTGGCAGATCTGCCTGATCCGGTAGGTCATGTAGAAGAAATGTGGCTGAATAAAGATGATTTGCAGATTGGCAAGATTGCTGTGCCATTGGGTGTTATTGGTATGATTTATGAAGCCCGTCCCAATGTGACAGCTGATGCGGCGGCGTTGTGTCTGAAATCGGGCAATGCGGTTTTATTGCGCGGCAGCGGGGATGCCATCTGTTCCAATTTGAAAATTGCAGCGGTGCTGAGCCAGGCGGCAGAAGCAGCAGGTATTCCCAAAGGTGCCATTCAGTTGGTTGCGGATACCAGTCGGGAAACGGTCAATGAAATGATGCGCCTGAATCAATATTTGGATGTGTTGATTCCCCGCGGCGGTGCAGGGCTGATTCAAAATGTGGTAAAAAATGCGACTGTACCGGTGATTGAAACCGGTGTAGGCAATTGTCATATTTATGTGGATGAAACTGCCGATTTGGATATGGCGGTAGAGATTATTTTAAATGGGAAGGTGCAGCGCCCCGGTGTGTGCAATGCTACCGAATCGTTGCTGGTGCATCGGTCGGTTGCTGCTCAGCTGCTGCCTGCGGCGGCGGAAAAATTGCTGCAGGCCGGTGTGGAACTGCGCGGCTGTCCGGAAACCATGCAGTATGTTTCTCAAAGTAAGGCTGCTACCGAAGAAGATTATGCCACAGAGTTCCATGGCTTGGTTCTTTCTGTAAAGGTAGTGGACAGCATTGAGGAAGCCATTCTGCACATTCGCCGTTACGGCACCCGACATTCGGAAGTGATTGTGACCAATCGTTATGACCATGCCCGTCAGTTCCAGCAGATGGTGGATGCTGCTGTTGTGTATGTCAATGCGTCCAGCCGATTCAGCGATGGGTTCCAGTTTGGCTTTGGCGCCGAAATCGGCATCAGCACGCAAAAGCTGCATGCTCGCGGCCCTATGGGGCTAAAAGAGCTGACCAGCTATAAATATATTGTCAATGGAAACGGACAGATTCGCAAATGAGAAAAATAGGGTTATTGGGCGGTACGTTTGATCCGGTGCATTTTGGTCATCTGCGTTTGGCTGAACAGTGCCAGCAGAAGTTAGATCTGGAGGAGATCTGGTTTATTCCCGCTGCCCATCCGCCTCATAAGGACTGGAAGATCAGTCCTTATGAAAAACGGAGAAAGTGGCTTGCGCAGGCATTGGAAGGAAACAACACCTATCGCATTTTGGACATAGAGCAAGAGCGGGAAGGAAAGTCGTATACGGTGCACACGTTAAAGGCGCTGCATAAGGCAGAGCCTGACTGTGAGTTTTATTTTCTGACCGGTGCAGATTCGCTGACTTATTTGGATCACTGGCACCATTGGGAAGAAATTTTGGATTTGTGCCATTTTGTGGCTACCACCCGTCCGGGGTATGGCAGCAGTATACCGGAACGATTGCAGAAAGAGGCAAAGCAGCACAAGGACGGTATACTTTGCCTGGAAATTGATGCCTTAAATATTTCATCTACAGAGGTGCGGAAGCAGATTGCGCTGCAGCATGATATCAGCCAATTGGTGCCGGAAAAAATTATCGATGAGGTGAAACATAGTATGGAAATAAAGGTGGAAGGCTATAAAGAGCTGCTGAAAACACGGCTGTCGGTAAAACGGTATACCCATTCGGTAGGGGTAGCCAATACGGCGGCCAAGTTGGCCGGTATGTTTAACGGCAACATTGCGCAGGCCTATCTGGCCGGATTATTGCATGATTATGCCAGAGAAGTGCCCAACAGCGAACTGCTGGAGCTGGCGGTGGAGCATAATCTGGTGCAGGATTCGGTGGAATTATTGCAGCCCAATTTGCTGCACGGCGCGGTAGGCGCCTGGATGCTGCAGGAGCAGGGCATTGTAGAGGATGAAGCCGTTTTAAACGCCATACGCTGGCATACAACGGGGCATCCCGATATGGATCAGCTGGCCCGCATTATTTATATTGCCGATTATATTGAACCGGAGCGGAAGTTTCCCGGTGTGGAAGCGTTGCGCACCATTGCCCATCGTGATTTAGATTTGGGGGTTCTGGCCGGTTTGGATCATACCATCAGCTTTTTGATTCAAAAAAATGGGTTTCTGCATCCATTGTCGGTGGCTGCCAGAAATCGTTTGCTGGAAGAAAAAATAGAAGACCGGCATGGGAATTAAATAGTAGTATATTGGTAAAAACAGTTTTTTACAGCAATTGCATGTATAAATTAATAACAGAAAAAACGGAGGATTTTCATGGAAGGATTACAGTTCGTAACAGAGATTGTTAAAGCATTAGACGAAAAAAAAGCAATGGATATCAAAGTATTGGATATTCACGGACAAACGGGCATTGCCGATTATTTTGTCATTTGCAACGGAACCAGCACACCGCACACCAAAGCGCTGTCCGATTTTGTAGAGGAAAAAATTGAAAAAACACTGGATGAACGGATTCTGCGTCGGGAAGGCTATCAGGGCGGCGGTTGGATTCTGCTGGACTATGGAATGGTTATTGTACAGATTTTTAAACCGGAAGAACGGGCCTATTACAATCTGGAAAAATTGTGGGGCGACAGTCCGGAAGTGGACATCACGCCCATGATTGGAGAATAGTATGTCCTACCAAGCATTGGCGGCTGTATATGACTTGCTGATGGAAGATATTGATTATCAGCAGTGGGCCGATTATATACACAGCCTATTGGAAGAACAGCATTGTCCCGGTAAACGCTTGTTAGATTTGGGCTGTGGGACAGGCAGCATCACCATGCTGCTAGCGCAGAAGGGATACCGCATAACCGCTGTTGATTTATCGGCAGATATGCTGGCGCAGGCGCAGCGTAAAAATCAGGTGCTCAACTTGCCCATTCGGTGGGAGCAGCAGGATATGACAGAACTGCTGCTGGAAGATGATGAAGGAGAACCGCTGGTGTTCGATGGCGTTATTGCTACATTTGATGCGGTGAATTATATTACCGATGCGGAACAGCTGCAGCATTTGCTGCAAAGCCTGGAGTTTATGATGGCTGATGACGGGATACTGATCTTTGATATACAGACGCCCTATAAGCTGCGGGAGTATCTGGGCGACAATATTTTTACACTGCATCATCCACAGGTCGAATATATGTGGGAAAATCATTTTGATCAAGAAGAACAGATTTGCCAGATGGATATCACCTTCTTTTTAAAGCAGGATAATGGCCTATATCAGCGGGTTACCGAGTTCCACAGGGAGAAAGTTTATGAACCGGATTTGCTGCGGATGTGGCTGGATTTATACGGTTTTGAAGTGATTGCTGTGTATGGGGAATTGTCCCGCCAGCCGGTGGGGGAACAAGACCATCGGGCTGTATTTGTGGCGCGGCATCGCTCCTGGGAGGAACAGATTGGCCAGGCAGATGCCCTTGAAGATGATGATATGTCATTTTGTGAAGTATAATTTTTGAACACGATCAATAAAGAAACAGATGGATCGTTTGAGGAGAGGAAGCAACGGTGCAGATTGCGTTTTTTGATTCCGGCATTGGAGGTCTGACGGTGCTGCATCAAGCCAGACGGAAAATGCCGCAGGAAAATTTTCTGTATTATGCAGATACCGATCATGTTCCGTATGGAAGAAAGACAAAGGATGAGATCCGGCGTTATGTGCAGGAAGCGGTGGATTTTATTGCGCAGCAGGATGTAAAAGCATTGGTGGTAGCCTGCAACACCGCCACCAGCGTGGCCATTCAGGCGCTGCGGGCGCGATACAGCTTTCCCATTTTTGGTATGGAACCGGCGGTAAAGCCGGCGGTCAATGACACCAGCTGTACCAAGCGGATTTTGGTAACGGCCACACCGGTGACCATTCGGGAGGAAAAGCTGCAGAATCTGCTGCATCAGGTGGATCAGCATCATCAGGTAGATTTGCTGCCGCTGCCCAAATTGGTAGAATTTGCAGAATCAGATGTATTTGATGATGGACAGGCCGAAGCCTATCTGCGACAAGTGCTGGCTCCCTTTGATCTGAATCGGTACTGCACTGTGGTTTTGGGCTGCACCCACTTTAATTATTTTAAAAACAGCTTTCATAAGATTTTGCCGGAAGACATTGCCATGATCGACGGCAGCGCCGGAACCGTCAACAACCTGTATCATGTGCTGGAAGAACAGGGGTTATTAGAAGAACAGGACGGAAGGGTGCAGTATTACACATCCGGTCGTTCTGCCGAGCAGTTGCGGCCTAAGTATGAACAATTATTGCTGCGCCTGGATGAAATGCTCACATATTAGGGCTTTGGGAAAAGGAGTGAGAACGATGTTTCATTTTTGGAAAAGTGCAAAAGTATATGCCCAACGGGCAACGGTGATGGATTTTGGTCTGCTGAAGATCTGCTTGTGCGCACTGGGCATTGTGCTGGGCGTTACCGTACCGCGCAAAAAGAAAGTGCAGACAGGCATTTTGGCCAGCGGTGTGTTTGTGGCCACCTGCTTGCCGCTGATGAATAAATTTTTAGATATTTCTGATGAATTGGCCGCTGCCGAACAGGAAAAATAAATAGCGATAACAATATATGCAGTATCAATGCTTTTGAGGCATCGGTGCTGCATTTTTTATTGAACTTTTTGCGCAGTTTGGTGCAGAATAAAATCAAATGGAGAGAACCGGGGGTAAGAAAACTTTTATATTGATAAGTCGGCAGTATGATTTTTACACGATAATAAAATGAGCAATTTCAACATTTGATAATGCAGCTGCGGGAAATTTTTTGTACAATGTAAACAAGAGGTGATACTGATGATGACCGAAAAACTGACCATGCTGCAGCAGACGCTGGAGCGGTTTGCAGGCTATGCCATGCCGGCCGAACTAAAGGAACAATTGAAGAACATGGCGCAGGAACGTCACTATGCCAAAGATACCACATTGCTCTCCGTGGAAGAACTGCCGCAGGAAATCTACTATATTTGCAAAGGGCTGTGCCGCAGCTATTATCTGGATAAAGACGGCAATGATGTAACACGGTTTTTTATTTTAGAAGGGGATTTTTGTTTTACCGAAGTGCAGATTTTATCACAAAAATCGGATTTGTGCATCGAAACGCTGGAAGATTGCGACGGCTTGGCCTTTCAGATTGGGGATTTGGAGCTGCTGCAGGATTGGGTTTTTATGAAAGATGCGTATATTGAAGCGTTAAAGAGTAATCTGCGCTATAAGCTGCGCAGGGAAAGCAGTTTTCTGCTGGGTTCTGCTACAGAACGATATCTGGAATTTCAGCTGCGGTATCCGGGATTGGAGCAGCGTGTCCGGCAAAGCCAGCTGGCTTCTTATCTGGGCATTACGCCCACCTCGTTAAGCCGCATTCGCAGAACGCTGCGGAAAAACTAAAAATATACTACATACAGAAAGAGGGAGGATGATAGGTTATGTTAGAGCAGGCCTTATTTTTACTGATTTTCTTTTTATCCAATACCATTATGACTGTAACCGGATTTGCGGGCACTATGCTGGCTATGCCTGCATCTATTTTGCTGCTGGGTGTGGAGGATGCCCGTTTTATTTTAAATGTGACAGCGATTTTATCCTGTGTGTTTATTGCGGTGCAGCAATGGAAATATGCCAATAAAAAAGAGCTGAAAAAAATTCTGCTGATTATGGTGGCAGGTATGTTGGTGGGAACGGTGCTGTACCGCATCATCCCTATGAGCTTTTTGCTGCCGGCCTATGGTGTCATCATCGTGCTGACCGCTCTGAAACGGCTCTTTTTGCCGCAAACGACCTCTCTGCCCCAGTGGGTGTGTTTGTTGGTGCTGGTGGCAGCCGGTATTATACACGGCATGTTTGTGTCCGGCGGGGCGCTGCTGGTGCTGTATGCCACACTGATGCTGCAGGATAAATCCGAATTTCGCGCTACCATTGCAGCCACGTGGGCAGTGCTGGATCCAACCTTTTTTGTTTTGAACTTTGACCTGGCCCTTTGGAATACCCAAAATATCATTTTGATTGGCT
Source organism: uncultured Clostridia bacterium (assembly GCA_944391625.1). Classification (GTDB taxonomy): domain Bacteria; phylum Bacillota; class Peptococcia; order Peptococcales; family Peptococcaceae; genus UBA7185. The sequence continues at coordinate 17,562 of CALXUG010000013.1, forward strand.
TGTGTATCATACCGCTGATATTATCGGTCTATATCGGCAACTGGCTGCACAATAAAATCAATGAAGCCTATTTTATGAAGCTGACCTATGTGCTGCTGATTGCTTCCGGGTTGTCGATTATTTTGTAAGCTGTTTGCGGAAAAATTAAAAATTTGATAAACTAAAAATAGAAAGAATTGTTTAGAAAGATTTCTTTAGAAAAATTTCGATGGCCATTTCTAATTTAATAACGATTTTATAAAAATGTTTATGTTTTTGGTGCAGAAGGAGATGAAAGCGCATGAAAAAAGTTCTTCTTGGTCTAATCATTGTTGTTTCTTTGATTCTAATTGTTGTTCATTTTTTACCTGAAATCTCTAGTCTTGGTTCCAGTTTTTCCTACGTACTTTTTTACGATGCCCATTTTTTTCAAATGTTGAAATTGGTGTTCATCGTGATTCTGGTGATTTTATTAGTTATGTATTGGAAATTATATATAAAGAAGAAATAGCGGTAACAATATATGCAGTATCGATACTTTTGGGGCATCGGTGCTGCATTTTTTTATGCTATAATACTGATAATGATAAAAGATAGGTTCAAATTTGAGGAGGAACATACATGGAGTTGATACAGTACCCACAACAATATTCTGATGAAGAAATTGCCAAAAAAATTGTTGCTTTGGAGAAGACTGCATGGGGTGATAGTTGCAGCGATACAGTTTTTCCGTCAGCCCCTCAAACGTATTTAACTTCGTTTGTTTTCATGGAAAACAATATGGCAATTTGCCACGTAGGAATCAGAAAATGCCATTTGGATCACAAAAATGAAATATATACAGCTTACGGTTTAAGTGAAGTGGTAACCCATCCCTGTTATAGGAACAGAGGTCTGGCTTCTTATGTTATAGGTGAAGCTTTAAAGTTTATTTGCGCTCAGAAACCTGACATTAGTATTTTTACTTGCGCGAAAGAAAAAGTCAACTTTTACACAAGATGTGGTTGGGAAGTTATGCAGAGTTCCTGTTTGGTAGGGGGAACAAAAGAGAAACCGTTTCGCAGTGACAGTTTAGGGCTGATAACTCTGATGCAGTTTATTTCTGCAAAGAGCAATCAGCATAAAGATGACTTTCAAAATACGGATATAATATTGGAGTTAGGAGAAGATCAACTTTGGTAGATCCCGATTTTTGAATCTTGCTTTTCAGGGTGGCAAGTAATATAAACGCTCCAATCATTGCGGAAAAGAGGAATGGTGCTGTTGATACCATTCCTCTTTTTATAAACATATTCAAAATAAAAATATTTGCAAGATATAGTCAGAAAACTATTTTACGCTTCGTTCGGTCCGTAATAACGGATGGTGGCGGCTTTCCGTTTGGTAAAGAATTCTACGCAATCGCTGATCTGCGCTTTATACTGTCCGCCCAATAAGGAGCCTTTGGTGCCGCCAAAAGGCAGGTATGGCATGGAGGCAGGAACGCCTACGTTCACGCCCAGCATACCCGAATTGGTGTGCCGCAAAAAGTCCTGTGCGATGATGGCGGTTTCGGTAAAGATGCAGCCGCCGTTGCCGTATTCGGATTCGTTGATAATGTCGATGCCTTCTTGGTAGGATTTGGCTTTTATCAAAGTAACAACCGGGCCGAAGATTTCTTCTTTGGCAACGCGCATATCTTTGGTAACGCCTTCTAAGATAGTAGGGGCGACAAAGAACCCATTTTTATTTTTTTCCGGCAGTTCTGGATTTCGTCCATCCAGCAATAAGGAGCAGCCTTCCTGCAAGCCGATTTCGATATAATTGTGGATGCGTTCTACCGATTGACGGGAGATAACAGGCCCCATGTAAGCAGCTTCGTCGCAGGCATCGCCCACTGCAACACCTTTTGCTACATCGAGCATGATAGCTTTTACTTTATCGTAGATTTCTTCTTCTACCAGTACATTGGCAGCAGCCATACATCTTTGACCGGCGGCGCCGAAGCAGGCATTTTTAAAGTTGTCGGCAAAGCCTGCCAGATTGGCATCTTTGGCAACAATCATGGTATTTTTGGCTCCGGCCAGCACCATGGCTTTTTTGTTGGTTTTGGCGCAGCCTTCTGCCACAATCTGCCCAACCTTGGTGGAACCAACAAAGGCCATTGCCTGAATATGGGCACTGTTCAGCATATGCTCTACAACAGGACGGTCGCCGTTGATCAGGTTGAATACCCCTTTGGGCAGTCCCATTTCATCTAAAATTTCAGCAATTACCTGCATAAACATTGGAGATTGCTCGGACGCTTTGTAAACCAGTGTATTGCCGCAGCCCAGAGCGAAGGGAACAAACCAGCCGAATACCAGAGATGGGAAATTGAATGGAGCCAGGCCGCCAACTACACCGATGGGCTCTCTGGTGATTTCGCCGTCCATAAAGGCGTTGATAGCAATTTTATCGCCGCGCAGCAGCAAAGGAAGACCACAGGCGGTTTCGGTCAGTTGAATGCCTCTGTCTACTTCGGCGCGGGCATCGGCAATGTGTTTGGCCTGGTCGGTAGAAATCAGCTGCGCCAGTTCTTCTTTGCGGTTTACCAGGGCATCGCGCAGTTTAAACAGATAGCCCATACGATTGGGCAATGGCACGTCTTTCCAGGTTTTAAAGGCTTCTGCTGCCGCCTGGATGGCTTCTTCCACTTTGTCGTCGGTTGTAACCGGAACCTGGGCGATGACTTCACCGGTGGAAGGATTGTATACATCAATGTATGATCCTGTACCGTCCACCCATTGGCCATTGATGTAATCTTTTAACTGTTTCATAGAAAAACCTCCTTGAAAAATATAAAATAAAGCATTGATACCGTTATGTGGATATCAGTGTATGGTTCTCTGAAAATTATTTATTATAGTAAGTATTTATCATGTGCTTATAGTAGCATTTTGTGAGTATATTGTCAATTTTCAGAACATCAGATGATCGTGTAAATTTACTGTAGAAAAGATAAAGACGAACCTATCCTAAGGTACAATTAGCTTTCTGTTCGCATATATCTTTCATGCCATCTGCAACAGATATTGTTCGACAGATCTTCGGTGTTCTTCCCACACAACCGAAGTTATGTATCACGATTTTCAGATGAAACTTTACACTATCAGCATCATATCAGGTGGATTCTGGCTAATTAGCAACGGCTCAAATATACCGATGGCAATAAAACCATGGTGATATTGTATGATGGGGAGGAAGTAGGTATGTGTATCCAGTAAAAAAGCAGCAAAATAAAAAACAGCAAAGCCGCAGTGGACTTTGCTGTTTTTAAAGGGTTAAAAGGGGGAATTATTTTTTGTGAGTTTCACTATAAATTTCTTGTTCTACCATGTCAACTTCACAGTCGATAACAGGGCTGCAATCTTCAACAGCTGCCAGTTCGGCAGGTGTTAAACCGGATGTATCGCCCAAAATCAGATAACCAACCATACCATGGGAGGTTTGTCTGAACCGTTTCATAGCTACGCTGTAGAAAATAGCGCCTAACAATACCCATACAGCCAATGCGCCCCAGCAAGGACGGCTCAGGAATGCAGGCATACCCGGAATTACCATCAGAGCGATGATACCCAAAGAAACCAGAGCACCGGCTGCAGCCATAGCAGGAGAAATATCATCGTCAGATTTTGGTTTTAAACCTTTGGTCAGTACCATATAAGCGCCTGCGCAGGTAAAGAAGTAACCAACCCCAGTACCAACAGCAGCCATGTCAACAACCCAGTTCAATACTTCACGGCCAAAGAATGGTGCGATGGTGCAAACACCCATTACAAATAAGATACCATTGGAAGGTGTTTTGTAAACAGGGTGGATATAAGCAAAGAATTTAGGCAGCATTCTGGCACGAGCCATACCAAACATCAGACGGCTGGAGGACATGTAGAATCCGTTCATACCAGTAAACATACCGCACAATACAGCGATAACAACAAAGGCAAGACCAAAGCCGCCCAGCGCCTGTTTGATCATAGCGCCGGTTCTCCAGGATTCAGGCTGACCAGCGGCATTTTTCAAGTCTACCATTTCCATCCAAGGAATAACGGCAGCGGTAACAACAGCCAATGCAGCATAAATCAGAGCGCCAACCCCGATTGCACTGAAAATCAGCATAAAGGTTTTGTTGGCCGGGAAGTTAAATTCTTCCGCTGCCTGTGGGATACAGTCAAAACCAACAAATAAGAACGGAGCCATAGCAATAATCAGGATAACCCCTTTGAGGAAGGAAACATTGTATTCTCCCGATGCAGGAGTCAGGTTTTCCATTTTGAAGCTGCCGGTAAACATAGTACCAAACACAATCAGCAGTACAGCTGCGCATAAGAGAATACACATAAACAGCTGCGCATTACCGGCAGATTTTACACCGCGGTAGTTGATGATACCGAATACCCAGATCATAATGACCGATACGGCAATTTCACCGGCATAAACCGGCCATCCGGCAATGGTCCAAAGATATCCAACCTGTAACAGACCAGGCGTTAAAATACTGAATAATACCGGAATTGCTGTTGCGTTCAGCGCAACGATAGCAAAGTAACCAAGGGAGAGCATCCAACCGCAGATATAAGAAGCAGTAGGACCAAATCCAACATAGGCATAGGCAAATTCACCGCCGGCAACAGGGAATTTTGCAATCATATAAGCATAACTAAAACCAACTACCAGCATCAAAGCGCCGCCTAATAAGAAACCAATTGTCAAAGGCAGAGGACCGCCGGCTTTGACCATCCAGTTAGGAGACTGAATAAAAGCACCCCAACCGATAATAGAGCCCAGGGCAACTGCCCAGATATTTGCAGGATTTAATGTTTTTTCAAGTTCAACACGTTCATGTTTTTCAGCCATAATGTTTCGCCTCCATTAATAACAAATCAACAGAATAATAACAATCGAATAAAGCAAAGCGTAAAACTAAAGAATAAAACTAAAATTAAGGACTTTTACTGAATCCAGAACAAGCAGAACAAGGATGTATAAAATAAGATATGAAGTTAGGTCAGGTTCTGCACATTCAGATTATTCATCATGGGACTGGTCTGTATGGGTGCCCCTCCTTTTGCAGCATAGATTTGCAGTCAAACCATGATGCGTCATAGTCATGCTATGACAAAAAGCTAAAAAATATAATCAAATTAAAGATGTTAAATTTTTTAGCAGGTTCACATGTAGTTAATTTTTTTTATACTGTTCATAATTGCAAAAATAAAAGTTGTTGTTATGAAAAGTTTTTTTTATTGCAGAACTCATTATAAATAGTCGAAGTTGAATTACAATGGGCTACAACACAATAATTGATAGGCTGAAATACATACAATGCTGATAGGATATAGAGGAAATAGGCAATATAAGCGGAATTTTTATAAAATAATTGAAAAAATTTTTTTATAAAATAAATGGAGAAAAAATGCAGTTCTATTTCTTTTATGAAATATATTTGGAGAAAAAGATAGTATTTTTTAATCAGTTGTAAAAAGATACAGAGAAACCAAAAAGCCGTCTGCAGCGTGGCAGGCGGCTTTTTTGCATTAAAATCTTATTAATATTTTGTTTAGATTTTGCGAAAATCAATTATTTTTTGTGAGTTTCATTATAAATTTCCTGTTCGATCATATCAACTTCACAGTCAACAACAGGGCTGCAATCTTCAACTGCTTCTAATTCGGCAGGTGTTAAACCGGATGTATCGCCCAAAATCAGATAACCAACCATACCATGAGAGGTCTGTTTGAACCGTTTCATAGCTACACCGTAGAAAATGACACCCAACAGTACCCATACACCCAATGCGCACCAGCAAGGACGGCTCAGGAATGCAGGCATACCCGGAATTACCATCAGAGCGATGATGCCCAGAGAAATCAGAGCGCCGGCTCCAGCCATAAATGGAGAAATGTCATCGTCAGATTTTGGTTTCAAACCTTTGGTCAGTACCATATAAGCGCCTGCGCAGGTAAAGAAGTAACCAACCCCAGTACCAACAGCAGCCATGTCAACAACCCAGTTCAATACTTCACGGCCAAAGAATGGAGCAATACTGCACACGATCATTACAAATAAGATATTGTTGGAAGGTGTTTTATAAACAGGGTGAATATAAGCAAAGAATTTAGGCAGCATTCTGGCACGAGCCATACCAAACAGCAGACGGCTGGAGGATAAATAGAACCCGTTAATACCAGTGAACATACCAGCTAATACAGCTACAACAACGAATGCGATACCGATACCGCCCAACGCCTGTTTGATCATAGCGCCGGTTCTCCAGGATTCAGGCTGACCAGCAGCGTTGGTCAGATTTACCATTTCCATCCAAGGAATAACAGCAGCAGTTACCAGTGCCAGTGCGGCATAAATCAGAGCGCCGATTCCAATTGCGCTGAAAATCAGCATAAATGTTTTGTTAGGTGGGAAGTTAAATTCTTCCGCTGCCTGCGGTATACAGTCAAAACCAACAAATAAGAATGGAGCCATAGCAACGATCAGAATAATCCCTTTCAGCAGAGAAACATTATACTGACCAGATGCAGGAGACAGGTTTTCTATTCTGAAGTTACCGGTAAACATGGTACCGAATACAATCAGCAGTACAGCTGCGCATAATAAAATACATAAGAATAACTGTACATTACCAGTAGATTTTACACCGCGATAGTTAACAAAGCCCAGTATCCAGATTAAGGCTACTGATACGGCAATTTCACCGGCATAAACCGGCCATCCGGCAATGGTCCATAAATGACCGACCTGCAGCAAACCAGGTGTTAAGATACTGAATAATACCGGTACAGCTGTTGCATTTAAGGCAACGATACCAAAATAACCGATGGATAACATCCAACCGCAGATATAAGAAGCAGTAGGACCAAATCCAACATAGGCATAGGCAAATTCACCGCCGGCAACAGGGAATTTTGCGATCATGTAAGCATAGCTGACGCCAACTACCAGCATCAAAGCGCCGCCCAATAAGAAACCAATTGTCAAAGGCAGAGGACCGCCGGCTTTTACCATCCAGTTTGGAGCCTGAATAAAGGCGCCCCAACCGATAATAGAGCCCAGGGCAACTGCCCAGATATTTGCAGGGTTTAATGTTTTTTCAAGTTCAACACGTTCATGTTTTTCAGCCATAAAGCTTCGCCTCCATTACATAAGTTAAAACTAAAATATTAAGTCAGATACACAAAATATAATAGGATAAAAAATAAGTACTGCTATATATATGTTTATATTTGATACAGCTATGTCGATACGAACAATACTCCTTTTTTGACAAGATTATAAACTGGAATCAAATATACATATAAAACAAAAGAAACAAAATAATGTATGTACTGTTTTGTCATATTGATGTGCATGGTGTAAAAGATTTAAACGTATATGAAGTGTAATATATAAACATACAGTCTTAATTCAAAATTTATAAGGCTTAATGTAAGGGATTCTTTTTTATAGCTAAAAAACAAAAGCGTTTTTTAGTTATACGCAAGTTAAAATCCGTATTTGGATGTTGAACAAATTGACTGAATTATAAAAATGTACAAAAAATATAAATAAAAATTTATAGAATATATTAACGAACTCTTGTTAAAATTATAACATTGCATAATGAAAAATGTAAAGAAAAAACATAAAATAAATTAATAAAATGTTTAAACGAAATTATGCTTAAATTCAATTTTTTTAGGCTTTGGCATAAAAACTATAGGTCTGATAAACTAAATAAAATGGGTGAAACAAAGTATTATAGTTTCAATAGAATTAAACATCTAAAATGCGCGTGTTGCCAAAGCTGAACGTGTGTATAAAAAAATGACTTGGAATCATCTTTCCTCAATTACTGAGAGAGCAATTTCTTTACAGAAAGTCCATCTACGGATGGGGATTTCTGCCGACTGTCAGCAATCTGTTCTCGGCAACAAAAAACTGCTGACAGATAATTCTGCCAGCAGTTTTAATAATGCAATTTATTCAATGCTATAGATTACATGATCATTTTTCATGTAAGATTCATACAAACCGGAATGATTATTCCTGGCAGATGATTGGACAAGTAGCATCTTTTACGCCTTTGTCATGCAAAATGGTATCCATATCTTCATCATTGGACAAATATTTTTTACGCATGAAGAAGAAGAAGATAATGCCCATAACGGTCCAGGCTGCCAGTGCGATTAAGGACTGTACAGACAGGAACCCTGGCATACCAGGAATCAAGAGCAAGCCCAGGAAGAACACACCTGCAATTACGCCCAGGCCGCCAATGAAGCTTTGCAGTTTGTCACCGGCTTTCCAAGCCAGTACACAGCAAGCTGCGGTGGTGTAAGTGAAGGCCAGAGAAGCCCCTACCGATGTCATATCAACGATCCAGTTCAGCACTTCACGGCCAAACCATGGCGCGATCAGTGAAATTGCCATAACAAATAAAATAGATTTTTTTGGTGTACCATATTTAGGGTCAATTTCAGCAAATACATTTGGCAGCGCATTTACCTGAGCCATAGCGTACAGCAGGCGGCTTGTGGACAGATAGAATGCATTCATACCGGAAATTACAGCGCACAGCATGGCCACGCCAACCAGGAACAGGCCGGCTTTCCCCAGTACCATTTCAATAACCATACCGGTTGCCCAGAATGGATCGGTAGCCAGTAAATCCTGCCATGGCATAACGATGGCAGTGATGGTGTTGATGCAGATGTATAACATTGCTGCAACCAGTACAGCAGAAATCATCAGGAACAAAGATTTTTTGGGAGAAAAACTGTATTCTTCCGCAGCCTGCGGGATACAGTCAAAACCGATAAATGCCCAAGGCGTCATGGCCACGACGGCAAAAATACAAGCAAACGGTGTTTTATTATCTGCAGTCTGGAATGCAGGCATCAGATTAGAAAAATCATGACAGCGGAACAAGATAATTGCTGTAACTAAAACGATGGAAACAACCAGGAGCAGAGACACAAAGGTCTGTAATGCGCCGGAACCTTTTACCCCCTTGATGTTCAGATAAGCCAGAGCAATCAAGAAGAAAGATGCAATTAAAATTTCACCGGCATATACATCCCAACCGGCGATAGAGTATAATTTCCCAACCTGAATCGCACCAGGAAATAAGTAACGGCTAATCATACCAACAGCTGTTGCATTCAATGGAATCAATGACCAATAGGCTAAAATCAAAGCCCAACCACAGATGAAGCCGTGGACTTTACCGAAAGCAGAGTCTGCATATACAAATTCTCCGCCCGATACCGGAAATTTTTGAATCAAATACCCGTAACTTAAACTAATGAGAATTACGATACTGGCACCGATTAACATACCGATTGCCATACCCAGCGGTCCTGATTTTGGCAGAAACGCATTCCCCGGCAGCACGAAACAGCCCCATCCAACAATTGCGCCCAGAGCAAGGCCCCATACGTCAATAGGCCGCAGCTCCTTTTTGAACCCTTGTGTTTCAGACATAGAAAATACCTCCTGAAAGAAAGATAATAAAAGTATTTGTATTTCCGTTTCTATAAAAGTAAAGAGATGATAAAACACAGCATTTTTTATTTGTAAAGTTCCGATGCCGAAATATACTATAGTTTTAATACACCTGTCCGCCATAGAAAGAAATACTTAAATTAGTTAAAAGTATAAATAATAATTATTCCACATTGCAACGGTATGATAACTAAGTTTTTTTATGTTGAAGCACACAGGAGTTTGTGACATAGTTTGAGGCGCGGTATCAGGCGGATTGCAGGGGCCAGCAGCAAAAAAGACAGCTGTTAAAAGGTATTAATGACAGAAATAAAACTGATTGTGCAAATATGTTTTTATGATGGCAGCTTTAGAAAAAGTACACAGTTTGTTTGTTCAATCGTTGCAATTTATGAAGAAAATTTATAAAAATTGGCACTGCACACCATAAAAAATGATTATATGCAGTTGTGATGTGTAGAACTATCATTGTTTAGAAAAGATTGGCAGAGGCGGACAACGGCGGACATACAAAACAAGGCAGCTGCCATAAACGGCAACCGCCCTGTTTTGTAAGTAGTGGGTAATATGCAAAAGAAGACCTGCTGACTTTGCAGCTTGTCCAACATGTTGCATTTACACTGTAAGTATACCACATACTGTCCAATGTTTACAAGCGTACAATATTTCCTGTAGGGTGAAATATTAGTAATTTATCAGCAGGTAAAAAATTGATGCGGAAATCACAAAAGTTTATCCTTATGATACCGCAAACGGTAACAGCAAGCAATGGTTACAATTGTATTTTCTAAAATTGCCAAGAGGGCAATCTCTTTGCAGAAAGTCCACCTCTGGATGGACTGTGGCAAACGTATTTTATGGAGCTGGACGAAGTCCAAAGCGACAAAAATACGTGCAGCTACTGTCCAGAGCAGCGTGTGGACGCTGCAACAGATATTGTCCTCTTGATTACAAGTTTCCCCAAAAAAGCGACAGGCGGTATTTTTCAGAATAGAACCATGAAAAATACCGCCTGTTTTGAAATGCGGTTACTGCATCATCTTAATCTTGAGCAAAGAAACGCCCTGCATCAAATCATCATTGAATTCACGGCTGACCTGTTTGACCATACGGCTGACTTGAATCATGTACTGCTCCAATACTTTGCTGCTTTCCGCCCGGACACGGGGAGAAATCTTACGGATGCGGGCATACTCCCGCAGCAGTTGATAAAATTCGTCCTGATAAGCGTCCAACTTTTGCTGAAACGCCAGTAGTTCTGGATTCATAAAAATCGCCTCCTAACAATACTACTAGTTACTTTATTCAGAAGACCGAAAAAATATTTCAACTAAATTTTATTGTTTGAATTTTATTGTTTTTCGATAAAAATTCATTGACAAACAATAATCGCTTCTTTAAAATGATTTGACAGAGGGAGGAGATGCCTGTGTGGAATCACTCAAAATCGCTGCTTTTAACTGCCTTGTGGATTCGTCTGGCCCTGGTGGGCTGGCTGCTGATTGCAGCGGCAATGCCCTTTTTTCAATTAGAGCGGGCAATGTTGGTATTATTCTATATTGTGTTTTTACCGGTATTGGCTGCATTATACGGCATGGAGCGAATGCTGCGCAATATTCAGCAGGGCGTTGTTTTTGCAAATGCAAACGTGGCATATCTGCGGCTGATATCCTGGGCCTGTTTTTTTTCCGCAGTCTTTTTGCTGGTGGGCGCCTGTCTTTGGCCGGTTTTGATTTTAGCGGCAGGCTGCACTGGTTTCTTAGGCTTATTTGTGCGAGTGATCAAAAACATGTTGACAGAAGCAATCATGATAAAAGAAGAAAATGATTTTACCATTTAAAATTATTTGTGAGAAAGCATACAGCAGCAAAGGCTTTGCTCAAAAACTTCTGCCGATGGGCAGTTATGGAGAAAGGGGCGGTGATATGCCGATTGTAGTAAATCTGGATGTGATGATGGCCAAGCGAAAAATGTCGTCCGGAGAATTGGCCGAGCGGATTGGCATTACACCGGCCAATTTGTCAATATTAAAAAATAATAAAGCCAAAGCTATCCGCTTTTCTACATTAGAAGAAATTTGCAAAGCGCTGAATTGCCAGCCGGCGGATATTTTGGCTTATGAGGAGGAATAACCTATGATTCATTTATCGCAACGGCTGCAGGCCATTGCCGATTTTGTGCCCCAAGGAGCAGCTGTGGCCGATATCGGTACCGACCATGGTTTTTTGCCTTGCTATCTGGCGCAGCAGCAGCGAGCCGACAAACTGATTGCCTGCGATGTGAATGCCCAGCCTTTGGCATTGGCGCAGAAAAATATTGAAGACTACAACCTGCAGGAACAGGTGCAGACCCGGTTGGGAAACGGTTTGACCGTATTGCAGCCCGGTGAAGTGACAGTGGTCACCATCGCCGGTATGGGCGGCAGTTTAATGCTGGATATTCTGGATGCAGCGCCGGCAGTGGTGGATCGGCTGCAGCGCATTATCTTGCAGCCCAATGTGGGCGCAGAAGCTGTGCGCATCTGGGCGGAAAAAAATCGTTGGCAAGTAGTAGATGAAGCCTTGGTGCGGGAAAACGACAGATTTTCTGTCATCATTGCGCTGGAGCCGGGACGGGGAACGCCCATGAGCGCAGTGGAGCTTTATCTGGGCCCTGTGCTGCTGAAGCAGCGCCATCCGCTGTTAGGTCTGTATATCAGTGAGGAATGGGAAAAAGCGCAGCGGATTTTAGAGCAGCTGAAACGCAGCGACAGCGAAGACAGTCAAAACAAGATAACATTATTGGAACGAAAATGGAAAGATATCAATGGGGTGATGAAATGTCGATTGGGTGCCAGTCTTTTATAAAACAAATGGAGCAGTGGGCGCCGCTGCAATATGCTGAGGAATGGGACAACCCAGGATTACAGGTTGGACGGAGAGAGAAAACATTAAATAAAATCATGGTTGCGCTCACACCGGGAGAAGCAGCGGTAGACGCAGCCATTCAGGCGGGAGCAGATATGCTTTTTACCCACCATCCGCTGATTTTTAAGCCGGTAAAACAAATTAACAGCGATACAGCCACAGGGCGCATCTTATTAAAGCTGATTCAGCATGATATCAATTTATATTGCGCTCATACCAATCTGGACATTGCCAACGGCGGTGTCAACGATGTGCTGGCCAAGGCGCTGCAATTGCAGGATATTCAGCCGCTGGCCGATCTGGTGCAGGAAGTATTTTATTACAAAGTTGTAGTCTATGTGCCGGTGGGTTATGAAGAAGCGGTGCGGCAGGCTATGTGTAATGCCGGTGCCGGCTGCACCGGCGGTTACAGCACCTGCACATTCCAGGCGCGGGGCACAGGCACCTTCCTGCCGGGAGAAAATACCAATCCCTTTATCGGTGAAGCAGGACGATTGGAATATGCCGATGAATACCGGCTGGAAACCATTGTGCCGCAGCCGTTGCTGCATGCTGTCATTGCTGCTATGAAACAGGCGCATCCCTATGAAGAAGTGGGATACGATGTGTTCCGGTTAGAAAATGACGGCCCAATGCGCGGGATTGGACGGGTTGGACAATTGAAAGCGCCTGTAACCTTAGAGCAGTTTTTGGCATTTACAGGTCAGCAGCTGCAGTGCGATTATCTGACCTATCAGGGCGATTTGCAGAAGCCTGTGCAGCGTGTTGCGCTGTGCGGTGGCAGCGGTATCTCTTATCTGAAAGCTGCCAAAAAAGCAGGCGCTGATGTGTATGTAACCGGCGATATGAAATATCATGATGCTCAGCTGGCCAGCGAACTGGGCATCAGCGTGGTAGATGCAGGACACTTTGGCACAGAACGGCTGATTACGCAGGCCATGGCAGAATTTGCCCGTCAGCAGGGTGCAGAGGCGGTGGTCTTTGAGGAACAGGATTATCTGCATCACTGGGTGCGGACTTGTTAAAATTCCGTATTACTGCGTTGTTTGAAAATTGGTTTGCTCGCGTACCGTAAGTACGCCACGCTGCACAAATTTTCAAGCCGCCTTGTACTACGAAATTTTTCCTGCGTCCAGCTCGGATAAAACAATCTGCGTTGCTGACCATCCAAATTCAGAATTTTGGCAAAGGATAGGCCAGCCTTATGCACGCAACCTAGGGAGATGTTTTGTTGCCATTGTCGAGATTGAAACGGACAGATGCGCAGTCTGTCTAACCGAACTGGACGTAGTCCATAGTGAGGCAGACATACAAGCAAATGTCCGGTGAACGAGGGCAGGCAACAAACAATCTCCCGACAATGGAACATTGCGAAAAAAATTATTTAGTGTGAAAGATTACATGGTCGGCTATCCTACCTTTGCCTATCCTTCAGTGCTTCGGACACCAACTTGTTTGTTTCTTTCGCTATGGACTACGTCCAGCTCAATGAAAACAAACTGCGTTGCTGACCGCCGCAATTCAGAATTTTGGCAAAGGATAGGCCAGCCTTATGCACGCAACCTAGGGAGATGTTTTGTTGCCATTGTCGAGATTGAAACGGACAGATGCGCAGTCTGTCTAACCGAACTGGACGTAGTCCATAGTGAGGCAGACATACAAGCAAATGTCCGGTGAACGAGGGCAGGCAACAAACAATCTCCCGACAATGGAACATTGCGAAAAAAATTGTTTCACGTGAAACAATCATAATAACCAAAAATATCATTTTCAGGGAGAGTACAATGAACAAGAACAACTTAAAAAAATTGATCTCAGCGGCTGTGCTGGGTATGGTGGTATTAACCGGTTGCGGTGCCAATGATGCAGCACCGCAGGAAGAAACAGCAGAACCGCTGCGTGTGGGAATGCTGCGCGTGGATGACAGCTTCCCCTTCTATGTAGCAGAAAAAGAGGGACTGTTTGAAAAACACAATGTTAGTGTGGAATTGAAAGAATTCAGCAATGCCCGCGACCAATCCACTGCCCTGCAGGGCGGTGAACTGGATGTGCTGATGACCGATCCGGTGGTGACAGCCTTATCCATTAAAGGCGGCACCGATATCCGCATCGTAGCTATGGCGCTGGGCGCTGTACCGGAAGAAGGCCGATTCATGGTAGTGTCTGCGCCGGAAAGTGGCATCACTGCTCCTGAACAGCTGGCAGGCAAAAAAATCGCCATCTCTACCAACACCATGATGGACTATCTGGTAGAACAGTATGAAACCGTACTGGGACTGGATAAAGCGGCTATTGATACTGTAAACATGCCGGATTTAATGCTGCGCGCCACCACTTTGCTGGAAGGCAAAGATATTGATGCAGCCATTCTGCCCGATCCGCTGGCTTCTTTTGCGGTTATGAACGGCGCCAACGTGGTAATCGACGATACCCAGCTGGATGTTAATCTGTCCCAGTCGGTCATTGCCATTACCGAAGAAGCCATCACCGGCAATGAAGCTCAGGTAGCTGCGCTTATGGACGCTTACAAAGAAGCGATCGAAATGATTAACCAAAATCCGGAAGCCTATCGTGATTACGCGCTGGAATGCACCAACGTGCCGGAAGGTGTGACCGAAAGCTACAAGACTCCAACCTTCACTGCCAACAGTATTCCAAGCCAAGCTGACATTGCGCAGATTAACGACTGGATGGTAGAGCGTGGTTTGCTGGAGGAGGCGTATGGGTATGAGGAAATGGTAGATAATAGTTTTGTTGTGGACTAGCTCTTTTTCCACATAACTGCGTTGTTTGGAAATTTGCTTACTCGCGTACCATAAGTACGCCACGCTACGCAAATTTCCAAGCCGCCTTGTTCTGTGCGGACACAGAAAAGCGTGTCACGAAAATTTCTGCGTCCATTGTAGATGGAAAACTAGCAGTGTGCATGATATTGCGCCTGTTAGTTTTGCTATTCCTCAGTAATCCGGACGCCAACTGGATTGTTCCCCTCGGTTTGGACTTTGTCCACCTCGGTGGTACAATCTGTGTTGGTGTCCGTCTTAATTCGGAATTTATGCAAAATCAACAGGCTGCATGGGTAGAAATAGAGAAACATGTGCTATGATAATGGCAGTGTCCTTTGTAGATGGAAAACTAGTAAATGATATGAAAACATCTGCTATTTTTGTCTAAATTCTGACATCGGGATGGACCATTGCGCAGGCTGTCTAATGGAGCTGGACAGAATGTCCAAAGCGAAATAGACTGGCAAGCAATGGTCCAGATGCCGCTGGCAGAAGTGACAATAGATAGCAGATGTTGTTTTGCGTAACATTGATGATAAACATTGATTTGTACATAACAGGAAAAGAGAATGGATAGGAATGGGAGAGGTGACATATGTTACAGGTAAAGGATGTGGTTTTGCAGTACAGCAAGCCGGAGGGTGGTTTACAAACTGTGCTGGACCATGTGGATTTGCATATTCAGCCCGGGGAGCGCTGGGCGGTGATTGGGCCATCGGGCTGCGGCAAAAGCTCGCTGCTCCATTTATTGGCGGGGTTGCAGCAGCCAAACAGCGGACAGGTGCTGTATCAAAATCAATTGCTGCAGCGTCCCCATGGAGAAATCAGCGTCATTTTGCAGGAGTACGGTTTATTTCCCTGGAAAACGGTGGAGCAGAATATAGCGTTGCCTTTGCTGCTGCAAAAACAGGCAAAAGCAGAGATTCAGCAGCGCACTGCGCAGTTGATGGAGCAGCTGCAATTGGCAGAGCACCGCAAAAAATATCCGGCGCAATTGTCCGGCGGGCAGCGGCAGCGGGTTGCCATTGCCCGGGCACTGATTGCCCAGCCTAAGGTATTGCTGATGGACGAGCCTTTTTCCGCATTGGATGCGTTGACGCGGGAAGTTATGCAGAATATGGTGTTGGATTTGTGCCAACAGCAGCAGCTGACCTTGGTCATGGTAACCCATAATATTGAGGAAGCTATCTTTTTAGGACAGAAAATTGCTGTTTTTTCCGACAACAGCGGTAAGCTGAGCCGAATTGCCGAAAATGAGCACAGTGGGCAGCCAGCCTATCGTTTTACAGAAGAATTTTATCAGTATTGTAATTTACTGCGCAGCTGGATTGGAGGTTGGCCTGATGAAAAGTAAAGTGATGAACGGTCTGTTGGGCTTTGTGCTGGTGCTGTTGTTGTGGCAGGCGGGCAGCATGGCGCTGCAAAAACCATTTTTGCCCGCGCCGGGCGCTTCTTTTGCGGCATTCTTCCAATTTTTATTTTATGGTGAGATGGGAAAGCATTTTTTGATTAGCACATGCCGCATTATCAGCAGTATTTTGCTGGCAGCTGTGCTTGCCATACCAATCGGCCTGGCTATGGGCCGCATCCATTGGGTGGGACGTTTGCTCAACCCGGTTGTGTATTTGCTGTATCCGTTGCCCAAGGTGGTCTTTTTGCCCATTATTGTGGTGTTGATGGGACTGGGAAACGGCCCTAAGATTTTTTTGATCACCTTGGTTATCTTTTTTCAAATTGTAGTGGTGACCAGGGATGCTGCCGGCAATATTCCGCAGGCCAGCATACAATCTATGCGTTCTCTTAATGCAACACCCTGGCAGATGCTGCGGCATCTAATTTTGCCCAGCTGTTTGCCGCAGATTTTAACTTCACTGCGCATCACGTTGGGAACCGCCATTGCCATTTTATTTTTTGCAGAAACCTTTGCGTCCTTTGACGGATTGGGCTATTTCATTTTAGATGGCATGGAAACCAGAGAGTACACAGCCATGTATGCGGGCATCATTGGATTGGCCTTGCTGGGCTTGTGTCTGTACTGGCTGGTAGATGTGCTGGAAAGCCGTTGGTGCCGCTGGCAGAAGAAGTAGAAGATGAGTTATAATGTCCGTGAAAATGAAATCCCTTGTATATTAAAATGGTCCGCATTTTAAATATACAAGGGATTTTTAGTGGGAATTATTTATTGTTTATGTGTGATGAGAGTAATCATTTTCTTGTAAAACTTTTTTCAATAATTGTAGAAATAGATGATTTCCTTGTAAATCTTTGAAACTATTACTTTCGATATATCCAATATAAATGGTTAAATCTACATCATGAATTGGTAAAGCATGAATTCTTTCTGATTCAATATAAGCATCATGATAGATCGTAAAATGTGGAAAAAAAGCAACATAGGGACTTTTAGAAATTAGACGGCGCATAGATTCTGTGTTGTCAACACGTAAAGCAATTTCCGGTTTTCCATGTTGAGAGATCATTCTTGTTAAAATATCATCTTCTTTTTCATATTCTGTTTTATAGGCAATATGTGGGCAAGACAGTGCTTCTGCAATGGTAATAGAGTCATAATGATAAAATGGTGATTTTTCTCCGACAAAAAGATAGTAGGAATCCATAAATAATTCATAGTATGTCAGATTGGGGTATTGAAACGGTGTATTATTGAAAACAATTCCTAAATCAGAATGCCCAAGCTGTACATCTTGTATAATAGTTGATTGTTCACTGGTTGCAATATTAACTTGCAACGGGATATGATTTTCTTCAATGTCAAATATAATATCAGCTAAAACAGTATCAACAAGTGATGGCATCGCAGATATATTTAAAAGAAATTTATTACTGGACTCATTGGCGCATAAATGAATTTCATCCATTAAAGAAAAAATCTGTTTGCTTTTCTCAGCAATCATTAAACCGGTTTTTGTTGCTTGAATTCCCTTATGTGTTCTTTTTAGTAAAGATGTATTCAGTTCTTTTTCTAGCCTGGTAATGGCAGAACTAAATGTGGATTGTGAAATATAATTTTCCCTTGCTGCGATTGAAATAGAACCAAATTTAATGGCTTCGGTTAAATAGTAAAGTTGTTCTAATTTCATGAAAAACACCAACTTTGTAGAATAGAATAAAGTAGAAACAATAAAGAACTGGTTATTGTTTCTACTTTAAAAAGGTTTATCCTGTTTTTATTACGTTATTTTATACAAAAATTTGTTGAAGTAGCAGATAATTTTTCTTCCCATTCTTTTGCTTGCTGTTCTGGTGTTGGTTTTGTACAAAGACTAACAGCAATCAAGGTAATAGCAGAGGTTGCAATACCAGCTAAGATTGGAATAGGAGAAGATGTACCAAAGAATAACATGACAATTAAGATAACGATAGTGCTGGTGATCATAGAAGCAATGGCTCCTTGCCAGTTAGCCCGTTTCCAGAAGAAACCGGCTACCACAGGAATGAAAATACTACCTGAAAGAATGGCATAAGCGATATCTAAAGCGGTTAATACATCGCCTATGATAACAGCAATGAACATAACAGCAAGACCAATGACAACAACAACGACACGACTAAAATGAAGTGACTTATTTTTTAAGTGCAATATATCATTGACGATGAGTGTAGAAGATGCAATAACCGTACCAGAGATTGTAGACATAAATGCTGAAATGATACCTGCAAAAACAATACCAACAAATCCGTTGGGAACAACCGCGATAGCAACTTCAGATAAAGCATTTTGCGGATCAATATTAGGTAGCAGAACCATTGCAATCATACCGGCCAAACACATAGCCGCCGCCCATAAAATTGTGTAAAAACCGGCAAGGATGGTTCCTTTTTTTGCAACGGTACAGTTTTTGGCGGTGAATACACGCTGCCAAATATCTTGTCCAATCATTAACCCAAGTGTGAAAAGAACAAACCAGGAAAAAATTCTAACACCACCAACTGCAAATGGATCAAAATATGATTCGGGCAAAGATGTTTGTAATCCAGAAATACCACCAGCTTTGATTAAGCCGCTTGGGATTAAGATAAAGAAAATAGAGATGGTCATTAAAATGAATTGAATGGTATCTGTGATGTTAATAGAAATCATGCCACCTAATAAGGTGTATAATAAACAAATTGCAGAAACGAAAATAATAGAAGTTGTTAAAGACCAACCAAAAATTGTTTGTACGCAAGCCCCCAAGGCAATAGTATTGGTTACGGCAACCATGATTGTATAAAAAGCTGAAATGATAGAGCTAAGCCATTGGGCTTTAGAGTCATAGCGTAGTTTTAACATCTCACCAATCGTTAAAATGCGTAAATTAGAAAGTTTGGAAGACAATAAAAATCCCAAAGCTAAGACACCAATCCCAAACATGGTTACCATCCACATGCCGGAAATTCCAAATTGGTATCCTTTTGTTGCCTGCCCAAAGGTAGCGCCGCCGCCGATAACAACTGTTGCAATACAAGCAACAAAGATTGGTAAGGGTAAGTTGCGTCCTGAAACAAGATAGTCATCATTATTTTTTGCTTTTTTCATGCCGATAATACCGGCAATTACCATAAGACCAAGATAACATACGATAATCGTGTAGTCTATTGTTCCCATAAATCAATACCTCCTAGCTGGATCTCTTTTTATCTGCCAATAAACCGATAAAGTCAAAAATAATACCAGACGCTGCATAACTGGTAATCATACCAGGAGAGTCAGCAGCAGGCAAAACTTCTACTAAGTCACAACCTACAATGTTAGCTCCCTTTAGTCCTTTCAAAACCAATTTTTGTGCTTCAAATGTATTGAAACCACAAATTTCAGGAGTTCCTGTACCTGGTGCATAAGCTGCATCTAAAAAGTCAATATCGAATGTTACAAATACAGGATGACCAGCAGTTTTTTCTTGTATTTTTTTTATTACATAATCAAACCCAGATTCGCGAATATCCCAGTTACTCAAAATTTCAATGCCGTGTGATAAAGCAAAGTCAAACTGATCGGCACTATATAAAGGACCGCGTAAACCGATTTGTAATGAACTTTCTGGAATAATTAAGCCTTCCTCAACCGCACGTCGGAATGTAGAACCATGGCAATAAGGTTTTCCAAAATACAGATCTGTAGTATCACTGTGCGAATCAAAATGAATTAAGGATACAGGACCGTACTTTTTAGTAATCGAACGTAATTCTGCTAGTGTAATAGAGTGATCACCGCCTAAACAAATTGGGATAACATTGGCATCCATAACAGGCTGTAAAGCAGATTCTATAGATGCATAAGTTTCCTCAATATAGCCAGGTATGATTGGCAAATCACCGTAATCAATACCATAACAGTAATCTACTGTGTTTATTTTTAATACCGGATGATAGGGTTTCAAAATAGCAGATGCTTCGCGGATTGTTTGTGGACCAAAGCGACTGCCGGTAGCAAATGTAGAACCTGTATCAAAAGGGACACCGATAATTGCGAAATCTACATCTGTTAACTCTGTACTATATGGTAAACGCATAAATGTTTTAATTCCCGAAAATCGTGGAGAGTTTAGAGAATTGATATATTGTTTTTTCATAAATAAAATTCCTTTCTGCTTGCTGTCCTTTGCAATAAATAGGCGTTATTAGGATATCCTTTAGCTATATGATAATATAAATAAATTTTATTGGGAAGCGTTGCTTTTGGATGGGGCTATCGAATAAAACGAAAGTTATAATAAATAGCTTTTGCTTTATGTATCTAGTTGTAGTTACTTTTCCCACCTCTTTCCTTTCATAGAAATGGCATGCGCGCAGCATACTAGCAATAGAAGAAATTGTTTCTATTATTTGCAGATGCAAGGGGAGGACAAAAACATGAGTAACCAAATTTGGAGTTTGTTTGGCGTGGTGCAGATTTTTTTCGCCATTGTCATTGGGCTTTATTTTTTGAATTTGCTGCGGGGACAGCGCAGCAGCAAGCAAACGGTGCATGTACATTCAGAGCAGGAACAGAAAAAGCTGGAGGATTTGCGCCGTATTCATCTGACAGAGCCGTTGACAGCCAAAACCAGGCCGGATTCTTTTACCGATGTGATTGGGCAGGAAGAAGGCATCAAAGCGCTGCGAGCTGCGATGTGCGGTCCCAATCCGCAGCATGTTATTATTTATGGGCCGCCCGGTGTGGGAAAAACAACTGTGGCGCGATTAATCTTGGAGGAAGCCAAGCGTATGCCGGACAGTCCTTTTGCCGACGATGCCAAATTCATTGAGGTGGACGGCGCGACGTCCCGCTTTGATGAACGGGGGATTGCCGATCCATTAATCGGCTCGGTACATGATCCCATTTATCAGGGCGCCGGCGCCATGGGAACGGCGGGGATTCCGCAGCCAAAGCCGGGTGCAGTAACCAAGGCTCATGGCGGCGTGCTGTATATTGATGAAATCGGTGAGCTGCATCCCATGCAGATGAACAAGCTGCTGAAGGTGCTGGAGGATAGAAAAGTTTTGCTGGAGAGTGCATATTACAGCGCAGATAACGAAAAAATCCCCAGCCATATTCACGATATTTTTACCAATGGCCTGCCTGCTGACTTTCGCCTGATTGCAGCCACAACCCGACAGCCCAATGAGATACCGGCTGCCATTCGCTCCCGTTGTCTGGAGATCTATTTCCGTAATTTATTGCCGGAAGAAATTATTTCGGTGGCCGGCAGAGCGGCGCAACGATTGGAAATGCCTATTGATCAGCGCGCTTTGGAGCTAATCAGCGATTATGCCGCTAATGGTCGGGAAGCGGTGAATATGGTGCAGATTGCAGCAGGGATGGCGGTGACAGAAAAACGGCAGGAGATCAGCCGCGAAGATATTGAATGGGTGATTAACAGCTGTCATTATACCCCCAGACCGCACAGTACCATTGCTGCGCAGCCCCATATTGGACTGGTCAACGGGTTGGCTGTATGCGGCCCCAATATGGGCATTGTCAGCGGGGTAGAAGTGGCGGTTAGTCCTGCAGAAGCGGAAAAAGGCGTATTGAATGTGACCGGCATTGTGGAAGAAGAAGAATTGCCCGGCGGCAATGGACAAAAGGTGCGGCGCAAAAGCATGGCGCGCTGCTCGGTGGAAAATGTGCGCACCGCTTTAAAAACTGTACTGCATGTGGATGTAGACCGATATGATATTCATGTCAATTTTCCTGGCGGAACGCCCATTGACGGACCATCGGCGGGAATTACCATTGCTACTGCGGTGTATTCGGCAATTTGTAAAAAGCCGGTGGACCATCAGCTGGCCATGACCGGAGAAATCTCTATTCGCGGCAAGGTGCTGCCGGTGGGCGGTACACCGGCCAAGGTAGAGGCTGCGCGGCAGGCCGGTTTGCGGCGGGTTTTGATTCCGCAGCAAAACTGGCAGGATTCTTTCACCCATGTGCAGGATCTGGAAGTGATTCCAGTGGATGAGCTGCAGCAGGTTGTGGAATTGGCAGTGTTAGAAGGCTAAGCTGGTTTTGGATAGCATAGCTGCTCCGTTGCATTTTAGTTTACTTGCTCAAAAAACCTTTGTGCGGTGAAATAGCACATGAAATATTGGCAGTGTTCTCAAATAAAAACATCACTGTATAGTCTTTTTCTATACGGTGATGTTTTTGCGTTATAGTGTCCAATCATTTGGAATGTGTTCATGTCCCCATTTACAGAATAGTTGAAGGATCGGCATTAAAGAATTTCCTACGTCAGATAGACTGTATTCAACTTTTGGAGGAACCTGCGGATACTCTTTGCGGATAATAATTCCATCAGTTTCTAATTCCTTTAATTGATTTGAAAGCATTTTATGCGTTACATTTCCCAAAGCTCGTTTTAATTCACTATATCGCAGTGTTTTCTTTTTCCATAGCCAAAATAAAATATGCATTTTCCATTTTCCATCTACCAGAGAAATTGCATAGGCAAAGGGACGGACATCAACTTCTTTGCAGAAAAATTCTTCGTGTTCCAATTTATAATGCTCTCCTTTTTGATAGTATCTATCTCAAAAGTGCGTTCTGTTTCTATTGAATATACCATGTTATACTTACAGATGTCCAGAAAAAATATAA
Organism: uncultured Clostridia bacterium; assembly: GCA_944391625.1. GTDB lineage: Bacteria > Bacillota > Peptococcia > Peptococcales > Peptococcaceae > UBA7185. Next base: position 40,829 of record CALXUG010000013.1, read on the forward strand.
TGGGGTGAAAATATGAGCTTATTAAACACAAGTATAAAAATTAAGAATATGGAACTGAAAAACCGTCTTATTATGCCGCCAATGGCAATATCCAAAGCTGATAAGAATGGGAAAGTCACATCAAAAACTTTAGAATATTATGCAGAAAAATCTGCTGGTGGGTATATCGGCTTAATTATTGCTGAGCACAGTTATATCAGTCCAGAAGGGAAAGCAGGTAAGGGGCAGTTATCTATTTCGGATGATAGCGATATTGATGGATTAAAAGAAATCGTGTCGATCGTTCATAAAAATGGTATAAAAATCATGGCACAGATTAGTCATGCCGGCGCGGCAACAATGTCTGATATAACAGGATTAGAACAGCTTAGCGCCAGTGCTGTTAAAATGCCAAAGGGCAGCTTGACAGCTCCGAGTGGAAATCTGTTAATGCCATCACCAAAGGAAATGGATAAAACAGACATTAAAAAAATTACAGATAGTTTTAAAAAGGCAGCGTTAAGAGCAAAAGCTGCCGGTTTTGATGGGGTAGAGATACATTCTGCGCATGGTTATTTGCTTAATCAATTTTATTCTCCATTAACGAATAAACGAACAGATGAATACACTGGGAGTACGATTGATGGACGAATAAAGTTGCATTTGGAAATCATTCAAGCTATTCGTGAAGTGGTGGGAAACGATTATCCCCTTGCCTTACGATTAGGGGCTTGTGATTACATGGCAGGCGGAAGCACAATTGAGGACAGTATCATTGCTGCACAAGCATTTGAAAAAGCCGGAATTGATTTTATAGATATATCCGGTGGTTTTTGTGGCTATATAAATCCAACATCCCATAAACCGGGATATTTTGCAGAACTGTCAAAAGCCATTAAAGATACTGTTTCTATTCCTGTTGTGTTAACTGGAGGTATTGTTGATGCAGAAACTGCCGAAATGCTTTTGGAGCAGGAAAAAGCGGATCTTATTGGAGTCGGTAGAGCCATTTTAAAAGACAGCGAGTGGGCGAAGAGAGCTATGTGGGCATAACAGTAAATTCAGCCGGAGCAGCGAAACGATTAGTAATAAAATAATACGCAGATTGTATCATTGGTTTGAATTTCATTCACATCGGTCGGTACAATCTGCGTTGTTGTATATCTTGCTTCAGAATATTATGCAAATCAATAGGTTCTGTCAATGGTTCCCTGCGTTTCTAACAGCGTGATGCTGCCGTTTTGCAAGCAGGTTACTCCAATACCGGGTGTAAATTACCGCTGCCGCTGCTGCCACTGCTGTTCTTTTTACTGGACCAATGGGAAGCGATAGGTTGATTGCTGGCAAAGGTCATGCCGTCTTTGCTGGTTACGACCAGATAAATTTCATAGAGAATCTGGTCTTTCCGGTCTAAATAATCGGAGAAGTCGGCCTGATAATGCAGCGGACTGTCTTCGTTGATGGACGCGGCAGCAACAACGTCACCTTCCGGGATTTTTCCGGCTTCCATTTGTGCAGTTGGAGCAGGCGCTGCTTGCTCAGCAGCGGATTCCGGTGTGCGGCTGTTTATTATCTCCATAGCACCGCCATCTGCAACGATACATTCAACTTTGGCAATGTCTTTTGCCTGAAGGGGCAGCGTTGCTTGCTGTGGCGTCAGGTAGATGTCCAGCTTTGTGTCTTCCCAGCCGCAGTCCAGCGGAATGGTCAGATATTGCAGCGGATATTCCTCCTGCAGAGCTTCCTGACGCACACCATTGGCCGATTGGATGATCAAAGACGGTTGGATGGGTTCCACCGGGTCAATGAGCAATGTGGCCTGATGATCGGCATCCATGGTCTGCTGGTAAGTTTTGCCGTTGGCAGTGATGCGGGCGATTAATGTTTCATTGTTTTTTAATTCTTTGGGTATGGCCTGTATGGTGACAGCCAGCTGTTTGCCCTGTAGGCCATAGTCCAGGGACGTTTTGGAAAAAAGACTGGCCTGCTTGGTCAGCAGTTCCTGGATGGTGTGTTCTTGTCCCGATATAGTGCTGTTTACGCTTCGCACATCATTGCGCAAGCTTTGGATGTTATTTTGTGTATCCTCCTGCAGATGATTTACATCCTGCTGCAATTGATAGAGCTGAAAGGAATTCAGTGCCAGCATCCCTACCACACAAATGACTGCGATTTTTCCTTTGTGATCCATAAAAATTCCCCCCTGTAAAAACGATGGTTAAGAATCATAACTAATTTTATGATAACATATTCAAGGGTGTTTGTCTTTTTATTTTTATGGTAGTTGTTTGGATAGCAATTGTTTATTATTGACTGCTCCGGCTGGGTTTGCTGTACAAGTTACTGTATCTACTTATTTGCTAAATTTATGTAATGTTTATATAAAGCAGAAAACCGGCTGGTGTGTTTCCTTTTCCATGGCTTCTGCTTTCCGCAAAAGTGCAGAAAAACTGTATTCTGCATGATCCAGTCCATATCACATTGTCCTTCACTTTTCACTAAGTACGCAGAAAAATATCGTGCGTCATAGTTCCAAACACTATCATTTACCTGTAGTGTATCTGTGCCGTACAAAATATTAAATACATCTTGGTCTGGTAAAAGCAACAGTTCTGTCTCTTCCTTTACACAATTAAAAATGTCTTCCGATTTTATAAGTTTTCGGGCTTTTTCTAAATCCATAAGCAGGACACCGGTATTAAAATAATCATGCTCCGTTCCCAACCGCACATTATTCACATCTTTAATGATTTCAAAGATACTGCTGTGGGATGCTGCCGCAAAGGAATAATTTTCCAACGGCATTTCCCATAGTGGACGTACCGAATTGATAACCAGTATATCTGGGTCAAGATACAATACACGTTCCAATTCATTTGGAAGCATAAGCGGCGCCATCATGCGGTAATACATTTCTTGCGGATATTGCTTGGAAACCGGAGCGTTTTTGAACAATTCCCTGTCGACCTCTATGGCTGTCAAGATTATCTTCTGTTTACTACAATACTCTGTCATGACAAATAAATCTTCTTGAGGGATTGCACTATGCAGAAGCCAAATATGAAATATTTCCATAGGATTGCTGATGGCCAATGATTTAATCATTACCCGAAATGGATTGATATAATTTTTATCAAAGGTAACCAGAATGTGGATTTCGTTATCTGCAATTTTTTCAGACGATAAATGTCTATTCGTTTTCAGCATTATTATTTTCACCTTTCTTAAACTATCATAACTTTTCGTTTTTTCAGTCTATTATCCGCATCCTCTTTGATGATTTGAATAATCACAGCGGTAAGCGGAATAAAGAAAATGATACCAAGTATGCCAAAGAGTTTGCCGCCAATCATAGCCGCAATTAGTGTATATAATGGGGGCAGCCCAACAGAGCTCCCCACCACACGGGGATAGATAAATTGGTTTTCCATAAACTGAACTACAAGATATATAATCAAGCAGCGGACAGCCATAGTGGGGTCAATCACCAATGAAAGGAATACGCTGATTGCGCAGGAGATAAATGCCCCCACATACGGAATAATGGCACAAATTGCTGTTAAAGCACCAACAAGACTGCCATAGGGCAGTTTGAAAATTGTAAAGGCAAGAAACATCAGTGTCCCAAGTATCAGTGCTTCTGTACATTGTCCCGATAAAAATTTTGTAAATGCTTGTGTAAACATACGGCAGAATCGAACAATATTTTCAGCCCAGTTTGACTTCAAATAAGCACACACTAATTTTTTTGTGTGTCTACACAAACGTTTCTTACCTAAAATGATATATATGGAAATGATCAGTGCAAAGGCAGCGGTAATAATCACATTAACAGTAGAAGATAGTGCGTCGGCTACATTTGCCAGCATAGCATCTATTCCTGCCGACAAGTCTTGCGCCATATTTTCAATATCAATTCCTACCAATGCCTCTTCCAGCCATGCAGTGTCCTCAGCATAATGATTCAAATAGTCTATCCACATGGGAACATGAAACTGCAGTTGTACATACAGACTTTTTGCAGAGCGGACAAGTTCAGGTATCAGTAAAGTTAAAACAAGTACAAACGCAAAAAGAATACCAATGAAAGCGCATATGAAACTCATAATATGCACCGCTTTATCGGACGGTTGTTTTTTTGCTTTCTTAAATCGGTTGGACATCCATTTTTCTATTCCGTTTACAGGTACATTGATAAATATTGCTAAAATTGCTCCTGCAATAATTGGAAGAATGAGCCGAAATATTTCCCTTAAAAATTCAAAAACTGTTGACAAATGAAACAGCATTGCGAATAGGCTGATTCCTGTAATGATAAGTAGTAAATTTTGTTTCATTTTTTTATCCATAAGCACATTCCTTTCTGTTATCGTCTGTCGGCTTTCTATTGCTTTTGTGTTGCCATAGCATCATCATAAAGTTCCAAATAAAGATCCAATAGAAAAACTGTTATCAGGCTTCTGTATCATCTATTTCTTCCTTTAAGATTGATATAAATTTTCCAAGTGACACAATGCAGGCATTAAGTTCTTCAGGACTCAATCGGACGATTGCCCGTAGTTCTGCATCATAAACAGGCATAATCATTTTTTCTCCATATAGTTTTCCATTTTCCGTCAGACGGATATTTTTTCGATTTCTTGTGCCAGGAATCACTTCAAGCGTGGCAAAGTTTTTTTGTACCATATTAGAAATAATGGTATTAACCGTCTGCTTTGATAGTGACCAGAGATTGCAAATATCCTGTTGCGAATATTCCCCCTCCAAAGCAATTAAGGTGTACCAAATCCAAAATTCATTTTCTGAAATTCCCGTATGGCTTACGGCTCTGCGATAAACTCCGTCTAATTCTTTTAATTGTTGAAGTATCATTTCAAGTTGTTCTTTCATTTTTTTGCTCATACAGCACCTCCCAGCATAAGTGTCCTATTTAGGACTGATGTTATTTTAGTCCTAAATAGGACACTTGTCAATAGGGAAAGCAATAGTTATATGTGACAATGGTGAAATCATCTTCGATAATTAGTATTCGTTGTTTCAGAAAGATACCTCCCTGACACTTCATTATACTGTATCAGAGAGGTTCAGATTGTCCGATTGAGTGCGGAATGGAGATTGTTTATCTGTCAAAATCTTTTGTATTCTTTTATTGGATATGGGCACTTGTCATGACCATAAAATACATGGGCAAGAAAAAGGAGTTTTTTAGTCGATTGGTGAAATAAACAGAGAAAAACAGTTCCAATTTCGATGATTTTGTACGAAAAAGGCAGAAAAATTCATATTTTTGTTGCATATTTTGTCAAAAATCGTTAAACTGGAGTTTACGTAAAATGATGAGAGATAAGAGGGATTTGTATGACAGATTATATAGAAGAGGAAGTGCTGCAGGAAGACGGGCAGCAGGAAAAAACATTAGAAGATATTCTTCCCGATGAAGTGCCGGAAGCGGCAGTAATTCCATTGCGTGGTATGTTAATTTTTCCAAATACGGAAAGCCACTTGGATTTGGGACGGAAATTTTCCATTCAGGCTGCTCAGGAGAGTGTCCGCAATCATGCAGAGGTATTGCTGGCTGTGCAGAAAAATGCCAGTTCCAATTTGCCGGAGAGCGATGATTTGTATGACATTGCGGTGATGGCTAAAATCAAGAGAACCATCAATTTGCCCACAGAGGGTATGCGGGTGCTGGTGACAGGTTTGTATCCGGTTAAAGTGCATGAATACCAGATTGATGAAGAAATGATACGGGCTACCTATGAAACATTGCCGGAACCTGTATATGATGAAGAAAGTCTGGAAGTAAAGGTTCGCGCATTGCGGCATCAGTTTGAAGGATATCTGAAACGGAGCAGCCGTATTGGCGGAGAGCAGCTGAATCAGATTATGGATGCCAGGCCGCTGACGCGCCAGTTAGATCAGATGTGCAGCTTTTTAAACGTCAGCTTGGAAGAACGGTATGAACTGCTGGCGCAGCAGGATGTGGAGGCGCGGATTGACCGAATGCTGGAGCTGATTATCCGGGAAAGCAGCTTTGCCGAACTGGAACGGGAGCTGGGCGAAAAGGTAAAGGCGCAGGTGGATAAAAGCCAGCGGGAATACTATTTGCGGGAAAAAATGAAAGTAATCAGTGATGAACTGGGGGAAGGGGAAAGCCGATCCGAAGAGATTCACGCATTTAAAGAAAAATTGGAGAGTTTGCAGCTGGACGAGGCTGTTCATCAGAAGATTGAAAAAAGCATCAATCAGCTTTTGAAAATCAGCAGTATGTCTCCTGAATATTCGGTGCTGCGCAATTATGTAGAAACCGTTTTGGATTTACCATGGAACCGTTACAGTGAGGATTGTCTGGATATTAAGTATGCAGAAGAAATTTTAAACAGAGATCATTATGGTTTGGAAAAAGTAAAAGAGCGTATTCTGGAATCGCTGGCTGTGCGGCAGATGCGCAATGATAATAAAGGTTCCATTCTTTGTCTGGTAGGCCCTCCCGGGGTGGGCAAAACTTCTTTGGCCCATTCCATCGCCGAAGCGCTCAACCGCAAATATGTGCGGATTTCTCTGGGCGGCGTGCGTGACGAGGCGGAAATCCGCGGGCATCGGCGCACCTATGTGGGCGCTATGCCGGGACGGATTATTCGCGGCATGGTGGAAGCCGGTACAGCCAATCCGGTATTTTTGATGGATGAAATTGATAAAATGACCACCGATTTCCGCGGCGACCCATCTTCTGCTTTGTTAGAGGTTTTGGATCCTGCGCAGAATAGCACATTCAGCGATCATTTTGTTGAATTGCCCTTTGATTTGTCCCATGTGTTATTTATTACCACAGCCAATTCGCTGCAGACCATTTCTCAGCCATTACTGGACAGAATGGAAGTTATTGAGATATCCAGCTATATCGAGGACGAAAAGGTGCAGATTGCCCAGCGGTATTTATTGCCAAAACAATTGAAAGAGCATGGTTTGGATGAAAAACAGATGTATATTTCAGCCAATACCCTTCTGCAGATTGTGCGCGATTATACCCGAGAAGCCGGTGTGCGTAATCTGGAACGGCAGCTGGCTACCATTTGCCGAAAAGCGACCCGTGAAATTCTGGAAAAAAACAAAAAACGGGTAAGAATCGATTTGCACAATCTGGAACGGTATCTGGGCAAACCAAAATATTTGCGCAATTTGGAAGATTTGCAGGATGAAGTGGGCAAGGTAACCGGTATGGCCTGGACATCGGTAGGCGGGGAAACGCTGAACATTGAAGTCAATACATTCCCTGGTAAGAGTGAACTGCTGCTGACAGGGCAGATGGGCGATGTGATGACGGAATCTGCCCGTCTGGGCTTGAGTTATATCCGCAGCATTGGCGACAGCTTGCAGATCGCGCCGGAATTTTTTGATAAACACAGTATCCATATTCATATTCCGGAAGGCGCTACGCCAAAAGACGGTCCTTCAGCGGGGATATCCATGGCAACTGCGGTGATTTCTGCCATTACCAAACGGCCTGTGCATAAAGAATTTGCCATGACTGGAGAGTTGACTCTGCGCGGCAAGGTGCTGCCGGTGGGCGGTATTCGGGAAAAAGTGCTGGCAGCCTACAGAGCGGGATGCAGCAAAATTATTCTGCCGCAGAACAATTTGAAAGATATTGAAGAAATTCCTCTGGATATTCAAAAACAGCTGGAATTTTATCCGGTGCAGACGTTACAGCAGGTATTGGAATTGGCTCTGGTGGAGGTAACAGTATGATTATAAAAAATGCCGAGTTTGTCATCAGTGCCGTCGGTCCCAAGCAGTATCCCAGCGATAATCTGCCGGAAATTGCTTTGGCAGGACGTTCCAATGTGGGCAAATCCTCTCTGATTAATAAATTTATCAATCGGAAGAATCTTGCCCGCACCAGCAGTAAACCGGGAAAAACCCAGACGCTGAATTATTATCGGATTAACAACGATGTGTTCTATTTTGTAGATTTGCCCGGCTATGGATTTGCCCAGGTCAGTCAGTCTATTAAGGAAAAATGGGGCAGATTTATTGATGATTATTTAACCAAGCGCGAAACTTTAACCGGTGTAATTCAATTAGTAGACTTGCGTCATCCACCCAGTAAGGACGATATTGCTATGTATGACTGGCTGATGCATATGCATCATGATGTGTTGGTGGTGGCCACCAAATGCGATAAAATATCCAAAGGCCAGTGGCAGAAGCATGTCAAACAGGTGCGGGAAGGGTTAAAAGCAGATAAAAGCCAGCAGATTCTGGTGTTTTCTGCCGAGACCGGACAAGGCCTGGAAGAATTGCATCAGTGGGTAGAAGCCCATATTACCAGAGACGTTATTGAATAAAAGAGAAATAAAAACGAAATCAGAGCAGTTTGTGATGCGAGAGTGCATTGCGGACTGCTCTTTTTGCTTTATATAATTTGTTGGATGGTATTGCTCATAGTATGTATCATAACCGTAAAAAGTATGGTATTTTATAAAGTTTTTAAGGTTTAACCTGAAAAACTATTTGTAATGGGGAAGTTTTTTGGGTTAAACCTTAAATATCTGAGCAATAATTACTTTGGTTTTTATCCAAATGAGAATGGAGTATATTCAATTAAATATATTAGAATTGCTTGAAATTTACGGAGAGGAACAGTTGCAAGAACGCCTCTCTTCTTTTGTGTGTCCCAAAAATAGAGATGTTGAGGATTTTATACAACATAAGGCGATAGAGTTTGCTAAACAGCGAGTAGCAATTTCTCATTTAGTTTTCTCCATGACAACGCCTCCTGTTTTAGTGGGGTATTTTACATTAGCAAATAAGTTTATTTCTATTACAGGTACTGTATTAAGTAAAACATTACAGAGAAAAATATTGAAGTTTTCGCAATATGACAAAGAATTAGAACGGTATATTGTTTCTATGCCATTAATTGCTCAATTAGGAAAAAATTTTGCTCCAGAGGCTAAAGAGATGATTACAGGAAAAACACTTTTAAATATGGCATGTGATAAAATACAGGAAGCCCAATTTATTATTGGAGGAAAGGCAGCTTATATAGAATGTGCAAATAATGAAAAATTATATGCGTTTTATACAGATTCTCAATTTGTTTCGTTTGGACAACGGAAATGTGATAAAGATGAATTGGTAGAAGAATCTATTTTAGTGCAAATGTTAAAATATTTTAAAAATTAATTCAACAGAGCAGTTTGTGATGCGAGAGTGCATTGCGGACTGCTCTTTTTATTTTTCTGAAAATTTTGCTGTGTTTCCCTCTTTACTTTGCTGCTTTAGTGTGATAAAATACTAAACAGATTAACAACGAAATTGAAGTTGGAGGAGAAACGTATGAAAAAGAAAATTGCAAAAGTATTGGCTCTTGGTTTGGTAGTAGGTATGGCGTTGACCGGTTGCGGCGGCAGTGATGATGCAGATAAAAATGCAGATCAGGCAGCAACTGATGGCGAAGCTATGGTGTATGCAGTAGAAACCGGTTCTGCCGGTGAAGCTGCTGCAATAGAAAAAGGTTTACAGTACAACTCTGTAGGTTCCCAGAGTGATGCGCTGATGGAAGTTGCTTCCGGCACTTCTGATGCAGCCATTATTGACCTGCTGATGGCCGGCGCTATGATTGGTGAAGGCACAAGCTATCCGGATATGATCTATACCGATGCCCTGACCACTGAAGAATATGGTGTTGGCTGCCGTAAAGGTTCCGACCTGGCTTCTTACATCAATGCAGTATTTGCTGAAAGCTATGCCGATGGTTCCATGCAGGAAATCGCTACCCAGTATGGCGTGCAGGAATCTCTGGTAGAACAGCAGGCTGCAGAATTTGTAGCCAATGAACCAGACAGCGATGTGGCTTACATTCAGGAAAAAGGTACTTTAATCGTAGGTATCACAGAATTTGAACCAATGGATTACAAAGATGAAAACGGTCAGTGGATCGGTTTTGATGCTGACATGGCCAAAAAGGTTGCTGAAAAATTAGGCGTAGAAGTTGAATTTGTTGTTATCGACTGGGATAACAAAATTATGGAACTGGATTCCAAAAACATTGACGTAGTATGGAACGGTATGACTTTGACACCGGAAGTAACCGAATCTATGGAATGCACCAATGCTTACTGCAACAATGCACAGGTTGTTGTAGTACCAGCTGAATAATAGATAGCGCTGCTATCTGAGAAGAAGGGGCTGTTGCTCTCCATGCGGCAGCTCTTTTCTTTGTGGCAGGGTATCTCATCCTGTCAGATACATATTTTCAAGTTTTAAGGGAGAAGTAATTATGTTTTGGACTGTAACGCAAGCATTGCTTAGCGGTTTGGCAACTACCTTTCAAATTTTCATATTAACGCTTTTATTTTCTCTGCCTTTGGGTTTAGTCATTGCTTTGGCATCTATGAGCAAATTTAAGCCGCTGCGTTATCTGATGCAGACCATTGTGTGGATCGTCCGCGGTACGCCGCTGATGCTGCAGTTGATTATTATTTTTTATGGCCCCGGTTTATGGTTTGATAATAATATTTGGAGCGGCGGCACTGCAGGCCGTATTACTGCTACAGTTGTGGCCTTTACCATTAACTATGCCTGCTATTTCTCTGTTATTTTCCGCGGCGGTATCGAAGGGGTGCCTGTGGGACAGCGGGAAGCCGGCGAAGTGCTGGGTATGACCAAAAGTCAGATTTTCTTTCAGATTACCCTGCTGCAGATGGTAAAACGGGTGGTGCCACCGATGTCTAATGAAATTATTACACTGGTGAAAGACACCTCCTTGGCGCGGATTATTTCTGCCTATGAATTGACCTTTACCGGCTATTCCTTTGTAAAAGCGGCAGGGATTACCTGGCCGTTGTTCTACACTGGTGTATTCTATCTGATATTTGTAGGCATATTAACCTTGTTGTTTAACTATATTGAACGCAGACTGGATTATTTCAGATAAGGAGCAAGTATCTATGGCGATTTTGGAAGTGAAAAATATTGAAAAACACTTTGGCAGCACAAAGGTTTTAAAAGATGTCAGCTTTTCGCTGGATGAGGGAAATACTTTGGCCATTATCGGTTCTTCCGGTTCTGGGAAAACAACATTATTGCGTTGCCTGAACTTTTTGGAGACACCAAATCATGGCAGTATATCGGTAAGAGATACCGTTTTGTTTGATGCAGAGCATCCGGAGCGGGAGCAGGAGAAGGATTTGCGCAAGAAACGGCTGCGCTTCGGCATGGTGTTCCAGTCCTTTAATCTGTTTCCCCAGTATACCGCTCTGCAAAATGTGACATTGGCGGAGCAGCTGCTGGCAAAGGAACGGAAGGATTTCAAACAGAACAAGAAAAAGATTTTTGCAGAAATTGACGAGCACGGCAAAGCATTGCTGGCGCAGATGGGATTGTCAGAGCGTATGCATCATTATCCCCATCAGCTGTCCGGCGGTCAGCAGCAGCGGGTTGCCATTGCCAGAGCGTTGGCGCTGAGTCCGGATATTTTGTGTTTTGATGAACCGACTTCAGCGTTGGATCCGGAGCTGACCGGCGAGGTATTAAAAGTTATCCGCAGTTTAGCGGACAACAAAACAACCATGATTATTGTCACCCATGAAATGGCCTTTGCCCGCGATGTAGCCGATCAGATCATCTTTATGGACGGCGGTGTGGTAGTGGAACAAGGGACTGCCAAACAACTCATCGACAATCCGCAGGAAGAACGGACCAAAAAGTTCCTGGCCCGTTATACCCAGGGATAATTGCAGTTTCGCTCAAACGGATTTGACTGTAATAGAGGGATACTTTAGGGGAGCGTTGTCGGCAATATGGTGAAGTTAAGATTTGTATTGCCGCTGCGCATTTTCATTCGGAATATATGGCAAAAGCAACAGGCTGCGCGAATTGGCATCGAATAGGAATTGGCGGTGATCGTATGGATGTGCAGCTGCAAATTAATAGCGGCATAGAACCGGACCGTATTATTCATTGGCTGGAGAAGGTGTTGGGTTTGCATGCTGTGCAAAAGGGCGTGTATGCGCTGGATGGCTGCACCATTATCTTGCAGCCGTTGCCGCCGGGGGTATTATTAAAGATTCCCCGCACCTTGGTGACCTTTGCCGGTGAAGAAACAGTCTGTCAGGATTATCAGCGGCAGTTTCGGCTGCAATTTTTATCTGCCGGCGGTTGAGCAGAAAATCTCATAAAAATATAAAACGTCAGGCAAATACAGACGGACCTTGCTAAGTGAAACGGAGAAGCTTCACTTGGTAAGGTCCGTTTTTGGTTTTGTCATAACGTAAGCTGCTGTTATCCTCAAATTGTTGTAAAATCACAGAAACTTGTTATAGAAAAAAGGACTTTTGCTCCAATTTACGAGCACAAAGTCCTTTTTCTATTTCCCGGGACAATTGATATCTTATTCGTACAGTTTGTAATTTTTTTTTGCGGTTATCTTGATGATTTTTGAAAATACTGCAGTGTAAAATCTTTAAATGCTTGTCCCACCGGTGAAAGCTGGGCATTTTTTGCAGTAATCAGACAGATGTTGCAGTGCATATCCTCTCGAAAAGGAAGCGTGGTGACTCGCTTGGTTGTATCAGCCGCCTGAATTTGATAGGAACCATGTGTCAGCAGAGAAGAAACGGCAACGCCGTTTCCGGCGGCAATGGCCTGCGCCTGCAGCATGGGATTGGGCGTGGTCAGAGCGATGTTCACCTCTCCAAAGCGGCGATATAAACGCAGCAGGCAGTTTTCTTCATTGTCTTTGATGTTGATGACCAGAGGGTTTTTGACTAACCTTGACAAAGAAATTGTTTTCTGCTTTGCCAGTGGAGAATTGCTGCTGATCAGGCAAACAAAAGAATCCTGCTGCAGCGGATAAGCTGTAATGTTGCCCAGATAGGGTTCATAGACAAATTGAAATTCCTGATTGGTCAGCAGCGGGACAACTCCAATGGCCGTAGGATGCAGCGCCACCTGTGCTAGGGTATCCAGTGTTTCGTGATGCAGCAGACGCAATGTAACATTGGGATACATATTTTGAAATGCGGTAATCAACGGCCCCGTGGTGGTAATGTTGGTCATGGAAGTGCTGTAAAGATATAAAGTACCGCTCAGTTGGGCATTGTGTTTTAGTTTGGCAATGGCATTGCGGGCCTGATAAAGCTCCGCCACCGATTTTTGCGCCGCCTTCAGCATGATTTTGCCTGCCTCGGTCAGTTTCACACCTTGGGGGCTGCGAATAAACAGTTCTGCCTCCATCTCATCTTCCAGCTGGCGGATAATTTTGCTGACATTTTGTCGGGAAGTCAGCAGTTTTTCACTGGCTTTTGTGGTAGAGCCGGTTTCTGCCAGACAAATCAGATATTCCAGATGTTCAAGACGCATAGACTCACTCCTCTGTGATGCAATGATAGTTTTATTTAACTATAGTATCGGCGCAATCAGAAATGTTGTCAACTAATTTGCCATGAATTTTAACAACTATGCAGAAAAAATCTTGAATTTTTATAAAATTGAAAAATGGCGTAAGAAAGCGGATTGCGGTAACATTGTGAGAAAAAATAAAATAACGCTGTTATTCCAGCTGTAATGAAAAAGGCCGAAAATAGGGCAATGGTTATCGGTTATACCCGCAACAAATCGTTGCGGGTATTTCAATCTGAGAAATAAGCTGTTTATATGCAATCTATAAATGGGATTGTATAATACAGCCATAAGGAAAACATAAACAAAAACATGATTGAAGGAGCTGTTTCAAAATGGGTAAAAAATATACCGACAAAGTATTATTACTGGGTGTTGACGGATTGGATCCAAAACTGACATCCAAATTCTTGAAAGAAGGCAAACTGCCTAACATTCAAAAATATGTAGAAGCAGGGGCGCAGAAAGAAGATTTAAAATTAATCTGCACACCGCCAACCATTACACCACCACTGTGGACCACATTGGCAACCGGCGCGCTGCCTGTTACCCACGGCATCACTTGCTTCTGGAGACAGGACCCTGTAAAACTGGATACAGCAGGCTATAACTTAGACTCTCGTCTGTGTACTGCTGAAGCACTGTGGAATGTAACTGCCGAAGCAGGCATGAAGACACTGGTATGGCACTGGCCAGGTTCCAGCTGGCCTCCAACCAGCGACAACCCAAATCTGCATGTTATCGACGGTACACAGCCAGCTGCTGTAAACTCCGGCGTTGCCAAAGTAGAATCTGAAAAAATTACTGTAGCAAAAGATACCATTACAGAAGTAAAATTCAAACCAGCTGCTGTGAATAACACCGGCGCAGGCTGCGTAATTGAAGATATTCCTGAAACCGAAGATACTTTCGATGCCAACAGCGTTTTGGGCGGTTCCATGAGCATGACCAACATCATCCTGAAACAGTCTGACGGGGAAGATGGCCTGGAAGATATTTCTGCTGACCTGTGCAACTCTCCAATCAAAGATGCTACCGGTTGGGCAGATGCTCCGGAAGGCGCCAAAGAATTCTATGTAGTAACATCCGATGGTCTGGTACGCCGTCCTTGCCTGATTTTGAAAAACGAAGAAGGAAAATATGACAGAATTGCTTACTACCACAGCAAAAAAGATGCAGAACCAATCGTTGTTCTGAAAAAAGATGAATACAAAGTTGGCATCGTGGATGAATTAATCCACAAAGAAGAAAAAGTAATGGCCAGCCGCAACATGATGGTTATGGATATTGAAGAAGACGGCAGCTATGTTCGTCTGTGGATGAGTAAAGCCTTTGATATTGCCCATGATACGCTGTTCCATCCAAAATCTCTGTACAGACAGATTGTAGATAACATTGGCTACATTCCGCCAAACCCAACTTTCGGTGGGAAAGATCTGGAAATCATCAATCGTATCGTACTGCCAACTTGGGATGAAGTATGCAAATGGCAGGCCAAAGCAATCAACTATCTGATTGACGAAAACGGCTACCAGGTTGTATTCAGCCATATTCACAACGTGGATGCCATGGGTCACTTCTTCTGGTACTACGGCAAAAACCGTCCTATCATGAACAAAATGGAAGAAGAAGGCTACCAGGATGCCATTGAACAGGTATATTTGCAGACAGACCGTTACCTGGGTCAGTTCCTGCATCGTTTAGATGAAGGATGGACCATCATGATCTTCTCTGACCATGGTTTATTGACACCGGAAGAAGAAGAAAAACCATTGATCGGTGATGCATTCGGCTGCAACGTAAAAGTAATGCAGGAGTTGGGCTTCACCATTCTGAAAAAAGATGAAAACGGCAACGACCTGAAAGAAATCGACTGGGAAAAAACAAAAGCAGTTGCTACCCGCGGCGGTCAGATTTATATCAACCTGAAAGGCAAATATCCAACCGGTATTGTTGACCCAGAAGATAAATATGAATTGGAACGGGAAATCATTGACGGTCTGTACAACTACAGATTAAACGGCAAACGGGTTATCGCAGTGGCAATGCGTAACAAAGACGCAATGGTACTGGGCACCGGCGGTCCGGAATGCGGCGATGTATTGTACTGGTTAGAAGAAGGGGTAAACCGTCTGCATGGCGATGCACTGCCAATGGTAGAAGGCTATAAAGATACTTCTGTAAGCCCAATCTTTATCGCAGCCGGTAAAGGTTTGAAGAAAGGCTACAACTCTCAGCGTATTATCCGTCAGGCAGATATGGCTCCAACTGTAGCCCATATGCTGGATGTGAGAATGCCAAAACAGTGTGAAGGCGCAGTTATCTATCAGATTCTGGAAGATGCTGACTACGTTGACTAATAGAATCGTACAATTACAATTTGAAAAATTTGATATGTAATATGATTGCAAAAAGCAGAGAAACCAACTTATTTGGCTTCTCTGCTTTTGCTTTTCCATTGTTTCGTGTGAAAGATAGTATGGTCGGCAATCCGATCTTTGTATATCTCTTGTTCAAGGAGTGAGCGGTCGGCTTGTCCTATCTTTGCCTATCCTTCAGTGCGGTGGACACCAACTTGTTTGTTTCTTTCGCTATGGACTGCGTCCAGCTCAATGAAAACAAACTACGTTGCTGACCGCCGCAATTCAGAATTTTGGCAAAGGATAGGCCAGCCTTATGCCCGCAACCCAGGGAGATGTTTTGTTGCCGTTGTCGAGATTGAAACGGACAGATGCGCAGTCTGTCTAGCTGAACTGGACGCAGTC
>CALXUG010000014.1 GCA_944391625.1 uncultured Clostridia bacterium
ATGAGAAAAAGATTTATGAGAAGTATTTTCTATTCCGAATACTTAGAATTTTTGCTTTACGGGTTTAAAATTTATACGTTTCTGCACAACAAAAAAAGTGGTTATATAGTAGAAAACTACTACATAACCACTAAATATGTGTTATAAATCAGTATCTGAAAATGTATAATCTATCGGACAATATCTGTTGCAGCGTCCACACGCTGCTCTGGACAGCAGCTGCACGTATTTTTGTCGCTTTGGGCTTCGTCCGGCTCCATAAAATATGCTTGCCGCAGTCCATCCAGAGGTAGACTTTCTGCAAAGAGATTGTCCTCTTGGGGATTTTGAGAACTGCGATTACAGATGGTGTAACTGTATGGAAAACCGGTTAATTGTACTGATAATTTATGTGAAGTGCTTTGACATTTCAAAAGAGGGAGGACAGCAGACGCATTTCACAGCAACATATTATACCAACAAGATGTGTATTGTTTTGTGATATAAAGCAGCACACCTGAATGAGCAATTATTTTTAAAATTAAGTAATGGGGGGTTTTTTCAATGAGTTTAAAAGGAAAAAAATTAGTAGCAGGATTAGTATTAACAACATTTGCTATGGCATCCGTTTTAACCGGTTGCGGTGGCGGCGACAAACCAGCGCAGGATGCAAACGCTGATGCTAATGCAGAACCAATTGTATTTACAGTAGCAAACGTAATGGCTACCGGCAACAATGTAACATTGGGGATTGAAAAATTTGGTGAATTGTTGGAAGAAAAATCCGGCGGTACAATGAAGCTGGAAATCCACTCCGATGCCGAACTGGGCAATGATGTAGATACTACACAGCAGGTACAGGCCGGTTCTTTGGATATGGCCAACAGTTCTTCTGATAACTTTGGTGTATTTGTTCCAGATATTCTGGCACTGTCCTTACCATACATCGTAAGCAGCGATAAACTGCCTGCTCTGTATGATGCAATTGATAATGGCGAACTGGGTAAATACTACAGAGAAAAAATGGCTGAACAGAATCTGCATCCAGTACTGTGGTGCGAATATGGATTCCGTTGCTTCCACTCTGCTACCAAACCAATTACCAGCCCGGCTGATATGAAAGATATGAAACTGCGTGCTACCAGCTCTCAGGTAGAACTGGCTGCTGCTGAAGCACTGGCTGCTCCTGCTCAGACTGTAGGTTGGGGCGAAACATACACTGCATTACAGCAGGGTACTGTAGATGGCGAATCCAACACATTTGGTCTGCTGCATGCTGCAAAACATGACGAAGTATTGAAATATGCTGTAACAAGTGAACACAACTATTCTAACCATATTCTGTTTATGGCTGAAGATAAATATCAGGCTCTGACCGATGAACAGAAAGGTTTCATCGACGCAGCTGCTGCTGAAGCACTGGCTTACGAACGTGAACTGACTGCACAGAGCGAATTGGACGCAAAAGAAGGCTTTAAAGAAAATGGCGTAGAAATCGTTGAACTGACTCCTGAACAGAAAGCCGAATGGGCAGATGCTATGAGCAGTGTTTATGACAAACTGGTTCCATCTGTTATTTCGCAGGAAGTTGTAGACTTGATCAAAGCTACGCAGGAATAATGTTGCTGCAGGCTGAACAACGAAAATTTTGAATAATAAGGCAGAACTGCTGTGGAGAAACGCAATTTTAAAAGCCGCAGTTCTGCTTTCTTTTTCACATAATCAGGATGGAGTTATTTTTATATTCGTAAAAAGGATTTGTTATTTTAGCTGTCCTACATAACAGTGTTTTTACTGTTACTGTCAAGATCATTCTTAAACATCATGTATTTGTACTTATTTAGAGAGGTGAGTTGTATGACAGAAGCACTTGCAGGAAAAAAAAGCGGCGGTAAAAATCCGTTGCGCTGGTTGAATGACAATTTTGAAAGTATTTTTCTTGTAACCGGGTTGCTGGGTATGATTTTTTTGATTACCTGGCAGGTTGCCTATCGTTATGTTATTACCAAATTTACGCCTGGCGCCAGCACTATGGTGGCTGCAGCGCCGGAAGAATTGGCTCGTTATCTTTTTGTATGGATTTCTTATCTGGCTGTGCCGGTTGCCATCAAAACAAGAGATTTAATTCGTGTAGATATTGTGTATGATATGCTGCCGAAACGGCTGCAAAATATGAGCTGGGTTATCGTAGATGCCGCCATGCTGATTTGGGCCGGTGTAATCACGTATGAAGGTATTATTCATGTATCAAAACTGATGGGTTTTGCATCTGCAACACCGGTATTAAAAATTCCTTTCTGGATTTTATATCTGATTTTGCCAATTGCTTTTGGTCTGTGCATATTCCGTACTTTACAGGACCTGGCAAAACAGGTGAAAGAAACAGGAACAGTAGATACCTTGCTGGCTATCGCACTGGCAGTGGTGCTTTGTCTGCCATTTATATTTAAACTGCCGATTGCCACAGCGGTATATCTGTTTGGTTATTTTGCAATTTTACTGGTGCTGGGTGTGCCAATCGCGATGTCTTTAGGGATTGCTGCCATGTTTACCATTTGGGCGGCGCATCCGATTGATATTTCCTACACTGCGCAGGTATCCTTTGCAGCCATTGATAAAGCCTCCATTATGGCAATTCCGTTCTTTGTTGCATCGGGGAACTTTATGGGCGAAGGCGGACTTTCTCGCCGATTGTTCCATATGTGCGATGAATTTTTGGGCAATGCCTTTGGCGGTTTGGCCATTGCTACCGTTGTAACCTGCGTATTGTTTGGGGCTATGAGCGGTTCTGGTCCTGCTACAGTAGCGGCCATTGGCGCATTGTGTATTCCTGCTATGGTTGACCGCGGCTATGACAAAAAATTTGCTACTGCGGTGGTTGCCTGTGCCGGCGCCATTGGTGTATTGATTCCGCCAAGTAATCCGTTTGTGGTATACGCCATTTCAGCCAATGTTTCCGTAGGGAAATTGTTTATGGCCGGTATTGTACCGGGATTGTTGGTTGCTGCCGTATTAATTTTTTATAGTTATTTTGAAGCAAAAAAACATGGCTGGCGTGGTGAAAACCGTGTGCGTACTGCCAAAACAAAAATGACTGCCGTTTGGGATGCCAAATGGGCGCTGTTGGTTCCGGTTATCATTCTGGGCGGTATTTACGGCGGTTTTATGACACCGACCGAAGCTGCCGCAGTTGCTTCTTTCTATGGATTGATTATCGGTATCTTTGTGCATAAAGAATTGAATAAGGAAAATCTGATTCCTTGCTTGATCAGTTCTGCCTGCACTTCGTCCATGATTATTGTGCTGATGGCTA
This sequence comes from uncultured Clostridia bacterium, assembly GCA_944391625.1. Taxonomy (GTDB): domain Bacteria; phylum Bacillota; class Peptococcia; order Peptococcales; family Peptococcaceae; genus UBA7185. The sequence continues at coordinate 3,293 of CALXUG010000014.1, forward strand.
TGGCGCAGATTTTCGGCAGTATCATGTCCATCGAACGAATTCCAACCATGGTTGCCGAATTTATTTTGAGCTTAACAACCAATAAGATTTTGATTCTGATTTTAATCAACGTTCTGCTGCTGATCGTGGGTACTTTTATGGAAGCCCTGGCTGCCATCATTATTCTGGTTCCGCTGTTGCTGCCGATTATTACCCAGTTGGGCGTAGATCCGCTGCATTTTGGTGTGATTATGGTATTAAACTTAGCGATCGGTTTCATTACGCCTCCGGTAGGTGTAAACCTGTTTGTGGCTTGCGGTATATCCAAGTTAAAGCTGTTTGATGTAGCCAAGGCCGCGCTTCCGATGCTGGGTTTGATGATTATTGTACTTTTGGTGGTAACCTATTGGCCGCCGTTGTCCTTAGCGTTAACAGCCTTTGTAAAATAATTCTTGGTTTCCCCTTAAAATGTAATACAAATAGAAAGAGTCAGCCCCTGCGGCTGGCTTTTTCTTATGTAAAAATTTGTAATTCTATGGACAGTGTAATGTTTTGGCAGGAAAACTTTAGAATACAAATAGTGAATATTTATTCAATATATATCTTCGGAAAATGGCGCTGATTTCAGTGATGAACAACAGGTGTAGTTTGTAGACGACACCTATTTTTTTGTCCGTTGTGCAGCCCAAAATGAGAGCGACAACAGGAGATGGATAAGGGACAATGACATGCAGGGAAAAGGTACAGTTTTGCCGTAGAAGACGTGAAGTTGGAATCAATGGGCAGAGGTGAGGAAACTGCTTTGGGCTGTTAAAACGCCATATAAAGCCTTGTGCAAGGATATTGAGAAAGGGTGTAGTCTGTAGGCTGCACCTATTTTTTTGTGCAGCAGGAGATCGGTTGATGGCTGTTGAAAGAATACCTCCAAAGAGCGGATAAAACAGAATTTGCTGTGATTCACAGACAGAAAAACAAACAGGGAAAAGTAGAATGATTGTCTTGGTTTTGATCAGAACCGGAGCAATCATCATATTCATTCCACAAATGCTTATATAATATATATACTACTGTGAAAACATAAAACATGCTAAAACATTAAAACATACAAACACTGAAAAACATTACAACCGTAAAAACAAAAAACAAATAAAACACCCTTAAACATAAATAAACATAACAAACATGGAAAACAAGAAAAACGGCAGTGCCGTTAAAAATAAAATTAATAAATAAAGCTGTCAGGTTCATTGGCTGAAAATGCAAAAGTGAAGTTGCGGCGCAAATAAAGTAACTTAGCGTACAAAGAAAAAGCAGAGCAATCCTGTGGATGTAATGGCAGCAAACCCTGTGACAGACAGCGTTACAGACGCTTTAAAAAAATAAATTCTGTAAGTTTTGCAAAGAAATCTGCCGATTTGCGTGTATACTGCCAGCAGTGTTATCCATCTGAGAAGCGGCACAATTGGTTTTAAGAGCAGAAATACCACTATCAGGCATCAGTGTTCCATCGGGGAGAAAACCATAGCTTAAAAACAAAAATACAGCTTCTCGGCAATTTGGAGACATGTTTGAATAAAAACAGGAGCAAAAACTAAAATTGTTGACAGGGTGTCGGTAAGTGGAAAAAGAACGCAAATGTGATTAAATATACATATATGTGAATACAATTAAAAACTAAAATTATTATTTTTAGCGAAGAATGGGCAGTAAACAATATATTTTGTCAAAGGGGCTTGTATTGTTTGAAAAAAATGCATAAAATAATACCAGCTGTTTTTCATTGCGTTGAACACAAATAACAATTATATAGAAGGAATTGCTACAGTAAATTTTTAATTTTTGTTTTGCTGCGCTATTATTTTACATAGAAAGAAGGAACGAAATGGAATCTATACAAAAAATTCACCGTAAAAGGTGGTTTATTTTTTTTGCTGTTGTGCTGACAACTTTTATTAACTGTGTAGACGGCAGCAGTGTTAATGTGGCACTGCCCAGTATGGCCGATGAGTTGGGTGTTACCATGGCCGGTATCGAATGGGTGGTAACTGCGTATACGTTAGTGATTATCTGTTTGATTTTAGTGTTTGGCAAGCTGGGCGATACAATAGGAAAGGATAAAATCTTTAAGGCCGGAATTTTGGTTTTTTTAACCGGTTCGACAGTTTGTTTCTTATCCGGCAGTTATGCTATGCTGCTGACAGGCCGTATTATTGAAGGGATTGGTTCCGCTGCAACTATGGCTAACAGCCAGGGGATTATTGTACAGAGCTTTCCTGTTCACGAGCGGGGAAAAGCGCTGGGAATTTCCGGCAGCAGTGTGGCGTTAGGTTCTATGGTGGGGCCGTCTATCGGCGGATTTATTGTGTCTTATTTCAACTGGAACGTAATTTTTGCGTTAAATATCCCCATTGCATTGCTGTGCTTTATATTGAGCTGCAAATTTCTGCCGGATATGTCCAGCGGAAAGCAGGAGAAAGCCGATATTGGCGGTGTGCTGTTGTTTATGGTGATGATTCTCTGTGTGTATGGCGGGGTCAAGCTGCTGCAGGCGGGAGCCAGCTATTATCTGTATTGCTTGCTGATCGTGCTTGCAGCCATCGCAGTGGGTTTTGTATTTGTGCGTTGGGAGCGGCGGCGCAGCAATGCAATGCTCAATCTGCATCTATTTGAAAATAAATTGTTTGCAGTCAGCATCTTTTGCGCTTTTTTATCCTTCTTTGCTATTGCAGGACACAATTTTATCCAGCCCTTCTATTTGCAGAAGGTGCAGATGCTGGATGCAGCCCATACCGGATTGCTGATGATGGCCTATTCTCTGACCATGTGTATTGTTGCGCCATTTAGCGGACAGTTGTCGGATAAAATTGGTTCGGAGTTTTTATGTTTTGTAGGTTTATGCATTATCACAGCGGCGTTATTAGTGCTGTCTACATTAGGTGTAGATACTTCGCTGGTGGTATTTTTGATAGGTTCTATTACCATGTCCATCGGGATGGCCATGTTTCAGTCGCCCAATACGTCGCTGATTATGTCAACGGTAGGCAGGGAAAATACTGGTATTGCGGGCAGTATCAATGGCTTAGCCCGTAATCTCGGTATGGTATTTGGTATTTCTTTATCTACAGTTCTTTTGTATAATATAATGAGCGGGCAGTTGGGCTATACGGTAATGAGTTATGTAGATGGACAGGAGCTTGTTTTTGTCACTGCCATGCAGTGGGTGTATCGTTTTATGGCCTTGATTAGTGCAATTGGCGCAATTTTAACAGGATTACGCTGGAAAAATCGAAAGGAGCAGGAACATGGATTGGATTGAAATAAAAATGGAAGTACAAGACAGAGAAGCGGTGGATGGCATTTCTAATATGCTGGCCGAAATGGGGACAGGCGGTGTTATGATTGAGGATCCGCAGGCCATTGCTGATTATGCCGAAAGCGGACAGTGGGATGCCCATGAATTTAGCGATGAATTGCTGCATAGAAAAGAAATTTATATTAAATCTTATCTGCCGCAGGATGAAAATCTGATGAGTCGGATTGAGCAGATTATCATTGAGTTGAACGAAATTGAAATTCGGATGCAGATGGGCCCTACCCGTGTTACCTATAAGCCTGTACAAGAGGAGGACTGGGCCAATGCCTGGAAAGTATATTTTAAACCGGAGCGCATCGGCAAAAAGACTGTGATTAAACCAACCTGGGAAGCTTATGACAAGCAAGAAGGGGATTTGGTGATTGAAATTGACCCCGGAATGGCGTTCGGCACCGGTAATCATGCGACTACGGCGCTTTGTCTGCAGATGTTGGAGGAATATGTACAGCCGGGCATGGATGTGATAGATGTTGGCACAGGCAGCGGTATTCTGGCAGTGCAGGCCGGTTTGTTAGGCGCCGGCAGTGTACAGGCGATGGATTTTGATACGGTAGCAGTATCAGCTGCAACGGAGAATGTAGCGCTAAACCATTTGGAAAAGACTGTATCTGTATGTCAGAGTGATTTGCTGGCGCAGGCGCAGGGAAAAGCGGATTTAATTGTGGCTAATATTATTGCAGATATTATTATTCGCTTAACGCCGACAGCAAAAGAATATCTGAAAGGGCCAAAATTGTTTATTTCTTCCGGTATTATTGATACTCGCAAGGATGATGTGCTGGCAGCTTTGCAGCAAAATGGTTTTGCCGTTGTTGAAGTGCGGGAAGATAAAGGATGGGTGGCAATTGCTGCTCGTTACCAAGGGTAACCGGATATGAGAAGATTTTTTGTAACGCCGGAAGCAGTGCAGGGAAATACAGTAGTATTTGATGGTGAATTGGCGCACCATATGGGTAAGGTGCTGCGTTTATCGGCTGGGGAGCAGATAACGGTATGTGTTGGTGACGGAACCGTTTATCTGGTAGAACTGGACCAATTCAACAGAGAATGTGTTAGCGGCATTATTCTGGAACAGTTGGATCATCAGACAGAAACTGATGTGGAGATTATTTTATATCAGGGAATGCCCAAGGGGGACAAACTGGAGCTGATTATTCAGAAATGTACCGAATTGGGCGTCAGCGCTATTGTACCGGTGGAAACGGCCCGCTCGATTGTACATCTGGACAGTAGTAAAGCGGCAAAAAAAATAGAGCGGTGGCAGAAAATTGCCCAGGAAGCCAGTCAGCAATCCAAACGGATTCAGGTACCGCAGGTTGGCCCGTACTTGCAATGGAAACAGTTTTTACAGCAAATACAACGGGAAGATGGGCTGACCATCGTCTTTTGGGAAGATGAGCAGACGCAGGGGCTAAAAGCGCTGCTGCGCAGTCAAACCGAAAAACCCAAGTGTATTCAGTTGATTGTAGGTCCGGAAGGCGGTTTGGCCGAAGAGGAAGTGGAGCAGCTGCGGCAATTGGGCGTGGTGAGCGCCAGCTTGGGCAAACGGATCCTGCGTACCGAAACAGCCGGAATGGCAGGAATTGCAATGGTATTGTATGAGTATGATGAATTAGGGTAAAAGAAAAAAGAACTATCAACTTTTTGAATGTTCTCCCATCATTAGAATAAAAATCTAACGCTGGGAGGAAAGATTCGTTTTTGGTTGATGGTTCTTTTTATTACTTTGTTCATTTCATTTAATGAAGTGATTGTTATAGTCAGACTGCTGGATTTACATGAATCATAATATGTTTGGTATTGGGAAAGTTGAATTCTACACTATGGTGTACTTGCTCGGCTACATCGTGGGCTTCGCGCAGAGACACAGAGCCGTCTACAGTAATTTCCAAATCAATGTAGACTTTATTGCCAAACATTCTGGTGTGTAGCAGGTCTACACACAGCACGCCTTTTTGTGCAGCAATAAATTCAGTCAGTCGTTTTTCGTAGTCTTCGCCGCAAGAAGTATCCAACATTTTTTTCACTGCGTCTATCAAAATATCATAAGCTACTTTTAGAATAAACAGGCAAATAATCACACTGGCGATAGGGTCCAATACAGGAAATCCGAGCATAGCACCGCCAATCCCAATCAGGGAACCAACAGATGAGAACGCATCGGAACGATGGTGCCAGGCGTCAGCCATAAAGGCTGCAGAGTTTAAAATTTTGGCATAATGTCTTGTATACCAGTACATGGCTTCTTTGACAACGATTGAAATGATGGCGGCTACCAGTGCAATGGTACCTGGTACAGCCAAGGTGTCATAATTACCGGCAAATATTTTTTCCAGCCCTACCTTACCAATTCCCAGACCTGTGCCCAGCAAAATGAGCCCCAATAGCAGAGATGCTACGCACTCTATACGGTCGTGCCCATAAGGGTGTTGTTTATCGGCATCTTTTTTGGAAATTTGAACACCAATGAAAGCAATGAATGTGGCAAATACATCAGAAAAGGAATGGACAGCATCGGAGATCATAGCGCCGGAATGTCCATAAATACCAGCAAAAAGTTTAAATGCAGATAAGATGATATTGCCTACGATACCTACAAAGGAAATTTGCTTTAAAATAATCGTTTCATCAAGATAAGACAGTGCGGTTAAAATATCTGCCTCGTTATTCTGTGCAGTGGATGCTGCTGCACTGTTATTTTTGTGTTGTTTCATAGAATGAGCCCTCCAATTGTGTTAAGTAACTATCTATTCTCTCATGCGATTTGTTGAGTGAACGCTATCCAAGGGCAAAAAAATACACCCGCAGGATATTTCTGTCCCACGGATGTTTTGTGCTTCATCCATTGCCGGATTGTTCCGGCCCGACTACAATTACTGCATTGCAACATTGCGTCTGCTCAGTTTATACTGTTACTCGTATATCATATTAGATATGCAAAAGCAGTGTAAAGAATGACTTAATCATAACAGGATGCGGTTAAAGTGTCAACATTTTTTTTATAATAAAATAAAAATTTGCGCTTGAAACTATCCGATTTTACAAAAAATAATATAAGTGTTTGCTTATAAAAATATTTTTGGGCAACGACGGTTTTAAATAAGCCCCTACGTTGATATGCAGAGGCTTAGAATTTTTTGATGTGAGAATGGTTTATTGCTTAATGATATGGCGAAAGACTGTAAAAATATTTCTTTTGTTTATTTCAGCAACAGAATGAATCCGTAAATCAGCATAATGGCATACACGATATTTTTCAGCCTTTGCGGATTCATATGGTTGAGCAGTTTGTTGCCCAGGTAAATTCCCGGTGGGATGGCCAGCAGGCCGATGGCAGAATAATGAACTGCTTCCGGCGTAACCAGACCGTTTATATAACGAATGCCCAGCAAAAATACTTCCGTAACGGCAAACCACGCCTGCACGCTGGCAGTATACCGGCGCACATCATTACTGACAGTGAGCAGATACAGCACGATTGGCGGTCCGCCAACACAAAACAGGCTCTCCAGTGTGCCGCTTAATGCGCCGGCGATAAACCCGTTGCGTTTTGTGGGCTGCATTTTGATTTTCTTTTGAAAAAAGATAAAATACAAGCTGAGTAAGATGAGAACAAGCCCTAAAATCTTTTTGATAAAACCGTCATCTACTGCGTTAAGCAGTTTGACAGCAAAAAAACTGGCGATAAAGTAACTGACAAAGGTTGGAACAATCCATTTCCAGACGATATCATGCCGCATACGAATGGCGTTGATTGCGGTAAAGGCCAGAGTCAATACGGTAACGCAAACAGTGGCGCAAGAATAGCTGGGCATCAGCAATGGAAACACCATAATTGTAATAATACCAAATCCAAAACTGGTGGAGGTATGGATGGCTGTTGCAATAAAAGTGACCAACAACAGAATGGCAATGGACATATTGACAAGACTCCTTTTGTGAAAAATATTATTAACAGGGATACCCTTGTATCTAAAGGTTTTAAATGATATACTAAACACACTATATAAAATCTGTGAAATAGAAACTGCTGATATTCCGCGATTCTTTTGATGAAAACCGTGGGACGGGCATAAACAGATAACGCAGTTTGCAGCAAAGGAGGCACATAGAAATGCGTATTGATCAGCTGGCAGCTTTGGTAGAAGTAGCCAAATCTGGCTCCATCAATTCTGCTTCAAAAAAATTACATGTTACGCAGCAAAGTTTAAATAAGTCATTAAAAAGTCTGGAAAATGAAATGAATTGTCATTTGCTGGACCGCACCAAAAAAGGAATTCGTCTCACTGCTGATGGTGGAAAGGTGCTTAGCGCAGCGCAGGACATTATCAGCCGCTTAAATAAATTGGAACGGGAATTAAATCTGACCAAAAATGCGGATACGTCTTTACATGGCAATCTCAATGTAAATTTGTCGCCGATGTTGAATATTTCTGTGCTTCCTGTAGCGTTTAAGGATTTTATATCTCATTATCCGGAAGTAAATTTATTTACTGCCGAGCGATACCGAGATCAGATTTTAGAGCGATGCTTAACCCATCAGGAATTGGGCTTATTGTGTGTATCACCGCTGATTACAGAATTTTTTGAACAGATTCCTGAGGATATTGAATTAATCTTGTTAAAACAATATCCTATTTATGTTGCCGTATCAGCAGGGCATCCATTGGCAGACCACAAATCGCTTTCGGTCAGCACAGTGGCGCACTATCCAATCGTAGTATATGAAATAGGCGGCACCGGCGGTGTGCATGCGTTTCAGAAGATGGGGCACACAAAGGTGGCGCTGTCTACCAACAATTATAAGCTGTGTGAAGAAATTCTGCGTAATGATACAGCCATTATGTATAGTTTTCCGCCTTATCTGGAACGAAATGTATTTCCTAATTTGGTGCATATTCCAATTAAAGATAAGCAGGCTACATTTACAATCTATGCGGCAATTAATAAAAAAATAGATAAAGCGCAACTGGGTTTGGCCCGTGCTTTTATCCATGTATTCAGTGAATATCTGTAAGTTGTCAAAAATTCAATAGGATTATAGCATATTGCAGATGATTATACAATGTTGTAAAAATTTGTTGAAAACGAAAGAAGAAGCATCGACCGGTGCTACGTTAAAAAGTAAAAAAATCCTGTATGGTTCTAAGAACTGCAGGATTTTTTATTTGCAGTTAAATATGCTGAGACTTGTGTTGCAGCATATTGCTATGGTGATGATTACAGAAACTGACAGAGTGTTCATAAAAAGCATAGGAATGGAAAAGGGTGTAGAATATAAGAGCATGCTCCAAGATTATCCGGAAAGGAAAAGTTGAAAATAAAGGATTGATACAACTAGAAGTGGCAAAGAATAAATTGAAAAAAGCTTGCTCAGGCGGTATACTTAAAATATAATAAATTTATAATAATTATTTGTAAGCATGTCGCTGCCTAAATACGGTGTAAGTAGCTTTTTTTCATAATTTTATGATAGTTGAGTATTTCTGCATCAGATAGCCGATATCTGATTTTGATTATGTGATTGCCCAATTTTATCTGGTAAAATAGAAAAGAGACTGCAAAAAAGTATGATAAGCAGATTGACTGCTGCAATTTTTTATGTTTGAAAATATATGCCAGGCAGAATCAGTCATAATCTGTAATTTTTAAATTGTGGGTGAGTTCATGATGATGGAAAACAAACAGCGTATTATTCAAGAATTTGTGCCTGGTAAACAGGTAACATTAGCGCATATTATTCCCAGTCCGGTTCCGTCTTTGTATATGAAGTTAGGTTTAATAGATGCGGAAGGCGCCATTGGTATTTTTACAATTACGCCCAACGAAGCTGCGATGATAGCTGCTGATGTAGCGGCTAAGGCTGCCGATATCGAGCTGGGTCTGGTGGACCGGTTTAACGGCAGTTTGGTAATTACCGGAGATGTAGCTGCAGTGGAAGCGGCTATGTCTGAAGTTATGCATGTACTTTGTGAGCAGATGGGTTTTACTGCTGCAGCTGATTTTACCAGAAGCTGAGGTAGTGCTGATGGCGAAAGAAGAAAAAGAGCAGGTTGGCCCAAAACGGGTAATTTTAATTGGTGGTTCTTCTTCCGGAAAAACCACATTATGCCAGTATATTGTTCAGGAAGATTTGCATTATCATAAAACGCAAACAGTACAGATCGTGAATAAAAATTTGATTGATACGCCGGGCGAATATCTGGAATCTGATAATCTTCGCGGTGCATTGACAGTCACCGCTGCTGATGCAGATGTGATTGTTCTGGTGCAGGATGCTACAGAGAACGGCACCATGTTTTGGCCGGCATATTCTACGATGTTTGCCAAACCGGCTGTCGGTGTGGTGACAAAAAGCGATATTGCAACAGAAAAGCAGATTGAGATTGCGAAAAAATATTTAACAATGGCTGGGGCAAGACAATTATTTGTTACCAGCAGTATAGCGGGAACAGGCTTTGAAGATTTTTTAGAATATTTAGAATATCCCAAAAGAACAGAACAGGCAGAATAAGAGCAGTATTTAAAATGTGTGTTAAGTAAACAATTTTTGATATAAAACTTAACGGCAATGCGGCAATGATTCTGTCTGTTTGCTGCAAAGCGATTTGTCCACTCTCACGCTATTTAATAATCTATAGAAATATCTGATTGTTAAACAGCATGAGGGTGGACATAAAATGAATATGGGCATGTGGGAGGTGGTAACCAGATAAAGAACGGATTATGTGGTGGAATTGGACATGATTATCCTTGATTTATACTCAAAATGTCCGATGGAGGTGACATATGAAAGCGTTAGGTTTAATTGAACTCTTAGGATATGTTCCTGCAGTAGTGGCGTTGGATACCGCATTAAAAACAGCTGAAGTATCATTCCAACAAATCAGTAAAATTGACAAGGGAATTATTTCCTTGACGGTAACTGGTGACGTTTCTGCGGTACAGGCTGCTATGGATGCAGCTGCAGCAGCGGCAGAACAGGTTGGACAGGTTCTTTATGTACATGTCATTCCTCGTCCCCATGATGAAGTGGATGAAATGCTGAACCCGCCTCCGGCTGCCCCGCAGGCTCCGCAGCCGCCTTCTGCTTCAGATGATTCCGGCGATGAACCGGATCCTGAAACAGCGGCAGAATTGCCGCAGGCAGAGACTGCGCAGGAAGTATCTGCAGAGGAATCGGCAGAATTAACTGCTGATTTGAAAGCGCAGATGGAAAATCTTACTCTGGAAGTATTGGAAGAGATGACAGTGAAAGAGCTGAGAACCGTTGCTCGGGAGCTGAACATCACAAATATGAGCCGGAAAGAAATCAGATTTGGCAAAAAAGAAGACTTGGTAGCTTCTATTTGTAAATATTTGGAACAGGAGTGTTGATTTATGCAACTTTTTGACAAAGACCTTTTGTCTGTACAGGAAGTACGTGGTTTAGTAAGTGCAGCAAAAGAAGCACAGGCAGAACTGGCAGGTAAAACGCAGGAAGAAGTAGACCGCATTGTAAAATCCATCGCTGATGCTGGTGTGCGCAATGCAGCTAGACTGGCTGTAATGGCTAATGAAGATACCGGTTTTGGTATCGTAGCCGACAAAGTGGTAAAAAACGTATTTGGTAGCTACAATGTTTATCAGGCTATCAAAGATATGAAAACAATTGGTGTAATCGACAGAGACGCTGAAAAAGGTCTGGTTACAATTGCAGTACCTCTGGGCGTAGTTGCTGGTATCGTTCCATCTACCAACCCAACATCTACCGTTTTCTTTAAAGCGGAAATCGCTATTAAATCCGGTAATGCGATCGTATTCTCTCCACATCCATCTGCTCTGCGTTGCATCCAGGAAGCTGTAAAAGTTATCCGTCAGGCAATTGCTGAAGTTGGCGGTAACGAAAACCTGGTTTCCGTTATCAGTATTCCAACCAGACAGGCTACTGAAACATTGATGACTCACCCAGACACCGCTATGATTTTGGCTACTGGTGGTTCTGCAATGGTTCATGCTGCTTACTCTTCTGGTAACCCAGCAATCGGTGTAGGCCCTGGTAACGGCCCTGCATTTATTGATAAGAGTGCTGATCTGGCTCTGGCTGTAAAACGTATCATGGATTCCAAAACATTCGATAATGGTACTATCTGCGCTTCTGAACAGTCTATTATTTGCGAAGAAGATTACAAACCAGCTGTACAGGCTGAAATGGAAAAACAGGGCGCTTATTTCCTGAGCGATGAAGAAAGCACAAAACTGGGCAAATTCATTCTGCGTGCAAACGGAACAATGAATCCTGCTATCGTTGGTAAGAGCGTACAGACCATTGCTGGCTTAGCTGGCCTGGAAGTTCCAGCCGGTGCTCGCGTACTGGTATGTAAAGAAGATGGTGTTGGCCGCGGTCATCCATATTCCAACGAAAAACTGGCTCCAATCCTGGGCTTCTATACTGGGAAAGACTATCAGGATGTTTGCGAAAAAGTTTGCATGATCCTGAGCTACGAAGGGAAAGGTCATACCTTCTCCATGCACACCAATAATCAGGAAATGGTTGAATACTTTGCAAAACGTGTTCCAGTTTCCCGTATCTGCGTAAATACCCCAAGTACAATGGGCGGTATCGGCGCAAGCACTGCTCTGCTGCCATCCCTGACACTGGGCTGCGGCGCAATCGGCGGTTCTGCTACATCTGAAAACGTTGGTCCAATGCAGTTATTGAACCTGCGTTATGTTGCAATGGGTATGCTGGAAATGGAAGATATTCGTGCAAGTCTGCCAGATTGCTCCAGTGGCGTATGCGTAATGAAAAATGCTGCTGATGCTCCGGCTGCTGTCGCTCCAACAATGGCTGCTCCAGCTGCAAACGCTGCAAGTACAAATCTGAATGATAATCAGATGGATGAACTGGTTCGTAAAATTATTGAACGGTTACAGAATGCTTAATTAAAAAAGCATAATTGATTAGTTTTAAATTTTATAGATAAACATCAAAATATTGAAAAATATTTGAGGAGGAAATTTTATTATGGCTACAATGCAAGCATTAGGCATGATTGAAACAAAAGGTGTAGTAGCTGCTATCGAAGCTGCTGACGCAATGGTAAAAGCTGCGAATGTTACTCTGATTGGGAAAGAACACATTGGCGCTGGTTTGGTAGATGTAATGGTACGCGGTGATGTAGGGGCTGTAAAAGCTGCTGTAGACGCCGGCGCTGCTGCTGCTGAACGTGTTGGTGAACTGGTATTTGTTCACGTAATTCCAAGACCACATGATGAAGTAGAAGAAATTCTGCCAACTCTGGGCTAATTACCCCAAATATTATCGAATATAAAAGGAGTGTATATAGATGGCTACAATGCAAGCATTAGGCATGGTTGAAACAAAAGGTCTGGTACCTTCTATCGAAGCTGCAGATGCTATGGTAAAAGCTGCAAACGTAACTTTGATTGGCAAAGTACAGGTAGGCGGCGGTTTGATCTGTGTAATGGTGCGCGGTGATGTAGGAGCTGTAAAAGCATCTGTAGATGCAGGCGCAGCGGCAGCAGAACGCATTGGCGGACTGTTGGCAGTGCATGTAATCCCAAGACCACATGAAGAAGTAGAATCCATTCTGCCTAAATTAAAATAAATCTGAATGAACAATATCGGCCTTTGAGCAGAATCCTAATCGGTTCTGCTCGAAAAGTCGAAGTTTGAAGGAGTGTATAGATAGATGGCTACAATGCAAGCATTAGGCATGGTTGAAACAAAAGGTCTGGTACCTTCTATTGAAGCCGCAGATGCTATGGTAAAAGCTGCAAATGTAACTTTGATTGGCAAAGTACAGGTAGGCGGCGGTTTAATCTGTGTAATGGTGCGCGGTGATGTAGGAGCTGTAAAAGCATCTGTAGATGCAGGCGCAGCGGCAGCAGAACGCATTGGCGGACTGTTGGCAGTGCATGTAATTCCAAGACCACATGAAGAAGTAGAATCCATTCTGCCTAAATTAAAATAATTGTGCAGTTTAATTTTTTAACCCAATAAGGGGGTGGAGCGTTTGAAGGTAATTACGGAAGCAAAGGTGAGAGCAGAAGTACCGCGCAGCGAACACCCGGAAGCTTATTATATTGAGCCGGGTTATATTCTGTCTCCCGCAGCACGTGAATATCTCATGGGACGCCAAATTAAAATTGTAAACGGACCAAAAGCCGGTCAAGAGCCTGAGCCTGAATCCGTCGTCATTGCAGCTGAGGTACCCCCTATGCCTTCTGCAAATCCTCAGTCAAAGGTTGAAAGCGCCAAATATGTGGATTATGCCACAGGTGCCTGTTATTTTGAAAAGCCAGTTCATATGACCATTTTATGCGGCAATGTGCTGGTGCCGAAAGATCATCCGCAGATTGCATTCCGGGGTAAACTGGAAAGTCTGCAGGCACAGATTATTTTAAGTCAGGCAATGATCGCAGGCCATAACGGAAACCAGAAACTGATAGATGATTTAAACGATATTTTGATTCATTTACGGAACATATTGCGAAAACATATTCTGACAGAACCTTTGGAGCCGGTTAAAATGCTGGGCTTAACCGCCAGTGAACTGCGGGAACGGGCCAAAAATCCAATGCAATACTTTAATGTAGAGCAGGTTGGAATACCGGATTATACCAGAGGATTGGAATATGCGCAGCTGAATCAGCTGTATACACAGACGCGGGAAGCAGAAGTGGCAGCGGTAGCAGCATTCCGTGAAGGAAATCGTTATACCAGAAATGACATCCTGGAAACATTGAATGATATGTCCAGTGCTTTTCGGGTAATGATGTTTATGCATTTGGCAGGTGAATATAAATGAGCGAAGCAAGCATGATTGATCAGGTAGTCAATGCTGTTGTTGATACAATTTCCAAAGAATATGTACAGGTTGAAGTTTCCGCGCGTCATGTGCATTTGAGTCAGGCAGACCTGGAAAAGTTATTTGGACCTGGCGCAACACTGACTCCAAAACGTGAACTGTCTCAGCCTGGTCAGTTCCTGTCTGAACAGCGTGTTACTCTGGTAGGACCAAAAGGCAGAAAAGAAAACGTTTCTGTTTTGGGACCTGTTCGGAAAGCGACACAGGTAGAATTGTCCAACAGCGATGCCAGAGGATTAGGGGTAAAAGCTCCTTTGCGGGAGTCCGGCGATGTTGCTGGATCCGGAGCAATCACTCTGGAAGGGCCAAAAGGCAGTGTAGAAATTCCAGAAGGCGTTATTGTGGCCCATTGCCATATTCATATGACCACTGCGGATGCCCGCAGAATGGGTCTGTCCGATAACCAGCATGTCAGCGTGGAAATCGGCGGAGAACGTCCTGTTGTGTTTAAAGATGTAATTGTCCGTGTCAGCGATAAATTCCGTTGCCGGATGCACATTGATACAGATGAAGGGAATGCAACCAGTTTAGGAAAACTGACCTTGGGCAGAATTATAAAATAAAGTAGTTGAAATAAAGCTGTCAGCGAAGGAGTTTTCAAAAATGATGGATTTACAGCGAGTAAATGCATACATGGAACGGGTAGCGCAGTCAGAAAAGAAGACATTCCAGCCGGTAAGCGACAAGCTGAAAGTGGGATTGGACCTGGGAACTGCCTATATCGTTCTGGTTGTACTTGATGAAGAAGATAATCCTGTTGCCTGTGAAAAGCAGGCAGCCAGTGTATTAAAAGACGGTGTCGTAGTTGATTATGTGGGTGCGCTGCAAATTGTGCGGGAGCTGAAAGAAAAGTTGGAAAAGCGTCTTGGTACAGAGCTGCAATATTGTGCCATCGCCATGCCGGCCGGAACAGAGGACAGCATAAAAACCCATCAATATATTGCTGAAGGCGCAGGATTGGAAGTCACCAATGTTTTGGATGAACCATCGGCAGCCAATGCCATTTATCAGATTGACGACGGTGTTGTTGTTGATATCGGCGGCGGAACCACAGGATTGGCGATTCTGAAAAACGGGGTTGTGGCCCAAATTGAAGATGAACCAACAGGCGGTACCCATCTTTCTCTGGTACTTGCAGGAAACTATCGAATCTCTTTCGATGAAGCAGAGAAAATCAAACAGGATTATAAACGGCACAAGGAAATTTTTCCAATTGTCAAACCTGTAATTGAAAAAATGGCTACGATTGTCAAACGGTATGTCAATAAAGATGAGGTAGATACTTTGTATCTTTGTGGAGGTACTTGTTGTTTGACCGGAATCGAAACCATTTTTGAAAAGGAAACGGGCATTCATACTGTGAAGCCGGAAAATCCTTTCCTGGTGACGCCAGCCGGTATTGCTATGAATTGCAAACTGGATGGAACAGTTGTATAGAGAAAGAAGGGATACCTTGGACTTCGATGCGATGGTAGAAGAACTTGCAAATCGTGTGATTGCTGCAATGGCAGAAATTGAAGCGGAGCAGAAGCCGGCAGAGGCTTGCAGTACAACAGGTTTTTGCTATGCAGATACCCCTGAGTCAAAGAAGCCGATTTTAATTGGGCTGACACAGGACAGTGCTTTGCCTCCCTGCCGCTTTACTCTGTTGGAAAGTGCCAGAGTAAAAGAAAAATACCGCATTCAATGTGCGCAGAAATGTGACTATGATGTGGATATTGCCAGTTGCGAAGCCGTGGTGCTCCATGATTTGACCAATGAATCGCTGGCTAAAATCGCTAGTGGTATTTGTGATACAGCATACACAAAACTGGTATCACAGGCGCTTTTACTGGGCAAAACAGTTTATTTGCTGCAAGATCAGATTGAATTATATAATTACAGACAGACTGCTGCGAAGGTATATTACAAAATGTTCCGCGAGAAATTGGGACTGTTGGAGCAGTCTGGATTGATTATTTGCTGTCCGGATAAAATAGAAGACATTCTTGTAAACGGTCAGCCCACAGAAGCAACTTGTCCTGCAAGTGAAGTAAAAAAGACGGCTGTAGAAAAAACTGTTACACTGGAAAAACATTTAATCAGTGAACGGGATGTAGTTACAGCCTGTCAGTCTGGTGCAAACCGGATTGTCGTTGGTGCGAGGGCGATTGTAACTGATTTGGCCAAAGAATATGCGCAGAACCATGATGTAGCATTGGTTCGGGAATAATTGCGTAATAAGAGGAGGAATTTCAGTGCAAATCGCCAAAGTAATCGGCAATATCTGGGCGACCAGAAAAGAATCCACCCTTACTGGAATGAAGCTGCTGATTGTGCAGCCAATCAATATTCTGGATAATGATACACCCTGCAGTGTACCCATTGTGGCTGCAGATATGATCGGAGCCGGAATGGGTGAAACCGTTATCATTGTTACCGGCAGCACGGCTCGTGTGGCCACCGGTTCTGCAGAGGCATCGGTAGATGCAACTGTAGTAGGGATTGTAGATGATAAAGAACTTGATTCCAGTTTGGTTTAATTGTTAAGAAAGTTCCATAGATTTTCTTTAGAAAAGTGTGGTGTAGACCTTGAGTTTTATTGATACAGTAAAAGATGCAGGTATCGTAGGGGCCGGTGGTGCCGGATTCCCCACACATGTAAAGCTGAATGCAAAAGCAG
Source organism: uncultured Clostridia bacterium (assembly GCA_944391625.1). GTDB lineage: Bacteria > Bacillota > Peptococcia > Peptococcales > Peptococcaceae > UBA7185. The sequence continues at coordinate 20,181 of CALXUG010000014.1, forward strand.
AATACTTTATTGTCAATGCAGCAGAATGTGAACCATTGATCGAAACAGATAAATATCTGTGCCGTACCTTTGCTGATCAGATCGTAGAAGCAGTTATGGCTACTGCGGCCCATATCGGCGCAAGCCGTAAAGTGATTGCGCTCAAAGGCAAATACAAAGAAGAAATCGCTTCTTTGCAGGCTGCTATTGACCGTGCCGGTTCTGATATCGAGATATTCCAGATGCCAACCTTCTATCCGGCTGGTGATGAACAGACTATGGTACAGATGGTTACTGGCAGAAGTGTCCCGGAACGCGGTCTTCCATTAGATGTCGGCGCTGTTGTAGACAATGTTGGTACTATGCTGAATTTGTATGAAGCATTGCATGGTGCGCCTGTTACAGAAAAATATTTGTCTGTAGTTGGTGAAGTAAAAGAACCAATTATGCTGAAAGTGCCAATTGGTACTCCAGTAACAGAATGTATTGCCGCTGCACAGCCAACCATCAGTGATTACAGAATCATTTTGGGCGGTCCAATGATGGGTAAAATCCCAGCTGACGCGCAGGCTATTGCAGATGCAGTTGTTACCAAAACAACCGGTAACATTATTGTATTGCCAAAAGATCACTATCTGTTCCAGCGTGCAGAACTGCCGCTGGCAGCTATCAAACGTCAGGCGCGCGCTGCTTGTATCCAATGTAAGATGTGTACAGATTTGTGTCCTCGTTATATGATTGGACATCAGATTCGTCCTAACATGGTAATGCGCAATATCTGGCGGGAAGATCAGATTACAGATGATGAAGAATATTTAGCAACCTTTGGCGAAGCTATGAACTGCTGTGACTGTGGCGTATGCGAAATGTTCGCCTGCCCAATGGGATTATCCCCACGTAAAGTAAATAGCTATGTAAAAGGCCAGTTGCGCGAAAAAGGCATCAAAGTTCCACGTAATATGGAACCTGTTGCTCGTGAAGGCATTGACAACCGTCGTATTCCAACCCACCGACTGATTGCCCGTCTGGATTTGGCAGAATTTGATGGTTTGCATGCCCATGAATGCTTTGAATTGAAACCGGAAACCGTATATGTACCATTCCGCCAGCATATCGGTAAGCCTGCTGTTCCTGCTAAGGCAGCCGGTGATCGTGTTGTAAAAGGCGAAGTGTTAGCTGCTGCGGCAGAAGGATTATCTGCCAATATTCACGCCAGCATGAATGGTATCATTGTTGCTATTGATGAAAACGGCGCTCGTATTAGAAAGGAGGTATAATGCTATGGGAAATGCATTAGGCATGATTGAATTGTCCAGTATTGCCCGGGGCATCGAAACCTGCGATTATATGGTGAAAGCAGCCCAGGTAGATCTGGTACGTGCTTCTACTGTTTGTCCAGGTAAATACATCATCATTATCGGTGGTGATACTGCTGATGTAAGAGCCTCCATGACAGAAGGATCTAAAATTGGGGGGCCGTATGTAGTTGATACATTGCTCATTCCTAATATTAATGAACAGGTGATTCCAGCCATCTCTATGACCAATCAGGTAACAGACAGAGATGCCATCGGAATCCTGGAATTCTACTCTATCGCATCTGCAATCACAGCTGCCGATGTGGCTGCGAAAGCTGCCGATGTTACTTTAATCGAAGTAAGAATTGGCTATGCTATTGGTGGAAAAGGCTTTGTTACTTTGACTGGTGATGTAGGCGCAGTTCGCGCTGCTGTCTCTGCAGCCAAAGAAAATGCTGAATTGCTGGTAAACACAAGTATTATCCCAAGACCGGCAAATCAGTTGTTTGACGCATTATTATAATCCAGTAAGAGATAATTCAAATAAGATATTGTAAAAATCTTGTTTAAGGAGAGAGATAGAATGGATTTATTGAAACTTCAGGAAGAGCTGAGAGAAAAAGCTCTGCAGAGATCTAGAGAAGAAAAAGCTGCCAATAAAGCAAAAGCACCAGCTGCTGGTCCATTAAAAGGTCCTATTATTGACTTCCGGTATCGTCCAAATACCAAAAGTATCATTGGCGGTATTGCTGAAAGCCCAATTTTCCGTGCTGGTCTGATTGCCAATGGTGTAGATATTGATGAATTCTACAGCAGAGCAAGAACCATGCCGGAAATTATTGCAGACCTGAAAGAACACAATGTAATTAAAGCTGTTATCGTTGGTCGTGACGCGGAAACAACCTATGGCTACAAACCAAACAACCCAGAAATCAGACAGTTCGTTCAGGCTTGTCCTGAAATTTTCCTGGGCTACTATGGTGTAGACCCTCACAAAGGCATGCAGGCAATCCGTGATCTGGATGCAGCTGTAAAAAGTGGTGATTTCCACGGCGCTGCTATGGACCCAATGTATGCACAGCTGAAAACCAGCGATGCAAAAATGTATCCAGTTTATGCAAAATGCTGCGAACTGAACATTCCTATCGTTATCACTGCTGGTCCAGCTCGTTATACAGCAAATACCGTTATGGATTACACCCATCCAAGTGAAATCGATATCGTAGCAAAAGACTTCCCAGATCTGAAAATCATCGTAAGCCATGGTGCATGGCCATTCGTTGATGAAATGATCGGCGTGACCTTCCGGAACAGAAACGTATTCCTGGAAGTATCCGAATATGAAGAATATCCAGGTGCAAGCGACTTCCTGGATGCTGCAAAAACTATCCTGAAAGATCAGTTCTTGTTTGCCAGCGCTTGCCCATTCGTACCATATTTGGAAGCAGCAGAAAAATACACAACCTATGGTTTTGATGATGAAATCATGGAAAAAGTTATGTGGAAAAATGCTGCAAGAGTATTGGGTATGGATGTATAATTGCCTGAATTCTGGTAAAAAGAATTTTGCGATTTAGATTGCAAAAAAATAGTTTTAAAGTAAAGCGGTATGGCGATAAGTCATACCGCTTTTTTGTCCACAAAAATATAGAAACAGATAAAGAAACATATGCAGGGCAATCTTGTATCCCCATATTAGAGATGCTATAATAATGATAGTATACTCTGTGCAACTGATAGAAAGTTCTGTAAATCAGAGAAAGGATACATAATATGAAAAAATTAAGGGATAACATACAAAAATGGCCCAATTTTAAGTTCGTTTTGGACCAAAAACTGCAAATGGGGGTATTGACCATATGTTTATTGGTAATCATTCTGGTTTCGTTTGGTAATACCGTTCGGTTGAATACTGTTTTGTTGGGCAGCACAGAAAATTATGTAGAAGATGTGGCTTATCAGCTTACCAATGAAATCAATACCAAACTGGAGTCTGATTTGATTGCGGTACAATTGGTAGCAGACAGCATTCAAAGATTGCGGACCGGTGTCAATGGTGATTTGGTGATGCAAAGTTATTTGGAGCGAAAATCAGCCATTATGGGAATGGATTCCTTTATTGTTTTGGAGCCGGATGGTACTGTTTCTCAGTCTGAGTTCACCATAGAGAATCCATTGGAAATAGCCAGCGTTCAGGATGCGTTTCAGGGTAAAAGCAGCATTACTCATATTGGCAATGAAATGCTGCTTTTTACAGTGCCTGTTTATTATGGTGAAGACATCGAGAAAGTTTTGCTGGGTGTGCGCAATCAAAGTACAGTACAGAAAATGATTCAGCCTAAAAGTTTTGAAGGAGAAGGACTTAGCTGTATTGTAAACAGCCAGGGGGATGTTATCATTTCTCCTACTGATATCAGCCCGTTTGCTCAACTGGCGGATATTATTGATGAAGGTTCCGATGATCAGATCAATCGGCAAATCGAGCAGCTGCAGGACGATTTGCAAAAAGGGAATTCCGGCGTTTTGCATTTTACTTCAATTACCGGTACTAAAATTATTATGTCCTATCATAATCTGAACATTGGGAATTGGGTGTTATTGGTTATGATTCCGGCTGATTTGGTCATAGCCGAAACTTCCGAATATGTACTGCGTACTGTAGTAGTAACCGGATTGATTGCATTGGTGATACTGCTCTTTTTGCTGGTGGTTAGCCGTTTTTACTATCGTTACAATAAAAATCTGGAGAATATCGCCTATACCGATGTGCTGACAGGCGGTCTGAACAATCTGGCTTTTCAGACTAAGTATCGTGCGTTGGCCAAAACCATGCAGCCCAATAGTTATGCAGTGGTATTATTTAATATCAAAGGGTTTAAGCTGGTCAACGAAAATTTTGGTGTTGTCGCCGGGGACGATACCATCAGATATGTTTATCAGATTATGAAGGAGAATATGTCCGAGCATGAATTTGTAGCCAGAGGTGAATCAGACTTTTTCTTTGTGTGTATGAAAGAATCCAAACCGGAAAAAATTAAAGCAAGAATTGAACAGATTGAAAAAGAAATCAATGCGTTCAATGCCTATGCAGAAATTCCCTATAATCTGAACTTCTTCCAGGGTGTTTATTTGATAGACGATCCTGCTTTGGAAATCACCATTGTGCAGGATAGAGCCCGAGCTGCCTGCCAGAGTCAGCGTTTAACAGGGCAAACAGGCTGCAGTTTCTATAGCACGGCATTGACGCAGCAGATGCAGATAGAACAGGAGCTGGATACATTATTTGATGAATCCATCCAGAATGGGGACTTTAAAGTATATTTACAGCCGAAGGTTTATCTGAACGATAACACCTTAGGCGGCGCAGAAGCATTGGTTCGTTGGCAGCATCCAAAACGGGGCATTATTTCACCCGCCGATTTTATCCCTGTATTAGAAAAGAACGGAAAAATATGCACTTTGGACTTGTATGTGTTTGAAGGCGTTTGCGCGTTGCAGGAACGCTGGTATCAGGAAGGGAAAAAACTGTTCCCTATCTCAGTTAATTTATCCCGACAACACTTTAAAAATCTGAATTTTCTAAAACGATTCTCTGAAGTTGCCGGCAGATACCAGATTCCGCCGGATATGCTGGAATTTGAATTAACCGAATCCATTTTTGTGGATGACCAGCAGCTCTCGCTGGTAAAATACGGCATTCAGGAAATGCATAATAAAGGCTTTTTATGCTCTCTGGATGATTTTGGTTCCGGTTTTTCCTCGTTGGGCATGTTGAAAGCATTTGATGTAGATACGTTAAAACTGGATCGCCGTTTTTTTGACGATATGTCCAGCGGCAAAAATCAAAAAATCATTGCCTGTCTGACCGAGCTGGCCGATAAACTGCAGGTTAAAACCGTTGCCGAAGGTATTGAAACACCTGATCAGCTGGAATATTTACGGGCTGTACATTGTGATATGGTTCAGGGTTATGTTTTCTCCAGACCACTGTCCATTCCTGATTTTGAACTTTGGGAACAGCAATTTGCAGCAGCAGATCATACTGAAAATAAAATGGAGGTTCGTCCATGAAAAAAATGATTCAGAAAAATCTGCTCGGAGTCATTGTGATAGCCATGCTGGTTTCTTTAGCCTTGAATTATGGCGTGCAGGTTGTACGGGTGCAAAAGGATATGCGTGCTACGTCTTCGCATCTTTTTTGGCAAATTGAGCAGATTTTATCGCAAAACCAGATAGAAACGCAGACAGTTGTAGAAGAATTTAAAAATACCTGCCTGATTCAAGCCAAAGCCGCGGCGTATATCGTACAGCATCGGCCCTCTGTTCTGGAGGAACAGGCCGAACTGGAAAAAATAGCTGCATTGCTGCAGATTGATGAGCTGCATGTATTTGACCAAAAAGGTAATTTATATGCCGGCACAGAACCGCAGTACTTTGGTTATACCTTTGATTCAGGCGAGCAGATGCGGTTCTTTCTGCCCATGCTGCAGGACCGCAATCTGGAACTATGCCAGGATGTGATGCCCAATACTGCGGAGAGCAAGCTGATGCAGTATGCCGCTGTGTGGCGGGAAGATGGCGAGGGCATTGTACAGATTGGTATGGAGCCGGAGCGAGTGCTGGAAGCTACAAAGAAGAATGAGCTGTCCTATATTTTTTCTCTGCTGACAGCTGACAGCGGTGCTACGTTATATGCAGTGGATCCCAAAACCTATGTAGTATTGGGCTCTACGGATCATGATCTTGTAGGAAAGCATATTTCAGAAATTGGCTTGGATGCAGAGGAAATCTCCCATGGCGAAAAAGGGTTTTATGATAAAGTAGCGGATCGGTTTGTTTACGGTGTTTTTGAACTGTCCGATGGAATGTCCGATCCGATTTTGCTAGGGCGTGTCTGCACAGTAGACAGCTTATTTCGTGATATTACCGAGGAAAGTATATTATTGGGCGTCTATCTGTGTTTGTTGGCAATCCTGATGATTATCAATATTTCCCGCTATTTAGATAGAATTATCGTCAGCAGCATTGCAGTGATTAACGGAAAATTGCAAAAAATTACAGATGGTGACCTGGATGAACGGGTAGATGTGCAGACAACATCGGAATTTACCGAATTGAGCGGTCACATCAACCAAATGGTGCACAGCTTGCTGCAAACAACCGATAAACTGTCGTCTGTTTTGGATATTGCGCAGATTCCTATCGGCGTATATGAATACAACAAAGGTATGGAGCGGGTGCGCATTACCAATCGTGTTCCGGATATGTTAGGTTTATCTGAAACCGAAAAAGACAAATTGATTTCCAATTATATTTGGTTTGAAGAGCGGCTGCAGCATCTGCGCCAATTCCCATTTGATAAAGAACATTCCATTTATCAGCTGCCCGGTTTACCAGTTCGTTATATACGGTTGGAATCTTTCCAGAAAGATAATAATATTTTGGGAATTCTGATGGATGTCACCAAAGATGTGCAGGAACGGCAGCTGATTGAGCAGGAACGGGATGAAGACAGTCTGACAGGCTTGTGTAACCGTCGGGCGTTTTATGCCCATATGGAGGAATTGTTTGCCCGTCCGGAACAGCTAAAGCATTCTGCCATGCTGATGATAGATGCCGACAATCTAAAACAGGTCAATGATAACTATGGACATGAAGACGGCGACCGTTATCTTTGCAGCGTAGCTGATGTGCTGCGCACGGTTACTGCAGAGCATCAGATTGTTACCCGGCTGGGCGGCGACGAGTTTGCGGTGTTCCTGTATGGCTGCGATGAACGGCAGCAGTTAGAAGAACTGATTGAACAGTTGAAAGAAAAACAAAATGGTTATATCCTGTCATCAGAACAGAAACGTCCGGTGCATTTTTCCATGGGTTGTGCATTTTATCCTGAAGATGGCAATGACTATCATGCATTGTTAAAATGGGCGGATATTAAAATGTATGAAGAAAAGCGCAGAAAAAAATAAATTGATTACATTGTAGTACCTTGTCAAACGGATGGGGCTGCGGTATAGAGCAACAATCTAACAGATGCTTGGTGAAACGGTTTTTGTAAAAATGATGTTTCGATTCTGTTGAGATGACAGCCGATTACTGCAGCCCTGTTGTGTTTTTGCAGATAATTGTAGTTTTATTATAAATGTTAAAAAAGCGAACGAAAAATTTCAGGTAAAGTCTACGGAGCGTAGATTGTTTTTTCTGTCGCAATTGCGTAAAATACAACAAGAGGAATCAGACAGTCAAAAACAGCAGCGAAACAAAAATAACGCCAAAAAATCATTGGTTCAATATCCTAATTTATCAGACAATATCTGTTGCAGCGTCCACACGCTACTCTGGACAGTGGCTGCACGTATTTTTGTCGCTTTGGACTCCGTCCAGCTCCATAAAATACGTTTGCCACAGTCCATCTAGAGGTGGACTTTCTGCAAAGATATTGCCCTCCTGGTGATTTTGAGGAAAGCCATTGAAAATGAAGTAAACACATTGGATCATGAACCAATGATTTTTGAGCACGAAACAAAAACAGATACCATATAGGAGGATTAAAAATCATATGAATACGACTAAATTTTATCGCTGCCCCCAATGCGGCAGTGTGTTTACAGGCAGTAAGAATGGGCAGCTTGCTTGCTGCGGGCAGCAGTTGGAACCGTTGGCGGCGCAGGAATTGGATGCGCTGCATCAGCTGACCATAGAAGAACTGGATGATGAATATTACATCACCCTGGATCATCCCATGACCAAAGAACATTACATTGCTTTTGTGGCCTGGACAGCCTATGATCGCACTATGCTGGTACAGATGTATCCGGAGCAGAATGCCGAGTTGCGCATGAATTTGCCGCGGCGGGGCGAAGTATATGTATGCTGCAGTCAGCATGGATTGTTTCGCAGTAAAGTAAATTTTAGAAAATAAGCAAAAGCACACATAAGAATAAGCGCCCCCTGTTTTATCTGTTTTGTGAAAATAGATAAAAGCAGGGGGCGTTTGTTTAGTTACTATACTCGGCTGTGCCTTTTTGCTGGTTTTTCATTAACTTAATCAAACTGCGGACCGCATAGGATTTTAAAGTATCCGGATGATAAATCAATCGTAAGTCGAATTGCACAGGCTTTTCAAAGGGAATTCGCACAATGGTGTTATCGCCTTCCAGAATATTGGGCTTGGCAATGGTAAAGCAATTTTTCTTTTGCAGCATACGGAATAATAACATCGGGTTATCTACCATATATTGCACATTGGGATTTCCGTAGGATTGGAGCATTTGATAAATTGGTGAAATATCCGCAGACTGGGGTATTAATAATGCCAGTGGCAAAGTCAGCGCTTTTTCAATGGAAATGACCGAATATTTTTGCGCCAGCGGATTTGTTTTGGCGGCGTACAGCATCATTGGGAGTGAATGCAGTGTCTGGTAGGTCAATCCGGCAGGCAGCTTCTTTTCAAATTGTTCTTGAGAAATATTAGACGGATAGAGAAATAAACTATTTAATACAGATAATTGAGCCGGCAAAGTTTCGTCCAATCCCTGTGAACTAACAGACACTTCCACATTGGGAAAATAGTCATTAAATGTATCCAGCAAATCTACAAGCCGGTTACTGTCCAAATAAGCGGGCAGATAAAGCGTAATGGAGTCGGTACAGTCCAGCTGCTTTTGATTATCCGGATACTGATAACTGGCCTCCATATCGTCAAACAATGTTAAAATTTTTCGCGCTTTGTCAATCAAATACTGACCGTTAGCAGTGGGGACAACGCCTTTGGATTGCCGCTCAAAAATCTGCACATCAAAATAACGTTCCAACGATTTCATCACATTGCTGACATATTGCTGCTTGAGCAGCAATTGTCGGCTGGCTTCGTGAATGGAGCCGCAGTCTGCTACCATGACCAAATATTTTAAATGTTCAATATTCATATTTCCTCCTGAAAAACGACAGACAATCATTTAATTGTCAGATTCTCGAAAAAGAACAAAAGTTATGGTTCTATGCAATATGTATAAAGCAATTATAATAAAAGAATAAATAAAAAGCAATGTAAAGCTATTTAGAAAAATGTGAAGAATATCTTACAAGAAAAAAATAAGAAAACATGTTGCATGGAGCGAAGCAGACAATACGCAAACAGAGTCATAGCAACAATTGCTTTATGGAGTGTAGCAGCCTGCCGATGTCGTTTGTCGGTGGGCTTTGTCTGTTTACTTTGCCTGCAAGATGCGCTGCAATCGAAAACAGGAGGGTTTTATGATGAGTAATAATTCGGTGAATCAATTATTTTGCTCTGAAAACAGAGTGGAAACATTAAAACGGCGGGCCAAACGATGCCGTTGTAAATTTTGCGGCGGTAAATTGAGTGTAAAACGCATCAGTCTCAGTGAATTTGAAGACGCCCGCATTGAATTGTACTGCGATGCCTGCCAGCAGATTGAGTACGGTGTGGAACCGGAAATTTATCAGAGCGCGGAAAACTTTGTAGATAATTTAGAATTTAATCATTATCCCGATTTAGATCAAAACCCGCGCACCCGACGGATGAATATTGCCAAAGTTTGCGAGATTATGGCCTGGGGCTTTAAAAATACCGGTCTGCTCACAGAAGATGGATTTACAGCGCCGGTAACCTGCGCAGACCATTCTTTAGACCAATGTCTAATCATTACGGAAGATGAATTGGCTGCAGAAACGGAGGCGTAACCATGAGCGATGAAGTAATCATTCAAACCAAGCAGCTTTGTTTGCAGTCAGGACAGCGCTATCTGCTTCGCGATATTGACTGGACTGTAAAACGAGGCGAACATTGGCTGGTATTTGGCATGAACGGCAGTGGAAAGACCACTTTGCTGAGTACCGTAGCCGGTTTTAAATCTCCCACAAGCGGCAAATTGGAAGTGTTTGGTCAGCAATACAGCAACCAAAATATTTTAAAGCTGCGCAGCAAAATTGGCTGGGTCAGCGGTTCCTTTTTTGAAAAATGCTATTCCCATGAATCGGCGCTGCATATTGTGCTGTCCGGCTTATTTGGCACTCTGGGCATTGATTTTTCCATTACCGACGGGCAGATTCGTCAGGCCAAGGCGCTACTGCGAGAACTGCGTATGGGTGACAAAATGGATATGCCTTTCGATTTTATGAGTAAAGGGGAGCAGCAGAATGTGTTAATTGCCCGCGCTTTAATTGCCAATCCGGAAATTTTGGTGCTGGATGAACCGGGCACCGGGTTGGATGTGTATGCCCGAGAGCATATGATGCGCACCGTGCGGGAATTGGCAGAACAGCGGCAGGCAACGGTGATTTATGTCACCCACTATCCGGAAGAAATTCAGCCATTTTTAAGCAGGACATTATTACTGCAAAATGGCAGAGTGTTTGCCCAAGGCAGCACCGAAGAAGTTTTAACAGCAGAAACCATCAGCAGCCTTTTGCATGAACCGGTAATCGTCCGCCAGGATACAGAAGGCCGCGTTCGTATGGTGTTGGATGCTGCCACTGCCGTCGGCGATATTTGCTACACAGGAAGGGAGGTATAAGCCATGGGGCGGGAAAATCACGTAACGGGAGGCATGTCCCGTGATGAAGCCTGCGCTTCCGGCGCCAGCTTTTTGGCATCATTGGGCGCCTTCGGAGAAGATATTTTAATGTATGGCTGTGCCTATTTGGAACATGGAAAGGTGACATACCGCATTAGTCCAAAGGCAGAGCAGATTTATCAGTTTCAGGAAGACAGCGCTTTGCAGCAGTTATATCCAACAGCTGTAGACAGCTATGTGTACCGCAGCTCTGTGCCGGGCGGTATGCGTGAACAAATGATTCATCAGGTTAAACTGACATTGGCGCGGCAGATTCAGCAACAGTATCCCCGCTGTTTTTTTGAGCTGTTAGAACCGTTCGCCCAAACACCGGCCAACAACAGCAGCTATCCGTTGCTGGCCGAAATGGCCGATGCTTTTGACGGTTATTTTAACGATGGACAGCTGATGCTGCTGGAAGGCACCATGAAACTGGCATATACCGCCAAAGTATTGGATGACAACGGTTATCGGCAGTTACAGCAATGGCTGCAAAAAACACGGCAGCAAATGGACAACGATACGGTGGTGCGGGATAAAATCAGCCGCACCATGTATGGCTTTTGTTATCAGGAAAGCAATGGCGCTGTCAAGAGCGTTATCAATGCTCAGCTGGGAAAAGTTTGCGAGCGCCGCATGACGTTGGAACAATCGGGCAAACCGGTGGGACCGTTGCTGCGGCGCACTTATTGGATGAAAGATTTTAACGATATTGCACCGGCTCGCGAGAAATTTAAACTAGTATTGGAACAGTTGGAGAATGAACCATATTTCAAATTGCTGGCGCACATCAAAGCGCTGCCCGGCGTAATTGATGCGCAGGCATTTGGGCAAGCGCTGGCGCAGATAGAGGCCACCGGACAGAGCAAAGCCATTGCTGATTTTAAACTGTATGGGCAGCGGTGGAATGTTATGATGTAATTGTTAAGGTAGTATGGTTTGAGGGACAATATCCAAAGGTGGACTTCCTGCAAAGATATTGACCTGCGTAATTAAAAAAGGTCATTACAAATGGAATAAACGGACAAAATAAAGGCAGTATGAAAAAGAGTTGTTGTAATCAACAGTTGTCATTGGCAGGATGGCAAGATTACAGCAGCTCTTTTTTGTGTGCGTGACAGCGTGCTTGTCGTTCTCAACAACAGGACAATTATTTTATTGTCAGTTTAAGAACAAACGAACAAAACTTATGGTTCTACACAGTTTTTTTGAAATAGCTATAATAAAGACATAAGATACATGCAAGACAAACAATTGAAACAACAATAAAAAATTTTAAAAGGAGAAGAGAAACATGACTTTACAGAGAAAAGCATTAGCAGACAAAATTATGATTCTGGGCGTTGACGGTATGGACCCAAGCCTGACTAAAAAATTCCTGGCCGAAGGTATCATGCCAAACGTACAGAAATACATCGAAAAAGGTTCCACAAGAGAAGACCTGATTATGCAGGGGGCGCACCCAACCATTACCCCGCCAATGTGGACATCTATGGCCACCGGTACTTGCCCGGGTACTCACGGTATCACCTGCTTCTGGAACCAGGATCATTCTTCCCTGGACACCATGGTATATGCATTAGATTCCCGTAAATGCAAATCCGAACCACTGTGGAACGCATTTGCCGAAGCCGGCAAAAAAACATTGGTATGGCACTGGCCAGGTTCCAGCTGGCCTCCAACCAGCGATAACGCAAACCTGCACGTAGTAGATGGCATCTCTCCATCCGGCGTAGGTATGGGTAACGCTGTAGGTGACTGGGAAAAATTAATTGTTGCCGATACCAAATTTGAAGGTGTTGTAGTAAAACCAAGAATTCAGGTTAACAACGGCGCAGGCTGCATCATTACCGACTTGCCGGATGAAGCACCGGAAGCAAATGCTGTAGGTACTGCTGTAGTAGCAGAACTGGATGAAAAAGGTGAAAAGAAAGTAACCAACATTGAACTGAGCGAAGCAGACGGTGAACTGGGCTTAGATAACTGCCCAATCGACATCGTTAACTCCGAAATTAAAGAACCAACAGGTTGGGCTGCAACTCTTCCAGAAGGCGCAAGAGAATTTATTGCAGTTTATGCCGAAGGCTTAGTAAGACGTCCTTGCCTGGTTCTGAAAAATGAAGCTGGCAAATATGACCGCATTGCTATTTACAAAAACAAAAAAGAAGCAGAACCAATGCTTACACTGGTTGCCGGTGAAAAAATGGTTACTTGGGTAGAAGAAATGCCATATAAAGACACCAAAGCTCAGTGTTCTCGTAACGTAAAACTGTTAGATATGAACGAAGACGGTACTCATCTGCGTTTCTGGATTGGTAACTGTGTAAATATTGAAAATGATAATCTGTGGCATCCAACTTCTCTGCATGATGCAGTAATCGAAAATGTTGGTCCTCAGACTCCGACCGCATTATATGGTGCATTTGACCCAGTTCTGGCAAAAAAATTACAGGTTGAATCTTGGGATAGATACTGTGAATGGCAGAGCAATGTACTGCACTATTGCGCACAGGAAGAAGGCTTTGAAGTAATTTACAGTCACATTCACAACGTAGACGCTATGGGCCATAAATTCTGGCACTATGCCAAACCGGAAGAAAACACACCGGAAGCAATCGAAAGAGCAGAAGCATATCAGAATATCATTCGTGACGTATATCGTCAGACTGACGACTATCTGGGCAGCTTCCTGCACTTCCTGGATGAAGGCTGGACTATCTTGATCATGAGTGACCATGGTTTAAATGTCATGGAAGATCCACATCCACCACTGATTGGCGACGCATTCGGCTGTAATGTGCGTGTGCTGGAAGAACTGGGCTTTACCGCTTTAAAACATGATGAAAACGGCAATGCTCTGAAAGAAATCGACTGGGAAAACACCAAAGCGGTTGCTACCCGCGGCGGCCACATCTGGATTAACCTGAAAGGCAGAGACACCAACGGCGCAGTAGAACCGGAAGATAAATATGCTGTAGAAGAAGAAATCATCACAGCACTGTACAAATACGAACACAAAGGAAAACGTGTTATCGAACTGGCTCTGCGCAACAAAGATGCTAAAGTATTGGGTATGTATGGCCCTGAATGCGGCGATATTATCTACTTCCTGGCAGAAGGGTTCAACCGTATTCATGGTGATTCCTTAACCACCATGGAAGGGTTCTGGGATTCTTCCGTATCCCCAATCCTGATTATGGCAGGGAAAGGCGTCAAAGAAAACTACAAAACAGACCGTATCATGCATCAGTTAGACTTTGCTCCAACAGTAGCTGTACTGGGCGGCGTGCGTATGCCTCGTGACTGCGAAGGCGCGCCAATCTATCAGGTACTGACCGAAGAATTTTAATAGTTAAATAACCATCCTGAAACAAAATATCTATAGAACAATAAAACAGCTGTCCCACAAACTGGGACAGCTGTTTTATTGTTCTATAAATTTGTCGGGTGAACTTCTTAAAATACGAATTAAGCTACGCATAGCATAAGACTGTGATGCTGCTTTGTTATAAATTAAAAAGAGATTTAAATTGATAGGTTTTTGTAACGGAATGGATACAATGGTCTGGTCATCAATGAATGCATCGCTTTTAGCAAAAGCGTAACAGTCATTTTTTTTCAATAAGCGCAGTAACAATGCCGGGTTATCTACAATATACTGCACATTTGGTTTTCCAAAAGCACAAATGGCTTGATAAAAAGAGGCATGTGATAAATCTTGTGGTGCAAGAAATACCAATGGTAGTTTTAGTGCGTTTTCAATGGAAAGGGAAGTATAGTTTTTAGCATATTCATTATGACTTGAAGTCAATAAACTCAATGAAAAGGATTTCAGCAGTTGACAATCCAAATCTGCGGGTAGCGTTTCTTTAAAGGTATCAATCGTAACATGGGTAGGCAAAAATGCTATACTGTTTGGTTCTTCGTATAATGTAGTAAAAAAATCACCTGCATTTTTAGAAATTAATGAAAATTTTACATTGGGAAAATGTTTTTTGAAAGCCTCTATTGCTAATAGTAGTTTTCCTGTATCTAAATACATAGGAATATAGATATTGATGGTTTCGTGACAATCCTGAGACTGCTGGTTATCAGGATAAGCAAAATCATTTTCCATGGTGTTATAAAGGGCGATAATCTGTCGGGCCGTGTCGATCAAAAATTGTCCATTGGCGGTAGGTACTACACCCCGCGGACGTCGTTCAAAAATTTGTGTGCCGAAGTGTTCCTCTAAGGATTTCACCACATTGCTGAGATATTGCTGTTTAAACAGCAGCTGACGGCTGGCTTCGTGGATAGAGCCGCAGTCCGCTACGGTAATTAAATAATTGAGATGTTCGATATTCATAATTTCCTCCTTACCCAAGGACAACCAATTGGTTGTTAATGGTGCTGTAAGAACAAAACTTACGGTTCTAGGCTGTTTTTATAAAAACATTATAATAAAAGTATAAAGCAAAAGCAATTTAAACTATATAAAAAATTAGAAACGAAAAAGGAGAGAAACTTATGAGTTTGCAGAGAAAAGCATTAACTGACAAAATTATGATTCTGGGCGTTGACGGTATGGACCCAAGCCTGACCAACAAATTCTTAAAAGAAGGCATTCTGCCAAATGTACAAAAATTTATTGAACGGGGTTCTACCAGAGAAGACTTGGTGATGCAGGGAGCGCACCCAACCATCACCCCGCCGATGTGGACATCTATGGCCACCGGTACTTGCCCGGGTACGCACGGTATCACCTGCTTCTGGAATCAGGACCATTCTTCCCTGGATACCATGGTATATGCACTGGACTCCCGCAAATGCAAATCCGAACCATTGTGGAATGTGTTTGCTGAAGCCGGCAAAAAAACATTGGTATGGCACTGGCCCGGTTCCAGCTGGCCTCCAACCAGCGATAATCCAAACCTGCATGTTGTAGATGGGATTCAGCCGGCCAGTATTGGTACCGGAAATGCAGTAGGTGACTGGGAAAGATTGGTGGTTGCTGACACTAAATTTGATGGGGTGGTAGTAAAACCAAGAATTCAGGTACAGAATGGTGCTGGCTGCATCATCACCGACCTGCCGGATGAACCACAGGAACAGAATGGTGTGGGTAGTGCAGTAGTAGGCGAGTTGGATGAAAGTGGGGAAAAAAAAGTAACCAACATTGAATTGACCGAAGCTGATGGTGAATTGGGCCTGGATTCTACTCCAATCGATGTTATCAACTCCGGCATCAAAGAGCCAAGCGGTTGGGCTGCTGCTCCGGAAGGCGCGCTGGAATTTATCACTGTATTGGCAGAAGGCTTGGTAAGACGTCCTTGTCTGGTACTGAAAAATGCTGAAGGCAAATATGACCGCGTAGCTATCTACAAAAATAAAAAAGATGCAGAACCAATTATCACTGTAGTTGCGGGCGAAGAAATGAAACCACTGATAGAAGAACTGCCATTTAAAGATAAAAAAGCAATGTGTTCTCGCTCTGTAAAACTGATTGATGTAACAGAAGATGGCAGTCATCTGCGCTTATGGTTCGGTGTTGCTGTAGATATCACCAATGACCATATGTGGCATCCGGCCGCATTGCATGATGCAATTATTGAAAATGTAGGACCTCAGACACCACAGGCAATTTATGGTGCATTTGATCCAGATTTAGCAAAAGGCTTAATGATTGAAAGTTGGGAAAAATACTGTGAATGGCAGAGCAAATGTCTGAACTATTGTGCAACAGAAGAAGGTTATGATGTCATCTACAGCCATATCCACAATGTAGATGCGATGGGTCATAAATTCTGGCATCACGCAAAACCAAGAGCCAACACACCGGAAGCTGAGCAGCGCGCAGAAGCATACCAGGAACTGATTCGTGAAGTATATCGCCAGACCGACCGTTATCTGGGCAGCTTCCTGCACTTCTTAGACGAAGGCTGGACTATCTTGATCATGAGTGACCACGGTTTGCTGACTATGGGCGAAGAACATCCACCACTGATTGGTGACGCTTTTGGCTGCAACGTGCGTGTGCTGGAAGAACTGGGCTTTACAGCTCTGAAACATGACGAAAAAGGCAATGCGCTGAAAGAAATCGACTGGGAAAACACCAAAGCTGTAGCTACCCGCGGCGGACATATCTGGATTAACCTGAAAGGCAGAGATGCACACGGTATTGTAGAACCGGAAGACAAGTATGCAGTAGAAGAAGAAATCATTACAGCACTGTATAAGTACGAATATATGGGCAAACGGGCTATCGAACTGGCTCTGCGCAACAAAGATGCCAAAGTATTGGGTATGTATGGTCCGGAATGCGGCGACATCATCTACTTCCTGGCAGAAGGGTTCAACCGTATCCACGGTGACTCTCTGACCACCATGGAAAGCTACTTTGATACTTCCGTAGCACCAATCCTGATTATGGCCGGGAAAGGTATCAAAGAAAACTACAAAACAGAACGTATTATGCATCAGTTAGACTTTGCGCCAACTGTAGCTGTATTGGGCGGCGTGCGTATGCCTCGTGACTGCGAAGGCGCGCCAATCTATCAGGTACTGACTGAAGAATATTAATATTGAATTAGACCAAACCAACAAAATATAAAAACAAGGCCGGTTATCCTGTTTTTCGGACAGGATAGCTGGTTTTGTTTTTTTCAGGACTTTTTACAATTGTTTCGTGTGAAAGATTGTGTAGTCGGTTATCCTACCTTTGCCTATCTTATACAATCGGCTGTCCTATCTTTGCCGATCCCTCAGTGGTGCTGGACATCAACTTGATTGTTTTCCTCGCCATGGACTGTGTCCAGCTCGGATAAAACAATCTGCGTTGCTGACCATCCCAATTCGGAATTTTGGCAAAGGATAGGCCAGCCTTATGCACACAACTAGGGAGATGTTTTGTTGCCGTTGTCGACATTGAAGCGGACAGTTTGGCCAGCTGTTCCAACCGTGGCGGACGTAGTCCGACTAAGGGGAACGGCGGTAAAACTGTCCGCTGCCCGACGCCTTTCTGGTCAGGTAGGAGGGCAGGCAACAAACAGTCTCCCGACGATAGAGCATTGCAAAAATGTTTCACGTGAAACATAGTTATTAACCAAATATGTTATTTTTTTATTCTGGTTCATGCCAGACAGAGATCATGTTTTGTGTTTGTGAGATGGCTGGGGGATTGTTTGAGTTGTGCCATAAAATGATTGGTGGACAAGTTTTATACAATTTGCAGCTAACAAGTATTTTGTTGTCGATTTATCTGAAATGAACCTAGTTTATGGTGCTACTCTGTTATGTAGAGATAGTTATAATAAGATTAGATAATGGAACAGAGAGATTGTATCGAATCGTTTTTTACATCTTGCCGGCCGGCGAAACAGATGTGCAAATAATAAATAACAAAATTGTATGACAGAATGATGTGAATTTATTTCACAATTTTATTCAAACAAGAACTATTTCATTATGAAGGGAGTTATTTTTATGTCAGCTGAAACGGAACGTACAAATGTGCGAACAAAGTATTATATTCATTGCGTTATCATGTTTGCTTTAATGTTCATCATTGCCAGTTTACCGCCTTTTGCCAATATTACACCGCTGGGCATGCAGGTATTGGGCATTTTTGTAGCTGCAGCTTATGGTTGGTGTACAGTGGGGTTATTATGGCCGAGTTTATTTATTTTAATTGCATTAGGCTGTACGGAATACTGTACTGTGAAAGAGTCATTTATAACAGGGTTTGGTGATCATGTTGTTATTTCTATTGTGGCAGTATTTGCTTTCGCAGCTTATTTAGAAGAAAGTGGCTTAAGTCAGTACATTGCTAACTGGTTTATCAGTCGGAAAATCGGCGAAGGCCGCCCTTGGGTATTTACATTACTGATTTTTGCCGCAGCCTATGTATTATCTGCATTTGTAAGTTTATATGCAACCATCGTTATTATGTGGAGTATCTTTTATAAGATTTGTGAATCTGTTGGTATTGAACGGAAAAGTAATTATGCAACCATGGTAATTTGCGGTATCGTAATCACTACTTGCCTGACCAGTACGATCTTTCCGTTTAAGCCTTTTACGCAGGTATACTACGGTTTGGTTATGAAAGCAACCGGTATTACCGATATGCCAATTGATTTTGTCCCTTGGACGATCTGTAATATTGTAATTGGTATTGTAATGATTGGGCTATACATTTTGGCTTCCAGATTTATTATGCGTCCGGATGTTACATTGGTAAAAGAAGCCGGTGCAAAGCTGGCACATTTACGGAATGAAAAAATGAATAAAGACCAGAAACTGGCTTTTGTTGTATTGATGTTATTCGTTATTTCGCAGGTATTGCCAAGCTTTTTACCAAAAACGATGCCTCTTGCTGTTGTATTGAATAACTTGAGTTTGCTGGGCTGTGCTGTAATTGCGTTAATTGTGCTTACTATTTTGCGCAGTAAAGAAGGAAAACCGGTGATTGAAGTGGGTCATTTAATCAGCAAAGGTACAAACTGGGATATCATTATTATGATGGCTGCTACCATGCCGTTAAGTGCAGCGCTGGAATCTGACACAACTGGCATTATTGCTTCTGTAACAGAATGGATGTCAACAGCTCTGGCAGGTGTATCCCCAACCATGTTCCTGGTATTGATTGTAGTTGTGTTCATTATTGCAACACAGTTTGCTCATAATCTGGTATTGGCGATGGTATTAATGCCAATGCTGGCAACTCTGGGCTTAAACTATGGTATTCATCCATTTGTGATCATCAATCTGGTTTGGTTTGCAGCGCAATCAGCGTTCTTACTGCCGGCATCTTCTTCTCCGTCAGCTATGATTTATGGAAATGTGAACTGGATTTCTACCAAAAAAGCATATATGTATGATGCGATGTTTGTGGTACTGGCGATGCTGACATTGATTGTAGTAGGTATCCCGTTAACACAGTTCTTGTTCCCTGGAATGTAATGAGAGAAGATAGTCAAAATATTGTAACAAAAAGGGCATTGTGTGCGGATGCCCTTTTACATAGTAATATATATAATCATTAAAAGGTATAGGAGAGAAAAGAAAGCAATGAGTAAGATGGCAAAAACATATTTTCACGTTGTTGTAGTATTGGCACTTATGATTGGGATTGGAATGCTGCCGGCGGTGGAACCGATTACACCGTTTGGGATGAAAATTTTAGGTATTTTTGTAGGTATGCTGTATGGCTGGACTTTTTGTTCCATGATTTGGGTCAGCTTTTTGGGTATGCTGATGTTATGTTTGACAGGCGCATATACTATGACAGATTTTATGGCAATCAGTTTCGGCAGTGAGACAGTTATGTTCATTATGCTGATGTTTGTATTTACTGCATTGCTGGAGCATTTTGGACTAACCAAATATATTGCCAACTGGTTTATCAGCCGCAAATTTGTAGAGGGCAGACCGTGGCTGTTCAGTTTTATTTTGTTAGTCGGCGCTTTTTTTGCCGGTGGATTTATTAATATGATTGCATCTATGATGGTATTCTGGGGTGTGATTTATGCAGTATCGGATAAATTTGGCTTTAAACCTTATGAGAAATATCCGACCTTGATGATTTTGGGGATTGGCATTGCCAGCTGTGTAGGCGGCGCAGTACCGCCTTATAAAATGGTGCCGATGGTATTGCTGACCGCTTATGGCAATGTAACAGGGGAAAGCGTGACATTTTTTGATTATATTTGTTTCTCTCTGCCTGTAGCTTTGTTGGTGGTTGTAGTTTATACTCTGACCTGCCGGTTTGTTTTCCGCCCGGATATGAAAGAATTAAAAAATTTGCGCGCCGATTTGGTAGATCCATCTGAATTAGTGTTGGATAGAGATAAAAAAGTAGTGCTGGGCTTTTTTGCCGCCTTTTTATTCTTAATTTTGGCGCCGGGATTTCTGCCGCAGGAATGGCTGTTTGCGAAAGTGTTGAATCAGTTGGGCGTTGTAGGTGTGGTGATTACCTTAATTGTGTTGCTGAGCTGGATCTATTCTGCCGCTGAAAAACAGCCGATGCTGGATTTTCCCAAAATGGCAGCCAAAGGTATCAGCTGGGATATTGTAATTATTATGGCAATTATTCTGCCGTTTACTACCATTTTGACTTCAGATGCCACAGGGATTAAAGAATTTTTGAGCGGGGCGTTGGCGCCGTTCTTATCCAGTATGCATCCGTTGGTATTTATGGTAGTGGCGCTGCTGATTGCCACAGCGTTGACCAATGTAGCTAATAATATGGTAATTGGGGCAATCTTTGTTTCTATCATTCTGTCTGTTTCAGATGTAATGGGATTAAATGCATTTCCTATTGTGGCAACGTTGATTATTTGCTGTAATCTGGCTTTTGTGACACCGGCTGCATCTCCAATCGCAGCATTTGTGTTTGCTAATCACCAATGGGTAAAAGCGACCGATATTTATAAATATGCAGGCATTTTTATCTGTATTGCGGTTGTTTTGGTAATTGCAGCTGGGTTGTTGTGGGCTAATGTAATTTTTTAAGTAATATTAGGATGAATAAAAAACCAACAGTGCCGAGATGGTACTGTTGGTTTTTTTTACAGTTTTTTGATATACCGTTTGTTGAGAATATACAGGGTGATAAAAAAGAGCACCATGTAAAGCAGTAAAGCAAGCAAAAATGGCGGATTTGCTAAAAAGCGTTCATATAAATTACTGAAGAAGATTCCCAAAACGCCTAAGGAAATAATCAAAACTCCCAGCTGATGGGAATAGGTATTGGCATATCCTTTTTTGGCATATTCCACGGCGCTTTTATATGGTTTAAACAGGCCGTAAGCGCCGTAGGGAATTGCCAGTACGGCAATAAAATAACCAATGTAAGCCCGCTGTTTGAAATAGAGGTAAATTCCAATGACAACTGCCAGCACAGCGCCAATTTTGATAAGCTTATCTTTCATGTGAACAACGTCCTTTCTTTGCTGCATTTTTTTGTTGTAAAAGCCGTTCAATAACTATGGCTGCATCCATATTGAGCGATACCGATTTGTCTGCAATGGGGCGGGGAATCTCCGGATAGGCGATTTCTTCCTCGCTATCGGGATAGTCGGCGGTAACACGGAAGAACCGCACCTGCTCCCGTTCCTCGGTGATGCGCTCAAAGGGCACCCGAATAACGCCGGGCGAATTAAACCCTACGCCCAGTTCAACGATACACAGCATTCCCTGCTCTGTTTGCTGCAGCCATTGTTGATACTGCTGCTTTTGCTGCGTATATTGGGGATAATCTCGAAAAGCCAGCCGCAGCGGCGTGCCGCAATGGGGACAGTGGGGCAGCAATTCATTCGGTATGGCTGCATCATCAACCCCAATGTGGGACAGCATTTGTTTCATAACAGGATAAAAGGGCCACACCTGAGCGGTGCAGCCTTGGCTGCAGCAGAGCAGATCATAACTGCCCTGATACTCAAATACACGCTGGGCCGGAAATCCACTGCGCAAAAACTGTCTGTCTACGTTAGAGGTCAGAATATAATAATCCTTTCCCTCCAGCAAAGCACCAAGCTGTTGATATAATGGCAGCGGCGGCATTTCCCAGCGCACTCGGCTGATATGGCTGGCCATATAGGCCCATTGCTGCGCTTCTGTCCATTGGTTGAAGCTGATCATCTGATATTCACTGTGCAATCCGCGCTGCGCCCAATAAGGGTACCGCTGCGCAAATATTTGTTCATCGGCAAAACTGATACCGGCAGCGGCAGAAAGTCCGGCGCCTGCACCCACCAGAACAAAATCAGCCTGCTCGATTCCCTGCCGGAGTTGTAAAATGGCATCCTCAACTTCCTGCAAAATGATTCCCCGTTTCTTCTATAGATTCCTTTTATTTTAGCATAGAGCCTCTAATTTGAATAGGGTTTCCCGGCAGATGGTTCAAAAACTTGCGGCATGTTGCTGTTTCCTTCAGAGCGTGCTTGAAGTGCGGTGAGGAATTGCTTGTATTTTGAAAAAACTTGCTTTATAATTGATTTTGTTGTAAGGAAATCAATTTAATTGGCTGCAGAAGCGAGAAGGAGGCGGTGTGATGAAGCTGTCCAAAGGTAAAAAACATACTTTATGGCTAGCAGGTGGGTTCTTGTTGCTGGCCTGTATTTTTCAGTTTGCCTTGATTGGCTATCAGACTATTGTGTTGTTGTGTCTGGGCTTGTCTTTGTATTCGCTATTGTGGAGTTTATTGCCGTATCGTTGGTTTCATCGGCTGCTGGCCGGAGCAGCGGTGGTGGGTGTACTTGTCATAGCCGTTATAGAGGTGCCCATTGTTGCTGCTTCCCGTGGGGATGAGCAGGCCGATGCGCCTTATGTAATTGTGCTGGGCGCCGGTGTTAATGGCGATGTGCCGTCGCTTTCGCTGCAGAACCGCTTGTTGGCAGCGCAGCGGTGGCTGACTAATCATCCTGACAGTAAGGCTATACTCAGCGGCGGGCAGGGATCGGGCGAAAATATCAGTGAGGCGCAGTGTATGTATCAGTGGCTGACCCAGTATGGCATAGCAGGAGAACGATTGCTGCTGGAGGACCAGTCCCGCTCTACAAGAGAAAATTTTAAATATTCAGCGGCGCTTTTGCAGGCAGATAACGGCGGCGCTTTGCCGGATCAGGTAGCGGTGATCAGCAGTGAATATCATCTTTATCGGGCCAGTCTTTTGGCGGAGCAGGCTGGGATTCATATGATAGGCGTGCCGGCCAAAACCACCTTGCCGGTGCTGCGTATCAACTATTTTCTGCGGGAAGCTGCTGCAGTGGGACGGCTGTGGGTGTTTGGGTATTGATGTGTCCGGTAGTGACTGATATAAATATTTGACAGAAATGGGGCGAGCGTCAAATGCTGCAGAAGAAAGAGATGCAGAAGCTATGTTACATTTATATTTTAGCCGCAGGCAGCTTGTGGGGAACCATCGGGTTTTATTTTCATTATCTGTCCGATTTTGGGTTGGACAGGTTTCAGATTATGCTGCTGCGTATCGGCATTGCGGCTATCTTCTTAGGGATTTATATATTGCTTACCAACAGGCAGCTGTTTCGGATAGACTGGCGGGATCTTTGGATGTTTGCAGGGACAGGAATCTGTAGTTTGATGTTTTTCAGCTATTGTTATTTTACCTGCATTGAATTGGTGTCGGTATCGGTGGCGGCGGTGCTGCTATATACATCGCCCATGTTTGTTATGGTTTTATCGGTGATTTTGTTTGGGGAGAAATTTACGGTACGCAAGGCCGCAGTTGTGCTGATGACTTTTGCCGGCTGTGTGCTGGTAACCGGCATAAGCGGCGGCAATACCATAGGGATGAACGGAATCCTGATTGGTCTTGCCTCCGGTTTTGGCTATGCGTTATACAGCATATTCAGTACCTATGCCCTTAAAAAATATCACAGCATTACCATTACATTTTACACCTTTGTGCTGGCAGCGTTGGCTACATTGCCGTTTAGCCGGATGAATCAGATGCTGCCTCTTATACAGGAGCCCAAGGTTTTGTTATATGGATTGGGTTTGGGAATATTGGCCTGCTTGTTTCCTTATTTGCTGTATACCCGAGGGCTGACCGGTGTAGCGGCCAGCCATGCAGCGGTGCTGGCTACAGTGGAGCCGGTTGTTGCAACAATCATAGGCGTTGCCTGGTTTGGAGACGGTATGACACCGGGCAAATTGATGGGAATTGTTTTCATTCTGGCAGGCATTATAGTTTTAAATACGAAAGCGGAACCCGATCATGCTGCGGCAAGATGAATAAAAAAGAAAAAGTGCATATAACGACAAAACGACGTTTTCCAAATGAAATAGATTTGGAGAACGTCGTTTTTTAGGCTGTAATAAACTTATTTTGCAGCAATCTTTTCTTAATAAAAATCCACAGCATTATTCCTGCATTTTTTTCAGAATGCGCAGAATGGTTTGCAGCGATGCTACCAGATCCTGCCGATCCTGTTTTGGCAGCCGTTCAAATTTTTTTTCTAAAGATTGATGCAGGTGTTCTTTTGTTTCGTGCAGAAATGTTTTACCAGAGGACGTGAGACGGATCAATACCAGCTTGCGGTTGCTTTCATCATGAAAACGGTCCACATAGCCGGCTTCCACCAGCAGTGCAACTGCCCTTGTTGCCTGTTCTTTGGAGGAAGCAATATAAGTGGCCACCTGGGTCATGTTTAAAGATTCGTTGCTCATCAAAGCCAATAAGATAAAGAACTGACTTTTGGTTAAATGAATGGATTTCATTTCAATTTCGTTCAGTACAATCTTGTGGTACATCGGCATCATTTCCAGCAATGCCGAAATGGATGGATCTGAATTTTGAGTATCCACAGACTCACCTCTTCTTTTTTCATAGTACAAAATAATACTGTTAGTATAACTTTAATACTAACAAAAGTCAATGATTGACAAAAATCAATTATTAAAGTAAAATAAATATACATGAAACTAGTTTGGGCACATACAACACGGGAGGTAATGGTATATGAGCAAAACAACCAATATGATGGATTACATGGCGGAGAAAGCAGTTATCTGTGAAGAAAATTGCCGGATCGATTACAAACTGTACGATGAATATGGCGTCAAAAAAGGATTACGTGATAAAAATGGGATGGGTGTGCTGGCAGGGCTCACCAATATCTCCCATATTCAGGCTTACGATACCAATGAAAACGGCGAAAAGGTGCCCTGCGACGGTAAATTACTGTATCGAGGCTATAATGTAAATGATCTGGTGCGGGGCTTTGTAGAGGAAAAACGTTTTGGTTTTGAAGAAACCACCTATTTATTGCTGTTTGGTCAGTTACCAAATCCGCAGGAACTGCAGGAATTTACCGAAACTTTGGCGCAGCTGCGCACCTTACCGACCAACTTTACCCGTGATGTCATTATGAAAGCGCCCAGTAAAGATATTATGAATACCTTATCACGCAGTATTCTGACTCTGGCTTCTTATGATGATAACCCGTCCGATTTATCCATGAGCAATGTACTGCGGCAGTGTTTGATGATGATCAGCGTGTTCCCTATGCTGACTGTGTATGGCTATCAGGCATATAATCATTACGAATGTGATGACAGCTTATATATTCATCGGCCGGACCCAAAACTGGGCATGGCGGAAAATATTTTGCGCATGCTGCGGCCGGATAAACAATATACCGACTTGGAGGCCCATGTGCTGGATATTGCTCTGGTGCTGCATATGGAGCATGGCGGCGGCAACAACTCATCTTTTACTACCCATGTGGTAACTTCGTCCGGTTCCGACTCCTACTCGGTAATTGCTGCGGCGTTGTCCTCGCTGAAGGGGCCTAAGCATGGCGGGGCTAACATTAAAGTGGTAGAAATGATGAATGATTTAAAGAAACACGTGACAGATATTACAGATGAACAGCAAGTGCGGGCTTATCTGGAACAAATTGTTGATAAGCAGGCATTTGACCGCAAAGGTTTGATTTATGGCATGGGCCATGCTGTTTACAGTATATCCGATCCCCGCGCGTTGATTTTCAAAGGCTTTGTAGAGCAGTTAGCCAAAGAGAAAGATCATTATGATGATTACGCATTATATGCGCTGGTAGAAGAACTGGCGCCGCAGGTCATTGCGGAAAAACGGAAAATCTACAAGGGCGTCAGCGCCAATGTGGACTTCTACAGCGGTTTTGTGTACAGCTTGCTTAATATTCCAGAAGAATTATATACGCCTATTTTTGCTATGGCGCGTATTGTAGGCTGGAGCGCGCACAGACTGGAAGAATTGACCAATGTAGATAAAATTATTCGTCCTGCTTACCGCAGCATTGGCGGCGAAAAGGATTACACCGAATTATCACAGAGAGATTAATTAAAAAAATAAAAAAGGGTAAAATTTTATATTGCCGGAGACTGTCATACAGGCAGGAAAATCAGCAATCAAAAAAGAACTTTTCCTTGTAGCCGGTTTGTGTGACCGGACAATTCAGAAAAGTTCTTTTTGTTTATTTCCCACTATTTATTTACACAGCTGTGTAATTTATTTTAGCGATTATCTACTTTTTCAGGGTATAGATCATGGTTTGCCAATCGGTTGAATGCCACCTCGGCCCATGGTGTACCCGGTTGTCCGTAGTTGCAGTATGGATCAATAGAAATACCGCCGCGAGGGGTAAACTTGCCCCACACCTCAATGTATTTGGGTTCCATCAGCCGAATTAAATCTTTCATGATGATGTTCACGCAGTCTTCGTGGAAATCGCCGTGATTGCGGAAACTGAACAGATACAGTTTTAATGACTTGCTTTCTACCATGCGTTCTCCCGGTACATAGGAAATATAAATGGTAGCAAAGTCCGGCTGGCCTGTCATAGGGCAGAGGCTGGTAAATTCAGGACAATTAAATTTTACGAAATAATCGTTTTCCGGATGTTTATTGGGGAAGGTTTCCAATACTTCCGGCGCATAATTGTCGGGATATTTTGTTTTTTGATTGCCAAGCTGGGTGATACCCTGCAAATCTTGTTGGGTTCTGCCTGCCATAAGCACACTCCTTTGTTTAAGAATCTGTAGTTAACTATACCAAATTTCATATTGTTCCGCAAGAAGTTTGCGCGTAAAAACAGAAAGGGGCTGGTTGTATGAAAAAAGAAAAGAAACTCACCTGGCAGGCAGCGGTGCTGTCAGCCGCCGGCATTGCCGGAACCGTACTGTGGCAGAAAAAAGATTTGGTGAAAGCCATAGCGCAGCTGCATCGTTATCCCAATGGCTGGGTGTTGCTGCAGCGGGAACCGGAGGTCTTTCTGACCAAACAGACAGATAAAAGCAAAGAAAATTTGTTTGAATATTTGCGGCAAAGTCCGTGGCGTTTGGTGGACCAAGTGGCAGACGGCTATTTCTGGATGAATGAAAAAGAAGAAATTTTGCTGTTGACCCAGAAAAAAGTGATGAAGGACTATTGGAGCTGGACAGCCTCCCGTTCCTTCTTTCAGGCAGCTGCCGAGGCGCAAAAGCCCATTGAATTTGATGAGTATGATTATGATATGACCCAGGTGGAGGATGAGCCGGAGAATCCGGCTGATAAACAGCCGACAGAATAACAGTTTATAGTGGAAAGCAGACATTTACCAATAATTTTTGGTAGAATGCCTGCTTTTTTATTTATCCAAAGACAATTTGCAGATTGGTTATCAGTCACATTATTGGGGATTCTGCGCAGACAGATAATTGTTGATGCCCAGATAAACGGCCCAGGCCAACTGCTGCTGATAAGCAGGGTCCTGCAGTTTGGCAGCTTCTTCCTGGTTAGATAAAAAGCCGCATTCTACGATAACGGTTGGTACAGCTGCATTTTTGAATAAATAGGTGTCTTCCCGGGGTAAAGCTTCTCTGTCATAATCGCCCAGCTGTTCTACCAGCATTTGCTGAATGGCCTGCGCCAGTTTTTGACTTTCCGGGTCTTCCGGATTATAAAAAGTTTGCGCGCCCTGCCATTTATCGTTGGGGATGCTGTTGCAGTGAATGGAGATAAAGTAATCGGCTTTGGCCTGCTCGCTCATTTGGATGCGTTGCTCCAAATCGGCCCGCTGCTGCAATAATAATTTTTCTTCTTTGCTTTCCGGCGGAATCAAATCGGTGTCGGCCCGTCTGGTCATAACCACCTGTGCGCCGGTTTCCTCCAGCAATTGATCCAGTTTCAGCGCAATGTCCAGATTAATCTCCTTTTCCAGCACCTTGTCTTCGTTGACTCTGCCGGGGAACGTGCCGCCGTGTCCCGGGTCTACCAGAAAGGTTTTCTCTCCCATAATCCAGGATAAAGTGGGTGAGGTGGCAGGCTGATTATTTAAAATCATAAAAAAACCACCGACCACAAGCAATGCGCTGATAATTACCACTGTAAGAAAGCTGCGTCGGCGAAATAGTAAAAACATAATAAGACCTCCTTTGACAGATAACAGTTTCTAGTAATAGATATGCGCAAACCCATGGAGTATGCTGTTTTTTTCTGATTTTACGTTGGAACCAAGACTTTTACAAAGTCTTTACGCACTGTGCAGTTTGTTTTTTACATTGCCTTGTTATCCTGAGTACATGGAAAAGACAACTTCTAAACGAGGGAAAAGGAGAATGTTACAATGAAAAAACAAATGAAAAAAATTGCAGCATGTGCAGTTGTTGCTTGTATGGCAGTGTCCGCAGTGGGCTTTGCGGCACCCAATACCGATGGTAAAAATTTGAGTCCGGTACAGTCTATCAGCCAGAAGGCCGCAGCAGTAAACGCTAAGACCCCAAAATATGTATTTCTGTTTATCGGCGATGGCATGAGCTATCCGCAGATTCAGAGCACTTCCTACTATCTGGGCGCTAAAAACAGCAACGGCGGTGTACAAACTCAGGAGCTGAGCTTTATGGATTTTCCGGTAGCAGGTTCTGCGCAAACCTTTGACAGCACATCGTTCTGTCCTGATTCTGCTTCTACTGCAACTTCCATTGCCACTGGCTATAAAACCTACAGCGGCACCATCAATATGGACACCACCTTTACCAAATCCTATGAAACCATTGCAGAAAAACTGAAAGAGCAGAAAGGCTACAAAATCGGCGTGATTTCTTCGGTAAACTTAAACCATGCCACACCGGCAGCCTTTTATGCCCATCAGAAATCCCGCAACAGTTATTATGAAATCGGGCAGGAACTGATTGAAAGCAACTTTGACTACTTTGCCGGCGGCGCACTGTTAAAACCGACAGGCAATAACAACGACAAAGAAAGCCTGTATCTGGTAGCAGAAAAGAACGGCTATCAGGTGGTAGACAGCCAGCAAGAGGCAGAAGCATTACAGCCGGAAGATGGCAAAAGTATTGTAATTGCTGAAACACTGGCCGATTCCGATTCCATCAGCTATGCGCTGGATGCCGACAGTCAGGAATGGCAGCTGGCAGATTATGTAGACAAAGGCATTGAAATGCTGGACGGCGATCAGGGCTTCTTTATGATGGTAGAAGGGGGCAAAATTGACTGGGCTTGCCACGCCAATGACGCCGGCTCTACCATTCATGACACAGCCGCTATGAGCAAAGCAGTAGACAGAGCCATCGAATTTTATAACGCCCATCCTGATGAAACGCTGATTGTAGTAACAGGCGACCACGAAACCGGCGGTCTGACTATCGGTTTTGCAGGTACAGACTACGACACCTATCTGACCAATCTGAACAATCAGAAAGTATCCTATGCCAAATTTGATGAAGACTATGTAGCTGGCTACAAAGCCAACAAAACTTCCTTTGAAGACGCTATGAAGGACGTGAAAGCAAACTTTGGGCTGATGATGCCCGGCGATGCCGATGCTGCTAAAAATCCAAATCTGGTACTGACCGATTATGAAGTCAGCAAATTAAAAACCGCATATCAGAAAACTTTGACCATGAAGGATGATGACACCTTATCCCAGGCAGAATATGTATTATATGGCAGCTACGAACCGTTCAGTGTAACCGTAACCCATATCCTGAATAATAAATCCGGCATCAACTTTGCCTCCTATGCCCATACTGGCCTGCCAGTTCCAGTATTCGCGCAGGGTGTAGGCTGCGACAGCTTTGAAGGCTACTACGACAACACAGACATTTACGACAAAATGGCTGCGCTGCTGCAGGTAAAATAAATAATGATGGATAAGAAGCTGCATCAAAAACAAAGTTTCTTACACAGCATACAGAACAAAAAATTAATGCTGCCCGTTTTGGGCAGCATTTTGCTGGCTTTTGTACTGTGGCTGCTGCCCACCGGTTACGAAGATGCGCAGATTTATCAGGAGGCGGATCGCTGTCGGGCTCGTGTGGTAGATGTGGATAACAGCAGTATTATTGATACCGGTTTGGTGCGTTCCGGTGAGCAGCGCTGTACGCTGGAACTGGAAACCGGTTTATTTGCCGGACAAACCGTTACCGGGATAAACATGCTGTCCGGTTCGCTGGAAGCAGATAAAATTTTTGCGCCCGGTGATTTGGCCCAGGTGGTAGTCAGTTACGAAGGCGATACCGTTTTGACGGTGACCATGACTGACCATTTCCGCTTGTGGCAGGAAGGCGCTCTTGCTTTGCTTTTTGCTGTCTTTTTGTTTGCCTTTGCCGGCATTGCCGGTCTGCGGGCTATTTTATCCTTTGTGATTACGGTACTTATGCTGTGGAAGATACTGGTGCCCTGTTATTTAAACGGTTGGAATCCGGTTTTGACCGGTTTGCTGCTGGTGTTGGTCTTAACAGCGGTGATTATTTTGCTGGTGTATGGCTGGGAACGCAGAACCATTGCGGCAGTATCGGGGGCTTTTCTGGGTATCTTAACAACCGCTCTGATGGGTGCCATATTTACCAATGCCTTTCGGATTCACGGCGCAGTCATGCCCTATTCCGAATCGTTGCTGTACAGCGGATACCAATATTTGAATTTAACCCAGATTTTCATGGCCAGTATCTTTATCGGCGCATCGGGCGCAGTGATGGATTTGGCTGTGGATATTACATCTGCCGTTTATGAGGTGGTGCAGAAAAAGCCGGATATCAGCTGGCAGGAAGCAGCCCGCTCCGGCATGAATGTGGGACGGGCGGCCATGGGCACCATGACCACAACGCTGCTGTTGGCCTATTCGGGCGGTTATATTGCGCTGTTAATGGTATTTATGGCGCAGGGCACTCCCATTGATCATATTTTGAACTATAAGTATGTTTCTGCCGAGATACTGGATACCATGGTGGGCAGTCTGGGCTTGGTGACGGTAGCGCCCTTCACCGCCTTGACCAGCGGATTGCTGTTTGGCAAAAAATAATTGCAGGCGGGGCTTTGCTTGTTCCGTTTTTCTGCCAATGGGTATTGCCTGTTGGCAGTTTTTTTATTGTGCGCATAGCTGCGTTTCTGCCCAGCGATACTTTTGCTGCCGAGAAGATTTGGTATCTGGTTGTTTTTTTGTGCGGCAAACTGTTATAATAAAGGCGTTCTGCTTTGGAGAGCAGTTTGATATATATACATAAATGCAGGATTTCTGTTTATCTGACAGGAAGCATTCCTGTAGAAAGTGTGGTTGATGTTTGGGAAAGGGCGGTCTGACGATGCAAACAACAGAGGCGGTTTACATTCATATTCCTTTTTGTTTGAAAAAATGTAATTATTGTGATTTTTTAAGTTTTGCCCAGCCGGAGCAAATGACAGCTTATATAGACGGTCTGCTGACGGAGATGGCCTTGGCGGCAGAGCGGTATCCGGTGCAGGCTAAAAGTATTTTTATCGGCGGCGGTACGCCCAGCTGTCTGCCCGATGATTTGCTGGAAAAACTATTGCAGGCAGCGGCCCGGTATTTTGTAACCGATAGCTTACAGGAATACACCATAGAAGCCAATCCCGGTACGGTATCGCTGCAAAAGCTGCGTCTGATGAAGCAATATGGCGTTAATCGGCTGTCCTTCGGCGTGCAGAGTGACAGGGCGGATCATCTGCAGCTTTTGGGGCGCATTCACAGTTTTGCTCAGGCGGAAGAAGCGGTGCACTTAGCCAGAGAGGCCGGATTTGCCAATATCAATCTGGATCTGATGTACGGTTTGCCGGGGCAGACATTGGAGCAGTGGCAGCAGACATTGCTCCATGTGCTGACATTACAGCCCCGGCATTTATCGCTGTATCAGCTGAAAATTGAAGAAGATACGGTGATGGAGCAGTGGCTTCAGCAAGGCGTTATAGAAGAATTTGATGATGGGTTGGCTCTGGAGCTGTATCGGGCCGGGCAAACAATATTGGCGGAGCATGGCTATCATCAGTACGAAATTTCCAATTATGCTTTAGATGGATACAGCAGCATTCACAATCAGGTTTATTGGAAAACAGAGCCTTATTTAGGATTGGGATTGGGCGCTTGCAGCTGGCTTCGTCCGCTGCGTTGGAATAACAGTTTTGATATGGATGATTATCTGACACAGCTGCAGCAAGGCGCATTGCCTCAGCAGGAACCGGAACAACTGACCGAGCAGGAGCAGATGGAAGAAATGGTATTTATGGCGCTGCGGATGAATCAGGGGTTGTCGAGGGAAGCCTTTGCCCAGCGGTTTGGCAAGCGGGCAGAGGATGTATTTTCTGCTGCTTTGCAGCGCTGTAAGGCGCAGAACTGGCTGGCAGAAACGGCAGACCGAATCATGCTGACAGAAGAAGGCCGTGTTCTGGGTAATCTGGTATTTTTAGAATTTATGGAATAATGGTGATTGGCATCAGTGGTCTGTAGAAAAAATAAGCAGCAATGAAAGTGATAATCCGTTTCTTTTTTTGGTAAAATAAGAGATAGCACTTGTATTTTGAAATAAATAGTGTTACTATAAATTATATAATCTAGTATTAAAAACTAGATAAAGAACGGAAGAAGAACGGAGGAGATAACATGTCTCAATATTGGATGAAGGCCAGAGATCCCATCAGCAGTTTTACCCATATGATCGGCGCAGTATTTTTTGCAGTTGCTACCGTATTGTTGGTTTGTAAGACACTGATTTTTCCGGCTTGGTCTGTGAAAGTGTTAGTGGGGGTTATTTTGTTTGGTTGTTCTTTGGTCGCCTTATATTCGGCCAGTTCTATTTATCATTTTTTTAATGGCTCCGGCAAAAAGTTGATGATATTGCGCAAGCTGGATCATGCTATGATTTATGTGCTGATTGCAGGAACCTATACGCCTATTTTGCTGAAGTATTTGCCTGCTTTGGAAAGCGAAATTTTTACCATTGCAATCTGGGCCTGCGCCTGTATCGGCATTATTATCAAATTGTGCTGGTTTTCTGCGCCCCGTTGGCTGCAAACGGCACTGTACATTGCCATGGGTTGGGCAATTTTGTTTGATCTTTCCATTTTTCAGTCTATGAGCGGCGCTGCAGTATTTTTGCTGGCTGCCGGCGGAATCAGCTATACAGTCGGCGGCGTTATTTATATGCTGAAAAAGCCTAATATTTCTGCGCAGTTTGGATTTCATGAGCTGTTTCATATTTTTGTGCTGTTGGGCAGTTTATTTCATTTTTTAATGATATTTTTCTTTGTATCCTAACGATTGCCTTCTGAGTGATTTGGGGAAAGGCTGTCATAAACAGGGTCAAATGGCAGTCTGTCGGGCAATATCTGCTGCAACGATTATAAATAGAATCAATATATTGTTTGTGATTGAAAAAGGGTGTGGTCTGCGGACTGCACCTTTTTTTGTAAAGCTATGACGGAGTATGTCTAAAAAGGAAGTGGGAAAAGACAAACTATTTGAAAAAATATAATAATTCTATTTTTTTATTTTTGCTGTCGTTTCTCTCCAACGTCCGCCGCAGTTTTTGTCGAAGGAAAATGATTTACAGTAATTTCCTTTCACGTTATACTACATCTAACACAAAAAAGGTAAAATCAGGAAATGAGGAAGGAAAGATGTCTATGGACAACGAGAGCAAAGAAAACGAAGAAAGACGGCATCGGCTTGAGGTGGAATCCATTGTGGCCCAGCTGCGGGCTATTGACGATATCATGTTCCGCAAGCTGTGTGAAAATATTGCCTTTGTAGAAGAAATCTTGCGTGTCATATTAGAAGATGATAAAATAACAGTAGTGGAAGTCATTCCGCAGGACAGCATTCAAAACTTGCGGGGACGCTCGGTGGTGCTGGACGCCTATTGCAAATTGGGCAATGGCAGCTACTGCAATGTGGAGGTGCAGCGAAGCGACAGCGATGATCACTTTCGGCGAGTGCGGTATCATGCCGCCTGCATTACAGCCAATGTGGTAGATCCGGGTGAACAGTTTGAACAAGTGGACGATTTAGTGGTAGTATACATCTCAGAATTTGACCCCTTTGATGAAGGGCGAACAATATATCATGTACGAAATATGGTAGAAGAAACAGGCCGTGCAGTATTGGACGGATTGCGGGAGATTTATGTCAATACCAAGTATAACGACGGCAGTGAAATTGCCGAACTGATGCAGTGCCTTTTAGAGCCGGTAGTAACCAATCCCAAATTTCCGGCACTGGCTAAAGAATTGCAGGCGGAGAAGGGCAATGTGAAAGGAGATGAGTCTATGTGTAAGCTGGTAGAGGAATATGGACAGAAACAAAAGGCTGAGGGCTTGATTGAAGGCAGAAAAGAAGGTATAAAAGAGGGTAGAGAAGAAGGTCGTAAAGAAGGTATAAAAGAAGGAAAAACTGCCGGGATATTGGAAACGCTGGTTTCGTTGGTCAAAGAAAAATCACTGGATCCTGTAGATGCGGCCAGAAAGGCCAATATGAGTGAAAGTGAATTTATGAAGCTGGTGCAGGGATAGATATAGGTTTGCTCAATTGGCGCAGCATGGTTTATTTTCTTTGCATGGCAGCGAGATTGCCGAATTGATGCAGTGCCTTTTAGAGCCGGTAGT
The DNA here is from genome assembly GCA_944391625.1 of uncultured Clostridia bacterium. Taxonomy (GTDB): domain Bacteria; phylum Bacillota; class Peptococcia; order Peptococcales; family Peptococcaceae; genus UBA7185. Next base: position 55,415 of record CALXUG010000014.1, read on the forward strand.
AACCAATCCCAAATTTCCGGCACTGGCTAAAGAATTGCAGGCGGAGAAGGGCAATGTGAAAGGAGATGAGTCTATGTGTAAGCTGGTAGAGGAATATGGACAGAAACAAAAGGCTGAGGGCTTGAAGGAAGGAAAAACTGCTGGTACATTGGAAACGCTGGTTTCGTTGGTAAATGAAAAATTGCTGAAGCCAGCTGATGCGGCCAGAAAGGCCAATATGAGTGAAAGCGAATTTATGAAGCTGGTGCAAGGTTAGACACAAGGCTTTGTGCAAAAAGACTGCTTTTCTGATAATTTAGAGTAACACTA
>CALXUG010000015.1 GCA_944391625.1 uncultured Clostridia bacterium
ACGATTTAGACAGGCTGCAAAAATGACCGCCGCAATTCAGAATTTTGGCAAAGGATAGGCCAGCCTTATGTGCGCAAGTCAGGGAGATGTTTTGTTGCCGTTGTCGACATTGAAGCATTGCAAAATCAAAATTGTTTCACGTGAAACACACATATTAACCAAATATAATCGCAATGGAGCAACAAATGACAATAGCCCTCATCGAAAAACCGAAGGCTATTGATGACATATATTAAGTTTCAGAAGAAATCATATTGTCCGTTCTCTTTTACCAAAACGATACGGATACTCATTTGCTGCGTTTCAAGCCATACAAGCCCCACAGATTGCAAAGCAAGGCTATGCATGCCTCTACCAATACAACAATAACAAATTTCATTTTGTTTTCTATGATACTGAATGAAGCAATATCATAGAAAAAGAGCAGCGTAGACAGACTGTAATAAATGCCCAACATATAAAGCATCGCTTTTTCTTTTTGATCCAGCGTGGTGCAGATAAAGGCCACTCCTGCTGCGCACAATGCCAAAAAGATACACAGCTCAAAGGAAACCAGGCTCCAGGCTGTTTCTGTTTTAGCCCAAGGCACCAATAGAATAGGAACCGCAATACAACCCAGATAAATAAGTACTCTCTGCATACGTCCACCTCATTTTTATGCAAGCGCATGATCCGATTTTTCCGGCACCAAAACAATGGTTTCTGCCAAATCGCCAACAGTAATGGTCACTTTCAGCTGCAAGTCTCCTTCATAGTTGTCACCAACAAATTCTTTTTTAGGACCTAACTGCACGTTCAAAGATTCAGAATCTACTCCGATGGAAAAGCTTGCATCGGCAATGGCATACGGACCATCAATAACAACCGATAACGATTCTCCCTTATATTGCTGTAACACTTTTTCTGATAATTTTAATTGTAATTGATACTCTCTATATTGTTCATAAAAAGTAGCATCCTTGGCTGCAAGCGGAGTTTGATAGTGGGCAGACATCAAGCGCAGTTCAAAGTTTTCACTTTGCCCCCAAAATGATGTATGCTGCAAACCATTGATATCGTACAAAAATACATCTGTCATCTTTCTTAGCAATGCCATTGAAGCTTTTCCTGTTTCATCTGTGGTGCCCCAATAGGGAATATAGTACGCTAACAAATTTTTAGCGCTGCACGCTTGGGCAATGCCGTAATGTTCAGAGTCTATGCCATAATCAGCAATCGCTTTTTCAACTACAGGCGAAGTAAACCCGGCAGAAGGACTCCAACCAATTTTTTGTGCGGTATTGTTTCTATTTAAATAATCAGTTCCAAAATCCCGCACCAGAAGTAAATGTTCATCATTGATTTGATATACATCAATATCATGATCCAGTGTACCTTCTTTTACTACCTTAAAGTCTTTGGATTCTAACAATGTTATCATCTCATCAATGGTCAGTTGTTCTTTTGCTGACAGATCCGTTGTTAAATTCTCATTACTACTGCCACAACCGCAACAAATAAGTGCCATCATCAACACCAACACGAAATTTAACCCATGTTTTTTCATGAAACCCCATCCTCTCCTAATACCGTTTTTATCATAACCGTTACTTTTATCCATTTCGCTTTATACATTTCGCAAAAATGGTTCTTATCTTTACCATAACAAATTATATGACTTTTAGCAATCTTTTTGGCACAATTAGACGGTCAGCGTCAAAATTAGACTATTTTTGGAATAAAACGGAAGTAATTTCATATCAAACACAGCAAAAAGAGAATCGCCCCTCTACCCCCTTTTAAGCAGAAGTTCGATTCTCATTTATCAAGCAATATTGATACGCATTTGTTATGTTTCAAGCCATACAATCTCCACAGATTGTAAAGCAACGCTATGCATGCCTCTATCAATACAACAATAACAAATTTCATTTTGTTTTCTGTGATACTGAATGTTTAAAACAATCCTATATCTTTCTGCCTAATAAAGAATCAATTTGATCTAACAACTTATATACGTAATTATCTTCTCACCTTCCATTCCCAAATCATCAAAAATGCAACAAATACCAACGTAAACTTCCTTAAAATTGAAATTGCACTATGCGGAATATCCACAACAAATGCCAATGCCGCTATTACAAGATTAACGGTTAATACAAAAATCAAAAGAAACCGTATCAATTTTAATTGCTTGTTTGGCTGGGTCATTGCAATCATCTCCTTTTCATAAATAAACATATGTATTGGAAGCCCTACTGCAAAATGTAACAGGGACCACGTAGATTTTTTTTAAAGATTTTCTCATCCATACCATAACAAATTGTATCATTCTCGACAATCATTTTGGCATAATTAGACGGTTGGCGTCAAAATTAGGCTGTTTTTGGAATAAAACGGAATTGATTGGTATGAAACATTGTGCGGTCAGTTTGTCCTATCTTTGCATATCTCTTGTTTAAGCAAGTGTGCGGTCGGCTGCCTATCTTTGCCTATCCTTCAGTTTACCCGACCAGAAAAGCGTCGGGCAGCGGACATTTTATTGCCTGTCTATCTTAGCCAGACTTCGTCTGTCACGATTTAGACAGGCTACAAAAATGACCGCCGCAATTCAGAATTTTGGCAAAGGATAGGCCAGCCTTATGCACACAACCAGGGAGATGTTTTGTTGCCATTGTCGACATTGAAGCATTACAAACAAAATTGTTTCACGTGAAACACAAAAATTAACCAAATATAATCACAATAGGACGCAAATATGACAATAGCCTCTGGCTAAAACCAAAGGCTATTATGACATATATTAAGTTTCAGAAGATGATTCTATATGTTCGTTCTTTCTTTTTTCCTTTTTTTCTTTTTCTCTTTTCCTTATCACAGAATAAACATACACTTAAAATATCCCCCACTGTATAGGAAATATATCGTACAATATCCCGATTAAATAAAAATATAACAGTAGATGTAATGAAACTTACAAAATCTAATACAACATCCTTAAAGAAAGATTTGCTGCGCATAGAATCATCTCCTGTCTTTTTGCTGTTTCGATCATAGTAATCATATAGCTACCATCACAGCACATGTTTTCTCATATCCATTAGATTGAAAAATGTAATGATACATTTATTTATGAAACAACACGCTTGTTTTGTAAGATACTTTCTTCAAATTCTAAATCTTGCATGATTTGATATTGTCCAATAATAACATGATTTTTAAGGTAAATACATTATGCTGACAGCTAAACTGATAGCTGCCGTCATATTTTTCGGTTACCCGTTTGATAATGCCCATGCCAAACCCATGCAGTTTTTTGTCTGCCTTGGTGGTGGCAATGATATTGCCCGCAATCACCACCGGCCGGGCAACAGTGTTGCGCACAGTAATGTGCAGATAGCTGCCGTCCTGCACCAGCCGGCACCAAATTTTGCGGCGCCGGGGATCTTCTATGTTCTGCACCGCCTCCAGGGCGTTATCCAGCCCGTTGGTCAGCAGCGACGCCAAGTCGTCCAGCGCTATGTTTTCCGGCTGCAGCTGCACCGAAACATAGCTTTCAAACTGAACACCGGCCTGCTGCGCCTGCTCTGCTTTTAAGGTTAAAATGGTGTCCAGCAGCGGCACCCCAGTTTGCACAACGGCGGTCAGCGCCAGTTTGCCGCTCTGCTGCTGGGCATAGGCCAGCGCATCATCGGTGTGACCGTTTTTCAGCAGTCCGGCCACTGTTTCAAAATGCTTGCGGCTGTCGTGGCGCAGCTCCTGCAGCTGCTGGTGCTTGTTCAGCAATATGGCATGATATTCCTGCTCCTGCGCCAGCTGCTTGCGCAGCAAGTCCATCTGCTGCCGATTGTAAATAGCCTGCAGCATGGCGTCAAACAAAAAGAAAAAGGCAATGGCAATCACGGTCAGCAGCAGCACCACCCAAACGGTCTGCCAGCCAAGCGCACCGGCTTGGGCCGACAATAAAGAAAACTGGTCGATAATATACAAAATCATCAGCGGAAAGAAAAACAACACCACAAAATACAAGGGAAAGGAAATATTCTGTCTGCGCAAAAACAGGTAGCCCTGATAACTGGTCAACAACCGCAAAATTAACAGAATGGTTAAATTGGATAATACAATACCGACAAAATATTCAAATTGCTGTAACTCGGTACCATAACTTTGCAAAGCAATCCGCACAGGTGTTAAAATTAAATAACAACAACGTTCTACCATCATGCCAATGGCCTGAAATAAAAATGGAATAAATAACTTGATAATCAATTGCCCCGGATAACACAATGCCAATCCAAGGATAATAACAAAATAACAGGCAGTATGTATATCATCGGATAAATTCATTTGTGATACGCCCAGCGATATGCTTCCCACTGCCCCATAAACCAGCACCATCACCGCTTTGGAAAACCGCGGCTTGCCAAAAAAGTGATGAAAGAAAAACTGATAAATCAACAACTCAAAAATAACAGACAATGCATCCAGCCCAAAGCCTATCATAGCGATTCCTCCTGCTGCATGCGCCAGTTATAGTAAAGCGCTCTGGTTTGCTGGGCGCGGTTTTTGCTCACCGGCAGTTCTTCCGCTGCGCCGTTTACAGGATTGCGCAAAAATATGGTATAGTTGCGTATTTCCTTGATATAACGGGGATTTACCAGATAACTCTGGTGGCAGCGGATAAAGCCCAATTGCTGCAGCCGTTTTTCTTCGCTGCTCAGCTGCCCCCGTTTTTTGTGAGCGCCGGCAATGTGATGCACCACCAACTGGTGCATGGAGGATGAAATATACATCACTTCCATCACTGGAAACTGAAAAACGCCTTCTTTGTTTTCTAAGGTATACAGCAGCTGGTTTTGATAGCAGCGGTAAAAAAAGCGATCCAGTTCTTCAAAAAATATCATTTGGTCCAAAGGCTTGGTCAAAAACTGAAAGACCCCCAAACGGGTGGTGTGAATAAAATATTTGGTGTGCGAAGAAACAAAAATGATGGTGATGCCCGGAAATTTTTCTTTCATCACCGGCACCAGTTCCACACCCGACGCCCCGCCCAGCTCAATATCCAAAAACAGCAGATTTATCTGTTCCTCGTTGGCTAATAATTCCTGCGCCGAATAAAATTGATATACCACGCTCTGATTCTCGGGATATAGTTGTTCATAGTACTGTATCAGCTGCAGCGTCTGTTGATTGGCCTTGGCATCATCATCGCAAATTGCAATAGCAGGTAATCTGGCCATACCATCCCCCCTTAAAAGTTTCCTAATATTATACCTGACCTGGTTGTTAAAAACAATCCAAATGGCATAATTAGACGGTTGGTGTCAAAATTAGACTGTTTTTGGAGAAATTTTACAGCTATACCCCAATCCGGCTCGGTCTACAGATTGGTTCGGTATCATACAGGGTATTTCACACAGCGGTTCTCCACGGTATGATAAGCAGGAACCCACTTAACAACCACAAGAAAGGAAGGCGGCTATAATGTGTACCAGATTTGTTTGTTGCGGCGAGAACGTCCTCACCGGCTTTAATTTTGACATCGACCTTGCTGTTTGGAATCATAAAGTAATCACAGAAACGGATGGTTTCTATATCGGCATTTTACAGCCCGATGGAGTCTACCATTCCTACCACGGAGTCAACCAAAATGGAAATGCGGGAACGTTGTTATATGTACATGGCAATTCTGCCGGCGCATACCGCAGCGATCCCAACTGCATCACTATTGCAGACCTGACGGAACAGTTTATCAAAGGGCAGCTGTCCTTTGCGGAGGCGCTCTATCTGGTCAGGAGAAAGCATATCACCTATGCGCCCGATGCTACCATGCAGGCCATGTTGTCAGACAAGCAGGGGCAGGTGCTGATTATCGAGCCGGGCATTGGCTATCGGCAAGTAGAAGATCCCTACGCTTTAATCACCAATTATTCGTTGCTCAAACCGGAGAGCACCAAGGCTTTTATCGTGCCGGGCGATGACCGCTACCAACGGGCCTTACGGCAATTAGAACAAGCACCCGGTCTTTCTGTTGTAGATGCCTTTGCCCTGCTGCGCTCTGTGCGGCAGGAGGGACCGTGGGCTACCAGAGTTTCCTTTGTTTACACAGCCAAAGAACAGGCGGTGTATTATGCAGAAAATAACGACTTTGCCCATATCAAAAAATTTGTCTTTCCGGCAGCCAAATAAGCAACATCGTATTTTGGCACATAATTTTTGGCATACAAAAACAGCCGCGTCTACAGATATGTGGTAACCGCGGCTGTTTGGTAATCAGGTATTGGGGTTAGGGGTGGGTTTGCCATAAACTTTCCTCAATCAAAAACATCCAATACCCTTTATGACTGCTGCCTACTCTCTTAATAATTTGCTGTTTTTTCATCTTATTCAAATAATATTTTACCCTGTCAACTGTCCAACCAAGTTCCATTGCCAATTCTTTCTGCGTAAATGCAGGGTTATCATGTACAAGAGCAAGAATATGTTTATCTTCCTCTGTAAACTTTAAAATATTCTCTTGGGTAGTTTGGGTAGTACTTTGGGTAGTTTGGGTAGTACTTTGGGTAGTTTGGGTAGTACTTTGGGTAGCATCATTAGTTTCAATTTTGGTATCATTGGTTTCATTTTTGGTATCATGTCCTTTCGGATCAACGACACCATTTTGGTCAACGACAGCAGCTTTTCGATAAAGATTTACACGAAAATCGCTGCCCATATCAATGAGCTCCGGCTCCGCAAGCCCATATTCTTCGGCCTCACGAAACATTTTGGGAATCCCGCTGCCCCATGCTTCCACCACATTCATATAAGAGAATGCCGCTGCAATCCCTTAATAGTTTAACCAATCTTTCATTATAATTACATCACCCAAAGAAGATTCAGTTAGCCGCGTTGTTTTTTTTGCGTTCATTGGCCTTTTCTAACCGCAGGCTGCTGGCGCTGTTAAATTTAAAAATACGGGCGCGGTCTAAAATCCGATCCGATGTTCTGCTGGTATAAAAGGCCTGGATACTGTTCAAATCCAAATTGGAATTGATAATCCATGGTTTGTTCTGATAATTGCGGTCTTCTAAAATGGTAACTAATTGTTCCACCACAAAATCGGTGGTGCGTTCTGCCCCCAAATCGTCAATCACCAGCAGGTCGCAGCTGCGCAGCTGCTCCAGCATTTCACCGCACCGTTTATGGCTTTCTTCATATTTATACTGCCGAATCAGGTCAAACAAATCGGCCGCCCGTTTGTAAATCACAGTATTGCCATGGGCCATCACTTCATTGGCAATGGCGGCGGACAAGTGGGTTTTTCCTCGGCCCACATCTCCGGTCAGAAACAGGCACTGTTCACACTGCCCCTGCTCAATCTGCCAGGCAAATTGCTTGCACCAGCGAATTTTTTTCTCCATATCGGCAGGGTCCAGATATTTATCGGCATAAAAATTATCAAAGGTATATTGCCGCATGGCCGCGGGCATACCGCTGCGGGAAAACAGTTCCTGCAGCCGTTCCTGCTGATAGCAGGAGCAAAGCTCGCCCGGTTTTATGTAGCCGCGATCCTGACACTTGGGGCAATCCCACTGCGGTTCATACACAGATTCGTCCAGACCATACTCCTGTAATAACTGATGCCGCTTTGCCAAAAGCTGTTCGATCTGCTGCTGCAAAGTCTGCTGCTCTTTTTTATTTTTTTGCAAAATTCCTACGCGAATCATGGCAATATTTTTTTGTCCAATGGTCTGGTCAATCTCCCGCAGCAGTGGAATCTGCCCATACAGCGCCTCGATTCTTTCATCACACTGCCGTTGTTTTTCCAGCCGCAGCTGATCCCGGTTTATCATCACAATACACCTGCTCTCTTATGTGTCTGGTTATTCCTCCAAAAAGCTTAAATCCACATCTTCCGATTTAAACTTTTGTGTAATGGCCGGCTTTTGCTTAACAGCTTTGGCCGCCTGATAGTCTTTTTCATTTTTTTGTTTTTCCTGTGCCAGTGCTTCCGGTGTAAAAATACCTTTTTTCTGCCAATCCTCCAGCACCTTGTTGATATATTTCAGCGACGGATTGTCGGCTCCTGTGGTTTCCTCCACCGCCAGCATGACCATTTCATGGGTAAATTTCCATTGGGCGGTCCATTTTAGATACAGTTCCTTCTGTGGTTCGCTGGGATGATTTTTTTTGCCTAACTTGCGCAAAACCTCTGTGGTTTTATAGGTGGTGCTGTTTAAACTTTCTGCAAATTTCTGAAAACTTTGGCCATCCTTTACCTGAGCGCCGTAAGCCATCTGACAGAAAAAACGAAAATCATAATATTTGCGGTACTGCTGATAATAAATTTTGTAAATTTCATATACCAGCGTATAGGACCAATTATACCGCTGCACCACTTCCTGAATATTCTGTTTATCCCGCAATGTCAAAAACAAGCCCAGTGTCTGCTCCAGTTTTTTTATCAGCTGGGCATAGTTAAACTCCGATGATGTATAACTGTCGTTTTCTTCAGACAAATACTGCGGCTGCTCGCCCAAATTCATGCTGATTTTATCAAACATAGGCGAAAAATCCACCGTCTGCGTATCGGTAAACCAGTGAATCAGCCCTTTGGCATGCAGTGTGCGGGCGGCTTCCAGCGCATAATGATCATTACTTTTAATCTGGTCTGTTCCGCAATAAAGCAAATACAATATTTTCCCCAAGTCTTCAAAGTTTAAGCCCAGCGGTTCCATCAGTCCCAACAGACGGCTGGGAATGCTTACCGTACCGCCTTCAAAAAACCAGGCGGTGATATTTTGTTTACTCACCTGCTCCACCTCATCCTACCGTGATGCCGGTAATCCGCACATCAATTTTCAATACTGTCAGATTGGTCATCTCATCCAGAGCGTCAATGGTGTTTATCTGAAACTGCTCAATAGCTGCCTGAATGGGAATGCCAAACCGTATTTTCATTTCACAATAGATGCTGACGCCAAAATCGTTCATATCCACCTGAATTTTAGCACCCCGGTCAAATTCCTCCTGCCGGTTCAGGTTATGCCGTACAATCTGCTCAATGGCATTTTCCGAGATAGTCAGTCTGCCCAGCTGCGAAAACCGCGGACGCACAATACATTTATCCTCTGCTGTTTTTCCTGTCTTGTCCTTTTTCTTGGTCATAAAGCCAAAGATAGAATCAATCCAGTAATTGGGCAGATCTTTTTTTACCTCAATGCTTGGCAGCGGAATAACATGCTTGCCTTCCCGCCGCATGCGCTGCGCTTCTTCAATCTGCTCGGCAGTGGCAATATCCTGAATGAAGATTTTGTATTTTACCGCAGGCAGATGCAGCGCCGCTGTAATGCGGTCTATCATCTTTTCTGACGTGCCCAGAATCAGTATCTTTTTGGGCTGCAGCTGTTGGATGCGCTCCCGCACATGAGCCGCATGGATAGGGTCATGAAAAATTGCCCGTTTCACTGCAGCTACAGTGGTTTCCTCTGCTTTTGCCGAACTTCCGGCCATTTTTTTGCCATCTTTAATCAGCAAACCGTCATCAATCATTAATTCAATGCCATAATCCTCCATAACCGAATTGGCGTTATGACTTTTTCCGGTGCCGCTGGCTCCAATTAACGCATAGATTTCCATTCTTGTTCCTCCCGCATAGGAATGGTTCCTGTATATCGAATCCCCTGCAAATCAATCTGGCAGGTGTATATATAAATTTCTACCCCGGCTTGCCGGGCCAGCTGCAGCTGCTGCCCGAACGCGGGGTCTGTTTCCCAGTTGACGGCAAACCGGCTGGCCTGGTTGCCCATCACCAGAAAAATAACCGCGCTGTCCAAGCCGTCCTGTTTACATTGCATCAGTTCCTGTAAATGCTTACTGCCTCTGGCCGTGGGCGCATCGGGAAATCGGGCAGTGTCACCGTCCAGCAAATTAACCGATTTCACCTCGGCATAACAGCGTTTTCCCCCTCGCTGCAGCTGAAAGTCAAAACGGCTTTTCCCATAGGTTTTTTCCCGCATAATTTGAGTAACATCGGCAAAGGCTGTCAAAATTCCCTGTTGCAGCCAAAAATGCACAATGTCATTGGCCAGATGGGCATTTAAACACACATAGCCTTCCCCCTGCTGCACCAACAGCAGGGTATAAGCAGTTTTGCGATTGGCACCAGATGCAGGCTGCACCCATACCGCCGCGCCCGGTATCAATAATTCCCGCATACGGCCGGAGTTTGGCACATGCACCTTAACCCGCTGACCATCCAGCTCTACCTCAGCCCGAAACCGATTGTCCCGCTGTACAAAGATCGCTTTCTGCAGCGGCCCTAATGGAAACACTGGCTGGTTCATACCATCGCTTCCTCCATTACCGCCACAATAAACCGCGCTGCCGCTTCCATCTCGGCAATATTCAAATATTCCTCTGTGCTATGCACTTTGGTCATTCCCACACCTACATTGGCTGCCGGAATCCCTTTTCCGCAAAATACATTGGCATCGCTGCCGCCGCCGCTTTTTACCAGCTGCGGCTCCATGCCCAATTTACGCAGCGCGGCACAAGCCAGCTGCACAGTGGTGCTGTCCGGACTTAAATCAATGGCTGCATAACATTCTTCTACCTTCACTTCGGCCTGTCCGCCCAGCTGTTCTGCCGCTTCGCGGCAACATTGAATCATATGGGCAATCTGGCTGTCTACCTTACTCTTATTTAAGCTGCGTGCTTCGCCATAAATCACCGTTTCGTCAGTCACAATATTTGTTGCCCGTCCGCCCTGAATGATACCGATATTGGCAGTGCTTTCCTCATCCAGCCGTCCCAACCGCATAGCAGCAATGGCTTTGGCTGCCATCTGAATGGCGCTGATACCTTTTTCCGGCGCTACACCGGCGTGGGCAGCTCTGCCCCGAAACGTAACAGTCAAATCAATATGATATGGCGATGCCACACATATTTCGCTGGGCATACCGTCGCTGTCAAAAAAATATGCCGCATCAATAGCAGGCAGCTGTTCGCTGTCCAAATATTTGGCGCCCAGCAAACCGATTTCTTCCGCCACTGTAAAGATAATCTGCACCGGTCCATGCTGCAAACCGCTTTCTTCCATAGCCGCAGCCGCTTCCAAAATAGCCGCGATCCCGGCCTTATCATCTCCGCCCAGTATGGTAGTGCCATCACTGCGGATGATACCCTGCTCCACAATTGGCTTTACACCGTTCCCCGGTTTCACCGTATCCATATGAGCGCAGAACAATAAGCACTTTCCTGCACCTGTCCCCGCTTTATAAGCAATCACATTGCCAGCATTGCCGCCAAAACTTTCACCGGCGTTATCTTCCCTCACTGTATAACCCAGCGCAGTCAGCCGCGCTGTCACATAATCAGCCACAGCCCGTTCCTGCTTGCTCTCCGAATCCAGCTGCACCAAATCCAAAACTGTCTGCACCAGTCGTTCCTGTTGTATCATCTTCCTCACCAGTCCTTTTCCCATCGTTTTTATATCCATTATTATAATACTTTTTTCTCAAAAATTGCATGCAATCAATAAAAAAACAAAACAGATCTTACCTGTTTCACACACTGCATGACGCACAGCTATTTTATCATAAATCTGCCTGAAAGCCAATCTTCCCTTGTTTAAGCCAAACCAAAACAATTAAAAAATAAAGACAGCACACCCATTTTTCTTATCATAAAGATAAAAATGACTATGCTGTCCTATTCAAATATTTCGCAAATCTATTACATGTTTCGCTTTTCCTTGAAACCGTTCCAGAGATTTCGGTGCTACAAGTGTTACCTTTACCCGCAACCCTAAAAGAGAACGCAACTTCGTATACAACATTGTTTCCAATCGATGCTTTTCTTCACAACCCATAAATTGTGGATTTTGTTTTAACTCCAACTTTACTTCTAATGAATCCATTATACCATCCCGCTGTACTACAAGCATATAGTGCGGGCTGAGTGCTGTAATACCTGCAATTGCATTTTCTACTTGCGATGGAAATACATTCACCCCTTTTACAATAATCATATCATCCACTCGTCCTTTAATTTTATCAATACGAGCATGGGTACGTCCGCACGCACAGGGTTCGTAATTGATGCAAGTGATATCCCCGGTCCTATAACGAATAATTGGCATGGCTTCTTTTGTAAGAGAAGTCATTACTAATTCTCCCACTTTTCCTTCCCCTAAGATTTCTTGGTTTTCTATACTAATAATCTCTGGCAGAAAGTGATCCTCCGCCACATGTAAGCCTTGCCGTAATTGGCATTCTCCTGCTACACCTGGACCTATCAACTCACTCATACCATAATTATCTGTCACAAAAATACCAGCGTTCCGCTCAATCATCCTTCTTGCTTCAGTGGAACAACTTTCACTACCGAACAAACCAATTCGCAAATTTAATTTATCCTTTAGTCCACGTTCTGCAATTAACTCTGATAAATATAATCCATAAGACGGCGTTGCCACCAACACCGAAGTCTGTAAATCTTCCATCATCAATAATTGTCGCTCTGTATTTCCTGATGATAGCGGCACTACCATGGCGCCAACTCGTTCTAGCCCCTGATGCAATCCCAACGCACCTGTAAATAATCCGTAGCCAAAAGAAATCTGAGCTATGTCTTCACAGGTAACACCTGCTGCCACAGCGATCCGTGCAACCAAATCAGACCAGTTATTCAAATCATTTCGTGTATAACCCACCAAGGTAGGTTTTCCTGTAGTACCGGACGATCCCTGCAGTCGCACTAAGTTTTTGCATGGTTGTGCAAAAGCTCCAAAGGGATAGCATTGTCGCAAATCTTCTTTTGTTGTATATGGTAAATATTGCAGATCTGATAAATTTTTGATATCTGTTGGTTTTATACCGTTTTCGTCCATTTTAGCTCTATAAAAGGGAACATTTTGGTAGCTATACTGCACACTCCATTTCAACCGCTCCAATTGTAGCGCTTCTAACGACTTACGCGGCATCATTTCTATCTCTTGTTGCCACATTGTTGCCATATTCATCATCCCTTATTGAAAATTAGCCGGAAGAAAAACCTTCCGGCTAATTGCTCTATCCAAAAATCATTTGTACAATCGGAATCCCTAAGCAGCAAAGCACCATTGCAACTACAATAAAGCACCCTGCATATTTATAGATATCCTTTGTTCGAATCCATTCACTATTACCGAACATAACCGCAGCCATTGGTGAAGCGGATGGAAATAAAAATGCCAAGAAGCAAGAGTATACAATTAATACCATTAATGCCACAGGTGAAATACCTAATGCTAATCCTATTGGATAAAATGCTGGAAATAAAATAGTTGGCACTGTTACATTAATCATAAAGTTTGTCAATATTAATGCACTTGCAGATACTAATACCAAAAATACAATTGGAGATTTCCCTTCTACAAGTGGGCTTAATACCTGCACCAAAAAAGCATTAATTCCTGCTTTTTCCGATGAAAACACTCGTAACGCCAATGGTAGTACCGCTGCACCTAAAAACATTACATCAAAGGAAACGCCTTCACGGATGATGGAACGAGGCTCCATTAAAGGTTCTCCATCTACATGAATGATACACATCAGTAAACATATTAAAGCCGCAACACCTGTTGCAGAAATTTTACTAAAGATAATATTGAATATCCAATTTACAGGCGTAATACTCGGTGCCAACATCATGATAACCAACGCCAACATCAAAGCTAACATTATTTTCTGACCTTTATTCAAAGATAAATCTTTTGCCGCAAAATATTCTTCATCCAATGCTTTCAAATTTTCTGTGGATATACGAAATACAAATTTACCAAGTAAAATATAACTCGCTAGTAAAATACTACACATCATAAATGACCACACAGTAAAAATAAAACTATTAAGAACCATACCACTGATCTCTTCTAGCATTACAAAAGCTACCGCACCAACAGTACGGAACGGAAACAGCCCATCACCTAAACAGGCAGCAATCACGATACCAATTAACATATAACTAGTATACGGCATATTTTTTTCTAGTTTCACTTCTTCTACGATATCATAAAAAATAACCCATCCTAAAAATATCATTGCTGTTGAACTTGTCATGGAAGAAATTAAAGAAATAGCAATTAAAAAGCTATAAGAAAATAGCCATGGGCGACCTAATACAACTTTTCTTGAAATGAACCATAAGGCTATCAGTTTACTGATTCCTGCCTTTTCTAAACTTTTGGCTACCATCATCATGAAAAAAATCAGCAACATAACAGGACTGCCCCAGCCATTGGCAAATACTTCACCCAACGGTAATACACCTAACAATGGCATGGCCAATATACCCACAATACTCGGCCAAATCATACCTAGCGTGCACCAACCAAATAATAAACCAAAAAAGATACCTATCGTTTTCATTCCATAGGAAGTTAACGGTTCTGGAGCTGGTAAATAACCAAATCCAAATATCAATAAGAAAAAAATCGCTATTTTTATCCAAAATTTTATTTGACTGTCTTTTGTGCTTGCTGTATCCATAATAAGTTCATCTCCCATCTAAAGAAAAAGCAAAGGCACCTCTTAAACCATATATTAGATTCGAGATACCCTTGCTGGAAACATTGTTTATCCTTTATTTCTCGGCTATTAACTATTAATTTTATTTGCCCAATACATGGCTTCTGCACCAAATAACTGATTCAACTGTTGTGTTTTTTTCATATCAAAAATTTTACCAGCTAAACCTGGATAATTTAGTGGATAACGCATAGCTCTAAATACACAGTTGGTTTTACCATGACGAACTCCAGAATTCGTGTAAAATGGAGATAAGTATTCCCAAACAATTTCTTTATTTTGTGTTACTTCAAAGAACCGACCGGTAGCACCTTCACAGATAAACGTATTACCATTCGGCAGTCGCTGGCAACTACTAATATAAGTAGAATAAAAATCAACTGGAACTTCAGACCGATACTCCCACTCTATTTTGTTGGTTTCTGGATTAATTTCAATTACTCGGCTGAAATCTGGTGGGAAATAGTTTGTACTACCATCTGGATCAGCAGAGTGGAATCGGCCATTATCAAAGAATAAAATATTACCATTCTCTAATCCATGCGGATCATGTGGGAAGGAAATTTTCTGTTCTTCCTGCCCAAAACGCCATTTTACTTTTTTGGTTTCTTTATCCCAAATATAAACTTGACTTAAATTGTAGGAAGTGGAAATCAAATTACCATCCGGTAATTCTTCAATAGAATTTAAACCTGGCCATAAAGAACGCCCTGTTAATGGAGTAATCACATCTAGTTCTGGATCTAATGCTTCAGATAAATCCATTTCCCACACAACTTCATTCTGTGGATTCAACTCTGTTAATACTAACGTATAAATTTTTCCTTGTGCATCTGCTGTTGGGCGTTCACCTGCTTTATGACTCCATGCTGGGTTAGAACCGCCTACTTCAGAACCTGGCAGGCCACCTTTAATTTTAGCTTGTAACTCTGGACGAATTTCTTTTACAACATTTACAATGGTATTCCCATTTTTCAAACGGCAACGGTCATGGTAATCATGGTTCATATTGTCATATTCCCATACAATATTACTATCCCAGTCCAGTTCCATCACAGTAGTACAATTAAAACCAACATTAATAAAATTTTCTGGATATCGTTCTTTTATATCTACAGAACACAGAATATGACCATTCGGCAGTAAATCTGCATGCATTTTAATTAAACCTGGAACTTCCCAATAGTGAACGAAATTACCATTCATGTCCATTAAATAAACTTTACTGGTTGTATTGCCTTCCATCTGTTTCCATCTTGTTAACAGTGGACAAAATAGTGTGTATCCCTCATAAGCCTTATCTACACGATGTGTACTAACCCCATGTTTACCTCTTTTTACTAATGACATATAAAACTCCTCCTATACTATATTTTGTATATGATATATTGCTTTTTGCTTACCGGTTAAGCATTACTTTTGACACATTTAATATATCACAGACTTCCATAGTATACCTGTAGTCTAAACTTCACCTTATTAGGTTTATTAGTTTGTCTTATATACCTTATTGTAATTGTAAACAAATCATATCTATGTTATTCTTAACATATGTTTTACCCTAATAATATCTAAATCCTTTTGGTGAAAGGAGCATGCTTATGGAATCCGCAGCAGTTGATTATTTGATAAACTTTCCTAAACAAGCTTTTGATAAAAATGATTTTATCGTTCGGCAAGGTCAAGCTGTTGAATATATCTATTTTTTAGCAGAGGGTTGTTGTATTCGTAATATCTTTACCATAAAAGGGGATGAAATTATTTACGACGAGCGCATTGCAAATAATTCCGCTTATTGTTTACTCGGTGCTCTCACCTTATATACACCTATTATTATTCATGAAACTAATTTTATTGCTAAAACAAACTGTATTTGCCATAAAATTTATTATAAAGATTTTTTAGAATTTCTTTCACTTTATCCATCCGTATTGCACGAACTCTTGCAAATGGCATTATCCAGCTATCAAAATATAAATGCAAACTTTCATGCCAAACAAAAAGGGCAAGCACCTTGCCGTGTATGTAGTTTTCTACTGGAAAATGCCAAATTATCAGGTGAAAATTATATCTTAGACAAACACTTCTCCATATCAGAGATTGCTCGCTACCTAGGTATGCACCGCATCACTGTCAGTAAAATCATTTTGGCTTTATGTGATGAAGGCTGCTGCACGCACGCAGAAAAAGGATTGCTTCTTCAAAACAGAGAAACACTACAATTATATGCTTCTGGTGACGAAAAACTGAACTATTTGAAACGGTAAGTCTATTAAATCCATTAAAAAAGCTGCTGCAAAATTGCAACAGCTTTTTCTAATTTTATCTTTTATTTACAACAATTCCTGTCTCATAAATTTTATCTTCTAACAATAATTTTACTGTTTGCGGTCCCTGTAAACCATTTTTATTGACAAATACATCTACATTACGCGGATCAGCTTTCTGAAAGGTTCCTACACACATAGCAGTAAATGTTTTCACTACTGTATTAATCGGATAGCGACGAATGTTCCCGTTCGCATCCTCCAACAACAATTGTGCCAACTCTCCAGATTCAAATGTAGTATTCAATGTAAAACGATCTTCTTCCTCTACAATAGAAACGCCATAGCTTTCCGGCACTAGTTGGCCAGTTTCCGTCGCTCGAACCTTCATTTTTGTTGTTTTACTTTCAATCAAACTGCCAAGAATTTTTCCCATGCCAAATTCCGCCACTTCCCCAGCATAATACAATGGCAATTTTTCAGCTCGATAACAATTAGCTGGTACTTGTAATTCATATACTAATTCATCATTCTTCAGTTCACAAGTGATGGTGTTAAATGTATACACTTTATCCCGATGTTTTGGGCTCATTGCACGAGTTACCGCAAAACCGTCACAGATTTTTCCATTTTCATAACCAATACCCCCAGAATGTACCATATAATGTCCTTCATTATAATATTCTACATTAGAAATATATGGTGAAAAGAATTCTGCACCTCGTTCTTTTCCATATTGCCAGATTTGCTGAATTGTCATATCATCTGTATTGATACGATACCGAACGCCACGGGAATAATTTTGGCTGTTCAAAATATAATTATCCTTTTTCTTTGCTCGATAATGCCCGTTGTCAAATACAAAAATATCTCCATCGGGTAGCACCATACAAGCATGCTGTTCGTACTGCCACTCGAAATTATCGCCTACCGGAGTAAAGAAATATTGGTCCACCATTTCCTGCGGCCATCCCTCTGGATCTCCAATGATCCAGTTTAACTTACCAGTTTCATAGTCAATATTAATAATAGCATCTTGGTGTCGCCCAGAAATGGTCAACGAATTAGTCTTTTTATCATACCAAATTGCATTATTATGGAACCAGTCCTCTGTAGTCTGACTACCGGAACCAGCTACATTCTGCGGCAAAATGTCTTTGTAATCCCATTTTTTTATGATTCCACCTGTTTTACGGTCCAGCAACACGCAAACATCTTCAACTGTGCCAGAATAATAATCAAATGTTAATGTCAATATGTTACCATCTTCCATTTCAATTTGGTCATGATGATAGCCACTGGGTAACTGATATTCTGCAAAAATTTTCCCACTCAATGCCATTTCGTATAAACCGCTAGTAAAATACGGCATTTTTACTAAGCGTTCTGTCCCAACCAAAATATGTCCATTAGAAAGGCGTTTTAAGTCAAACGCAAAATTTCGGTTAGCATACCAACGTACATCGCCAGCATAATCGTACGCTACCGGCATAGCACGCATGGCGGCTGTTAAAAACATTACGTTCTGCCCCATATATTCCGATGTCGTCTTAATTGAAGTTACCAGCGGTACATCTGGATGCAACGGTTCCGTCTGGATAACAATTTTATTACGCTCACCATTAGACAAAATCAACTCCACTTGATTAGCATAGTCAGCATATAGTCCGTAAATAGGTAGAATATGTTCCTGAGTTGCTGAAAACGTATGACTGATATTCCCTGCAGCTTCTTTCCCATGTACAATTACTGTCACTTCAACAACTACAGGTGTTCTAAATAAAATCATTGCAGTTAATGGACAAAGTTCATAAGCATTCAACTTTACCAGCGGCTGCTCCAATGTATAATAACCACCAGCAAATTCTTGCAAAAATGCTTTTTCTGCTTCATATTGCTTGCTAATAATATGCTTCTCTTTTTTATAAACAATCGTGTCCATATTATCCCTCCTCATAAAATAACATTACATCGAAACAATTTTCGTTTGTTTCAGTATACCGCAATTTTATTTTCAGAACTTGTAGCTTACGCATCAAAATAAAAAAAATTTTGCTATAATAAGATAAATTATTTTTGCAATTTTTTCAGTTTGCTGTAACGTTTTTTCTGTTGGCAAGTTAATCCGGTGAAAGGAGGCGAAACAGAATGGATCTCTCGCAAATCTATCAACTATATTTCCATGATGTTTATTTATTTCTCAAAAGTTTATCCTGTTCAGAACATCTTGCCGAAGAAATTACACAAGAAACATTTCATAAAGCATTGCGTTCACTGCATCAATTTGACGGTCAAAAAGACATTCGCGCCTGGCTGTTCACCATTGCCCGCAACACCTATTATACCCAGTACCGCAAACAGCAACGGCTTACCCAACTGTCTGATGATGATGTGGCACAGAATACCGGAGTAACCATTCTGGAACAAATCTCCAACGAAGAAGAAGCCTTTTCCATTCATCAATTCCTGCACAATATGGAAGAGCCTTATAAAGAGGTTTTTACGCTGCGAGTATTTGGTGAACTGTCCTTTCGGCGAATCGGTCAGCTGTTTGGCAAAAATGACAGCTGGGCCCGCGTTACCTTTTATCGCGCCAAACAAAAAATCATTGCCCATATGGAGGTGTTACACCATGACAACCAATCCCCATTCTCAAACTGATACGGAAAAAAAACTGCTTCAGCAAGAAGTAACCGCTGCTCTTTCAGAACAATGCGCCATTGTACAGGATTTACTGCCTTTATATATTGAACAGATCGTCAGCCCTGCCAGCCACTCCTTTGTGGAAACCCATCTGCAGCAATGCCCGCTCTGTCAGGAACAGTTAAAACAATTACAGCAAACCTTGGTCATCCCTGCTGAACTGAATACCAAACCGCTGCAGCAGATACAAAAACAACAAAGCCGCAATATTTTGAAGACTATTTTTTTCACCGCCATTGTCTGTTGTTGTTTTTTAGCAGGCATTTCCTTCCTCTATCTCATAGAATGGCCTTGTGATTCAAGCAATGTACAGCTAGAAAGCAGCTATGAAGAAATCACGATAAACGGAGAAACAACAACTTATTTTGTTTTAGACTTTCTGCCCGATACGGTAGAAATTGAGCGGGATACTTCTACCTACTTTAAAGAAAATAACAGAACTGAAATGCACTGCAACATCATTCAGACTACCCCAGTAAGACAATTTTTAATTAATAAGAAAACACATTATTATGACATCATGTTATATCCCGACTGGAAAACGGATCCTGATGTTACAAATGTTTTAACACTGCAATTTGCCGACCGCACAGTGACCTATGTCAACGGTGTGCTGCAAGAATAGGTTTCTTATCAGCACACCACAGTAACGCACCGCTGCTGCTTTTATTGGATAAACATGATATCAAATTTGTCCCAACCAATAAAAAACGAACAGACATGATAAAAGCGAGGCCGGAATATCCCGGACCTCGCTTGGTTTGTTTATTGGATTTTATTAATAATGTACATCTTCTGCGGTAATCCGTTTGCGGAACACATAATAGTTCCAGCTCTGATACAACAGCACAATGGGCACCAGAGTCAGTGCAACAATGGTCATTACCTTCAAGGTATACGGACTGGAGCTGGCATTATAAATGGTTAAACTCCAGGCTGGATCTAATGTAGAGATCAGCACATTTGGGAACATTCCGGCAAATACACTGGCTGTTACAAACAAAATCGCCAGGAACATCGCAATAAAGGAAAATCCTTTTTTATCTTTCAGCTGTAATACTACCGCCGCTACCAAAGCCACTGCAGCGAAAGCCACACAAGCCAACGCCAACAGACCGCTGTAAATATCGGTCAGGATATACGCCAGCACCACCCAGATAACAACAGCTGCTACCAGCACAAAGCCCAGTTTATCAGCCAGACTTTTTACCCGCTGCAAAATAACATCAGAACCCACTTTTAATTTTAAGAACAATGCGCCATGGAACGCAAACAACAATACAAAAACAACACCGCCAAAAATAGTGAACGGAGTCAGCAGGGTAAAGAAATTACCTGCAAACTGCATATTGGCATCAATCGGTACGCCTGTCACCAGATTGGTAACGGCTACCCCCCACAAAAATGCAGAAAGGAAACTGCTGATGGCAATCAGCCAATCCCAGGTATTTCTCCATTGCTTGCTTTCTTTTTTACTGCGCACCTCAATGCCCACACAGCGCACAATCAAGGTCAGCAGCACCAGGAACAGCGCCATATAAAAACCGCTGAACAAAGTAGCATACCAGTTAGGAAAAGCTGCAAAAATTGCACCGCCGGCAGTCAGCAGCCAAACCTCGTTGCCATCCCAAAACGGACCAAAGGTATTTAATACAATTCTGCGTTCTGTATCGTTTTTGGCCACAATGGGATTCAGCATCCCTACGCCATAATCAAAGCCTTCCAAAAAGAAGAATCCGATAAACAGAACGGTCACCAAAATAAACCAGAGAATGTTTAAGTCCATAAGGACACCTCCTCACTTGCAGTTGGCGCTTCTTCCAGCGCTTCCGGAGATTTCTTGCCATATTTTACAAGCAGCATCACATCTACAACTGCCAAAATACCATAGACAAGGGTAAAACCAATCATACTAATCAAAATGTAGCTGGCAGGCACCACAGTGGAAATCCCTTCCGCTGTTTTTTGCAAACCGTATACAATCCATGGCTGACGGCCCATTTCCGTAATCAGCCAGCCGGTTGTATTGGCAATGTAAGGCAATGCCATTGCAAACAGCATCACTTTTAAATACAGTTTACTGTTCTGCAGCTTACCTGTTTTCAGCAATACAACCCCGATCAAAGCCAGCAGCACCATCAATCCACCAGCGCCTACCATGGCTCTAAAGCTCCAGAACAACGGTGTCACCTGCGGCACATAGTTGCCTTCACCATACTTGGCTTCGTACTCAGCCTGCAAATCATGAATCCCTTTTACTTCACCGCTAAAGGAATTATACGTCATAAAACTGAGCATATTGGGAATTTCGATAGAGAATGTGTTTTCCCCGGCTTCTTCATCAATGGCAGCAATGGCCACAAAGGATGCCGGATCTTCGGTTTCCCAGTGGGCTTCAGCAGCAGCCATTTTCATTGGCTGCACATCCATCAAAAACTGCCCTTGGGCATGGCCGATACCGCAAACAGCCAGCACGCCAATCAAACCGTAAATGACAGAATATTTGAAGGATTTTTGGAAAAAGTCCACATCATGCTTTTTAGCCAGATGCCAGGCGCTGATCCCCATAACAAAAAATCCTGCTGTTGTAATTCCGGCAGTTACCACATGGGGGAACTGATGCCATACATAAGGATTGGTAATCAGATCAAAGAAATTGACCATCTCTGCCCGCCCGTTGTTGAGTACAAACCCCTGCGGATTTTGCATGAACGAGTTGGCTACTAAAATCCAAAATGCTGATAAATTGCTGGCGAATGCTACCAGCCAGATAGAAAGCAGGTGCAGCAGTTTGGGCAGTTTATCCCAGCCGAAAATCCAGATTCCCAAAAAGGTGGATTCGATAAAGAATGCTGCCAGCGCTTCAATGGCCAGCGGCGCCCCAAAAATATCGCCTACAAAGCGGGAATATTCAGACCAGTTCATGCCAAACTGAAATTCCTGCACAATACCGGTGGCAACCCCAAGGGCGAAGTTAATTAAAAACAATTTGCCCCAGAACTTGGTCATCTTCCGGTATTTCAAATCATTGGTGCGATAATATTTCGTATGCATAATAGCGACCAGAATGGACAGACCAAGTGTCAGTGGAACAAATAAAAAGTGATAGACAGTTGTAATTGCAAACTGCCATCTCGCAAACAATAGTTGATCCATTGTTTCTCCTCCTTTGCAAAATTGAAGTAATCTGTGTTGTACTTACCATAGACGATAAACTTCTAAACACATTTTTAACGAAATCATAAATTTTTGCAAAATTTTGCTGCTGTTCCGTTGTTCTTTGTTTCTTGATAAAACATTGATGAAAGAATTTTGACTTTACTTTTCAGACAACCATCCTGACTTTTGGTCAAACTACAAAAAGGCATTTCCCTGAAAATCAGTTGCTGCACTGAATTTCTCCTGGAAAACACCTTTTTGTAAAAACAAGTATCTGTTAATACTGATATTCTTTTTGATATTTTTTAATAAAGTAAATCGACAACAGCAGTGTTATCATCTCGGATAACGGCACCGAAAGCCATAGCCCGTTGATTTCCCAAAATACCGGCAGAATTATAATCGCAGCAGACAACAAAATAAAGGTGCGGGAAAAAGCAATGATTGCCGAGATTTTACCATTGGAAAGGGCGGTAAACAACATGCTGGAAAACGTGTTAAATCCAACAAAAAGCAATGCCAGCGAAAACAGCTGATTGCCGCTGACCGCCAACAAGTAGGTTTCACTGCCGACTTCAGTAAATGCAGAAACAAGCACCTTGGAGCCCAAAACAGACAAGATGGTTGTGGAGATTGCCAATATACCAATAAACGATACACTGATGGTTCTGATTTTTTTCAGCCTGTCATGTTCTCCTGCGCCATACGCATAACTCAAAAGCGGTGAAATTCCCAGCATATAGCCCATATAAAGCGCGCTCATCAAACCAAACACATAAAAAGTAATTGTGCTGGCAGCCACACCGCTGGAACCGGCAATGGCAAGCATACGGGCATTAAACAGCAGCATCACAACACCGCTGACAAGATTGGAGGCAAACTCGGAACTACCGTTGGTTACTGTTTTCGTCATCACTTTCCAATCAAGTTGCGGTTTGGAAAAATGCAACAAACTGTCCTTGCTCAAAAATCCTTTCAATAAAATGATACAGGGAACAGCCATGCCCAAACCACTGGCCACCGCCGCCCCGGTCATGCCCAGATCCCATACCTGAATCATCAAAAAGTCAAACACAATATTGATCCCGCCGCCAATGAAAGCGCTGACCATAGCCAAAGTGGATTTACCGGAACCAATGGTATAAATCTGAAGTACAGCAAATAAAATTTGCGGAATAATGAAAAAACTATAGGCAAAAAGATATTCCCGACACAGCTCTGTTACAGACGGCACTGCACCAAAAATGCTGACAAGCGGTTTTGTCCACAACAAAAAGACGCTGCTGAAAATCAATCCCACCCCGGCTGCAACCAGCGTAAGGGCAGTAAAGTTCTGCCGTGCCTCCTGCTCCTTTCCTTCCCCCATTTTTTTCATGACAACGGCGCTGCCCCCAGAGGCAAACATGGCGCCGATGGCAATAAAAAAATTAAAATACGGCGATATCAACGTTAAAGACGACAATGCCTCGTCTCCTAAAATATTGGCAATAAACATACCGTCAATCATAGAGTAAGAAGCCTGCACCAGCGTCATAAAAATGGTGGGCAATGTAATCGCCAGAATTCCGGCAAGTGTTATGGATTTTTTGTAGATACTTTCGTTCATCAATAGCGCTCCTTTTCATTCACAATGTTCTATGCTATAATCAGCATAAAGGATACAGTAACTGTAATGTCAAGAGGTGAATGTTATGAAAAATAAGCATCCTTATCTTACCGCGGGCGAACTGGCCAAGATACACGGCTTAAACAAAAGAACCCTGCATTATTACGATGAAGCCGGCATCTTTTCCCCTGTCTGCAAAGGAGAAAACGGATACCGTTACTATACATTTGAACAAAGCATGGAATTGGAGCATATTCTTGCCCTGCGGGAACTGAATATGTCTATCGAAGAAATCAAACAGTACATGCAGCGCCCAAACCCGGAGGATTTCTGCGCCCTTGCCGCAGACAAAATTGCCCAAATTGATCAGACCATCGACCGGCTAAAACAATTGAAATTGCGCTTGCAGCAAAAAAAAGATACCCTGCTGCGTTGTCAGGATATCTATCATGGAAAAATTGAAATAGCAACATTGCCCAGGCAATATTTGCTGCTGACACCACTGGAAATCAGTTACGATACCCACGACAGTCTGGTCAGCAATGTAGGCAATATTTTAGAACACTTGAATGCATCGCTGCAAACAGGCGGCTGCCGAAAAAACTGCGGCAGCTATATCTCATTAGAAAAAATTCAGGCAGGAGCCTTTCAACACTATGACGGCATTTTCACCCAAATGGACGTAAAAAGAAAAAACCTTTTTATCAAACCGGAGGGCAACTATCTGCGGGGCTTTTGTATCGGTGATTGGGAAAAAATACCCCAGGTTTACCAAACCATGCTGCACTATGCCGCAGAAAATAACCTGCAGCTTACAGGTTACGCCTATGAATGCGGCCTGAACGAATTTGCGATTGCCAGCGAAGATGAATATATTGCTCAAATTGAAATTCTGATTCAGCAGGTTGCATAAAGGGAGATTGGAAGTATAGTATGGATATTATCTCTTTGTAAACCTGATTATCTCCAAATTAACCGAATTTTTCTTAAACAACTTTACTCTCGTAACGATTATGCTTCATTCATGTAATTACGTTAGGAAGGATCGTATGAAAAAAATATTAGGAATATGCTTGGCTGTTTTTTTATTATACCTTTATATCTCTTTAAATTACATTTACGTACCCATGTTAACAGAAAATACAGCAAAAATAGAAAAAATAGTTCTAATTTCTCATAATAAAAGTAATTGTTACGAAAAAATTTTAACTCCTGATGATAAAAACTTTGAACAACTTATTTCCAGAATTAATCACAAGGGGAGAATACAAAATGTAGACGGTGGGTATTACCATGAAAGGGAATATGAAATTATAATCTACTATCTTGATGGTACAAAAGATATTCTTGCATTTACAGAAGGATTAAAATTCATTTTTAGAGTTTTGGATTATAAAGAAGATATGTATGTCATTCATAACAAAGGGGAAGAAATACTGCAACTCATGAATGAAGTTTAAGTATATTTCTATTAAGACCATACTGAAAAATTATCTACAATATATTTTGAAACAACGTACTTCGTTCAAGAACGTATTCAACAAGGAGGATATCATGAGAAAAAAATATGGTTATATCTTAGTATGTCTTTTTATTGGACTTTGTTGTATAGCTTGTAATTCTACTGCGAGTGAGAAAATTAGTTATACATGGGTCCCCTTAGATTTTTCAAATTCAACACAGGACGAATCCGGGAATGGTTGGCAGTGGAATGCAAAAGAAAAAACATTGCTATTAGATGGACTGCAATTGAATTGGGACTATGATAAAATGCCCGCAAACGCAGCAATACAATTACCGGCTGACTCCAAGATACACTTAACAGAGAATAGTACAAATGAAGTTAGAATAAAAGCAGATGAGTTAGCAAATACGATAGTAGTTTTATGTGAAGAAAATGGAGATCTTTCGATAGAGGGAAACGGAACACTTTCGATGTCAGGAGATATTGTATATAGCATTTTAGCCAAAGAGGGAAACATCATAATAGAAAACGGAACAATTCAATTGAATCACAAAAAGGGATATGGTATTCGGGCAGAAAATGGTGTATATATCCAAAACAATGGAAATATTACTGTAAAAGATACGATGGTTGTAGGAGATAATGGCGTGACAATTAATGGAGGTATTCTATATGTAGAATGTCAAGAAGCCCCCTTATATGCACAAAACGGTAATGTTGTAATCAATGATGGAGTTGTAACCAGTAAGCAATCCGGAGAAGACCCTTTAGCCATTATTCTGGGGAAAGGGATTGCAGTATGGGAAACAGATGCAGACTCAAACTGGATTATAAACGGAGGAGAATTTTATACAACAGGTATAAAAATAAATAGTTCTTTCGTGGTAAACAATGGTTACGTGCAAATTGACGGCGTAGGAATTAACTTAGACTATATGGGGCGTTATGAACAAAACGGAGGACAAGTTATTGTTCATTCTGAATATGCAGGTATTACAAACACACTATCCAGTTTTTCTGAAAATGTTATACCTAATCGAATTTGTCTGAACGGGGGACAATTGGAAGTGCATTGCAGCAATCCCAATTATAGTGCAATTGAATTTTGGGTAGAACAGCCAGAAAAACCAAATGTACTAGGTACCAGTATTTTAATAGGGGAGTCTATGGCATTGCAGCAAGGCGTTTGGGCAACAGAAAATAGCAAGCATTACCCGCTTCTGCAAGAACGTGACCAGCAAGAAGAGTCAATTGAAAATATTGTTCAGTTTATCACAACAATTCAGCCAGAAACGCCAAATGAAACACAAATGGGGCTGCAGGATATTGTGATTACAGAAAAAACGATATAATTTAAAGTTAGAAAACAATAACATATCTTATAACAGTTTTTTCTATTTACAAAACTTGAAACTCTCTCTATGCTATTTTTTACCCCCTCCTCAGCGTTCCGTTTATCATCCGGTGACGGTGTGAAGAGATGCAACGTTTTTTATTCTTATTTTCAATTTATCTTTATTTTAAAAAAAGTTTCCGAAAAACCCTGCATCTATGCACAACCCTATTGGTTGACAGAAACAACCCTTCACCAACTATGCACAAAGAGTGCACTAAAGTTGGTGAAGGGTTGTTTTAAAAAATACTAAAGAATTATATTTTCAATTGTATTCGTTTCATGTTTTAATAGCACATATTTTTGAGTGTTCCAATCATACCTCTGTCATTCCAACAGCAATGCCCATTAAAATGCGTTGTGATCGCCTTCCCGCTGCCAGACGGCATAGCCGTCCTCCTGGGTAATTTTAGACAGCATTTCATATACATCATCAATGGCTTCTTCTTTTGTATGATAACAATTGCCCATACTGATGTGATATAAGTCCATCCAGTCGTTTTCACAGGCTTTTGTCATAAAAGTCCATTTATCTTCCTCATTTTGCTCTACAAACCAATATACTTCCTGCCATTTGGGACGAAACATGATTACTCCTTTCTGCCGGTGCGGATGGCATATAACAATATGCCTGCGGCCACAGCTACATTCAAAGATTCTGCCTGCTGATATAATGGAATTTTTACATACAGGTCGCCTTTGGTGAGCAGCTGCGGACCATTGGCCTCGTTGCTGACTACCAGAGCGGTTTTTTCCGGAAATTGCATTTGATGATAATACTGCTCGGCCCGGATATCGGATACCAACAGGGTAAATCCCCATTGATGAAGCTGTTCTTCCATTTCTGCCACATCGGCAATCTGATACACCGGCAGCTGAAACACAGCGCCCATGGTAGAACGCAATACTTTATCATTATACAAATCTACAGTGCCTTTTAAACATAATACCGCCTGGGTGCCGGATGCCCACGCTGTCCGCAAAATGGTTCCCAGGTTGCCCGGGTCCTGCACACCGTCTATAATTACAATTTGCTGCATATCACCTACAGCCTGCCAGTCCCATTGGGGCTGCCTGGCAATCACTGCTATGCCTTGCGGATGCATGGTGCAAAGCACTTTATCCAACAGACCGGACTTCACGATATAAACAGCTGTATCTGCGGTTAGCGCTAACTGGGCCAATAAATTCTGCTGCTGTTCATCAATCAGAACAACCTCTGCGTTGCCGCAAGCCAGCGCTTCTTGGGCAAACCGCAGCCCTTCTGCCACAAATTGCTGATATTGCTGCCGATATTTTTTTTGCTGCAATGCTTTACAGCGTTTTAACCATTGGTTTTGTTCCGATTGGATCCATTCTAGTTGTTTTTGCATGTCCATTCCTCTCTTGCTTTTTGTAGTAAAAACTCCCTCTCATTTCGCTCCGGCTGCTCCAGCACCATTTGCAGCAGCTGCGCCAGCACTTCCCCCACCTGTTTGCCTTTAAAGCCCATTGCGGTCAGATCTCGTCCTGATACAGCCAGCTGTTTTAAGGAACAGCAGTCATGATTTTCTATAATCTGCTGTAAAATTTGTTTTTCGGCATTCAGTTCCTGCAAGGATGCTGCCTGTTCATTGTTATCTGCCGCCAGAATATCTGCCCGCTGCAGTTCTAATAACTGCGCTACGCTGGCAGGTCCCAAATCGGCCACCGCTTTTCGCATCCATACAACATCAGGCTTTAGCACTCTGGTATGGTTTTCTACTAATAGTTTTACCTGATTGATTGTTTTTTTGTCATACCGCAGCCGCTCCAAAATAGTTTCAGTCAGTTGTACGCTGACGCTCTCATATCCGGAAAACAGCGGCGCTCCGGCATGGGTCTGCCCAATCACAGGCTTGCCGATATCATGCAGCAGGGCAGCCAAACGCAGTACGATTGTATCCGGCACCAAGGCCACCGCTTTGGCAGTGTGGGAAAAAACAGTGTGCCCGGAAGTCTGCTCAAAGATAAAGGCCTGTTCCAACTCCGGCAAAAAATAAGGCAGACAATACAGCCGCGCCAGCGTTTGCAGTCCATAAGCAGCCCAGGAGCTGGTCAAAATTTTGTCCAGTTCCACCTGAATGCGTTCCCGGGCAATATGCTCCAGCAAATGACTGTACTGGCCAATGGCAGCTTCGGTTTCCTGCTCAAATTGAAAATTCAGCACACAGGCAAACCGCACCGCCCGCATAATCCGCAGGCCATCTTCCTGATATCGGCTGGCGGCATCTCCTACACAGCGAATGATGCCCTGCTGCAAATCGGAGATCCCATCAAAATAATCCACAATCCCTGTCTGTGGATGATAGGCCAGAGCATTGATGGTAAAATCTCTGCGGCTTAAGTCCTTTTGTAAATCAGAGGTAAAAAATACTTCCTTGGGATGACGGTTATCTTCATACTCGCCATCAATCCGAAAGGTAGTAATTTCTACGGCCAGACCGCCCAGCAATACGGTAACGGTGCCATGCTGCAATCCGGTCAGAATCACTTTATCCTCTTTAAAAAATTCTACCACCTGCTCCGGTAAAGCTTCGGTGCAAATATCCCAATCCTTGGGCTGCTTTCCCAACAAGCTGTCCCGCACGCATCCGCCCACTAAATAGGCCTGCAAATGGTGTTGTGAAAACCGTTCTAAAATTTCCCGGCATTGCCAGGGAATTTGTATTTGCATTATCATCATCCTTACTTTCTTTACTCAAATACTATATACATCATCATATCCCAAAAATTTTTACAAAAACGTTATGCTGTTGTTATCATAACAGGAAACAGATAAAATAACAAATATAAAATCATTTCACCGCAGTATTGCCATGAATTATGGAAAAACTATTTACTTTTGCGGCAAAATCAGGTAGACTAATATGCAATTAGGCAATGGCACAAAATCATTCAGGCTATTGTGAAAAAATTATTTATTATGAAATGTTTTATTGTAATTATATTAAAATTTTTATATAATATACTTACAAGTAACGTTCTTATATAAATTCCATTCTATATTGGAACAAAAATATTATTACAACTTATAACTGGAGGGCATTATTATGAAACTACATCGTTATTTCTATCCAGATGGAAACTTTGAATTACTGTTCTTATGTGACTATTATCCTGTAGACATGTACAAACAGGATTTCTATAATCATAACTGCAGCCGTCTGCTGAACTTCCGCCAGAATATCAGCGACTCTTTGGACTACATCCGCGGTTATCTGTACAACGATCCATACTGGCAGAGATTAACACAGGAATTAGAAGGGGAAGACGTGCACGTTTATGCGTTCCCATCCTGTACCATTGATAACTTTAAGTCCGGTTTATATCCATTGGTAGAGGATTTGTGCCGCGCCAACGAATCTTTCTTTGATGCTGCAAAATGTCTGGTTCGTACCAGAACTCTGGAAAGCGAAGAAAAAGTATCCGGTCATATGGCAACCATCGAAAAATCCCGCTGCTGTGAAATCACCGATGAGTCCATCGCAATTTTGTTTGATGATGTAACTACAAACGGCGCTTCTTTAAAGGCTGGTCATGATATTTTAAAAGCTGCCGGCTACAAAACTATTATTTGTATTGCTATTGCTAAAGTATATCATCCGGAAGAAGAAAGCGAAGAAATTGAAGCACCTGTTTTGAAAAAAGAAGCTTAAATCTTTTCTTGTGCCAAAGAAATCTTGTTGGCCGTTTTATCAGGTTTACACACCGCCGTACACACTGTTGTGCGGCGGTTTTTTTGCATCTGATTTCACGTCTGATTTCAGCAAAACAACTGATAAAAAAAGCCGCCGGACAT
Source organism: uncultured Clostridia bacterium (assembly GCA_944391625.1). Lineage (GTDB taxonomy): Bacteria > Bacillota > Peptococcia > Peptococcales > Peptococcaceae > UBA7185. The sequence continues at coordinate 30,945 of CALXUG010000015.1, forward strand.
CTTAACGATAGACTCCGGCAGCTTCTTAATAAACATAGAAACACTTGCGGCAAAGTTCTGCGCAAACAGCTTTTTTCTATTAGGCTTTTATTGTTTTTTTATTTTTATTTTTTCATCAGCATAACGTTTTTTACCGCAGCTGATATTTGCGGGAAACCGAATAAACAGTATTGACTGTACCGCCGTCCTCCTCTAAATCTACGCCCTGTTCCTTGGCATCTTCAATGGCAGAAAAAATAGAGCTGACGGCAATCAAACGGCTGTATACCTCGTTTTCCCTGCCGTCGAAGACTCTATACTCCAACCCCCAAAACATGGCCTGCCGCATAATGGTATAACTATGAATCTGCTGACGATAGACGGTAAGGATCTCGCCCTCTCTGTCCAATGTCAGCAATTCGGGATAGGTAATGTTATCAAAGGCATGTTCAGCACAAATTTCCGGCAGAAACAAAAAAAATTCTTCGGCCAAGACATCGTCCTGCACCACTTCCTGCAGCCGTTCCAATACCACATCATAGTCTTCTTCTAAGAAAATTTCGGCAGCCTGCCAGGTCAGACGGCACAATTGCTGCTGGGTGTAAGGATAAGCCTGCCAGGTGTCGGCCTGCTGCTGTAAGAAAACAACCTGTTTTTGCACCACAAAGCCTTTGGCATCCCATTCCTGCACCAAATCTTCAATCTGTTGGCTGATTTCTGTACACTCTACATGATTCAGCCGACACACACCTGTTTTTATTTCCTCTGTTTTTGCACCGTAAAACTCAATATAACAAACTTTCTGATTTCCCAGACGTTTTATGATGTCATCCTGAAACAGGCTCCAGTAATCTAACGCCTCCTTCATCGACGTATGGGAACGCCCCGAATAGCAATTCCAAACATGCTCTTTCCCTGCAAATTCTGACCGCACAGTGCTTTCTTCCGGCATACCAAGCAAATGAAAAAAAATCGGAGCCGTCATTTCCAAAAAACTTTCTGCCGCCATCTTTAACGCATCCTGCGGCACTGCGCCCAATCCGGTCGCCTGCTCAATAAGTATCCGATCCCATTGGGGATGGAACAATAAAAAATCCACCGACGCAGTGGTTCTTTTCATTTCTGTCACAAAAGGCGTAATGGTTAACTGCAATTGGGGCAGATGCAAATGCTCCCCTTCAACAATTGTTTCCACCATAAAGTTCTTGTGCAATTCATGCTGCAGCAGATATTGCTGCGCTCCCCAAGGTGTCAGCAAAGTTTCTTCTTCCTCTTGTTTTCTTGCAAAAACAGCTGGCTGCGGCAGATCATCGCACAACGAAAAATAACGGCCATTTTTACGGAATTCGCAGATACCAGCTTCTTTTAACTGATACAAACCGATATAATTTGCCATCACCTGTTTGGTCAGCTGAATAAACTGCTCCAAATTGTAACACACACAATCCAGGTAACAATAGCGATAACCGGAAGCGCCGCCAACACACTCCCCTACAGCAAATCCTGTTGCACTTAATTTCTGACTCAACTCTTTTTCGATCTCACCCCGTACATTGATCCATTCTTCCCGGTCAATGGTTTCACAGGAATAAAAAATAAACGCCCAGACAATGCCATCCAGTGCCGCATCTTCAAAGAGAAAGGTATCATTGATATAGTAGCTGTTTAATACCGGAAGGGCTGCTGCCGATATGCTTCCGGCAAATACGTCTTCCCGCAGCCCCCAGTCTTCATATTCAGAATGCATATCATAGGTTGTAAACAACCCCAGCGGATCATTTTGCGGTGATAAGGTTCCATCTGCCTGCAGTTCGGCCAGAAAATCTTTCAGGGCGTCCAGTGTCATCGAAAAATCACTCTCAGGCAGTTCCAATATCTGCACATAGCCCAAATTGGCAATTACAGAAAGTTCTCCGATACATTGGTTTAATAGCTGATACAAAAAAGTATAAGCATCACTTTGCTCCACCAGCAAAAGCGCCTCATGATAGCAGGTGATTCCCACTCTGCCGTCTTGCAGCAGCTGAGGCCAAACCTGTATTTGCGTCGGAGACAGCAGATATTCTCCGATAGCCGCTTTTATTTGCTCCGATTCTTCCGCCGGAAGCTGTCCCACGATAAAATCCCAAAATTCCATAAGCGATTCCGGCGCCCGCATCTGCCAGCAAACCATTCCATAAAGAGTGGTGCGATTGCCGTCGGGCGATAAAATAAGCTGATAGCGCCCTTCCCATTGTTCTAAATAAAAAACAGGCGTGCGGAATACGTTTTTCAGAAGTTCATTTACATACTGCCGCACTGCAGCAGGATCAGCCTGTTGTTCCATCATGTCACGCACAATGGCTTCCTGCTCCACAAACAAATCCCAAAAATCATCGACACGCTGCTGAAAGGGCAAATCCATTTGCTGCCACAGCATATGTTCCTGGCATTGCAGCAGCAGTTCTCTGGCCGCTGTATCCTCCGGTGTTAACTGCAATAACAGATCCACGGCAGTCAAGGCTTCTGCATACCGCTGCAAGCCATATAAAACACGACTGTATATAGAATACCACTTTGCCTGTTTACGCGCTTTTGGCGCAATTTGTTTTAATGCCCGCAGCGCCTCCTTGTCCATTTTTTTTGCATGCAAAGCCTCTGCCAGCAAACACAATACTTCGGCATCTCTTTCAGCTTCTGACAGATGTATAATCTTCTGTATGGTTTTTTCATACTCACCTTGCTGATTCCAATGTTCTAATTGCTTTAGAAACATCTCGTTATCCTTCATTGTTTCCTGCATCCTGAAAAAACTCTCTCCCAATAAAATAAATATGCGCAACAACAGAAAAAGGCAGTGCTGCCTATACAGACCTGCCTTTTAGACTTAATAAGCAATCTGAATGCTGTGTCCTTCCACCGCAACGCCGTCTCCCCGCTTCATTTGCAGCTTCTGTTCTGCATGAAATCCAATGGTATCTCCATGACGCAAAGTGCGGTCCCCCTCCAGCACGTAATAGGCTGCATTATACAGAAATTCTCTGATATCTTCCAGACTTTGCTTACTATTTAATATTTCCAGCTCATCTTTACCAAAGGCATCCATGCCGATGGTATAACCATGATTTCCTGCCTCATTCTGATATAGGCCAAAGTAAATCCAGTTTTGTACAGGAAGTTCGCCCTGTTCCATCTCTGCGGTAACTTCCCGGTAAGCTGCCGGTTCCAGCACTGTACCGGAAGTATATACCCCAATGGCATTTGCAGCATCCAAACAGGAGGAAATGATTTTTACATAAGTTTTCCCTGCCTCCGTCGGTGTCATCACATGAGGCAGCACAGCAACCATTAAATGGGCGACATGCTGTTTTGTCACTTCTACTGCATCTTTCCACAAATAATTGCTGGCAGCAAAACGCTCAGCCTCTCCATCAGGCACCGGTGTCGGTGTATAACCGATTACAACCATAGCGCCCGGTATATCAAATACCAAATTTCCATCCTGAATCTCAGGCTCTGTCAATACATCTACAGATTCTTCCGCCAATAACTGATCAAACCAATCGCCGGTTTCTCCGCCTTCTACGATAATCTCATCTGTTTGGGCGGCAACCGGTTCAATGCCCCATCGCTGCTTTAACCGCTGTTTTAACGCCAACAAGTCATATTCGACATGATTCAGCAAAACAAAACCGCAAAAACTTCCTGTATAATTTCTTTTTTCTGCGGCACTGTGTTCTTCTGTCAAAACGGCCGCTGCCTCGTCCAATCGTTTCATACTGATTCCCCTTTTCCTGTAGTTCTTACAAAAACCCAACGGTTCATCGCTATTTTTACAGCGCGCCACTTAGCGCCCTGATAATTCATCAAGTAACAATATGCTCATGTTAGCACACTGTTCCCATCTTTGCAATAATAACCTGCACAAAATAAAAACGGCCCTGCAAAAGCCTGACCGTTTGGCGCAATACAAGACTGTGCAAAGCAGAGTACGCTGCCGCAATTCAGCTTGTCATTGCCGATATTCTTGCTGATATTTTTATTGATAGTCTTATTGATATAACTGTTTTGCAATTTCCAGCAAAGCCTGAGCCTGTGCTTCTGTAACAGAAGTGCCTATTGGCAGTAAAATCAGATATCCATCCTGCTGAACATACTGACGACCGGTTAATTCCTGATACAACGGACCGTTGGCCATGGCTCTGTTGCGGTATAATTGCACCTTTGTTTTCAATACAGGAATATTTTTCTTGTAGCTTTTGGTCACATCGGTAATGCCTGCCTGATACGTTTTGTTCTTGTATTTGATTTCCATGGCTTTGGTTGTATTGTTCATTTGGGTGGAGGAACAACCCAGCGCCAGCAAGGTATCGTACATGGATGTATATACATTACCCTGGCTGTCAGCTGCAATGGCCGGCAACAAAACATTACCGCTGACGTATAATCCTGTTTCTCCGCTGTTATAATAAACAGCACTGCCCCTTTTAGCAAAAAAACTATTCCGGGCAATCTGCTGCAACGCATCACCCTGTCCCTGTAAAGCGGCAGAAAAATCACTTAAAGATGAAAATTGTTCCAAAATATACTGGCATTGGGGCGCTAACAACAGCATACAGCTTTGATCCTTCCACAACAGATAATTTTTGGCTGCAATTTGCTGGTTTTCTCCATTATAAATTTTGGCGGTGATGGTATGCTGACCAGTTGCAATGTTATCCACATCGGCCTTTAAGACCTGATTCACAGGACCCTTTACCAACAAAGTGTCACCAATATAATAAGCAACGCTTCCTTTTTTGTTGCTGCTGCGCATGTTTAATTGCAATCCATTTTGCTGCAATTCAATGGATAGCTGTTGCCTGGAATTTTTGCTGGGTGCTAAATAATACTGCCAGCCGGGATAGGTAACCTCCTGCGGCAGCAATGTATCGGTATAAATACCGTAAGCACCGGCATTCAAGGCATTTACTGTCTGCTGCAGCGTATTGATGGTATGCATGTAAACAGCAATTCCGTAGCTTTGCAAGGTTTTGGCCAATCCTGTATCAGCCAGTTCATACGCCATGGTAACTGCAAAAATGTCATTTTCCTGCACAAACTTAGCAATTCGGGCGCCATTTCTTTCATTTGTCATTTTATACAGTGTCAAAATGATATCTTCGTATCCCAATGCCTTAATCGGTTCATATTCCTCATATTGATAAATCTGCGGAATAATTTGCTTCAACAGCTGCGGATATTGTTTTTGAATGGCTGTTAAGATGGCAACATTATCTTCTTTGGTGTCGGTTATAATATGTATCTGCGGATTTTTTTGCAAAATTTCTGCCAACTGATCCATGGTCAGCGGCGTAAATTTATTCATCACGCTGCATTGCTGATATTGGGCAAACGAAACGGCTTTGTTTTGCCCCAAACCTAAATAATAACCGGCAGAACTTTCCCAATCATGAATCATGGCAATTTTGCCGTCGGTGGTAAATGCCATGTCCACTTCGATATACTGATAGCCCGAATCAATGGCCTGTTCCAGCGCTTCTCTGGAATTGGTGACTGTATTTCCCTGTATGGCGCCGCATCCGTGGGCAATGGCTCTTGGATATGCGCCGGCCTGTGCCGGTGCGGCTGATAACAGCCAAAAGAAACAACTGATTGACAACATGGTCAGCAGCAAATAAATCGCTTGTTTTTGTTTTGCAACTACTATATTCATTGTCTGTCCTTCCCTGATGTGAAAATTTTTGAATCAATTCAAATTTGAGCTTTCTTAGTCTATCACTTTTGCAAATGAAAAACAATCATCTTTACAATATCTTATAATTTCCTTTTACAAAAAATAATCCACTTTTTTCTAGCACATACCATCGGTAAAAAATTTTATTCCGCACTGCACAGTTCCTCATAAAAGCAAACCTGACGCTGATTTCATTTTCTATCCCGCCAATTCCTGTTTATATTGGGTAAATCTTTGACGATTCATTTGATGCTTTTTCGGACAGATTATAGATGGGCAAGAAGATGGAAGGGTGAGTGTTGTCAGCGAGGTGACAATTTTGAACAAAATCTTCAAGACCACATTATGTACGCTGCTGATTGCAGGATTAGGCGGCAGCGTTTTTTTTGCACAGCGGGATACCGCCGGAGAAGCAGCAGCGCTGTCATTTCCATACTCGCCGGCTTTGCTGGAGCAACTGGACACCAAGCTCAGCATGCGGCTATTGGAAATGATTCCTGACCATGAAGCCGACAGCCAGCAGTATCCAGAAAAAATGCTTTACCCCGGCGGGCAACCGGTGGGCATTTTATTGCGAACCGATGGTATTCTGGTAGTGGGACAATCACCGGTAACCGTTGACGGTGTGTCGGTGAATCCGGCTGAAGAAGCAGGCATCCAAGCCGGTGATGTAATAACCAGCGTAAACGGAGCCACCATAACCCACGACGACCAGCTGGCGTTATTGGTCAATCAATTAGGGAAACAAAACCAAAAAGTCACGCTGCAAATTCAGCGGGAAAACAAGAACATGAGCAAAGAAATCACGCCTGTTTATTGCCAGGACACCAAGAGCTACCGCATTGGATTATTAATCCGTGATAATGCCGGCGGTGTAGGCACCTTAACCTTTGTTGACCAAACTACAATGGAATACGGCGCTCTGGGGCACATGATTTCTAACAATGAGAACCAAAGCAAGATTAATATTTTAAAGGGGAAATTGGTCTCTGCCGATATTCAGGGCATTAAAAAAGGATTGCAAGGATACCCCGGTGAAAAAATAGGCCGTTTTGTCAGCAATACTTCCCTGGGCACCATAGAAAAAAATACTTCAGCTGGTATTTTTGGGGAAGCCGCAAACATGGATATTTTAGCAGGCAGCGCTTACAATCAGGCTATTCCGACTGCTGCGCCGGACCAAATTGTATTAGGACCGGCCCAAATTTTAACAGCCATTGACGGCAACAAGGTAGAATCTTTTACAGTGGAAATTGAAAAAGTAATGCCCTCCCATCGCGACGGAAAAGGATTGGTGTTGAAAGTAACCGACCCTGTTCTGTTGGAAAAGACAGGCGGTATTGTGCAGGGTATGAGCGGCTCGCCTATCATTCAGAATGGTAAAATCATCGGCGCAGTGACCCATGTGTTTATCAATGATCCCACCAAAGGATACGGTATTCTCATCCATGATATGCTGCAGCAAACCAGTATTTTAGAACAAACGCAGACAACCAAACAGGCTGCTGCTTAAAGAAACAGAGAGCCTATCTATAGATTCTGCAATTTTTTATGGAAACATACAAACAACTTTGCTTTTCGTGACGACAAACAATCCGTAAAAAAAACCGATTCTCCAAAGTGTATTCTTAGAGAATCGGTTCATTTTTATGATATTATTATTCTATTCTGACAATGATTTATGCTGACCGGCAGTTTTACGCAGCGCTCTGGCATGCTGCAGCTGAAATGCCTCTTCACCGCCCAGCATTCTTGCCAGTTCGGCAATTGCTTCTTCTTCCTTCAAAACAAGTACATTGGTCAATGTCTGTTCATCGGCAATTTGTTTCTGAATTTGAAAATGCCGATCGGCCAAAGCCGCAATCTGCGGTGAATGGGTGACACAGATCACCTGTCCATGAGCGCTGACAGCTGCCAGCTTTTCCGCTACCTTCACTACAATATTGCCGCCGATTCCGGTATCAATTTCATCAAAAATCAATGTACCGATTTGTTCATGCTGAGCCAAAACTGTTTTAAACGCCAGCATAATGCGGGACATTTCCCCGCCGGAAGCAATCTCGCTCAGTGCGCGCAATGGCTGCCCCGGATTGGCAGACATGAAGAACTCTATCTGATCCAGTCCCTGTGCGCTGGCAGACCGTTCTGTAAACTGCACAGAAAAACGAGTTGTACCCATCGCCAGCTGAGAAAGCTGAGCAAGCAGTCCTTCTGTCAGTTGCTGCGCCAGCTGCTGCCGCTTGTCCCGCACTTTTAAAGCAATCTGTTCAAACTCCTGTCGTTTTTCCAAGCAAAGCTGCTGCAAATCCTCCAGCTCTGTATCCCCATGCTCCAGCTGCAAAACTTCCTGCTGCAGACGTTCCCGCTCTGCAATTAATTCTTCAATAGAAAGATTATATTTCCGCTTGGCTTTGTCCAATGTATATTTCCGCTCGTTTAAGCGATCGCGCCGCTGGGCATCATAATCAATTTTACCGCTGTAACCGGAAAGGGTCAGACCATAATCCTCCGCCAGATAAAGCATGTCCTGCAGATTCTTTGCCATCTCATCCAAGCTGGTGTCGTACTGGCGCACTGTGTTCAAGCTGTCTACAGTAGCTGTCAGCAAGGCATATACAGACCGTCTGTCGCCATATAATGCCTGATAGGATTTTTCTGTAACAGTGGCTATTTTTTCGTAATTATCCAAAACAGATAATTCCCGCTCCAGCTGCGCTTCTTCCCCTTCCTGCAGCTGCAATTCCTCTAATTCCTGCAATTTAAACCGCAAAAAATCCAAACGTTCATTGCGTTCCCGCAACGCACGCTGTAAATGATCTCTTTGCTGTTCAGCGCGGGCCAGGTCCTGATAAGCTTTGGCCATGTTTGCTTTTTCCTGAACAAATCCTTTATCACCAAGGCTGTCCAACAGCTCCAAATGATGCTCTTCATCGGAAATCGCCTGAAAATCATGCTGGCCATAAATATTAATCAGTAATTTTCCAACCTGACGGAAACTGGCTAATGTAACAGTACGGTCGTTAATGCGGCAAATATTTTTGCCACTGGCTGTTAACTCCCGATACAGTATCAGCTGTTCATCCGCTTCTAATTCATATCCCAGTGCCTGCAGCAGTCCTTTTACTTCGGACTGCCTATCATCCAGCAAAAACGTACCTTCCACCATCGCTTTGCTGCAGCCAAACCGAATATCCTTACTGTTGGCGCGAGCGCCCAGTAAAAGAGATACTGCATCAATAATAATTGATTTCCCTGCACCGGTTTCCCCGGTCAAAACATTGAATCTGCTGTCAAATTCCAGTTCAATCCGATGAATCAAAGCAAAATCCTTTACCATCAACCGCATAAGCATGCTACTTCACCGCCGTTCAATCCAGATAGGACTCCAGTTTTTCAATAATATTGGGGATTTCCTCCATCTTACGAGCTACAACCAGGATGGTATCGTCACCAGCAACAGAACCCAAAATTTCCGCCCACTGGGCATTGTCCAGCGCAGAAGCAACTGCATTGGCATTTCCCGGCGCTGTACGTATTACAAGGATATTTTCACTGGAAGCATAATTTAATACAAATTCTTTCAACATAAAACGCAGCCGTGTTTCTGACACAGTAATTTCTGTAGGCAGGGAATATCGATATTGGTCATTGCCGGCAGTAATTTTTATCAGCGCCAGTTCTTTGATATCCCGCGAAACAGTAGCCTGTGTTACGTTAAATCCTTCTTTTTTCAACAGATCGGCCAATTCTTCCTGCGTTCCTACAATATTTTCCTTGATTAACTCCAATATCTTCCTATGCCGTTTTGTTTTCATTGCTATCACCATCCTGTTTTATTCCTGAACACCTTTTAATTTTTCCCGCAATACAGCAAAAAAATTCCGTTTTTTAAGTACAACCAGACAAGTATCGTGCTGCGCCTTGCTGATTTGAATGTAATCTCCCTTTTTTAGTTCTACACCATTTTGTCCATCTACCGTCAGCATCGCCGGCGCATTGTTGGCATCCAGGCAAACGGTCAATGTATGCTCCGGTGAAAAAATCAATGGCCGGGCAATTAAACTATGGGGGCAAATGGGCGCAACAATGCACAAGTCAATGGCCGGATATACAATGGGCCCTCCGGCAGACAAGGAATATCCGGTAGAACCGGTGGGCGTCGAAAAAATCAGACCATCGCCATGATACCGTTCTACCAGCTGCTCACCCATACGGAGATCCAGCTTAATAATCCGTGATAAAGCCCCTTTCGTTACCACCAGATCATTTAATGCGCTCACATCAGCAATACACTGCTGTTCCCGATATACTTTGGCTGTCAGCATCATGCGGCGCTCAATCTCATACTCTCCCGCCAGAAGCTGCTGCAAACTTTCAGACAGCTGTTCTACTTCAATTTCTGTCAAAAAGCCCAAATACCCTTGGTTAATGCCCAGTATAGGGATTTCTCTTCCGTATACAGTACGGGCTGCACGAAGCATGGTGCCGTCTCCGCCAATCACCAATACCAGCTGTACCTCCTGCTGAAAAGCTTCTTCTGTACAGGCAGGAATCTGCAGCACCTCAGCTTCCTGTCCAATGGCAAGTACACGCACATCCTGCTGTTCCAACAGCACAATCAGCTGTTTTCCAATTTGTATAATATGTTCTTTATAACTGTTAATAATAAGTCCTACTGTTTTTATCGCTTTCATTGTCTTCTCCTAAAAAACAGGAAGTATGCTGTAAATCCCTAAACCCAGCAACAGAAAAAATAAACTGTAATACACCAGTCTATACCGTTTTTTATCTGGATAAGAAAAACGTATCTCCTGTAATGTATGGTGTTCCATGTCTAAAAGCAAAATACCATCTGGCTGATAAACCAGTTTATATTCCAGTAATTGCCGTCTTACATTGGGCAATCGTATCGACCCCTGCTGACCGCTTTTTACTTCTACAATATAGGTTTTCCATCCTCTGCGCACCAGAAAATCGGCACGCACCGTAATTTTTTCCGGCTGCCCGTCCACATAAACAACAATGGTTTCCCGCAATTGGGCAGCCAAAATTCGATATCCCCGATGCCGCAAAAACCGAATGGCGTTTTTTTCCGCCTGCAATCCGCGCCGAAATCGTCTGTTGACTTTCCATTTACGGCAAAGCCCCCAAAGGCAACGATATAAAACACCTCCGGCAACCATGCAGAGTATGACTATCCAAATAGTCTGTACAGACTGTGTCATCCATCCAACCTGTCGTGGGCAGCAGCCACAATAGCCGCCGCATCAGGAACAAAGGATGTGTCACTGTTTTTGCAGCCCCACAGCAAATATTCGATATTTCCTTCAGGCCCTTTGACAGGAGAATAATCCAGGCCCCATACAGTTAAACCGATTTCCTGACAAACCTGCAGAATTTTTTCAATTACTTCCTGATGCACTGCCGGGTCACGCACAACGCCTTTCTTTCCTACTTTTTCCCTTCCTGCTTCAAACTGAGGCTTAATCAACGCCAGAACATGTCCGTTTTCTTTTAAAAATGTCATAGCCGGAGGTAAAATTTTGTCCAACGAAATAAAAGACACATCTGTCGTTACCACATCAACCGGTTCGCCTAAACTATCTGCTTCCAGGTAGCGGGCATTGGTTTTTTCCATATTGATGACACGGTCATCGGTGCGCAGCTTCCAGTCTAATTGATTATATCCTACGTCAACGGCAAATACCTTTACTGCACCATTTTGCAGCGCACAGTCCACAAACCCGCCTGTAGAGGCGCCAATATCGGCCACAACCTTATCATGCAAATCCACAGGAAACACCTGCAAGGCCTTTTCCAGCTTCAGGCCGCCGCGGCTTACATAGGGAATATCCTGCCCCAACAGTCGAATTGGCAATTCGGGATTAATTTCTGTTCCGGCTTTGTCTATTTTTTTATTGTCCACCAACACTTTACCGGCCATAATTAACGCTTTGGCTTTTTCTCGGCTGGCTGCCATACCTTTTTCTACTAATACAACATCTAATCTTTGTTTTGCCATATCACTTTTTACACCTGCTCTTTTTCCATATGCTGCCGAATGGCTTCGACAATATGCGCTGCATCCAGTCCGGATAATTGCTTCAGCAATTCGGTTTTTCCATGGGGAACAAAGTCATCGCCAATCCCAATGCGCAATAATTTGCTGCTATCCATACCGCAATGATTGGCCAGCTCCAATACCGCCGAGCCAAATCCGCCTGCCAGCGCATGTTCTTCCATGGTTACAACAACCTGACTTTGCTCCAGACAGGAAATAATCAATTCCTCATCCAACGGCTTTATAAATCGGGCATTAACAATGGTTGCTGCAATCCCCATAGTTTGCTGCAACAGCTCCGCCACCTGTCCGGCCACTTCCACCATACTGCCCAATGCCAGCAGCGTAACCTGAGACCCCTGCTGCAAAATTTCTGCTTTTCCCACAGGCAAAATTTCCAATGTTTCATCCAACGGCACACCCAAACCAGCGCCCCGCGGATAGCGGATTGACACCGGACATTGATAGGACAGCGCAGAGTACAGCATATGCCGCAACTCATTTTCATCTTTCGGCGCCATGCAAATCAAACCGGGAATATGACGCAAATACGCAATATCAAAAATACCGTGATGGGTTGGACCGTCATCACCTACAATACCGGCGCGGTCCAGGCAAAATACCACCGGCGCTTTCTGCAAAGCAACATCATGCAAAATCTGATCATAAGCCCGCTGTAAAAAGGTAGAATAAATAGCTACCACCGGCTTAAAGCCTTCTAACGCCATAGCAGCTGCCATAGTCACTGCATGTTCTTCTGCAATCCCCACATCAATGGTGCGCTCCGGAAATTGTTTCTGAAAAATATTGATTCCTGTCCCTTTTCCCATAGCTGCTGTAATACCGACAATTCGATTATCCTGCTCCCCTAACGCAGCCAATGTTTTTCCAAATACCGATGTATAACTGGGGGCAGACGCTTTTTGCTTCAGCTGCCCGGTTTGAACATCAAATGCACCTACACCATGGAACAAATCCGGATTTTTTTCAGCAGGGCCATACCCTTTCCCCTTTTGGGTAACTACATGCACCAATACCGGATGACTGGTATCTTTTACATTATCTAATACCGTCAGCAAAGCGGACAAATCATGTCCGTTGACTGGACCGTAATATTTGAATCCAAATTCCTCAAATAAAACACCGGGCACCAATAAATATTTAAAAGAATCCTTAAGCTTATCGGCAGCTTTGAACATTTTATCGCCAATGGCCGGAATTTTTTTCAGTAACTCTTCTACATCCTCCTTACTTTTTGTATAAGAAGGATTGCTGCGGACGCGGCTTAAATATTCAGCCATAGCACCCACATTGGGATCTATGGACATCTCATTATCGTTCAGAATTACAATCAAATTGCTGTTCATATGCCCGGCATTTTCCAATGCTTCAAAAGCCATACCGCCGGTCATGGCGCCATCGCCGATCACCGCAATCACATTATGCTTTTCATTACGCAAATCCCGCGCTTTGGCCAGCCCTGCCGCAGCCGAAATGGAAGTGCTGCTGTGCCCTGCGCCAAAGGCATCATGCACACTTTCACTGCGTTTCGGAAAACCAGACAACCCGCCGTAAGTACGAATGGTAGAAAATTGCTCATAACGCCCCGTCAACAATTTATGCACATAAGCCTGATGGCCCACATCCCAAACAATCTTATCCTTCGGTGTATGAAACACAACATGCAGCGCAATTGTCAACTCTACCACACCCAGATTGGGAGCCAAATGTCCCCCGTTCTGAGAAACAACCTCAATAATTTCGTTACGAATTTCCTGTGCCAGATTTTTTAACTCCGCAACCTTCATTTTTTTTATGCTGTCTGGATTTTTTATATGTTGTAAATACTGCATATGACTCACCTTCTCTATCTCGCCTATACAAATACGCCAACTGCAATGCCCAAGACCATGCCTGCCGCGACTTCTACGGGCGTATGTCCTAAAAGTTCTTTCAGTTTTTCCTGATCCAAATGGTTATCCCGATAAAGATCCAATACAATTTTGTTCAGCAGTTCTGCCTGCCGGCCAGCTTCCCGGCGCACATTGGCTGCATCATACATTACGATCATGGCAACTGTGGCTGCAATGGCAAATAAGACAGAATCCAGTCCTGCATACTTGCCAACAGAAGCCGCCATAGCCGTTATCAACGCAGAATGAGAACTGGGCATCCCGCCGGAACCTACCATTCTGCTAAAATCAATTCTTTTTTCTTTCCAGAAAACAAGTACCACTTTTAAAACCTGAGCAATGAACCAAGCCAACACTGCGGCGATTAAAACACGGTTTTCCAATACAGCCAGCAACTGCATTTGTATGACTTCCTTTCACCAGAAAATGATATGATTTACTGTCTATTATGCTTCTAACTATTCTATTTTATCATTAGGATCAATCGGATATTAAGCTTCACGCCCCAGGAGATATCGGGCCAGCTGCACAAGGGTTTCTCCCCGTTCACCAAAAATTTCTAAGGCCTGAACGGCTGCTTCCACTGCGTCCATAGCCATTTGCTGCGACTGCTCAATACCAAACAAAGCAGGAAACGTTACTTTTTGATTTTTTTCATCGCTTCCCACCGGTTTCCCAATTTTATTTTCATCGCCAACCACATCCAAAATATCGTCAGTAATCTGAAAAGCCAGTCCCAGCTGCTGGGCATATCTGGTTAATGCCTCCAACTGTCGTTCATCGGCACCGCCCAAAATGGCGCCAACCCGCGCCGATGCTACAATCAAAGCCCCTGTTTTATGATGATGGATATACTGCAGCAATTCTTTGCTGGGCTCAGCCTGTTCCGACAAAATGTCTACCACTTGTCCGCCAATCATACCATCTGTTCCGCTGGCTTTGCTGACCTCGCGCATCACCTGTACCACTTTTTTACTGTCATGAACCCGTTCCAGACCGGCTAACAGCTCAAAGGCATAGGTCAGCAAGGCATCACCGGCTAAAATGGCAATACCCTCTCCATAAACTTTATGATTTGTCAGTTTTCCCCGTCGGTAATCGTCATCATCCATACCAGGAAGATCATCATGAATCAGCGAATAGGTATGAATACACTCCAAAGCACAGGCGCCGTCCAACGCAGGCTCCCGGCTTCCGCACACTGCCTGACAGGCAGCCAGACACACCACCGGACGGAATCGTTTACCGCCCGCAAAAACACTGTATGCCATCGCCTGATGAATCAACTCCGGATAAGTTTGTTCCGAAGGCAGCAGTTCCAGCAGTCTGGCATCTGTCAATTGCTTTACCTCTGCCATATATTCTTTTATGGTCATCCATACCACACCCTTTCCAGTTTCCACCACGCTGTATTATATTGATTGCTGTAAATCAATAAATTCTTCACCTTTCAACAGCTTCAGTTTTCCTTCTGCGACTGTTAATTTTGTTTGACAAATTTTTATATATTCCATTCCATCCTGAAAACAACTGATAGCCTCTTCCAACGGAAGATCGCCTGCATCCAATCTGCGCAGGATTTGTTCCAGCTGCTCCATAGATTGTTCATAAGTTAATTCCTGCTCTTTCATACAGTTTCCTCCTTGCCGCTCACAATTGCAGATAGTTGTCCCTGTTCCAATACAATGTTTACAGTTTGTCCGATTTCCACCTGTTCTGCACTGCGGATAATCTGCTGCTGCTCATTTTGACACAGAGCATAACCGCGGCTTAAAACCTGCAATGGACTTAACGCATTCAAATGCTGCGCCGCCGCTGCTATTTGCTGCTGTTTTTGCTGCAATATGGTCTGCATACCCTTTTGCAGCCCTTCCGCTATGTCATCCAAACACTGCCGCTGTTCCTGTAGCAAAACTTCCGGCTTTTGCATCACTCTATGCTGCATCATATGTTCCAACTGCATCCGTTTGTATTGCAAATAGGTTTCATACCGTTGCAGCAAAGTACGCTGCCTCAGCAGTAAACCCTGCTGTAATTGGCTTTGTACCGGAACTGCCAGTTCGGCAGCCATAGAAGGTGTTGCAGCCCGCACATCGGCAGCAAAATCAGCCAGGGTAACATCGGTTTCATGGCCAACTGCACTGATAATGGGCACCGGACTTTCGCCAATTTTACGCACCACTGCTTCCTCATTAAAGCACCATAATTCTTCCAGCGAACCGCCGCCGCGCCCGGTAATAATCACATCCATATCCTGCTGATACAGAATATCCAGCGACTGACAGATAGACGCAATTCCTTCTTTCCCCTGCACAATAGCCGGTACAATATAAACAGACACAGCCGGATTTCGGCGTTGTATAATGGATACCATGTCCCGAATGGCTGCCCCTGTAGGAGACGTAACAATCCCTACCTTGGCCGGCAAAAAAGGGAGCGGGCGCTTTCGTTCCGCCGCAAACAACCCTTCAGCCTCCAGTTTCTGTTTCAGCCGTTCATAAGCCTGATGCAGCGCACCGGCCCCGGCCGGCATCATCTGTTCTGCATAAAGCTGATACACACCATCCCGCTCATATACAGCTACATAACCGGCAACAATCACTTCCATCCCGTGAGCCGGCTGAAACTGCAAACGCTGCGCATTGCTGCGAAACATGACACACTTGATACTTCCCGATTTATCCTTCAAAGAAAAATACAAATGTCCGGAACTATGGGACGTATAGTTGGAAATTTCACCCCGCACCAACAAACGCTGTAACTGCAAATCTTGCTGCAGCAATGCTTTCACATAGCGGTTCACTTCACCGACTGTAAAAATTTCCTTCTGCATCTGCATCGTTTCACCTGCTATTCTATCTCATTTCTATTGGCGTGCATAAGGCGCTCCGCTTCTTCTTCCGAAATTTCATGCATGATTACCACCGGCTCTGCCGGTGCTGCGTCAGTTTCCTGCGCTGTTGTTTCTTCTGCATCTTCCGCTGCTTCTACTATATTTCCGCTTCTTTTTTCTTCATTTTTCATAACTTTATCCAAAATACTGTTCACAAACGCGGAGGACCGTTTTTGCCCATAAACTTTGGCAAGCTCAACCGCTTCATTAATGGCTCCCTCCGGAGTGATATGACCGCCGTAAACAATTTCATATACAGCCAGACGCAGCAAGTTGCGATCCACACTCATCATACGATCAATGGTCCAGCCGGTGGTATTGCGCTGAATCATCTGATCGATCTCGTCTAACTGTTCTTCCACTGCCAGCACCAGCTGACGGCAAAATAACTGTTCCTTCTGGTTCAGGCCGTCGTTGTCCATTGTGATCTGCAGCGCTGTTTCCATATCATTCTTACCCATATCGATCTGATAAATTACTTTAAATGCTGTTTCTCTACTTTGACGTTTCAATTTGATGACACCTCTGTTTCTTCATTTTCTGCAACTTCTTCTACTACTTCACTATGTTCAAAGGAAATGCCCTGTACATAAATATTGACCTCTTTTACTTTTAAGCCTGTCATTGTCTGCACAGTGTCTCTGACTTCATTTTGAATATCCATTGCCAGCTTGGGAATTTTTATGCCGTACTCCACAAAGATATTCAAAGCAATCTTTACTTCCTGCTGATCAATTTCTACCTTGACCCCTTTGGTCAGATTCTTCTTTCCCAGTTTTTCCGTCAAGCCGGAAGCCATACTGCCTGACATAGCCGCCACACCTTTGATTTGCGCCGCCGCTAAACTGACAATACTGGCCACTGCTTCTTCTGCAATTTTAATGCTTCCATAAGCAGTGGCGGTTTCTCCAGTATTATGTTCCTGATTTTTGCTTTCAGGCATGTTCACTCACCTCAACTTATAAGGTTATACTTTATTTAGTATAACAGTATTTCAATAAAATTCAAACTGATTTTGCATAATTTCTGTATAAAATCAAAAAAAGTTCAAAAACCAAATCGCTGCTCATTATCGCTGCCACTGGGTTTTGAACTTTATTTCAGTCTTTTCTTACAATTATTTTTTCTTTTGCATCTTATAATTGCAGAGTATATATGCAGGTTTCATCTTATATTTATGCGTCATCATTATGCCATGGTCATATCGTTTGTTAATGGCACTATCACAATTTGTTCCGGCAAATAATCGGTGTTGCGCTGCACCAGATCAAATATTTTTTCATACTGCTGTTCCAATGCCGCACCATCGGCAATAATATTGGCCTGCTGTTCCTCTAACAGCACCAGACAGTCAGAAATTCCCTTTGCCTGCAGCAGCACTTCCAAACGCTGCTCTTTATATTGTAATTCCTCATATTGTTTTAAACACTGCTGCTTTTGTTCAAATTCTAATGATTCTAACTGATTCTTTAATTGCTGCCAACTACTGTCCCGCTTCATCCGCAATGCTGCAATCTGATTTTCTACGCTGTCTTGCTCATCCTCAGCAGCCTTTGGCACTTCTTCATCAGAAAAAATAGCTGCTTCTTCTGCCTGCGGCGCCATCGCATCCACTGTTTTCATCTTTTCTGCCGTATACTGTTCTTCCCAGTCCGCTTCTGTTTCCGCAACCGCCTCTCCTATAACCGGCTGCTCCGTTGTATCAGTGGGTAACGTCCCGTAAAACAGATTCCATATAATTCCTACTGCAAACAATGCAACACAAATGGCAACAATTAAAATCTTTACCGATTTTCCAAACTCATCCATGTTCATTTCCTCCCTGTCCCGGCAATACCATAATTTTATCGGTAGAAAGCTGCAGCACTGTAGTCGCCGCCTGCAGCAGTTGTTCCTGCACCAAAGGCTGCCGGGCGCCGGTGGCCACAATTAACACGCCGCGGATCTCCGGCATGGTTTCCTCCACCAACAATGCACCGCTGCCGCTCTGTGTACCGGACTGCTGCACAACGGTCTGGTTTTCCTGCAGCTCTGTTGTTTGCTGTTTACTTTCACCATTTTCTTCACTGGTTGTCCGCTCTGTTTTTTGTGTATCTTTGGCGTACTCTTTACGTCCAAGATCATTCACTGTAATCTGCACCGTTACCTGACCGGCCCCCTGCACACAGGATAGCGTCTGCGCCAGCTGCTGCTCCATGTTTGCTACACTGCCGCCATCTTCCCTTCCAACTGCAGCACTGCCGCTCTGCACTGCGGCCGATTGTTGCTGTTGGGTAATTTCTGCCGGCTGACCCCGGCCGCCGGCCAATAATAATCCCACACCCAATATGGCCAGTAACCCCAGCCGAATCAAATTTTGCTGCTGCTTTTTATTCATGCTCTTCCAATCCATCTGATGCGCCCCTCTCCCTTGCAATGATAATCTGATCTGTATTCAACCCGTAATATCCGCTCAATGCCTGCTGTATGCGGGAGCAATCCAGTTTTTCTGTATCAGGCACCCAAATCTGAATCTGCTGCAAACATTGATCTGAAACAGAACAATCTACGCGAAAATTTTCCAGTTCTGTTGTCAATAACAACAGTGAATACACCTGTCCATTCAGTTTTTCTGTATATAGCTGCTCCAGCTCCTTTTGCTGCTGTTCATAAACAGGGCTCTGCACCGCCAAACTGTTCTCCCCAACAGAAGCAGGAACGGACAGCTGCCATTGCTGCAAAATAGCTTCCGGCGCAGCCATCTGCACAATGGGCTGCAAAATTGTCAGCACCACAAAAAAGCCCATTGTCATTTTAATATATCCGCGCATAGAACTTTCCGGCAGCAGCAAATCCAATATGGTGGTCAGGAATACAATCACCAAAATGTTGAGCATAACAGTATGTATGGTTTCCATCCCTTCCACCCCCTAAAGCACCGATCCGCTGGCAGCCAGCACAATCAAAATCATAAAGAAAAAAAGAATCCCTGTCAGCGCCACCACTGCAAATGCCAGCATAAAGGTTCCCGCCGTCTGCTCCAGCAGCGTTATCATGCGGCTGTCGCCCAGCGGTTGCAGTAATGCCGCCGCAAAACTATACATAAAATACAAAATTAAAATTTTTAACGCAGGCAACACCGTCAGCAGTAAAATTACCAGCAGACCTGCAAAGCCCACTGCGTTGCGGATCATCATACCGCCGCTGAGCAAAGTATCCAATAAACCCGAAAACATACCGCCCACCACAGGAACTGCTGCATTTGTCACATATTTGACTGCACGCAGAGATAGTCGATCCAGCGCATGTCCACTGATTCCCTGAATGCTTAATATCGCCAAAAACAACATGGTGCTGAAGCTGATTCCCGTTAAAATCAATTTTTTCAAAAACGCAGCCAAACTGCTGAGTTTATACGTATCACTGAAACTGTTTACCAATTTTAATAACAGTTCTAAGGTAATCAACGGCATTAAAAAATGTTTAAAACAAAAGGCTGTAATCTGCACAACCAACAACAAGGAAGGCTGCAGCAAACCAGCAGTTTTTACGTTTCCCAATCCAGCCATCAGTAACATCTGTATGGGCAGCAGCATTTCCATCATCCCGGTCATTCGGTTAATGGCATCCTGGCATTCCTGCAAAATCAGCTGACTGCTTTGCAGAATCAACAATACCGCAATCGACTGTATCACCAAACCAGTGACCTTCTGTATATTTCCGCCGGAAAAACTGCTCTCCAGCTGGCGAAGCACGGCAAACGCGATGGCCAGTAAAATCAACTGCCCCAAAAAGTCCATCTGTACAGTTGCCGCAGACCAAACAGCATGCCCCAGCTGCTGCAGCAATTGCCCCAAATCCAACTGCAAATCACCGTTTAACAGCTGTTCAAACAATTGCCGCACCGAAAATGCCGGCAAATCAGGTTGCAGCTGCTGTTCCATTGCCTGCAGCAGCGCATCGGTTTCCAAGCCCTCCAGCCATTCCATGCTGTTCCCTCCTATAGAATTGTTAAGATACTTTCTAATACCGCTGTCAAAATAGGGAACGCCATCATCAAAATTGCCATCTTCGCCGCAAATTCCAATTTTACCGACAACGCGCTGCTGCCCGCATCCCTGCACACCTGACAAATAAATTCCGCAAGCCAGGCAATTCCGATTATTTTAAAAATCGTGGTCAGATAAATCACATTCACGCCGGCCTGCTCACTGAGCTTCAGCAGCGTTTCCAGCAGCGTCCGCAATTGATCGGCCACACTGAGAAAAATACCCGCGCCAAAGGCAATGACAACAAAGATGCTGATATTACTTTTGTACTGCTGTAATACCAGCCACATGACAAGCACAAGGAAACCGCAGCCCAACACCTGAAAAATTCCCATGGAAACCTCCGGTTAATATAGCAAAAATACTGTTTTTACATATGTGAACAGTTCCGCCAGCAAATCAATCACCATAAATAACACAATGGCCAATCCTGCCAATGCCGCCAAATTGGCCTGGTCCTCTTTGCCCATGGACTTTAAAACGCTGTGCAGCACTGCTGTTAAGATACCGATTCCGGCAATTTTAAAAATAATATCAATTTCCATCTGTAATCCTCCCTAACACAAAATAATTGCAACAACCATGCTGACACAGACGCCCATATACTGCCAGACCTTTCCTTGCTGCAGCCGCTGCTGCTCGGCTTCTTCCAGCGCATAATTCAATCTTTGCTGCAATAACTGAAAATTTTTCTGCTGCGCCTGCAAATCTCCTTCTCCCAGGCTCAAGCCAAAGCTGCGCACCGCTCCCAATTCCTCTGCCCCGCAAAAGGTAGCCCGTTCCAAAAACAACATGCCCTGCTCCCAGGCGCGAAACACCGGCTGCTGCTCCTGCTCCATGGCAATCCAGACACCATGAAAAAACTGCTGTAATGCATCAGGAATTTTTGGCTCCAATGCGGCCATCGCCACCGGAACCGGCGTTAACGTATAAAATATTTCTGTTTCCAACAATCGAAAGGCATTTTGCAGCATAATGATATCGGTAATCCGCTTGCGGTAACCATAGGCTTTGTAAAAGCCAAACAAGGTTCCGGAACCAACCAGTAATAAAATGCCCCACATTCTCATAATACGCACCCCTTTTCATAATGCAGCTGAACCTGTCCATCCTGCCAATGCAGCGACAGAATCACCGGAAAGAATCCTTTTTTTATCAACGGTCCCAAGGCCGGATGACGGAGCAAATCTGCACCCCCGCTTCCATGGGCAGTGGTTATCACAGCAACTCCGCTCTGCAATGCTTCTTCCACTGCTAAAACATCGGCCGCTGTGCCAATTTCATCGGCAGCCACCACCTGCGGCGCCATAGACCGAATCATCATACGAATGCCTTCACTTTTCGGGCAGCCATCCAGCACATCGGTGCGGCAGCCCACATCCAATTGGGGAACTCCATTGACACTGCCGGCCAGTTCGGAGCGCTCGTCCACCACACTGACCGAGACACCGGGAAACTGCATCTGCGGCACGCCATCGCTAAGCTGCCGCACCAAATCACGCAGCAAGGTAGTTTTGCCGCAGCCCGGCGGTGATACCAGTATGGTATTTTGGACCCTGCCCTCTGTGATTACGTGCTGTAACAATCCATCGGCTGCGCCGGTTACCGCTCTTGCGATACGGAAATTTAAAGCGCTGATATATTTCATCGTGCGAATCTGCCCATGTTCTAAAACGCCCTTGCCTGCCAAACCCACCCGATGACCGCCGGGCAACGTGAGATATCCTCTCCGAAATTCTTCTTCCCAGGCATAGGCGGAACCCTGGCTGATTCGGCTGACCAAATGCTGCAGCTGCGCAGCCGTCAAACACTCTGCCGCAATGACTTCTTGTCCCCGCTGCAGACGCAAAATAACCGGCCGATCAATCCGGCAGCGAATTTCCTGCACAACCGGAAACAATTCCCTGTGCTGCAATAACCGCTGCTGCAGCTCCGGCGGGAAATACTGCTGCACAATTTGTCCAATCTGATCTTCTGCCATCTGTTTGTCCTCCCAACATGTTATCCCTTTGTATCATAACTATATGCGGACAGGCAGAGCCATAGAACCGGCAAATTGATTTTATAAAAACCCAAGGCAAGCTTCAATTTCCGCTAAAAAACAAAAAAGAGCCGGACCGGTTCCCCAGTCTGACTCTCCATATCGGTTCTGTTGTTTTATACGCTAACAGCAATTCCTTTCATGTGAAAGATTGCATGGTCGGCTGTCCTGGCTTTGCCGATTCTTCGTTCAAGGAGTGAGCGGTCGGCTTGTCCTATCTTTGCCTATCCTTCAGTTTACCCGACCAGAAAAGCGTCGGGCATCTGGACATCAACTTGATTGTTTTC
>CALXUG010000016.1 GCA_944391625.1 uncultured Clostridia bacterium
CGCCAAGGGATAACTGCGCCCTTTTTTAACAGAATTTATTTTTTTATTTCGCTATTGACATTTATTAGCTGGACTTTGTGTGAATCCGATTTCTCGGAAAAGAAAAATAACCACCGCCGGGCGGTGGTTATTATAATGCTTAGTTGTTTTTGCAAACCTGGTTGCCAACTGTGCAGGATGTTTTGCAAGCAGACTGACAGGATGTCTGGCATTCACCGCATCCGCCTTTTTTTACAGTAGCCTGTAAATTCTGGGAGCTGATTGTTTTAATGTGTGTCATACTAATATCCCTCCTTCGTACAATTACGTAGAATATTTAATTATTATAGCATGCTGACAGAAACAGGACAATAGTTTTTTCAACGGAGACAGGGCAATCGCTTACGAAATTTTAAAAGTAAAAATTTAGCATGATTTGCAATTAAAATCGAAAAACAGTGTTTACAACGCTATTTTTTGTACCTATTTTATGGAAAATAAAAGGATATTATTTCGTAATTGTTTCATCATGATGAAATTTAATGATAAAAGAACCGTTATATTTTTCGTAAGCGATTGCCCTGCAACGGAGATTATCAGAATTGGAAAGAGAAAAATAGCTTTGCCGGTGATATAAATAGGATTTTTCTTTGTTAAAAATGGCGGAAAATCTGGCAAGGCGGGCTATTTCATGGTAAACTAGTAGCATTCATCTACAAGGTGATTTTTTGTGTGAGTTTATAAATTATGGGAGCGTGTAATATATGTTACATATTGGGTGTCATTTGTCGGCCTCTAAGGGGTATTTGGCTATGGGAAAGGATGCGTTGAAGATTCATGCTGACACGCTGCAGTTTTTTACCCGTAATCCTCGGGGTGGTAAAGCGAAGGAAATTAAAGAGCAGGATGTTGAAGCATTTTTGCAGTTGGCGCAGCAGAATCAATTTACTACAATTCTGGCTCATGCGCCCTATACGATGAATGCTTGCTCTGGCGATGCATCGGTGCGTCAGTTTAGCAGAGAGATGATGGCTGATGATTTAAAACGAATGGAATATCTGCCGGGTAATTATTATAACTTTCATCCGGGCAGTCATGTAGGACAGGGGATGGATGTTGGCATTGCTCAGATTGCAGAGCAGCTCAATGCGGTTCTATGGCCGGAGCAGCGCACCACTGTGCTTTTGGAAACTATGGCTGGAAAAGGCAGTGAGGTAGGAAGTCGTTTTGAAGAACTGCGCCGCATTATAGATGGTGTAGAATTGCAGGACAAAATGGGCGTTTGTCTGGATACCTGCCATGTGTATGATGCTGGCTATGATATTGTGGAACATTTGGGTGATGTGCTGGACGAATTTGATCAAATCATTGGATTACAAAGGTTGAAAGCCATTCATCTGAATGACAGTCTGAACCCAATGGGCAGCCACAAAGACCGACATGCTAGAATCGGGGAAGGACATTTAGGGCTGGAGGCAATTTGCCGTGTAATTAATCATCCAAAGCTGCAAAGTCTCTTTTTTATTTTGGAAACACCCCATGAAAAACTAGAAGGTTATGGTGAAGAAATCGCTTTGTTGCGCGGTTGCTATCAGGAGGGTTAAATGGATATTTTTTTAGATGTGCGGCAGGAACTGGAAAAGTTAGCAGAACAGGATTATAAACAATTTTCAGCAGGACTGCTGCCCGGTGTGGAGCATATATTGGGCATACGGCTGCCGATGCTGCGAAAAATAGCAGCCCGTATTGCTGCTGATGATTGGCAGCAATATCTGGCAGCAGAGCCGTATTATTTTGAAGAAATTATGCTGCAGGGTATGGTGATTGGTGCAATAAAAGTGCCGGTGGAAGAAAGATTGACGTATATAGCTGCTTTTGTGCCTGCGATTAATAGTTGGTCGGTTTGCGACAGTTTTTGCAGCGGATTGAAATTTGCCGCTAAAAATCAGGAACTGGTGTGGCAGTTTATTCAACCTTATTTGCATAGTGGCCAAGAGTATCAGATTCGTTTTGCAGTTATTATGATGATGAATTATTTTTTGACAAAGGAGTATATTGATGCAGTGCTGCCTTTGCTGGAACAGGTAGAGCATGAGGGGTATTATGTTAAAATGGCAGTGGCCTGGACGCTTGCTACTGCTTTAGCAAAACAACCTGAACCAGTTTGGACATACTTTCAGCGGCAGCAGTTGGATTCTGATACATGGAAGAAAACTATTCAAAAATGCCTGGAATCGCGGCGTATTCCTGAAGCGCAAAAAATAATTCTGCGGGAAATGCGGCAGCAGTTGCGCGCGGCGGATAAGTAAACAACAATAAAGAAACGGAGCGATATCATGCTGGATTGGATTTTAGCGGCAATTTTTATTTTTGCAGCTTTTACAGGTTTTCGCAAAGGGTTTTTGAAAAGTCTGATAGGCTTATTCGGTAATCTGATTGCTTTGGCTGGCAGTTATGTGTTGGCTGCGCCGGTGACAGTTTGGTTAAATGAGCAGTTTGGCATAGCAGGCTTTCTGGCAGGATACATTCGTGATTTGCTGCCTATGCCTGACAATTTTTCGGTGCTGTTAGCCAGTTTTGAAGGACTCGGACAATTGTATACCTATTTGGATCAGTCCTTTTTGCCGGATTCGTTAAAACAGAGCATTCTTGCAGCTGTGCAGGAACAGGTGAATGCAGTAGGCGCTGGTGTTTATGCAACCATGGCAGATATTGTGGCAACTACAGTCACTTCTTCTATTTTGCAGGGTATTGTGTTTATCGGGCTGTGGGCGTTGCTTTGTGTTGTTTTGTTTTTGGTCAGCCATGTGTTGGCAGGTGTGGTGCATTTGGTGCCGGTGGTGGGATTGGTAGATCGAGTGGGTGGTATGATTGTATCATTGCTGCTGGCTAGTCTGACTCTGTTGATTTTGTATAAAGGAATCAGTGTGTTGGGGTTGATGGAAGGTTCTTTATTTGCTGAATCACAGATATTGCATTTTTGCAGCCAGTTTTTGAACCCAGATGTACATGCAGTGTGATAATTGTAAAAATAAGAATTACAACATATAGAAGTGTAATTATGCAAAAAAATAAATAGGAGGAACGAGTCATGCCTGACTATCGTGATTATGCTCCATGGCTGGAAGCCCGTTATGGGCAGCGAGTATATAAAGTACCATTGAATATTCCAGGGGGTACTTGCCCCAATCGAGATGGTACAGTGGGAACAGGGGGGTGTATTTTTTGCGAATCCTCTGGTTCTGGATTTCAGTGCCTGCCAGACAGTATGAGTATTCGAGAACAATGGCTTGAAAATAAAGCATTTTATGAACGCCGTTTTCATGCGCACAAATTTATCAGTTATTTGCAGACCTATACCAATACGTATATGTCGTTGGAACAGTTTCAAGAAGTGGTGCTGGCTGCCGCTGATGATCCTGATCTTGTGGGGATTGCCATATCTACCCGTCCTGATTGTGTCAATGACGCTTATCTGGAATTTCTGGCCCAGTTAAAACAAAGCAGGAATTTAGATATTGATATTGAATTAGGATTACAGACGGTGAATTACCATAATCTGGTTGAAATTAACAGGGGGCATACGCTGGCAGAGTACATTGATGCTGTGCTGCGGATTAAACGCTACGGATTAAGTACTACTGCCCATGTCATTCTCAATTTGCCCGGTGATACAGAGCTGGATGTGATTGAAACAGCCAAAATTATTTCGGTGCTGGGCGTTGATTTTGTCAAACTGCATTCTTTATATGTGGTGGGCGGTACGGAACTGGGGCGCAGATACGAAGCAGGAACGTTTACCATGATTTCATTGCAGGAATATGTGGAGCGGGTGGTCACATTTTTGGAGTATCTTGACCCTGAAATTGTCATCCAGAGATTGGTTGGAAAAGGTCCTCAGGATAATCTGTTGTTCTGTAACTGGGACACAAGTTGGTGGAAAATTAAAGACGCAATTGATGCAGAGTTTATTGCACGGAATTCAAAACAGGGGAGTAAATTTGATTATCTGAATGGAAAAGCACTCAGACTAAAAAACAGCTGAAGTAAAGGCTGAAAGTTGTCTGAAATGCCGCCGTTAGTATAATTACGAGGTGGTTTTATGATTCCATTTAGAAGCAGAAAGTATCAAAGACAGCAGCGGCTGCAAAGTCAGACCGATATTGCACAGATTGCCAGTCAGTGGATATTGCGCAGAGATCAGCTGCCTGAATATCGGTTTGCCATTGAATTAATGAGTCAGGCCGACAGAGAAGAAATTTTTTGGCAGTATTGGGACGAGCTAGACAGTTTTGCACAGCGGGATTTGGCACGGGCAACCTTTCAAGAATATTGGTTTCGGCTGATTGCCGATTACAGTGAACTGCCGCTGCGTAAAAAAGGACAGGCACTGGAGGCGCTAGGGTATATTCACAATCCCAATGTGGTAAATTTTTTAGTGCAGGAAATGCGGCGGGATGACGAAAGTTTGCGTTTGGCTGCTGCCGGTGCTTTAAAAAAGCAGGATCCGGTTTTAATTATTGAGCCTATGTTGGATGCATTGAGTCGGCCGGAAAATTTTCTGGCTTCACGGATTCATGATGTGTTACAATCATTGGGACCGAAGTTGATTCCGGTTATTCTGCAAAAGATAGAACAGGCAGATATCAATGGGAAAATTGTGATGGTGCAGTTGTTGGGCGCTTTTGGTGACAGCAGCGTGATACCGGCTTTGACAGAACTTTTGGATACGCAGAATTATTTGCTGAAAAAAATGACAGTAGAAGCCATTGGACAAATTGAAGGGCAGGAGGTTTGTCCAATTCTGATTGATTTGTTGAAGGATGAAAATTGGCAGATTCGGCTGCTGGCGGCAGAGGCTATCGGACGAGGACGGTATTATCAGGCATGTCCGGCATTGAGAGAAGCATTTTATCAAGAGAATGACGGCTTGGTAAAAGAAATTATGGAAGAAATTTTATGCACTTTAGATGACAGCAATGAAACAATCACTTATTTATGGAGCAGACGAAGGAGCAAACAAGACGATGGACGAAGTAGAACAAGTTGTGGAGAGTATGGATTTACAACCTGACCCTGAAATAACCAGATATATTTTTGGGCTTTTTTCCAAAGAAGCGCTGCTGGCCTATGCTGGCATTTTAATTAAAGTATTGATTGTCGTTATGTTGGCATTGTTGATACGGCAGGTTGTTTGTCATTTTATTGACAAATTGTTTCGCAACCGAATTACGTTAGGCTTGAGTAAAAGCGATGCAGTTGCTTTGGAGGAAAAACGGCTACAGACATTATCCAAATTATTTAAAAGCATTGCCAGTTATATTTTGTATTTTGTTGCCATTATCACTTGTCTGGATATGGTGGGATTCTCGGTCACTACGATTATTGCCGGCGCAGGGGTAGTCAGTCTGGCTGTTGCTTTTGGCGCGCAGAGTATTGTGCAGGATTTGATGAGCGGTATCTTTATTGTGTTGGAAAACCAATATGCTGTAGGTGAAGTTGTGCAGATTGATACCGTACAAGGCACTGTACGGGAAATTGGCATGAAAACCACCAAGGTAGAAACGGTGGATGGCCATTTGATGATTATCGCCAACGGAAGTATCGGTAAAGTAGTGAATTACAGCAGAGCTGCTCAGCGCGGTTATGTGGATGTGGGCATTGCCTATGAGGAAGATTTGGAGCATGCCATTGCAGTGATGGAGCAAGCTTGCGCCAAAATTGCACAGAAGTATGCAGAGGATTTGGAAGAACTGCCCAATGTGGTAGGCGCTATTGCGTTGGCCGATTCTTCGGTAACTGTGCGGGCGACATTTACAGCATGGCATTGGAAGCAACTGCCGATTGAGCGGGATTTACGCAAAGAAATCAAAGCAGCATTGGATGAACAGCATGTAGAAATTTCCTATCCAAAAATTCAATTGATGCAGTGAAATACGTGGATACGATATAAATTACAATACAAATAAGATGTTGTTGCAGTAAAGGGGGACATACACATGCCTATGAAATTGTATGTAGGGGATATTGTGCAGACAAAAAAGAATCATCCCTGCGGTGGGAATCAATGGGAGATTATGCGGGTTGGTATGGATTTTAGAATTCGTTGTACCACTTGCGATCATCAGGTATGGATTCCACGGGTGAAATTGGAAAAATCAATCAAAAAGGTGATTTTGTCCAATAAGCCGGAAGAGGAGAATCTGGAATCATTGGCAGCAGAACAGGAGTAATTGGGTGGTTATTTGATGTTGGCTGGCGGCTGGTCATTGACAGAAAAAAGGTTTCAGTGTAAAATAAGTGGGCAATGATAGCAGAGGAGAGCATTATGTTGGCAGAGGAACATCTTTTTTTTATGGAAGAAGCAATCAAAGAGGCAGAAAAGGCAGCAGCCTTAGGCGAAGTGCCCATTGGCGCTGTAGTAGTCTGTGATGGACAGATTGTAGGACGCGGGCATAATCTGCGAGAGCGCGACCATGATCCTACCGCCCATGCTGAAATCTGCGCTCTGCGTCAGGCAGGACAAACGCTGGGAAGCTGGCGTTTGGCTAACTGCACACTATATGTGACTATGGAGCCCTGCCCCATGTGCTGCGGTGCTTTGATTAACAGCCGCATTGACACTGTTGTTTATGGAGCCAGTGAGCCCAAATTTGGTTCAGCAGGCAGCCAGCTCAATTTGCTGCAGTTTCCGGGATTTAACCATAATGTACACATTGTGGGTCCGATTGACCAGCAGCGTTGCAGTCAGCTGATGAAAGATTTCTTTTCCCAGCTGCGCCGCAAAAAATAACCCCATGATATGGAGATGTACCCAAGTGGCTGAAGGGTCCGCACTCGAAATGCGGTAGGCCGGTTTATGCTGGCGCGAGAGTTCAAATCTCTCCATCTCCGCCAAAAAGAACGCTGACAAGGATGCGAATGTATCCCTGTCAGCGTTTTTATTTGTTGTTTGGCAGTACAAAACAAAATTGCAATTGTTATATCTTCTGTTTCCTAAAGCGATTCTATGGTACGCTCTTGGCACAGTATAACGAAGATGATAAAATCATAATGGACACTGCTTTGCAGTTTGATTTGCGTAGAGACTGTAGTAAAGTCGTGAACAATTCAATAACTGCAAGACTTTCTTTGGTATACTAGATACCGATAATGTTGTTGACGCAGGAAGTATGTCTGAATGATATGTTAGAAAGGAATAGAATATGCTTACCTATACGTATATTGAAAACGGAAAATTTGAACTTGTGGAAAAACCAAAGCCCGTAATTCTTGACCAGCAGGATGCCATTGTCAGAGTGACTCTTGCCAGTATCTGTTCCAGTGATATCCATATCAAACACGGCGCTGTGCCGCAAGCCGTCTCGGGTGTTACTGTGGGGCACGAGATGGTGGGTGTTGTAGAAGAAATTGGTTCCGCAGTTAGCACTGTAAAGCCTGGTGATCGAGTGACTGTCAATGTGGAAACTTTTTGCGGGGCGTGTTTTTTCTGCAAGAAGGGTTATGTCAATAATTGCACTGACAAAAACGGCGGCTGGGCGTTGGGCTGCCGTATCGACGGCGGTCAAGCGGAGTATGTCCGCGTGCCTTTGGCCAATACGGGCCTGAACAAAATACCTGATACCGTGACCAATGAACAGGCTCTGCTTGTGGGAGATGTTCTTGCCACAGGCTATTGGGCTGCCCGCATCTCCGAAATTACAGAGGATGATACCGTACTCATCATTGGTGCAGGGCCTACGGGAATTTGTACACTGATTTGTACACTTTTGAAAAATCCCAAGAAGGTTATCGTCTGTGAAGCCGACGATAATCGGATTGCATTTGTCCAAAAACATTATCCTGGAGTTCTGACCGTTAAGCCGGAAAACTGTCTGGACTATGTATTGACAGAGAGCGAACATGGTGGAGCGGATGTGGTGCTGGAAGTGGCTGGTACAGACACTACTTTTGAACTTGCCTGGAAATGTGCCAGACCGAATGCGATTGTCACCGTAGTTGCTCTTTATGAAAAAGCGCAGACGCTGCCTTTGCCGGATATGTATGGTAAAAATCTGACTTTTAAAACAGGTGGAGTTGATGGCTGCGATTGCGAGGAAACCCTTGCTTTGATTGAACAGGGCAAAATTGACACCACGCCGCTTATTACACATACTTATCCGCTTTCGCGAATTGGCGAAGCCTACGAAGTATTTGAAAACAAAAAGGACGGCGTTATCAAAGTGGCAATTACTATATAAATGCTGCATAAACATAAATGATTCGCTTGTATCAGATAAACTGCATAGCTGAAAATTATCCATATAAAATGACGCATTCTTAGTCATCAGACCAGAATGCGTCATTTTATATGTGTGATAAAGTGATGGTTGTATGCACATGTTATACTGTTTGTCTCAGAAAAATTGAAACTATATGCCGACTGTTTAGTAGATTCTGTTTACTTTAAAGCCGCGCGCCTCCAAAGCTTCAATTACAGTTTGAATATGTTCGTGGCCGTTGGTTTCAGCAGTAACCTCCAACTGCACGTGCTGGACACGATCCAGCGCTTTAAACTGATTGTGTTCCAGTTTGATAACATTGGCCCGATGGTCGGATAAAATCTGTGCAATGCTTAATAATTGTCCTGGTGTATCCGGCAGATCAACGGTAAAGCACAGCA
The DNA here is from genome assembly GCA_944391625.1 of uncultured Clostridia bacterium. Classification (GTDB taxonomy): domain Bacteria; phylum Bacillota; class Peptococcia; order Peptococcales; family Peptococcaceae; genus UBA7185. The sequence continues at coordinate 8,642 of CALXUG010000016.1, forward strand.
CTCGACCGCGGGTGACCAAACCGGAATTGATGGCTGAAGAAATGGTTACCATGTCAATATTCCCACCGCTGACAACGCAGGCGATATTTTTGTTGCGGGTGTTCAGCTTTTTGATGGCTGCCAGAGGCAGAGCACCTGCCGCTTCTGCAATAATTTTGTGCCGTTCCAGCAGCATCAGCAGTGCTTCCATGATTTCTTCTTCTGTTACCTGAATAATGCCATCTACATATTGACTGCATACATCAAGGCAATTATTTCCCACTGTGCGCACAGCAACCCCTTCTGCAGCAGTGTGGATATCCTGCAGCGTTACTACTTTTCCGGCATCCAGAGAAGCAGTCATACTAGCTGCCCCCACCGGTTCCACCCCAATTACCTGAATGGTAGGTTTAATGGCTTTGGCTGCCAGCGCAATGCCGCTGATTAATCCACCGCCGCCGACAGGAACCAAAATCTGATCGATATCGGCCATTTCTTCTAAAATTTCTAAAGCGATAGTGCCTTGTCCGCACATAACGTCGTAATCGTTATAAGGATGCACAAAGGTGTAGCCATGTTCTTCGGCTAATTCTACTGCTTTGGCATAAGCTTCGTCATAAACATTGCCGTGCAGCACCACATCAGCGCCATAGGATTTGGTAGAATCTACTTTAATCAATGGTGTTACCAGCGGCATGACAATAGTGGATTTAATACCCATTTTGGAAGCAGCCAATGCCACACCCTGGGCATGGTTTCCGGCGGAAGAAGCAATAATGCCCTTGGCACGTTCTTCTTCAGTCAGATTTGCGACTTTATTATATGCGCCGCGAATTTTGAAGGAACCTGTTCTTTGCAGGTTTTCCGGTTTAATATAAATTCGGTTGCCGGTCTCCTTGCTGAAAAAATCACTGTAAATCAGTTCTGTTTTCCGCAGCACGCCGTCCAGATTTTTTGCGGCTTGGCGGATATTGTCCAGATGATTTGTTGTCTCCAAGTTCATTTCACAATCTTCCCTTCGTTGAAAGTAATAGAATCATATAGCAGTATGGAATTTTTCCATGTTGTTATATTATAGCATCTGTATAAGGCAAGATACAAGCATTGCAGAAAAAAACTTGCCGGGAAGTATTTCGGTTGTTGGGCGCAATAGGGCGATAGTTGGAAAAAATTTTTTACCCAATTGAAAATAACGGGAACTTTTTTGGAACGGTTTCGTCTGAAGAGTATGCAAAGCACAAATAAAAAAATTTAAAATCACTCATAAAGGAGCGCATTTTTATGAACAACAAAAAATTAATCACAATCGCACTGACAACCGCATTTGCTGTAGGTATTACAGCCCCAGTATTTGCAGACACCACCGCAGCAGTTGCAATACAAAATACAGCGGCTGTTGTAGCAGAAGCGCAGCAGACTATGGCATTGGCAACAACGGTGGGTGTTGTACAGGAAATCAATGAAGACAGTAAGTCCCCAAGTATTTTAGTAAAAAATGATCAAACAGAAATTGATTTTTATATCAATATGGATAAAGCCAGCGGCAATGCTACCTGGGTGATTGACGAAAACGGACTGCCTATTGCGCTGAAAGATTTAAAAGGGAAAGAAGTAGTGGTATCCCATAGTCAGGCCATGACCATGAGTCTGCCGGCAAGATGCAATGCCACAGCAGTGATGGTAAAAGGTGATGTAACTCCTAACTATGCTGTAGTAGAAGCAGTCAGCAAAAATGCAGATGGCAGTGTTACCTTAACAACCGATAGCGGCAGCCGTTTGGTAACAGTGAATAAAGATGCAAGTATCAGCCCTTATCTGACCAAAAACAGAGTGTTCATTGATAGCTTAAAAGTTGGCGATGAAGTGGTACTGTATTATGATATCATGGCGTTAAGCTATCCGGGTCAGGCTGGTACTGATCGTGTATTGCTGCTGCATCCTGCTGATGCTGCAGTTGACAGTGAGAAAGAAACAGATACAGCTATAGATGCTGTTCCGCTGTCTGATGCAATGGTAAATCTGCGTGACGCCGTTAGCGAATTGGGACTTTCCATTCAGTGGAACCAGGAAGGCAACACTGTTATTTTAACTAAAGATAATAATGCATTCAGTGCGACTGTTACCATTGGCAGCAGTGACTATGGTATTAATAAAATGCGGGTAAAAGCTGAAAATGCTGCTGAAATTCGTGATGGCCGCACCTATGTGCCGCAGTCATTCATCACAGAATTGAAAACTGCATTGAATGAAAACGCATAATGAATGATATTTGTATATGATTATAAAAGCTATTCTAACTTTGTTGGAGTAGCTTTTTTATTTTCACGGGGGGAAACTTTAAGAAAACTTATTGTGCTGTTCTGGTGAATCTTATATAATAAAACTGAAGACAATGCCGCTTTGCTTAAATCGGCAGGCGGCAGAGGATTGAAAGGAGCTTAAACGTGCGGATACTGATTGATGCAGACGGATGTCCTGTGGTGGATGAAACCATTCTGCTGGCGCAGGAGTATGGGGTGGAATGTTTTATTCTTTGCGATACTGCCCATTATTTTAACAAGGAAGGCGCTCATACAATGGTGTTTTCTCAGGGAGCCGACAGTGTGGATTTTGCTCTGGTAAATATGGTGCAGTCCGGTGATATTGTGGTAACGCAGGATTATGGCTTAGCAGCCATGTGCCTGGCGCGCAAGGGAAATCCAATCAATCAGAATGGCATGATTTATACCGAACATAATATTGACGGATTATTGGCCAGTCGGCATACTGCACAGAAAATTCGCAGAAGCGGCGGCAGAACAAAAGGGCCGTCAAAGCGTATGGCGGCGCAAAATGAAGCATTTATTTGCCAGCTGCGTAAACTGATTTTGGCAGGGCTGGAACAAAATAAATAAACGACATAGCAAACAAGGGAGCAGAAAGAGGGGAGAGGCAGCAATGACAATCAAGGAAACCTTAAGAAGACAGCGTGAATTCTTTTTATGCGGGCCAACATTAGATATCGACTGGCGTCTAAAACAACTGAGAGCGCTGCGGAAAACAATAAAAAAATATGAAGAAAATCTAATTTGGGCTTTGGAAGAAGATTTGGGTAAATCTGAGTTTGAAGCATATTCTACAGAAATTGCCATGGTATATGATGAAATCAATACTGCAATTAAACATCTGCCTAAATGGGCAGAAATTCGTCCGGTAGATCGCGGCGGGTTAAATCAGTATCCGGGCAGACTGATGTCCTACACAGAACCTTTGGGTTTGGTGCTGATTATCGTGCCATGGAATTATCCTGTGCAGCTGGTATTTTCTCCATTGACAGCGGCAATTGCAGCGGGTAACTGTGTAGCCATTAAGCCATCAGAATTGGCGCCAAAAACGCAGGAAGTTGTGAAAACCATCATCGAAGAAACTTTTGAAAGTCTTTATGTCAGCATTTTTACCGGCGGTGCAGAGGTAGGCCGCGAGCTGCTGGAGGAAGACTTTGATCATATCTTCTTCATTGGCAGTCCCCGTGTCGGCAAAATGATTATGCGGGCAGCAGCAGAGCATTTAACATCAGTAACATTGGAGTTGGGCGGTAAAAGCCCTTGTATTGTAGAGGATACCGCCGATTTAAAAGTGGCAGCCAGACGGATTATCTGGGGCAAATGTCTGAACTGCGGACAAACCTGTATTGCGCCGGACTATGTGTTGGTAGACCGCAAACATAAAGATAAGTTGATGCAGTACATGATTCAAAATCTGGAAGAATTTTATCCGGGCGATATTTTTGAAAATCCTGATTATCCGCGGATTGTCAATGAAGAACACTTGGATCGTTTGGTTGGCTATTTGGATGAAGGGCACATTGTACACGGCGGGCGGAGCAACCGTGAAAAACTAAAATTGGAGCCTACTATTTTGGATATGGTAGATCCGGAAAACAGCATCGTCATGAACGAGGAAATTTTTGGTCCCGTACTGCCCATTATTCCGTATGATTCCCTGGAAAAAGCAATCTGTTATATTCAGAATCGTCCAAAACCATTGGCGTTGTATCTCTTTACCCGAGATCCCAATGTAGAAAAAATGGTGATGAATCAGGTTTCTTTCGGCGGTGGCTGTGTGAATGACACCGTTCTGCATGTTTCCGGCGCCGAAATCCTATTCCGTGGAGTAGGGCAAAGCGGTATGGGCGGCGCTTATCATGGCAAAGCCGGTTTTGATACCTTCTCCCATCAAAAAGTGGTGCTGAAACAGTCCAATGAGATTGAGCTGCCGCTGCGTTATGCGCCATATAAGAAGAAACTGAAATGGGTGCGGACATTAATTCGGTAACAGCTTATCCACAAACTTATCCACATTTTCAGCGAGTTATACACAGATAAAAGTGGATAACTACGGCCATTGACTGAAACTGTGTATAAATGACAAAATTTTTATTCACAATATGCACAGGCTCTGTTCATTGGTGTTAGCGTAAGCCTGATAAATGCTTTATAAGGAATTATCAGAGAGACAGTTGGATTATTTCAGCTGTCTCTTTTTGTATTTTTCCAAGAGTTAATCATTAGTCAGATAAACAGCAGCAAAGAAATCAGAATCATCAGCAAGTTTTTATAAGCAATTTGCGGTGCAGTGAAGTTATTTGATTGTGCTGCAGAATAGGGGGAGTAGATATGGAGCGATATAACTTTTTTGGATTTGAAGTAGAATTAGATAAAACTGCTACACAAAACTGGTATGCCCAAGCAAATGAGTGGGGCTGCACGTGCGGTCACTGCCGCAATTTTTTGGCTTTGGCGCAAAAGAAAAACTTGCCTGATGCTGCGCTGGCGCCGCTGCAGATGCTTGGCATACCGCCGGAGAAAGCCACATATGTATGCCAGCTGTATCCTGACGACGATGGGCAGTGCTATCAGTTCAGCTATCGAATTGCTGGGCGCATTTTAAATGACCGCAGGGCGGAAGAATTGCCCTGCAGCTGGGGTGAAGGGCGATGCGGCCACGAATCCTATCCTTATGGAGCGCCCGGTTTTCCGGATCCTCATTTTGATTTGGAGTTTTATCTGGTCTTGCCATGGGTGCTGGAGGAATCGGCAGAAGGATAAACAGCAGGTGATGTTTGCTATTTATCCAACAAATTGCGGATAGCATATTTTTATACATGACAGGAAACAATGCTTTAAAAATACAGCAGAAAAAAGCGAAGATTTGCGGCGTTTTGTAAAAAAACAAGAGATAGTTTACCAATATGCTGACGATATCACAGTGAACACCCCATTGGAATCTTTTTAACAGAAATTAGTCGAAACAATATGATTTCCTTTTCCTGTAAAAAATGATAGGCTGAACTAGCAGTAAAATTTTTTATGGTGAAGGAGAGCATGCGTATGAAACAAAACAAATTGCAGGCAGTATTGACAGCCAAGCGTCAGAGCGGGCCTGAAAGCCAGGGATTTACACTGGTAGAACTGATTGTGGTGTTGGTGATTATGGGAATTTTGACGGCGGCGATACTACCCATGGTGACCGGTTATGTAGCCACAGCAAAAGAACAAGTGGAGGAATCCAACCTGCACATGGTAGAACAAGCGGCGCGGCTGTATCTGACCCGTTGGGAAATGGAAAACGGCAATGCGGACAGCACCACGATCACAGCCTCCGAACTGGTGCAGCAAGGATATTTGTCGCCACTGGCAGAAGGGGAAGATTATAATATCACCATTACCAAAACGGAGAACAGCTATGATGTAACAGTTACAGCAAGTACAGTAAAAAATTGATTTTTGCAGTAATCACCATATTGTAATTGTTGGCAGAAACATGGTATACAAAGCGGCTCAGAGCAGTCTTTTGGTGTAAAAACCAGAGGGCTGTTCTTTTTTTCTTACAATTTTCCTGTTGACATATTGTGCATATTGTATATAATGAATATATACAATATAACATGAGGTGCACATCATGAACATTATTATCAGTAATACTGGCGGTCAGCCTATTTATGAGCAAATTGCCAGTCAAATCAAAGCATTGATTATCAGCGGCGCTTTGAAGGAAGGGGATATGCTGCCTTCCATGCGTTTGCTGGCCAAGGAATTACGAATCAGCGTGATTACCACCAAGCGCGCCTATGAAGAACTGGAACGGGACGGTTTTATTATTTCTCAGACAGGAAAGGGCAGCTTTGTGGCGGGTACAAATGTAGAGCTGGTTCGGGAAGCGCAGCTGCAAAAAATTGAGCAGCAACTGATGCAGGCAGTAGAAACCGCGCACATCAGCAACATATCTTTAACAGAATTACAGGAAATGTTAACTCTGCTTTACGGAGGCGAAGAATCATGACATATGCGTTAGAATTAAAAAATGTGACAAAAAATTATACCAATTTTACACTGCAAAATGTATCTTTGGTGCTGCCAAAAGGCTGCATTATGGGGCTGATTGGTGAAAACGGGGCAGGTAAAAGCACACTGATTAAGCTGATGCTGAACCTGATTCAGCGGGACGGCGGCGAGATTGATGTGCTGGATGTACCGGCAGAGGCATTTTCTGCAGAGCGAAATGCGCATATTGGCGTGGTTATGGATGAATGTCACATTCCGGATATGCTCAATGTACGGCAGGTCAATCAGATTATGCAGGATATTTATCCCAACTGGCAGTCTGATGTGTTCAAACAGCTGACAGCGCGGTTTGGTTTACCGGAAAAAAGCAAAATTAAAACCTATTCCCGCGGTATGAAAATGAAACTATCCATCGCTGTGGCATTGAGCCACCATGCGCAGCTGTTGATTTTGGACGAAGCCACCAGCGGGCTGGATCCAGTGGTGCGGGATGAAATTTTGGACATTTTTCTGGAGTTTATGCAGGATGAAAATCACGCCATTTTGATGGCTTCTCATATCACCAGCGATTTAGAAAAAGTTTGCGATTATATTACCTACATTCACAAAGGTCATATTGAGCTGAGCATGGAAAAAGACAGATTGCTGGAGGAATACGCCATTTTCAAAGGGAGTGAAGAACAGTTGCGGGATATTGCGCCGGAGGCCATTTTGCGTGTGCGGCGGCAGCAGTTCGGTGTAGAAGCTTTGGTAAAACGGGAGCAGGTAAACGAAGCCTTCGTTTTGGAACGGCCTACGCTGGAAAGTATTATGCTGTTTTTCAACAAAGGGACAAAACAGTAAGGAGTGAAGAGAACCAATGAAAGGGTTATTACGAAAAGAACTATTAGCTTTAAAAAGTACGTTTAGCATATTGGTGATATTTGTGCTGGTATATGCGATTATCGGCGTGGTAGGCGATAATTCCAGCATGGTGTCCGGTGTGCTGGCTGTGATTTTGATGATGCTGCCGGCCAATTCTATCTCCTATGATGAATTTTATCATTGGGATAAATATGCACTGACCATGCCTATATCCCGCCAAAAAATAGTGCAGAGTAAATATCTGCTTTGCTTTTTGCTGTTTGGTCTGTTTTTGGTGGTTGGCGTCACATTCTCAGGGCTGTTGGATGGCAACTGGGCTGACGCGTTGTTCACCAATCTGCTGGTAGCTGCCATGTCCCTGCTGATGTCGGTGATCGCGCTGCCCTGCATGTTCAAGTGGGGTGCGCAGCGCGGACGTTTGGTTATTGTGATGTTGTGCGGTGTGGCAGGCTCATGGATGGCTATAGTGATCATTTCTCTGAAGGCCAGAGGTTTTGGCGGCGATATGAGAGTTGGAGAAATGATGCAGGGAATTTTGCTGAGCGACGGCATCTTATTGGGTGTTGCATTGATTGTGACAGCCATTGCAACAATCATATCCTATCGCATTTCCTGCAACATTTACAGCAAAAAACAATTTTAGAACTGTGGTTTGTGCTGTTGTTGAGCGCGCAGCAAATATGGCGGCAAAGCATTTGCCTGAATGAAACAGTCTATTATTGTCGGCAATATTTGTTCCGATGGTCACAAACTGATGATTTGCTGTATTTTATCGGCCATGGAACCCGATGATAGTAGGTACACAAATTGTTGCACTTTGTCATATGAAACAAAATTTATAGGATAAAAAGTGCTGACAATAAGAGACAGAAGGTCCCAAAATGGCTCTAATACCGATAATTTATAACCATAAGAAAAGTTTTTACTAAAAATTGTTGTCAAAAAAAAGAGAATAGCGTACAATAGAGAAAGCAGAGTTGTGAAGCGATTCGCATAAGTCGACTAACCAATCAAACACACACAAGACTGGCTTTGCTAATAGATGCTTTGAGGGATATTTCCCCTAAGGCATCTTTTTTTTTTGCGTGTTTTCGTGTACAATATGTGCATAGTGTACAGGAAATGGGGCTACAGAATGAAACGAGAATTTAAACGGGTGATGGCTGTTCATGATTTGTCCGGGTTGGGTCGGTCATCTTTGATGGCAATAACGCCGGTGCTGTCGGTTATGGGTGTGCAGGTTTGCCCTGTGCCCACTGCAGTGCTGTCTACCCAAACCAGCGGATTTACTGATTATACGTTTATAGATTTAACAGATACCATGCCGGCCTATTTAAAACACTGGCAGCAGCTGCATATGGATTTTGACTGCATTTACAGCGGCTTTTTAGGTTCCGCTCAACAAATTGCAATTATGGAAAACACATTGGACACGTTTGTTGGTGCAGATACTTTGGTGGTGATCGACCCTGTGCTGGGTGATGACAATGCGCTGTATGATACCATGGACGATGTTATGGTGCAGCGAATGGTTCACCTGATTAGCCGAGCCCATATCATTACACCCAATGTGACAGAAGTAAAACTGCTGCTGGGATTGCCGCTGGATACAGCCATACTGGCAGAAGATTTGGAGCCGCTGACTGCGCAGTTAAGCGCCATGGGTCCGGAAACCGTTATTGTTACCGGCGTGCATGATCAGAACGACGGCCGCTGCGTATGCTGTTATCAACGGCCAACCCAATCCTTTGAACAGATTGCCTATCGAGAACTGCCGGTCAGCTATCCCGGCACAGGTGATATCTTTACCGCCGTTCTAATTGGCGGGCTGCTGCAAAGCCGCACGTTACAGGAGAGCGTCAAGCTGTCCGCTGATTTTATTTGTCATGCGGTGGAAGATGCCATCAAAGCGGCAGAACCGGTGCGGGACGGTGTGCAGTTAGAAAAAAATTTATATCGGCTGTGTGCGGTGAAATAGAAGTATTGCACATAAAAACAATCGCCATTGGGCACCCTATCCAGAAACATTGGATAGGGGTTTTTATTTATGAAACGATTAAAAGATGAACAATTGCGGGCTGTTGCCCTGGCCTGCGGCTTATTGCTGATGATGGGCTGGTTTACCCTGACTGCCGCTCAGCTGCACCAGGAGCAGACACCGGCGGGCAGCGACTTTACCCAAGCGGCGGTGCCGGTGCTGATGTACCATCATTTATTGCCGGAAGCCGATATGACAGGACTGTTTCAAGATAACAATGTAGCAATCAGCGTAGAACAGTTTGCGCAGGATATGCAGACACTGAAAGAACGAGGCTATCAAACCATCAGCCTGCGGCAGCTGGAAGCCTTTGTGCGGGAAGAACAGCCGCTGCCGCCCAAAAGTGTGCTGATTACCTTCGATGACGGCTATCTGAGCAACAAGCAGTACGCCATGCCCATCTTACAGGAGCATGGCTATACCGCTGTCATTTTTGCGCTGACCGGTTGGATGGAGCAGCAGCCGCAGACCTTTAACGTAAAAGGGCTGCAATATCTCAGCTGGCCGGAGATAAAAGAAATGCGCCAAACCTTTCAGTTTGCCAGTCATACCGATGATCTGCATAATTTATCCTGGAATGGAAAAGGCCGACTCACCACCGTATCTAATCAGGAACTGCAGGAGGATATTCAGCGGTCGGTGCGAAAACTACAAGGGACAACCTATTTTTCTTATCCCTATGGTCACTATACCGAGGCCGCCCGCGCTATCTTGCAGCAGCAGGGCATCACATTGGCTTTTACAGTAGAGCCAAGGCATGTGCAGGCTGGTGATGATCCGCTTACTCTGGGCCGCTGGGATATGTATCAGTACAGCATAGAAGATGTACTGCAGCAAAAACGAAAATAACAGGTTGACAGCGGTGCAGAATTTCTTTCTTTGCCGCAGACATTGTGATACAATAAAATATATTACGGTCGGCTATCCTACCTTTGCCTATCCCTCAGTGGTACTGGACAATCGCTGAAATGTCTGCCTCAGTTTGGACTTCGTCCACTTCGGTTCAGACATTTGGCGCGATAATCCATCCCAATTCGGAATTTTGGCAAAGGATAGGCCAGCCTTATGCACACAAACTAGGGAGATGTTTTGTTGCCGTTGTCGAGATTGAAACGGACAGATGCGCAGTCTGTCTAGCCGAACTGGACACAGTCCATAGTGAGGCAGACATACAAGCAAATGTCCGGTGCCCGACGCTTTTCTAGTCGGGTACGAGGGCAGGCAACAAACAGTCTCCCGACGATGGAGCATCACAAACAAAATTGTTTCACGTGAAACATAGTTATTAACCAAATAAAATCGCAAAGGGCAAGAGTTTATCCATGGCAGGAGGGCAGACAACAAACAGTCTCCCGACGATGGAGCATTACAAAACAAAATTGTTTCACGTGAAACAATTGCAAAATTAATAGGTCAGTAGTTTGCCGGCAGGATAATAATTGTGCCAATACTTTGACAATAAACAAGGTGGTGATGGAAGAATGCGGTTAAGAACTCTGCGAATCTGGAAACGGTTGAAGCCATTATGGTTGCTGCTAATCGGCTGGGCTGCAGCCAGCGTAGTGATGATGATCCTGTTGGGATACAGTTTATTCGACTTGCGCGGCGGCCTGCCCAAAATAGATGCAGCCAGCAGCCAGACCATCTCTGCCGACGGTGTGCAGGCAGTTGATATCCATGCGGAAGGGGTTGCAGTAGAAGTCGGCTCCAGCTATGATATTGGTCAAATTCAGGTGCAGCTGTATGGGACAGGCTATGTCAATCAAAAGGCGGTGTGGCAGCTGAACGATAACGGCGCGCTGTCTATTCGGCTGGATACCTATCCGGTGATAGCCAATGCCCATGGAGATCGCTATGCCGCCAATTTAACCATGCGCATTCTTCTGCCTAAAAAAAGTTATGATGAAATAAAAATTTCCGGCAAGCGATTGGATGCAGCCTTTTATCAGTGCAAGAGCAAACAGCTAACAGCCGATGTAGCTTACGGCTCCATTCTGCTGCACAAGGCCGATTTGCAAAAGGCAGACCTGATTAGCAACACATCAGACATTACCATCAATCGCAGCCGCATTCATTATCTGAATATTGCCAATCAGGCGGGCAATACCAATCTGTTGGATAATCAGCTGCGCTACTGGAATTATGACAGCCAGGCCGGTGACTTAACAGCCTTAACCAGCCAGATTAAAGGCATTTGGGAGCTAAACAGTGAGCGGGGCGACATGTATATCGGCACTAAAAAATGGCGCCAAAACCTATGGCTGAAACTGCACAGCGACACAGGGACAGTGACTGCCTCCAGCAAAAAGAAACCGTGGAAAAAAACAATTCCTGCTGCGCTTACCGAGCATGACCTGCAGCTGATAGAAGGCCGCGGTGAAAATATGCTGCTGGTTTACAGCGAAGAAGGAAACATCACTTTGGATACGGTGAAATTTGCGGAGTAGCAGAAAGCAGGTGGGCATATGACAGAAAGGACAAAGCGGATATTATCCATTTTATTTGTCTTATTGCTGGCTTGGGGTGCGCTGGTAACGGTGGATTTTTTCCGTTTGAACGGTCATGAAAAGACCAAACAGCCGCTGATTTATGTGAGCGGCACAGATTATGCTTACGATTATGCCACTTATGGCGGCTTGGGCTATTCGGTGCGCTACATCTTTGACGGCACACCGCAGCGCAATATTCAAGCTGTGGAGTTTTACGTGCTGGGCCTGGAAGTGTATGAGTGGGCGCGGTAACAGATGAAAAAAAGCGAACAGGACTGTTCCGATAAAGGAGCAGCCCTGTTTTTTTGTTGTGGTCTATATTTTGGCAGATGCCGTTCATCTATTCCTAAATTTACCAAATCGTAAAGATGTTGATTACACAGTCATCTTGCCAAAACCGTAGCCTTCTGCCCGGGCAGCGTCAATAAAATCGCCCATGATCTGCGCATTGGTGGACGATACTGCGTGCAGCAGATAGATAGCGCCAGGATGCAGTTTATCTGTCACAGTTTGCAAAGCTTTCTGCGGCTGCGGCTGGTCATCCGTTACCCAGTCCCGATAAGCAAAGCTCCAGAACACACTGCGATAGCCCAGCTGCTGTACCAGCGCCAGCGACTGTTGGCTGAAAACACCGGCAGGATAGCGGAACAGATACATATCATAATCAAAATTTTCTTTTACATAGCGGTGCAGCGCCATTAATTCCTCGGCCTGCACATCCAGCGTCTGCGACGGCAATCCCTTAGCCGGATGGGTAACGCTGTGATTGCCCACCACATGCCCTTCGTCAATCATACGGCGAATCAAATCGGGATTCTCCTGCACATAATCCATAGTGACAAAAAACACAGCAGGGCATTGTTTTTCTTTCAGCACATCTAATATTTTGGCAGTATAGCCGTTTTCGTAGCCTTCATCAATAGTCAGATAAATCAGCGGCGATGCTTCAGCAATAAACTGGGCGTTATACTGACCATAGGTTTCCTGCGCTTTGACTGCGCCCAGAGGACGGTTCTGTTCGTCCAGACGCACGCCCTGCCCCCAGCCGCGGCTGGTGTTGTCCAGTGATGTCAGCGAGGCCGCATCATAAACACCGGTAACAGGCGACGGACTTTCCTGGTTCAATACATATTGATACACCGACTGTATTGCATTCTGATAGACAAACGAGTCTACAGGCAGCAGTGCCGGCTGAACGCTCAAGGTGAAAGCAAGTAAAACGCTAGTGACGGCAAATGGATACATAAAATCACTCCTCGGATCATATTTTTCAGATATTTTTTGTAGAACCGCTGCGCCACAAAGCACAACTGCGCAGGATGAAAGCAAATTGATGGATGCAGCTGCAAAAGCAACGCTGCAAAGCTTTCTGTGAACAGCATACTATTTTTATTATTATCTTGCAATAAGCGAATGAAAATTGATAATGTAAAGTTACTGTAGGAAAAAGATAACGCAATCTAAATGCAATATGTTTACTCTACGTGTAACAACTTTTCCCAACCCCTTAAGAGGGCAATCTCTTTGCAGAAATACCCGGAGCAGCGTGGGAACACTGCAACAGATATTGTCCGGCATATCCCCCTATATGAAAAAATGTATGTGAAAATTGCGCCTCATAATAGAAATGCCACTGGTCTTTGCTGATAGACAGGTGTATAATCAAGTTTGTTGACTGTAATAATTTTTACATGGGCGAATATAAAAGTAAAGGGAGAGAACATTGTTGGAGAAAGTAAAATCGTTCATTCAGAATGAGATCCTGTCTACGTTGAAAGGAGATATCATCGGCGGGATCTCTGTTGCCTTTGTGGCACTGCCGCTGGCATTGAGCTTTGGCGTGCTGTCCGGCGCAGGCGCTGCCGCCGGGGTATACGGCGCAATCTGCACAGGTATTTTGGCTTCCATGTTTGGCGGCACAAAAGCGCAGATTTCGGGGCCAACGGGAGCCATGACCGTTGTGTTGGTAACCATGGCCGAGAAATATGGCCTGGAAGGTTTGGTTGCCTCCATGATTATGGCTGGTATTTTTGAAATCATTATGGGCTTGTTAAAACTGGGCAAATATATCCGGCTGATTCCAAAACCGGTTATGGTTGGGTTTACCAATGGTATCGGCATGCTGATTTTTATCAATCAGTTTAAATATTTTGAAATGAGTCCGCTGCTGTGCAGCATCGCTATTGCTATGATGCTGGTACTGCCGTTGATTAACAAAAAAATGCCCTATGCTATCATCACAGTTATTGTCGGTACTGTGATTTCGGCGCTGTGGGTGCCAATGCCGCAGGAATATGTGGTAGGTCAGATTCCTCTGATGCTGCCTACCTTGCAGATTCCTAATTTCCTGTCCATGAATATGGTAGATATCTGTCAGGCTGGTTTGACCTTGGCCTTGTTGGGTGCTATTGAATCGCTGTTGTCAGCTTTGGTAGTAGATGACATGACCGGCACCAAACATGACAGTGACCGCGAAATTCTGGGCCAGGGGATTGCCAATACAGTGGCAGCCTGCTTTGGCTTTTTGATTGGGACAGGGGCCATTGCCCGTTCTGTTGTAAACGTCAATGCTGGCGGCAGAGGACGCATGTCCGGCATTATTCATGCGCTGGTACTGATTTTGCTCATTGCTGTCTTTGGCGATTTGGCTGCCGGTATTCCGCTGGCAGTGCTGGGTGGCGTGTTGATGGGTACTGCGCTGCGTATGATTGAATACAAAGAAAGCTATCGACTGGCGCGGGCTTCCAAAGAAGCCTTTGTAGTAATCGCCATTACCACTGTTTTGACAGTGACTGTAGATTTAACCTTTGCCGTTGCCATCGGCACCATGGTATCTGCGCTGGCTATGCTGTTCAGCGTTGCCAACGGATACCTGGAAGAATATCCGATTCCTTGCAGCCGTCTGCAAAAACGGATCAAATCCTTCAGCATTCAAGGGCAGATGTTCTTTTTGGTTTCGGAAAGTATCATCAGCTCTTTAGAAGTAAAATGTAAAGATGCTGACATTGTAGTGATCAACCTGAGCCATGCGCAGGTAGTGGATATCACCGGGGTTATTACATTAGGCAAAATTAAAGATTCTCTGGCGCAGCAGGGTGTGCGCACCATCTTTACCGGTCTGCCGGAACCTGCCTATAAAAAAATGCTGGCTCTGGGTATTCTGGATGGCAGCGAAGAAGCCATCAACCGCGGCGATAAGCTGGAAGCAGTAGAATATGCCCAGGCTTTGGCGCATGGTGATGAAATCTGCGCTTGTCAGATTATCCATGATCATATTGAAATGGAAAATGCTCATAGAATTGCAGAAATTACAGAGGAGGGGTTTTTAAAAGATGAAAGTGTTACTAATTAACGGCAGTCCTCATGCTAAGGGCTGCACCTATACCGCGCTGTGCCAAGTAGCAGAAGCGCTGAACAAAGAAGGCATTGAAACTGAAATTTTTCAGGTGGGTACCAAACCAATCTCCGGTTGCTTGGGCTGCGGCGCCTGTATGAAAACAGGCCGCTGTGTGATTTCTGACACCGTGAATGAATTTTTGGATCTGGCAGAACAGGCCGATGGTTTTGTATTTGGCTCACCGGTGCATTTTGCATCAGCCTCCGGTATGCTGACTTCCTTTATGGACAGAGCGTTTTACGGCAGAGGCAATCTGTTTGCCTATAAACCGGCTGCTGCCATTATGAGCTGTCGCCGCGGCGGCGCTACCGCAGCATTTGAACAGATTAATAAATATTTTACTATCAGCAATATGCCTATTGTCGGTTCCCAATACTGGAACATGGTGCATGGCAACACACCGGACGAAGTAAAACAGGATCTGGAAGGTTTGCAGACCATGCGCACACTGGGCATGAATATGGCCTGGCTGCTGAAATCCATTCAGGCAGGCAAAGAGGCAGGCTTGCAGCTGCCGCAAAGAGAACCTGCGGTAAAAACCAACTTTATTCGGTAAAAAAGAGTTGCCCCTTATGCAGCGCAGATAAATGTTGTGCCTTGCCGGATGAAACAATATATAAATATGAAAGATATGTCTGCGGCGTAAACCGCGGCCATGTTACAACAAAACAGGATGAAAAAAGCTCGCTGGCTTTGCAATCGTGCAAAGATCAACGAGCTTTTTTGTGTGAACATTTTGATAGTCGCCAAAGAATCCATCAATTTTATTGAATTTTTTTTGAATTTTTATTAAACTTTGATTGAATTTTATTGGACAGCCGGTGTCGGAATACCAAAGGAGGCCGCCATGGCAAAGGCCATTACCAGTGTCACAAACAGCATACTCAATAAAATTTTGATGCCGTCGCCGCCGTTTTCTTTATAATATTTTTTCTTCTTTTCGCCATCCAGATTTAAGCAGTGCGCAATCGAATTTTCTACATACCGCATATAAAGATAGTTGCCGAAAAATCCAAAAAATAATGCGCAGATGGTGGTGATTACCGTTGTGGGCCAAGTGAGTCCATAGGCAAAATTGAGATACATAGCGCCCACATTTAAAATTAACGCCATAGCCCCCCAGCCCAGCATCTTGCGATAAAAGCACCAGTAAACGCTGAACAAAAGCCCCCAGATATTGAAACTGATTTTGGTGTTCTTGTGTTTCATTTTTTCAAATTTGTCTGTGTAGTAGGCAACTTTCTTGGGCTCCTGAATAAAATCTTTATATTCCCGACGCAGCTCCTTTTCTTTCAACATGGTCAAATCCATAAAGCCAACTCCTGTCTTAAAGTAATTTATTATATACTATATCCTTTCCCGGCCAGATTGACAAGGGGCAGAACCAATGCCGGCGGCGTGTCTGCTTTCTATTTTACACGCTGCGCTGGTTGTAAAGCGCTGAAAAAGAAAAGCTGGAACACTGCTGCAAGTTTCTGTTATAATGAAAAAAGTGAAAAAGAATTTGTGATAAAAAATCAAAACTACATTTAAGGAGGATAAAATGATAAAAACAAAGCAACAAAAACGGACTATGCTGTTGTGCGTGTTATTATTGACGATGTTAGTTTTTGCAGCAGCCATACCAACCGCTGCATTGGCAGCTGATGAGGACATTGTTGTGCTGTACACCAACGATGTACATTGCGGTGTAGATGACAACATCGGCTACGCAGGACTGGCACTGTACAAGCAGCAGATGGAAACCCAAACCCCTTATGTAACACTGGTGGATGCCGGTGATTCCATTCAGGGTACGCCCATTGGCACCATCTCCGACGGACAGTATCTGATTGATATTATGAATCAGGTTGGCTATGATTTTGCAGTGCCGGGCAACCACGAATTTGACTATGGGATGTCTCGCTTTTTAGAGCTGGCAGAACAGCTGCAGTGCGGCTACTATGCAGCCAACTTTATGGACTTAACTACCGGACAGCCTGTGTTTGCGCCATACAAGATGATGACCTATGGCGATACCAAAGTGGCTTTTGTGGGCGCAGTTACACCGGAAAGCTTTACCAAATCCACACCGGCTTATTTTCAGAATGAACAGGGCGCGTATATTTATGGCTTCTGTGAAGATGAAAGTGGACAAACGTTGTATGATCAGATTCAAAAAAGTGTAGACGCAGCCAGAGCCGAAGGTGCTGATTTTGTCATTCTGGTTGCCCATCTGGGTCAGAACGGCGTTACCGACCGTTGGTCCTCCACCAGCGTATTGCAGCATACCAGCGGTATTGATGCTTGCATTGACGGCCATTCCCATGAAGCAGTGCCGGCAGCCACTGTAACCAATCAGGACGGAAAAGCAGTGCCGCTGACGCAAACCGGCACCAAACTGGCGGCTATCGGTAAACTGACTATTCAGCCGGATGGTGCTATTACCACCGAGCTGGTTGAAGCCGTATCCGATTCCGTTCAAGCTGCAGCGCAGGCAGACAGCTACATTGTGCAGCCGGGCGATTCATTAAGCAAAATTGCCAAAGCTAAACTGGGCGATGCACAGCGTTGGACGGAATTGTATCAGGCCAATCAGAACCATATCAAAAATCCTAACATGATTTTCATTGGCATGGAATTAACCATTCCGGGCCGGAGCGCAGAAACTGCGGCAGATGCCGATAATGCAGACCAAAAAGCGGTGGATGCTCATACCGATGCCTTTATCAAAGCCATTCAGGCAAAATACAGTGAAACCTTAAAGCTGGTACTGGGACACAGCGACGTTAATCTGACAGTCAACAATCCGCAGACAGGGGAACGGGCTGTGCGCAATGCTGAAACCAACTTGGGCGATTTGACCGCCGATGCCTATCGGTATGTGCTGGGCGCTGATATTGGATTTTCCAACGGCGGCGGCATCCGCGCCGACATTGCGGCTGGCGATATCACCTACAATGACACCTTAGCGGTGTTCCCTTATGGCAACATGGGCTGCGTTATTGAGGCTACCGGTCAGCAGATTAAAGATGCCTTAGAACTGGCCTCCGGCAATTATCCTGAAGAAAGCGGCGGATTTTTGCAGGTGTCCGGCATTACCTACACCATTGATTCTGCTGTGCCATCTTCCGTAAAAACGGATGAAAAAGGCAACTTTGTAAAAGTAGATGGGGCGTATCGGGTAACGGATATTCAAATCAACGGTCAGCCATTGCAGGAAGATAACATTTACACCGTTGCCTCCCATAACTATATGTTAAAATCGGGCGGAGACGGTATGACCATGTTCCAGGGCTGCAATATCATTCGTGATGAAGTGATGACAGACGTGGATATTTTGTCCCAATATATCAATGAAAATCTGGGCGGTACTGTGGGCGAACAATATGCTAATCCCGCTGGTCAGGGCCGCATTCAGATAAAATAGAAAATTCTGTTTCCATCTTTCGATACGCAATAACAGACGATTCTGTTGATAAACGCAGCAGCCAACAGCAAAGCCATTGTTGTTGGCTGCAAACATATAGATACAATAGCTGTGTTATCATAAAACAAAAACAGGAGGAATGGATATGCATCAAGCAATTGCAACATGGTTTGCTGACTATGGAGAACAGGTGCGGCAGTTTGCCCATCGTTTGTGGCAGCAGCCGGAAACTGCTTGGCAGGAACAATACGCCTGTCGGCAGACAGCAGAATTTTTACAGCAGCAAGGATTTACAGTAGAAACCTTTGCCATCGGTGACGATCCGGTTGCCGACAATACAGTGAGGGCGGTATATGGCAGCGGACATCCCATTATCGGAATTTTGGGCGAATATGATGCGCTGGATGGACTGGGGCAGGAAGCAGTGCCTTATCAAAAGCCCATTGCCGGGCCGGGGCATGGCTGCGGTCACAATTTAATGGCAGCCTTCGGTATTGCCGCTGCCGCTTCGTTAAAAGCGGCCATGGAAGCGGAACAACTGTCGGGCACACTGGTTTATATGGCTACACCGGCAGAGGAAACTCTGCATGGCAAGGTGCTGCTGGCAAGCATGGGCTATTTTGATGATTGGGATTTAGCCTTTGCCTGGCATCCTGTTGGCTGTCCCGCCAGCTTTGACCCGGTGGTGTTTAACGCTACCACCAATATTGTATTTGAATTTTTCGGCAGAAGCGCCCACGCCGGCACTCCCTGGGAAGGCCGCAGCGCTTTGGATGCTGCCGAGCTGATGACCACCGGCATTCAGTATCTGCGGGAACATATGACTCCCGATTGCCGCGTGCATTATACCTTCTTAGATGGCGGCGTTGCGCCCAATATTGTACCCGATCATGCATCGGTGTATTGCTTTATCCGTTCTTTAGATGCCAACAACGACGAGCTGGTGCAGCGGGTACTGCGCATTGCCCAGGGTGCTGCCCTGATGACCGACACCACCACCAGTCATACTGTAAAAACCCATTGCCGCGGAAGCCTGCCCAACCGTACATTGATGGAACACAGCTATCAGGCTGCACAAAAAATTCCGGCTATTACTTATAGCCAGGAAGAAGTGCAGTTTGCCCGCAGCCTTTATGAAAACTGTACCGGAAAGACCGCGCCGGATGAACAGGAAAAGCTGCTGCCTGTGCAACTGCATGCGCCGCTGTCAAAAGAAATTGTGATGGGCGGATCCAGCGATGTGGGCGATGTGAGCTATATCGCGCCAACCTTGCAAATGATTGGACCGGGCTGTGTGGCCGGCGGATTACCCACCCATCATTGGACAGTTACAGCCGCAGCAGGCACCGGCATTGGCGAAAAAGCCGCGCTCTATGGTGCACAGGTCATTGCCCAGAGCGCATTAGAGGCGTTCCAGAATCCTGACATTGTTGCCCAGTGTCAGGAAGAATTTGCGCAAACCATCAAAACTGTCGGCGCATACCAGAAATTTCAGGGATAAGCGGGCAAATTAAAACCATAGTAAAAAATATCAATCTGCTTCGTTTACGCAGAAGCAAAGAAAACACCCAACAGTATCACAAATCTGATATCTGCTGGGTGTTTTAGGATATGCTGTGGAAATTATGGCTAATAACGTTTTAACAGATGAATTATTAAAGAAAAAATAATGAAAACAGTGGCAGACAGTACTCAAAAAAACAGGAGAGGTTGCGTTTTTTTTAGAAGTTGTTTATACTGAAGAAAAGTAGGAAAGAATCTATAAAAGAGTTAGGAGTGTGTTGTGATGGAAAAACCGATGCAGCAAATGATAGATAACTATATATCTGCATTGCAGAAAATTTACGGCTCACATTTAAAACAGATTATTCTTTATGGTTCTTACGCCAGAGGAGATTATACGGAACAGTCAGATGTGGATATCATGATATTAGTAGATCTTCCGGAAACACAGTTGGAAATTGGCGCAGATGCATTGTCTGAATTAGGGTTCCATTATAATATTGTATATGATATTTGGGTAATGCCCATTGTCAAAAATATTAATCATTTTCGTTATTGGAAGCAAGCCTATCCCTTTTATGCCAATGTAATGAAAGAAGGTGTCGTACTATATGATGCCGCTTAATGAAACTGATCATGGTAGTTGTGTGGATTTGGCACTGCATCGGTTCCGTGTTTCGCAGGAAGATTTAGAAACAGCATGGTTATTGCTAAATGCGGAGCAATATCGAGCCGCCAATAATCGTGCTTATTATGCAATCTATCATGCGATAGATACTGTTTTGGCCATGGAAGGGAAGGCATTTAAACGGCATAAAGATACATTAGGGTATTTTAACAAAAATTATGTAGCAACCAATATTTTCCCGCGAGAATTAGGCAGGAAAATTATAAAGGCAGAAGAAATTCGACATGCAAGTGATTATGATACGTTTTATATTGCATCAAAAGAAGTGACGCTGCAGCAAATTGAAACGGCAGAACAACTAGTAACGTTAGTAGCAGACTATTATGAAGCGCACAAAGATAATAGCGAATAAAAATACAAGAGCATATCAGATTTCAAAGAACCTGATATGCTCTGTTTAAATTTTGAGGATATCTTTATTGTCAGTGTATGTTAAATATTTTAAGGCAGAAGATTACTCCCCACCTCTTTCACAACGATTGACAAACAAATTGCTTATATACAACGCAAACAAATCTTAACAGAAATATTTTTTCTGATTATAGTATTCTTTCACCGTTTCCAAAGCTTCGCCAAAACGCTGATAGTGTACAATTTCTCTGGCGCGCAAGAATCGCAGCGGCGCCAGCACATCTTCGTTGCCACAGGATAAATCCATCAAGTACTCGTAGGTCTGTTTGGCACGCTGTTCAGCGGCGATGTTGGATGTCAGGTCGGTGATAGGATCGCCCATACCGCTGATATAGTCGGATGTCCAGTTGTAGCCGTTAGGATCACTATAGAACAAGCCTTTACCGTGCAGTGTATAGTAGCCGTCCAAACCTGCTTCTTTCAGTTCGCACAAAGATGCATTTTCCATGATTTGATATACCATGGTGCCAATCATTTCTAAATGACCTATTTCTTCTGTGCCAATATCCGTCAATAATGCTTTGGTTTGACCGGTGGGCATGGTGAATCGTTGATTCAAATACTGCAGGCAAGCAGACAATTCGCCTGCTGGGCCGCCATACTGGGCGATCAGTGCTTTCGCCAGCCGCAGGTCTTTGCAGCGAATATCAACGGGGAATTGTAATTTTTTTTCATAAATCCACATTAGACAGAACCTCCTCTTTCCCATGGCCATGGATCATTGATCCAGCTCCATGGATAAGAAGCTGGGCAGTGGCCGAAATTGTTCATTGGACCATACTGTAATTCGTAGGCTGCCTTGGCATCCCAATATTGCTGGAACAACTGGTTGTAGTCGGCAACGGCCTGCTGATTGTCCGGGTGGGTATCCAAAAATAAATTCAGATCCACCAGAGAAAAGCTAAGCTGCTGCAGTTCCAGGAGCATGGCCTGCTTGCTGTTTTCATTAGAAGCCGGGCAGGCATTCATTTTTTTCATGCGAGACACTCCTTTATTAAAAGTTTTATGAACGTTTTTTCTGTGCATACTGCATCTGCTGCATTTGCTGCATCTGCATATTCTGTGCGCCTGGTGCTGACTGCTGCATATTGATTGGAATATAAGGCTGATTCAGCCCGCTGAATACGGTGCCGTACATCAGTGCCTCAGCTGGCGCATAAGGTGTGGTGTATTCCTGCCAGGGAACAGAGATCATCCCCAACTGCTGTCTTGGCTGCTGTACCGTCATGTCAAAACCTCCTTTCCCATAACCTGTTATATACTATGAAAGGGACATGCCGTTGGTGAGATGCCGCCCATAGTTTTTACAAGATATGGACTTGTAAAAATTCCTTTTCATGCATATAATATAAATTGCTGCCGTAGGACAATGACTTTTTGCTGCATGTACCTATGAAGCGATGACAGAAAAATCAGAACAAACAGAAGTTGGAGGGATTATTTTGCAAAGGACAAGTATGATCGCCAAGTTGGCGTTACTGTTGGCGACAATTATATGGGGAAGTTCTTTTATTGTGATGAAGGACGCGTTGGATAATCTGGGCACCTTTTATTTGCTGGGCGTGCGGTTTATGGGCGCGTGCATATTATTGGCAGCGATCTTTTGGTACAAATTCAAATCGTTTAACATTTATTATGTCAAAGCAGGATTTGTCATGGGCACAGCGCTGCTTGCCGCCTATGCGGTGCAAACCTTTGGGCTGGCCGAAACCACACCGGGCAAAAATGCTTTCTTAACTGCCGGATATTGTGTCATGGTGCCGTTTTTGTATTGGCTGATTGCCGGTAAAAAACCGGACCGCTACAATATTTCTGCTGCCATTCTTTGTGTGGCAGGTATTGGCATGGTATCATTGGACAGTAATCTCACCATGGGCAGAGGTGATTTGCTCACCATCATCTGCGGTGTATTTTATGCGCTGCACATTATAGTGTCTGCTCGTTATACACAAGATTCCGATGTGATTTTGCTGACCATCAGTCAGTTTTTCTTTGCCGGTGTGTGGAGTTGGGGATTTAGCTTTGCGTTTGAAACCATGCCGGCTGCTGCAAGCATTCCGGTAGATACCTGGCTCAGTCTGGCTTATCTGTGCGTATTTGCTACTGCCGGCGCTTTGGGCCTGCAAATGTATGGATTAAAATATACAACACCATCTGCCGGTGCGCTGATTCTCAGCCTGGAAGCCGTATTCGGCGTGCTGTTTAGTGTACTGCTGGGAGCAGAGGCCGTTACCTTGCGTTTATTGCTGGGCTTTGCCGTTATCTTCGTTGCCATTGTGGTATCCGAAACAAAACTGGAATTTTTGCACAAACCAAAAAAGCAGGTTTGTGATGAAACCAACACAGGAGAATGCTGCTCTGGGGAGTGTTAGATGGGGAATGCTAGAATAGAAAATAAAAATGGAGGCGTCAGCTATGGCTGATACCTCCGTTTTTTATACAAGCAAACTATTTTATCTGCACATACTACATGTTTCCGCCGCTTCTCTATACAGCGTCGCTTTATTTTTCAGCAGCCCATTGGAATTGTTCTTTCCCTGCACCGAGTTCAAAATGATATTTGGCGATACCCAAGTCGATGGTGCTGTAAAATCCCAGCCCCGGTTTGGCTGAAACAACAGTGCCATGGAGGGAAAATTTAAACTTTTGCTGATTCATGGCAGTGGGAGCCAGCAAGGCTGCTTCAATTCCCCGAACAAACCAGTCCGGCGGTGTTGCAGCGGCATCCATGACCCGTTCTTTTGGCTTGGATTTGTGCGGTGTTCCTTGGGTAACGCCATATCCCAGGGCGATGACAAGGTGAAGCTTTTCACCGGTTCCCACTTGAAACGCCGTTTTTATTTTGCTGTAAGTCATAGCCACCCAACAGGTGTTTAAACCCAGAGTTTGGGCATAAAGCGCAATCCGCTCTCCATAGTAGCCGCATGCTTCTTCCGTATCCTTTCCCTTTTTGCCGATGATAGCCAGATAATTTTTAACGCCGGAAAACTTGCCATAATGGGCCATCAATCCGTCAAAGGCGTTGGGTTCATTAACAACCAGCTGCATATGCAGACCGCTCTCCCGATTGCAAGCGTCGATTTCCTGCTTTAGTTTGTCTATCATTTCTGCCGACAGAGGCGTATCCTGATAATTGCGCACCGAGTGGCGCGCCTTGATTGCTTCTAACAGTTCCATTTCACAATTCCTCCATGTATGATGTATGATAGAAATGCTTTTAGTCCGCATAAAATTATATTCTATAGATCCTGCGTAAAGCATATAATCCGATTTGCTTCTATAAAGCCGACTGCTTTATGAAAATGAAAACTGCTTTCGTTGGTTATCTCGCAATCACTGGCAAACTCCGAGCAGCCATTTGCTTTTGCCCATTTCTTGCATTCTTCCAAAAGCGCTTTGGCGTATCCTCTGTGGCGATATTCCTCTTTGACAAAAATCCCTTCCAGATATCCAACCGGGCTTGTCTGTGTTCCTTCTACATAATCATGTCTTAATTGACATTGTGCAAAACCCACCGGAACATCTCCATCATACTTTAAGAAAAACTGGGCATCGCCTTGTAATAAACTCTGCCTGAACTCTTCTTCCAAACCGGCAGCAGAATGATGTCCCCATAATAGGGCCGCCAGAGATGCTGCCGCATTGATATCCTTCTCTGTTACCTGAACAATCATCGCAAACCTCCTGTGTATGGTACAAAACTGACGATTATCTGTTGATGAGAATTCTATTATATCGTATCGCTCGGCTTCTTTCAAGAAATCGCTATAACCAGGCAGCACCTGTGCAATGGGGAAGAGCTATCGTTAAAACTGTTCCGCCCACGCTTTCAGTTCTGCCGCTGCGGTGTTGCTGCCAAAGCGTTTGCCTTCTGCAAGATCAGCGCCTTTGCAGGAACTTTTCAGTTCGGCATTGGTATTTCCCATACCGCTGCTGCCCGATGTAGCAAAGGGAATCACTTTCTTTCCGGTTACATCATACTGCTCCAAAAAGGTATTGATGATAGTGGGGGCTACATACCACCAGATGGGAAAGCCCACAAATATCCGGTCGTATTGCTCCATGTGTTCTACCTTGCCGGTGATAGCAGGCCGAAATGCTTTGTTATTCATTTCCACGCTGCTGCGGCTGTTTTTATTGGTCCAGTCCAAATCAGCGCTGGTGTAAGGCACTTCCGGTCGAATTTCAAATAAATCTGCACCGATGGCCTCTGCCAGCGTATGGGCCAGTTTGGCAGTTACGCCGCTGGCGCTGAAATATGCAACTAATGTTTTGCTCATAATTGGTTCCTCCCTTGGAATATAACAATTGGTTTATAACAGAACAGGTTTCACTTGACTGAAAAAGAATTTGTATTTCTTGGTATAAATATAGTATAGTCTTGTCGATACAAAATGTAAAATGCTTATATTGAGTAGCTTGCTATACAATTTTGGCATAGCAGGTTAAAAAATTTGTCCGAATATCCCAATGCAACCGATAGTTGCCGGATAGTTGGTAGAAAAAAGGCCGATTTTTGTTACAATAAAGACAGGAGGTGGCGATATGACACTTGGAGAAAAACTAAAAGCATACAGAAGCAGCAAAGGAATATCGCAGGAGAAGGTGGCAGAGCTTGTGGGTGTGAGCCGACAGGCCGTAACAAAATGGGAGAATGATCAGACCACACCCAGCTCGGATAATTTGATGGCTTTGGCATCTGTCTATGGCGTATCCTTAGATGAATTGGTTTCGGAAAAACAAAATACCCAAAAGCAAGATAAAAAGATATTGCACACAAATTTAACACTGATTGCAATTATTGCGCAGGTTTCTTTTTTGAATGCAGCCATGCAGCCATTTCAGTTTACCGACAATCCCACAATGAGGATACCGGAGCTGATTATCAAATTTGTACCGTTGCTGGCGGCCTCTGTTTGGATGGCGTTTAATCTGCGCTATGAGAAAAATCATATCCAGTATAGAAAAAATGTCAAAATTGAGCTATTGTATTGCTTAACACTGGCTGCAGCGGCAATGCTGGGATATTATACTGAATTGTATTTTCTGGGCACACTGATGCTTATGGCAATAGCGCTGTGCTATATATTTGTGATGAATCCCAAATATATGAATCGGCAGTTGGTCGGAAAAAAGAAAGATAACTCTGCCGAATAGAATATGTAAACCTGCGCTACAATATCTTGGCATCTCGTGCAGTTATTTTTGCATAGCATAAGCAGGCTGAGGCATGTGACGGTATCATTTTAGATAGTCTGTATGCTGCCAATATTTTTCTGTGCAGCGCTCTTGCAGGGGCGTCTGTTAGATGATACAATTTAGTATCAATTAGTATCAGTTTGGAGGGAATGGGATGGACGCACAAATAAAAGCTGTCCCACTATGGCGCAGAGGAGTTTTCCACCAAGCAGCTGGAACGGGACTTTGCCAACTGCGCTTACGCTACAATCCGCACCTTTGTGTTAAAACTATCCGACGCAGGGATATTGGAAGAACACATCTACGGCAATCGTAAGAAATATTGCTTAACAGTAACATAGATGTGATTTAGTTAAGATGGAGATATTTGTAGTTCTAACCAAAGTTTTAATTGACAGGCAAGCAAAATATATCTGAAAGCAGTAGTTATGAAGAAATGCATAGTATGTAAAAAAGCAGAGAGGATGTCAATCCGGTGGATATTGCAAATTGTTTTTGCATATGCTATACTGTGGTTGTAAAAATAATTAGGGAAATAATTATTTCATGGCAACACAAAAACCCCAGTAGCGGCTACTACTGGGGTTTTATCTGTGCTGATTGCTGCATTAAATTTTATCCAGCCACTTGCAAATGTAATATGCTATTACGCTTGCTATGATAGAAATAATTAGGGAAATAACCAAATTCAATGACAACACCCCCTTTCCGTTGCCGGATTGGGTGCAGCAACGCTGCTTATTATAATATAATTGTATCAAAAATAGTACATAGAATATGCTGACTGGGGATATTGCAAATCCTATTTGCATATGCTATACTATGCCTAGGCAAAAGAATTGCTATGAGCGCGATTCCAATTTTTAGTAAGCGAAAATCCCCAGTACTGGCATACTGGGGATTTTCTTTTTGCTTTTTTATAGTCTATGCAGACTAGGCTAGTTACCACTTTCTTCCGTTTAGCCATTTGCAGACATAATCACTAACTATGTTTGCCGCAACGGTAAGGAAAAATAATATGAGCGCATCCAATTTTTAGCCCCCCTTCCTGTCACCAGTATCGGAGGCGGTAACGTTATAGATTATATCATACTTATCAAAATAATGGCAGAATAAAATGTATTTAACTGGGATATTGCAAATTGTTTTTGCATATGCTATACTATGCCTAGGCAATAAGAATTAGTGAGTGGTTCCTATTCTTAAGCAAAATACCCAGTAGTGGCCTCTACTGGGTATTTTTTTGTTCGTATGACCGAACAAGTCAGGCTAATTACCGTTTTTTATTACTGTCTAGCCATTTGCAGGTGATGTGACATACAATGCCTGCCGCAACAGTAACAATAAATGTGATAAGTGGTTCCATTCCTAAGCCCCCCTTCCTGTCACCAGTATCGGAGGCGGTAACGCTATTGATTATATCATACTTATCAAAATAATGGCAGAATAAAATGTATTTAACTGGGATATTGCAAATCCTGTTTGTATATGCGATACTATACTTAGGCAAAAGAATTGTTTCGAGTGCAATTCGTGTTAAGACAAAAACCCCAGTAGCGGCTACTACTGGGGTTTTCTTTTTGCTTTTTTATAGTTTTTGCAGACCAGTTACCGTTTGCTCTGTCATTTCATCATTTACAGATATCATGAAAAAACTAACAAAAAGCTAACGGTATAGCTAACGGAGAAACCCTATTGGTTGAGCGAAAGCTAACATAGCTAACGTTTTTCCGGAGGGATATGCACTTATAAAAAAATAAAAAATAAATAGTAGATTAGTAATAGATAGTGTATATAGTAGTATGTAATAGTATGTAGTAACGTATAGTAGTATATAGTAGGAGAAAGTGTTAATATTACTTTTCTATCAAACTATAAATGAAATAATAATAAAATAAATAAAAACAGAGATAAATAAGAGTTAAGTTTATTTCAACTTTATTCTTTATTACATCTCTGTTTTTTATTTTTTTCTATAAGAAGCATGTAAAGTTTGTTAGCTGTGTTAGTTTGTTAGTTTTTCATGGTGTAAGCCTATTGGTTAAGCCATTGTTGGATAGCTAACAAATAGCTAACGTACAGAAAAAGTGTTAGCTATTAAGAGATTTTTTGGAGTTCTGATGTTGTATCATAGTCTTCAACGGATTCTACGGAAAGATACAATTTAATAAAATTAGCTTTTACGCCAAAAATATTGCGCGAATGGGTCAGTCTTCCCTGACTGTTGCGCTCTACCAATTCCAGCTCTGCCCAGCGATGGACGATGGCGGTGTAGTTGTAGCCGTGCCGCTCCAGTTGGTCGGATAGTACTGATTTGTTAATCATCACATGGCTGCCGTCTTCGGCAATTTTGCCCCAGATTTCGCCGTTTTGATCGCGGCGGAATCGATTGCTGCTGCGGGCGATTAAGTCACAGCAGAACTGATATGCCTGCCGGGCGCTGTCGATTTCTTCGTTGCGGCGCAGATAGGGCTGCACTTCGGCTATGGTGAGCGGTGCCTGGCCGGAAAAAATGCAGCCGCAGGCCAGTTGGTCAGCCAAAAGCAGGGCGGCCATGCTGGCAGCTTGTTTGTCGCTGGTGTCGCAGGCTGCTGACAGCTGCTGCTGCAATTGTGCAAACCGTTGCTGCAGCTGGGGCAGAGGCTGGGTTTGCACATAGGCTACAAACTCCGGCCCTGCCCAGCCGTAATTATGCCGCAGGATGTTGGCTGCGGCAAGACCATCGGCAAACAGCTTGCCGGTAGCTTCTACTTCCAGCACCCGATTGCGAACGCCGTCACCGGAACGCTGATTGGTGATGGGCTGTTCACCGGTAAACAAAAAAGTATTGCGCCAGGTGGTCAGCGCTTCAATGCCGCCCTGGGCTTTGGCGCGGCTGCGGTCCATACCTTCGGTGAGCTGCATAATGAGGGCGTTGGTGTCGGTCCATTGCTGTTCTACTTGCTGCAGTTCATCGGCGGCAAAGGGCAGATGGTTCAAAAAAGCGGCGGTGCGGGCCATGGCATTGTTGGTCATATTTAATGTGCGCACCA
The DNA here is from genome assembly GCA_944391625.1 of uncultured Clostridia bacterium. GTDB lineage: Bacteria > Bacillota > Peptococcia > Peptococcales > Peptococcaceae > UBA7185. Next base: position 37,974 of record CALXUG010000016.1, read on the forward strand.
GAGCGCCGTTTTCCGGATTGCCCCAGATGCTCTGCGCCAGCATCAGGCTCAGGGTTTTGCCAAAGCCGGAGCGTCCCCACAGATGATATACATAGGGCAGTGCGCCCAGTGGTTCCAGCAGCACGCTGGACAAGGACGCCGCCATAGTCATGCGCAGAATAACATGGTGTTCGCTTTGCCGCAATTGTTCCACCAAATCAAACCATTGGTGCCAGTGGCCCTTGGTATGAAATTGCTGGTATAACTGCTGAAATTCCGGTTCGGTGTCGCATTGCAAGGCGGTTGTATAGGGAAAAAATCTGTTGTCATGCCAACCCAGCTGGCAAGTGGTATGCACCCAGGGCAGCGCCTGGCTGTCCGGCCAGTCCTGCTGGCTGAGACTGACAGTTTGATGCAGATAGGCCACCAGATGGCGGGCGTTTTCGCTGCTGATGAGAATGCCGTGCCGCGCCAGCTGCACAATCTGTTTGCTGTCATAGCAGAGGGTGCAGGGCACTGTGATGGTGCGCCAGGCGGCATCGCGGTAAAAGGCCAGCTGCAGTTTTTCCTCGCCGGTTTGTTTGTTGATCAGCCGTTTGACGGGCAAAATGGGATGGGCGCAGGCGGTTTGCCGATGCAGCGTGCCATCCTTTTGCAGCTGCTGCCGATAGACGCCGCTGTCGTTGGCAGTCCAGTCGCCGCAGCGCAGCACCAGCGGCCCGTCGGTAAATGCGGTGGTGTTGCTGTCGGCAATACCAGTGATATGTTGGTTTTGCTGCCGAATCCACTGGTCAAAGGTTTGATTAAACTGGGTCAGCCGTTTTTGCTGCCGAAAAATATCGCGCAGCTGGGTTAATAGCTGCTGTCGCGCCAGATTATCGGCAATGCTGCCGATGGTAGTAAATTGGGTGTCGCCAAATGAACCGCCTTTGCGGGCATAATCCAGCAAAATGGTGTCAGACTGGCGCTGACAGTCGGTTGGCGAAGGGTTGCTCTGCTTGCTGCAGAGATCTGTGTTTGTTTGCATAAGAGGCTCCTTTCTATGGCTCGTTTGCATTAGTTGCATGAATTTTGTCAATTTGTTATTAAGTTGCGCAATTTTTCTTGTGGCTACAGCATAACACATCTGTAATTACTTGGCAAGCAATTTTGCGCAAACAGTTGACAAATGGTATGCAACAAGGTATGCTGAAGATACCAAAACAGCGATTGCCAAAGGAAGGATGATGTTGTAATGGCAAATGAGAACGAGCAGCAGGGCGATTGGCAGGAAGATGAAGTAGCGCAGTGGACATCGACTGAGGGCCGTCATATGATAAGTAAGGGCCGCAATATTGGCTATTGGAAGAACGGCCGTTCATTGGAAGGAACGCTGGTGCCCATGCCGGTGTTTATGCGGTCGGCGCTGATGCAGGGCCGGCGGGAGGCGCTGGGGTTGACGCTGGAGGATGTGGCGGAGAAGGTTGGCGTTAATAAATCCACCATTCAGCGGTATGAAAGCGGCAAAATTAAACGGATTCCCAACGATGTGCTGGATAAGCTGGAGGAATTGTACGGCGCCAGTCTGCGGGAGGCCTGGGTGGATAATACCAAACAGCCGGAGCGCACCGAGCAGACCACGCCGGTATCTATTGTGCAGGAATATCCTGCCACGCTGGAGCAGCAGCTGCGGGAGAATCAGGATACAGTGCAGCATTTTCATTATGATATCACGGTGCAGCATGATGTATTGGAGCGCAATCCCGATCTGATGCATAGTGTGGAGGAGCTGGTGATGATTCTGGGGGATCTGGACCCTATCCAGAGAAATCTTGTGTATCGTTTAACCAATCAGTTCTCAATGCAAAATCAATACCACCAGCATGTAATGGAGTCCTCGCGGTTTCACGGCGCAAGATTGATGTATGAGAAAGTGCGGGATATGGTGGACGAGCAGCAGCGGGAGGAACTGGAGCAGTATCTGAATAGCGAGAATTTTACTTAATTGGTGAAGTATCCATAAAAAGAATAAGCCGTAAATTGAATATAGGATGGTTTTATTCTGATAACCAAAAAATTCTAGTTTTTTCATTTGTGTAAGGTTACTATTTTGTCGGTAGAAAAGAGAATAGTAAAATTTTTGATTTTTTTGTCAGAAAACAATGTTTTGTAAAGAAATAGAGTAATGAGAAAAAATGAAAAAACTAGAGGTGACACATATTGAATATTCTTAGTGTATGTCTTGCGTTAATTGAGGATAAAGCAGAACAAGATAAATTTGAAGCGCTTTATTATCAATATCGAGGGTTGATGTATTATTGTGCTCAAAAGTTACTACATGATGAACATTTGGCTGAGGATGCGGTAAGCATTGCGTTTCTACAAGTTGCACAGAATATGGATAAAGTTGACGAAGTTATGTCGGCTAGTACGAAACGGTTAATGGTTACGATTGTAGAACGAAAGGCGATGACATTATATCAGCGTCAACAGCGAGAATATAACCGTACAGTGGATATGGATGAAGTTATCTGTGAAGCCACTTCATTAGGTACAGAAGAAAATGCATTGATGGATGCAATTCTTCAATTACCGTTAATATATCAACAGGTAATTTTATTGAAATATTCTAGAGGTTATAGTAGTAAAGAGATTGCCGCCATTTTAGATTATACGGTGGCGCAAGTAGATCAGTTGTTAAGCAGAGGGCGTCGTCGGCTCAAAAAATTATTAGAGGCGGTGTAGAGCTTGAGATTTACTGAAAAACAGTTATGTCAGGCGGCAAGAAGAGCTGACGAAAAATTGCTATCACAATTGTCTGACGAAACTTCCTACCAAGAATACGTGTTTTCTGAAACTTTTGAACAAAAGATGAAGTGGCTTATTCAGCAAATGCGTGTCAAGAATATAAAACAGAAGAAAGTTTTTCTTGGGTGGCAGTATTATATACGTAACGGTGTTGCGGTTATATTACTCTGTTTCTTTTTAACTTGTATTACTATACCAAATGTTGTACAGGCAGGATATTATAAATTGATTGAGGTAATAGAAACAGTGTTAACAGAATATACCAGATATCAGTACCACTCTACGGAACAGACGGATGAACTATTCATTCCAGTAACATTCGGTTATTTGCCGGAAGGCATGAAAGAAATTACTTATCGTGAAACGGAAACAAGTGTACATACTATATACAGAAATCAATATCAGTACTTTAGATTAGAACAGCGAATATTTAGGCATATTGATGGTATGACGTATATTATTGATACAGAGGATACGACTATTGAGACAGTTTGTATAGGGACAGAAAAAATACAGTTAATTAAAAAAAATGGTGTGTATAGTTATGTGTGGTTACATGAAAAATATCATATAAAAGGACAGAGTAACTTGTCCATTGAAGAGATTATAAAAATTTTAGAAACAATCACAATAGAATAAGAAATACCGTTACTAGTTATTTGTGGAATTCTTTTGAGAGTTAGAGAGTAAACCTAATACTTGAGAGATTAATTCAGTGGAAAAGAACTGGTAGCGGTATTTTTGTTTATGTTTCATAAAAAATTAGAAAAAGCTGTCAGATTTTTATGATTTAGATAGATATAGAAGATAGGAAATTGTAAAAGTTGAAGCAATAAAACGCCATTTTTAGGGAGACTAGCGCTAATTGTGTATTATGCTGAAAATAGTGAAAGAAACGTATAAATATACGTACTTAAAAAGGGTTTTATTAAACCGGCTTTTAGACTTATACAATTACCTAAGATACGGAAGGTAAAAGGAGGTGAAGATGGGATGAAACAGAAGATAAAAAAAGCGGTTGCGATAATTTGCATGGGATCTGTAGTTTTAACAGCAGCGCCAACAGCTTCTATGGCAGGGAATATGTCTTTTTCGGTTGAAAGTCAGCAGGAAAATGATATCTCTCCATATATGATGTATATTCGAGATGCAATAAGTGCTTTATGGATTTCAGGCACAACAGCTACAGTAGATTGTAGTGTTTTAGGCACAGATGGTGTTGCAACAAAGGCAAAGGTAATTGCCGAATTACAGTTAAAGAGCGGTGACAACTGGTTACCAGTAAAAATTTGGACAGCAACAGAAAATGATTGCGAAGCTTATGTGTATGACACATATAAAGTGAAATCGGGAAACATTTACCGAGTAAAAGCAACTGTAACTGTATGGGAAGGAAATTTATCAGAAACACAATATGTATATAGCGGAGAACAAAAATGCAATTAATTTATAAAGGACAGTGATAAATTATGAAAAATTATAAAGGACAGTGATAAATTATGAAAAAACAACTAAAAAAAATGATGGCAGTTGTATTAACGACTGTGATGGCATTATCAGTTCCGACATTTACAGCATTTGCAGCAGATGAACACAGTTACGAAACATTGTTTCCGTACGAAAAATATTTGGAAAAGGTTGAACAGGGGTATATTGCTCCAGATGTTTCCTATGAGACATTGGCGAGAGCAAATCAGAAAACTTTTGAAGATTTATGTTCTTCTATGGACAACAATCCTAATTTTACTTTAATTTACGAGAGTGATAGTTATATAGATCCGTTAACAGTAGTAGAAACATTATATCCAGGAGATGTTTTTATTATGGAGGATACGTTAACCTCTAGTGCTATTTTAGGGCATGCAGCAATGGCGGTTTCAAATACTGAAATTGCGAATATTGTAGGGGAAGAAACTGTAGCTGACATTGTGCCTAGAAGTACATTTGATGACTACTATAAAAATCAAGAAAGAGCTGTTAAAATTTATAGGTCTAATAATTATAACTGGGGTGTAGATGCTGCACTCTGGGCAGACAAAACTTTCAGAGGAACCAAGATCCCTTACAAGATTACGATGAATTTAACAAGTACTAGTTCAGTATATTGTTCTAAATTGGTATACCAAGCGTATCGTTATGGTGCAGGATTTACCTCTCTATGGCGAGAAGAAAACTATGATATAATTACACCATATGGATTACCGGACTATATTAAAATTGGTAAGCATGGTGAATATGATACGGAATGATGAAAAATAAGTTTTTGTCTCGTATAGTGACTTGTGTGCTGATTTTTGTACTTGGTGTAGTAAGCTATTCTGCTGTGATGTTTGTGTACAAGGATACCAAATACACTTTGATGAAAGATATTGCTGTATGTGCAGTGACGGCGTATTTAGAAGCGCAGGGATATGATGATGAGGTGGAGAAGCTTACTTGCGGCGTGGATAAAGTGGAAAACTATTGGGTGAATGTTGAATTTTATCAGGATCAATGGCGATATATGTATGTATATTGGCCAAAGGAACCGGGGATTTTTGTAATAGTACCTAACCGACGAGTTGGGGAAGCGCCGCCGCAGCACTGTCCAGACTATGATGACAGGGAAGCGGGTTATATTGTATTTTACTATGGGTTAGATGACTACTTGCAGGAACATGATTTTTCAGAATGGGAAACCTATGTAAAAAGAACACTTTTTGAACAGCATCTGTGATGAACGGCTATCAATTGGTGCTGACTTGAAGTATCCATAAAAAGAATAAGCCATTGCACAAGCAAATTTGTGCAGTGGCTTATTGCTTTTTGGACGGAAAAAATATAACCTATAATTGTAATTTATGATTATTTCAGTTTGGTTTTGATAAACTGTGTAAACGTGGAGGCGTAGTAATCAGCCAGTGTGCTGCCGCTTTTTACGTCATAAAACGGGATGCTGTTGCCCAGCTCCTGCTCAAAGGTCAGGAATTCCTGGTCGACATCTAGTTTTTCAATACCAGGCAGTTTGGTTACCATGTTTTTCAGGCGATGCTCGAAAATTTCCAAATGTCCTTTCATGATCATTCTCCTTTCTGTAATTTGCGCTGATACTTATTCTAGCGTAAATGGAAAAATAAATAAAGAGTTTTAAAAAAAATGGTTGTATTTTAACTGCAATTAGATATATAATTTAGCTGTAGAGAATACAGAATACAAAATAAAAGAATTCTCTAATGGCAATTAGAATAGACTAATTTCTGAAAAAATTCTACTTTTTTAAGACAGGGGAAGAAGCATGGCAAGAGTACGCAAGCAGCCCGGCACCAGAGAAGCGTTGCTGCAATATGCGCCTGTTGTGGTGTTGGAACCGCAGCAATATCGCGGAGGCTGGCAGGCATGTTTTGGCAATACCAATCCTGTGCAGATGGAAATTGGTATGGGGAAAGGTCGTTTTATCAGCACGATGGCCCGGCAGCATCCGGATATCAACTTTATCGGGGTGGAAGTCATTGAAGAAGTTCTGCTGGACGCTGTGAAACGGATGAACCGCAGCGGCGGTATTCCGGAAAATCTGCGTTTGGTATGGGTGAATGCGGCATTGCTGCAGGAATTGTTTGCCGATGGAGAGATTGACCGGATTTACTTGAATTTTTCTGACCCATGGCCAAAGAGCAGACATAAAAAACGGCGGTTGACCCATGAATCTTTTTTGCAGCAGTATGCGGCAATCCTCAAACCGGAGGGACAGGTTCATTTTAAGACGGACAACCAGGAACTGTTTGAATTTTCGTTAAATGAATTCAGCGCCTGTCGTTGGATGCTCCATCATATTCAGTTGGATTTGTACCGGAAACTGCCGGAGGATAATGTAGCCACCGAGTATGAAACCAAGTTTCATGAAAAAGGCATGCCCATCTATCGGTTGGAAGCGACCAAGCCGGAATAACGGCTGAAAGATGTGCGGCAAGACAGTTTTATTTCGCCGATCAAAATCGGGGCCGAAAGGCCACATAAGATTTTAAGCATAAAGATAACATTTTTATTATTATTTTTTTAAGGAGGCTTATTTTAATGAGCGCTTATATTGAAAGTGTAATTGAAAACGTTAAAAAAAGAAACCAGGGTGAACCAGAATTTATCCAGACTGTAGAAGAAGTTCTGCGTTCTCTGGAACCAGCTATGGCACAGCATCCAGAATACGAAGCAACTGATATTCTGGGCCGTCTGGTTGAACCAGAAAGACAGATTATCTTCCGTGTAGCATGGGTTGACGATGCTGGTAAAACACAGGTAAACCGTGGTTTCCGTGTACAGTTCAACAGTGCAATCGGGCCTTACAAAGGCGGTCTGCGTTTCCAGGCTAACGTTTACAGCGGTATCATTAAATTCTTAGGTTTCGAACAGATCTTCAAAAACTCCCTGACCGGCCTGCCAATCGGCGGTGGTAAAGGTGGTTCCGACTTCGATCCAGCTGGTAAATCTGATGGAGAAATCATGCGTTTCTGCCAGGCTTTCATGACCGAACTGTATCGTCACATTGGTCCAGACGTTGACGTTCCAGCAGGCGACATGGGCGTAGGCGCAAAAGAAATCGGCTACATGTTTGGTCAGTACAAACGTATCAAAGGCAACTTTGAAAACGGCGTATTAACTGGTAAAGACCTGTCCTATGGCGGTTCTCTGATTCGTCCGGAAGCTACCGGTTTCGGTGCTGCTTACTTTGCACAGCACTTACTGAACCATGAAGGCACCTCCTTTGAAGGTAAAAAAGTTTCCATCACAGGTTTCGGTAACGTTGCTTGGGGTGTAGCTACAAAAGTTACAGAAATGGGCGGTACCATCGTTACAATTTCTGGTCCAGATGGATACATCTATGACCCAGAAGGCGTTAAAGGTGAAAAAATTGATTATCTGTTAGACATGAGAGCATCCGGCGCTAACAAAGTATCCGTATATGCTGACAAATTCCCATCTGCTACCTTCTATCCAGGTGAAAAACCATGGGGTAAAATTGAAGGCGTTGATGTTTACATGCCATGCGCTACTCAGAACGAAATCAGAATCGAAGATGCTGAAGCAATCGTTAAACAGGGCGTTAAATATGTTGTTGAAGTATCCAACATGCCTTGCACCAACGATGCAATCGCTTGCATGCAGAAAGCTGGCATCGTAATGGCTCCATCTAAAGCTGTTAATGCCGGTGGTGTAGCAGTATCCGCTCTGGAAATGAGCCAGAACTCCCAGAGACTGTCCTGGACTGCTGAAGAAGTAGATAAGAGATTGTTCGATATCATGAAAGACATTCATGATAACGCAGCTTCCGCAGCTGAAGAATATGGTCTGGGCTACAACCTGATGGCTGGTGCTAACCTGGCTGGCTTCAGAAAGGTTGCGAGAGCTATGTATTTGGAAGGTGTACTGTAAGATAAAAGACGGACTTGTTAATTTTCCGTATTGCGTCGTTGTTTTTCAATTTGCTTGCTTGCGTACCATTTGTACGCGGCGCTGCGCAAATTGAAAAGCCGCCTAGCACTACAAAAAATTACCATCGTCCTTGGATTGGATGTATTTGACGGTGTCGCATTTTTCCAAAAGCCGCCCTGTCAGCTGCAAAAAATCCTGCGTCTTTCGGTTGGATGAAAATCCGGCGTTTTGATACAGTCCCGTTTGATAAAAAGTAGTATATTAGGTAAAACTGTGAGGTTCTGCGTTCTTGGCATAGTGAGCGTATGAATACAAAACATTAGCCTTCCTATATTATTTTGAGAGGATTTCTTTCTTATAAAAGAGAGAAGTCCTCTCTTTGCGTTTGCGGCAGAATATATAGGCGCAGGAATGAGATTGTGTGGAATTGTATAGATAACGAAGTTGTGTAAAGAAGTAAGCAAGATGGGGCTGCGGTATTGGTTTAAGGGTTTGCCAATACTACAGCCCCATTTGGAGTTGTGTGTTTATTTTTGCTGAGCGATTTGTTCTGCTTTTTCCATCAAGTATTCCCAGCGTTCCATTTTGGCCATGAGCTGTGCTTCCAGTTCTTCTTTGATTTTGCTGATATCGTTCAGTTTGACAAAGTTGGTGCTGTTGGCAGCCATGTCATTGTCGCACTGCTGGATTTTTTGCTCCAGGTTTTCAATGTCGGCTTCGATGGTTTCGTATTCTTTGGCTTCTTGATAGGTAAATTTTAATTTTTGGCTGCGCTGTCTGGTGTCGGCCTTTTTTTCTTTGGGCGCAGACGGCGCTGCAACAGGCTGCTGCAATTGTTTCTTTTCGGCATAGTCGCTGTAGTTGCCGGTGTAGATGGTTACCTGACCGTTGCCTTCAAAGGCAAAAATGCGCTGGGCGATGCGGTCCAAAAAGTAACGGTCATGGCTGACGGCAATCACTGGGCCGGAGAAGTGGTCAATAAAGTCTTCTAAAATTTGCAGGGTTTGAATATCCAGGTCGTTAGTGGGTTCGTCCAGCAGCAATACGTTGACATCATCCATCAGTACGCCCAGCAGGTAAAGGCGGCGTTTTTCACCGCCGGACAGCTGGCTGATGCGGGAGTGCTGCTGGGCGCCGCTGAACAGAAACCGATCCAGCATACGGGCGGCAGAAATGAGGGTGCCGTCGCCGCTGTGAATATATTCGCCTTTTTCCCGCACATAGTCGATAACTTTCATATCTTCCGGTAAATTGCTGTTATCCTGGGTGTAGTAGCCGATGCGCACAGTGTCGCCCAGCGTGACGGAACCGCTGTCGTAAGGCATTTGCTTGCCGATGATATTGAGCAGTGTGGATTTTCCCAGTCCGTTGTTGCCTACAATACCGATTCGATCATCACGGATAACGGCATAGGTGAGATCGGCAATGCAGACTTTGTCACCAAAGGTTTTGCGCAGATGCTCCAGTTCGATAATTTTTTTGCCCAAGCGGGAATGCTGCAGGGAAATATCCAGTTTTTCGTCCTGCTGGCTGGTCAGTGAATCTTCCAGCTGATAAAAGCGTTCGATGCGGGCTTTTTGTTTGGTGCGCCGGGCTTCTACGCCTTTGCGCATCCAGGCCAGTTCTTGTTTGTAAAGGGCATGGGCTTTTTCCTGCATGCGCTGTTCGGCCTCTTCCCGCTGGGTTTTCAATTCCAGGAAGGTTTGGTAATTGCCTTCGTAAGAATAAAGTTTGGCGTTGTTGAGCTCTAAAATCCGATTGGTAACCCGGTCTAAAAAGTAACGGTCGTGGGTTACCATCAGCAGAGCGCAGTTTTTGCCTTTTAAATGCTGCTCTAAAAATTCAATGGCTTCGTTGTCCAGATGGTTGGTGGGTTCGTCCAGAATCAGCAGGTTGCAGGGACGGATCAAAGCGCCGGCCAGAGCGATTCGTTTACGCTGCCCGCCGGATAAAGCGCCGACTTTGGCAGAAAAGTCGTGAATGCCCAGCTTGTTTAAAATGGCTTTGGCTTCGCTTTCTAATTGCCAGGCGTTTTGTTCATCCATTTGGGCGCTGAGTTCTAACAGCTGTTGGGTGAGCGCCTGATTGCCGGGATCATGATCCAAGGCGTCCAGTGTCTGTTCGTAGCTGCGCAGCACTTTCATAAAGGCAGATTCACCGCGGAAAATCTGCTGCAGAACGGTGGCGTTTTCGTCAAAGTCGGGATGCTGGGGCAGATATTCCATTACCAGCTGGTTGGAAGTTTGTATTTCGCCGTTGTCGGCCTGAGCCAGCCCGGCCAGAATGCGCAGCAGGGTGGATTTGCCGGTGCCGTTTACACCCAGCAGACCAATTTTGTCATTGCTGTCAATGTTGAGAGAGATATGGTCAAAGATGGTTTTTAATCCATAGGTTTTGTATAAATCGGTGGCGGATAATAAAAGCATAGGATTGTTCCTTTCTGAGCAGTATTTAGGTAAAACTGGAAATAATCAATAAACTGTATATAAGATGTTACTGGTCGAAATAGTATAATAAATGTAAATGGAACCAACGGATACTTTCTGTAAAAAGCAAACAGAAAACAGACAGATGGTGCCATTGTATTTTGATTGCTGACAGCAATGGTATTTATGCTACCGGCTTGGTGTTTTTAGTATACCTGATTTCAGACAATAAAAAAAGCTGTATTTCATCTGAAATACAGCTTGAGTGCGCCGGGAGGGATTCGAACCCCCGACCCCATGGTTCGTAGCCATGTACTCTATCCAACTGAGCTACCGGCGCATATGAACGGAGAGAGTGGGATTTGAACCCACGATGCAGTTTGACCCGCATACTCCCTTAGCAGGGGAGCGCCTTCGGCCTCTCGGCCATCTCTCCTTACCAACTCTGACAGTATAACACGTTGTTTCAGAAATGTCCAGAACTTTTTTGAAAAAATTTAAAAAAGATGAAAAAATAATTATTTATCAGATGAAAAGTATTGGTTGGTTTGTAAAATTGATTTAAGGTGGTGTGCGACCGATTGTTAAATCATCCAAATAGGGACGATATAGTTATCTGCATTGATGGCGGACAGCTCTGGACGCATACAAAGTATAGCCCCTTTTCCCCTTGGCACAGAACCTTTGTCCAGCACGGTAAATGCGCCAATTAATTCACTGCCGGGGTTAATGGAACGTTTTATTTCCAATGGATGAAGCTGGCCGTCGCTTTCCATTATCAAATCAATCTCATGGTTATCTTTGTCTCGGTAATACCACAGCAAACAATCCTGTGCAGCATTTTGGTAACTTTTCATCAGCTCCGAAACAACGTAATTTTCTAAAATGGAACCATTTATCGCACCGTTTTGTAATATTTCCGGAGAGGTATATTTGGTCAAATAAGCTACCAGGCCGGTATCAAAAAAATAAAGTTTTGGTGTTTTAATGGTACGTTTTAGCAGGTTGTTGGAGTATGGTCTGAGATAAAAAATAATATCCGATTTTTCTAATACTTGCAGCCAACGCTTAGCCGTGTCATCTGAAATGCCGACATCCTGTGCGATTGTATGGACGTTTAGCATTTGCCCTGCACGACAGGCAGCTGCGCGGATAAAGTCCTGAAATTGCAATTTATCTGTTAATGCCACTGATTCGCTGACATCGCGTTCAATATATGTTTGCAGGTAGCTGGAATAAAATACATTTCGATCTGTAAATTTTCCGCTGATGAGCCCTGGCATGGAACCGTTCCAAATACGTATATAAAGTTCTTCCATATTAGCAGGTGTTCTCGTAAGTTTTCGCGCCTTTAATGAGGCAAGTTCAATTGTAAATGGAACATTTTCACCGGAACCATAAATTTCATGCTGCGATAAGCTTGACATATGAAGTATGGCAACACGTCCTGCCAGCGATTCTTGAGCTAGTTCCATCATTTTAAATGCCTGAGAGCCGGTTAGCCAAAAAGAGCCCGGTGCAGCGCCGTTGTCGATTGCTATTTTTATGTAAGAAAATAATTCCGGCGCATACTGTACTTCATCAATTAAAATGGGCAGTTCGTGTAATTCCAGAAAGAGTGCGGGGTCATTTTGGGCAAGTCGGCGTTCTTCCAAATCATCCAGGGTGACATAATTGCGGTTATCTGTCATCAGGTTGCGCAAAAGGGTAGTTTTACCAACCTGACGGGGTCCGGTAACTAGCACACATGCATATTCATTAGACAGTGATACGATTTTATTTTCCAAATCACGTTTGATGTAGTTCATAACAGATCCTCCTTAGGCTAAAATACGATGTAATCTTATTTTAGCCTAAACTGTAAAAAAATCAAGGCTAAAATACGATGCAATCTTATTTTGGCCGATATAGCACCGGATTATTCTGCATTATGTTTTTTGCAATATTCTCCTTCAACAAAGATAAAGTACATGAATGGAAGATACATGTAGTCCTCCAAAGAATCTACCAGAAATAATATCAAGCCTGTATCAATGTCTGTTGGGTTTACTCTGATGAAGACATAATACCAGGTGCAAAGTATGACACAAACAGATACTGCAAGCCAGAGTGTATGCCGCAGCGGTTGGGACAGTTTGATTTTTTTATAATCTATCAATATAGAAAAGACGGAAAAAACTCCCATACATAAAAAACCAAGAAACAGACTTCCGTTCTGCTGTAAAATGAAGGCTGCATCAATAGGGATATTTTTAGCAGAAAAAGAGAAAATCAGGTCGTAGATGTGAAACAGGCTTGCGTATGTCATGGAACAAATGAAGAATATGGTTCCGCCTATATGGCACAACCGCTTTTTGGGCGAGGAAGATTTTACAAAAAAAGCAACGATATAAGCAACAATGAAAGCGATGATGAGTAGAATATAAGAAATATTCACCAAATGATAGTTTGGATTGTCTGGCAGATACATGCGAATCCCTCCTTGTGTAAATATAGAATGAATGATATAGCTATCATATCATGGGAGCGTATGATTCTGCAATTGCTATTTTGAGTGATAGGTTCAAGGGGTAAAGGGAGTTTTGAATACAAAAAAGCCACTGACATCTGGGCCAGTGGCTTTTGCTGATACGGAGAGGGTGGGATTCGAACCCACGGAACCCGGCAAGAGTTCAACGGTTTTCAAGACCGCCTCCTTAAACCGCTCGGACACCCCTCCATTACGAACGAATTTAATTTTAACAGTAAATAGAATGCTTGTCAAGGATGAAGAAGCTTGATTTCGCCGAATAGAATCAATTCATATGATAAATTTATTTGCATGAAAAAAGATTTATCAGGATTTTTTTTGAAAATACTGTACTTTTAGTGGAAATTTGATATGATATACTTATTATATATAAAAAGAAGAGTTTGCACTTTAATGGGGGGAATAGCATGGAAAGTCAATTACAAATCAACATGTTGGGTGGATTTTCTCTGCAATACAATGGAAAAGTGATTGATTATCAAAAAAGCCGATCCCATAAGCTTTGGTTAATTTTAGAATATTTGATAACTTTTCGCGACAAGGAAATTACGCAAAGTGAACTGATAGAATTGTTGTGGGGCGATGATTTTACGGAAAATCCAGCTAATACGTTAAAGACTTTGCTGCATCGTTTGCGCAATATGCTGGATGAGTTGAAGTTTGCGCCCAGTAAGGAAATGATTATTTACAACAGAGGCGTTTATGCGTGGAATAATAAATTGAATTTTGTTGTGGATACCGATCAGTTTACGTCTTTGTGCATATTGGGTGATGAGGAAGAAGATGTAAATCGAAAGATTGCTTATTATCTGGATGCGTTGGAATATTATAAAGGTGATTTTCTGGTTCTATAATAAATGTTGGGGTAGCGATTTCCCGACATTTATTATTTTAGAAAAAATAATAAAAAAAGAGAGCAA
>CALXUG010000017.1 GCA_944391625.1 uncultured Clostridia bacterium
AGAATTAAAAGTAGACATCTACAATATCAACTACAACCAATCATCCCAGCTGATACAGAAAAGTAAAAGTTTAAAAGCATATAGTTTATTTGTGCATATGGTGGAGGTGGGAATCAGTGATGATGTGTTTTTGGGATAGGGGATGATTGGGGTTAAGCTGGGAATTACAGATAAAAAATCCGCAGGCAGTGAGGCATACTGTTCTGCGGATTTTTATTATTGTACTAAATTTATTGCAGTGTGTTGTTTTATGAAATTAGGCTTCTTCTTGCGCTAATGCTTTTTTTACCTGTAAGCCGATTGCTGTTTCCAAGCGTTTTTTCTGCAGGGTGCAGCCTTTGTCGTATGGTTGGGTTAAGCTGCCGCCGTAACGGATATTGTTGGCATGACAGCCGCCGCTGCAATAATAGCGGGCCCAGCATTTCATGCAGGTTTCTTTGCTTAATACATTGCTTTGCTGGAATTGACGGCACAAATCAAAATTGACAATGCCGGTGTCTACAGTGCCGACTTTATAGGCTTCTTCGCCGACAAATTGATGGCATGGGTACAAATCGCCTTCCGGGCTGATGGCCAAATAATCGTGACCAGCTCCGCAACCGGATAATCGTTTAGGCAGACAAGGACCGCCGCTTAAATCTACGTTGAAATGGAAGAAATTATATGGATCTCCTTTTTCGTATTGACTCCAGTAATGGCGAGCCAGTTTGTCATATTCGTGGCAAGCTTTGAATACGTCCTCATCGGTCAATGCGTAGTCAAATTCTGCTGGCGCTACAACCGGTTCCATGGACAATTCGCGGAAGCCCAAATCTACCATATGAGCTACATCGGCGGCAAAGTCTGTGTTGTGATGGGTGTAAGTGCCGCGCAGGTAATATTCCTGACCGTTACGGTCTTTTACAAAGTCCTGGAACTGTTTCACAATGGCATCATAAGAGCCGGCGCCGTTAGGAAATTTCCGCATACGGTCGTTGGTTTGGGGACGGCCGTCCAAACTTAATACGGCGCTGATGCCTTCTTCGTTTAAAAAGTCCTGCACTTCTTTGGTCAGCAGCACGCCGTTGGTGGTCAGTGTAAATTTAAAAATTTTATCGTGCAGTTTGCCTTGTTCTTTGCCGTAGGCTACCAGTTGTTTACAAACTTCAAAATTTAATAACGGTTCACCGCCGAAAAAGTCTACTTCGATATGTTTGCGGTGTTTGGATGCTTGGATCAGGAAATCCAGCGCTTTTTTACCGGTTTCCAGACTCATCAGTGAGCGCTGGCCATGATATGCGCCGCTGTCGGCAAAACAGTAGCCGCAGCGCAGGTTACAGTCGTGAGCCATATGCAGACAGATTGCTTTTACGATAGGTTCGGTGTGAGGCTGAAAGCCTTCTAATTCGCGGGCGTCGCTGAACAGCTGACCGGACATCATCAAATCGCCCAGATCGCCTACAACTGCAGTGGCAGTTTCGTAATCATATTGCTCCATCATCAAAGAAACTGCAGTGTCAAATGGATTAACCAGCAGATAATCAAGAAAATCCCATGTGGGTTGGTCAATGACATGCACAGAACCGCTGTTGACATCCAACAGAATGTTTAAATCTTCAAAGTGAAACCGATGAATACGGCTAAAATCTAAATTTTCCATGAAAAACGCTCCTTCTATGATTGACTAAAAGCTTGATTGAAAATAGACTAAATTTTTTCTGAATATTGTAACTCTAATGCAACATAATTATTAATTGTAAAATTTTTTGCACTTTCCGTCAACTGCTACTTTTTTCTTTTTTGGGTAATAAAGCAAGAATTCTTAACAATTCCTTAAATACTTGATAACCATTTCATCAAAAAGACTGGGTATAATAATAACATAAACAAAATATAAAGCTCTTTTGGAGCTGATGTATAAAAGTGAAATTATTTTGTCAGAATGAATAATAAAAGGAGTGTTTTTCTATGTTGGAAAAAAATAATAATGATATGATTCAGGATGCGGTATATACACCTGCTGAAATAGATGATACGGATGCAGCAGCCAAAATGGAGCAGGCGCTTCATGTTTATGCAGAGCCGCAGAAAAAGAAAAAAGAAAAAAGAAGCCATAGTAATTTTAAAGCCATTGTTGCTACCGGTTTAATCTGTTCGTTGGTGGGCGGCGGAATTGGCGGTGTGATTGGCGCTAATTCGGTAGATGTCAGCGGTTCTGGCAGCGGAGCTTCGGTGCAGTTGGTAGGCAACAGCGGTGAAATTTCTCCGGTGATTGCTATTGCGCAAAAGGTAACGCCTTCTATCGTAGGGGTAAAGACTTACGGCACGTATAATTACTGGGGACAACAGATTACCAATCAGGAGTTGGGCAGCGGTTCCGGCATTATCTTCCGAGAAGACGGTTATATTGTCACCAACTATCATGTTATTGAAAATGCTACATCGGTAACGGTTACTCTAAATGATGGCACCGAATATGATGCTCGTATTGTCGGGTCTGATTCTTCCAGCGATTTGGCTGTGCTGAAGGTAGAAGCCAGTGGCTTGCCGGTTGCTGAGTTTGGCGATTCGGACGAATTACAAATTGGGGAACTGGTAGTAGCCATCGGGAATCCATTAGGATATGAGAATACAGTAACCGATGGGATTGTCAGCGGACTGAATCGTCAATTAACCAATTATACCGATACTATGACACTGATTCAAACCAATGCGGCCATTAACAGCGGCAACAGCGGCGGTGCTCTGGTAAATAGCAAAGGGGAAGTAGTTGGCATCAACAGCGCCAAACTGGTGGCTTCCAATGCAGAAGGTATGGGATTTGCGCTTAGCATTAATGAGGTAAAACCGATATTGGAAGAATTGATTAGCAAAGGGCATGTCAGCCGTCCATATTTAGGCGTTACCATTAACAGCAATTATCAGGTAGATGAAGACACTGCTGAAAAATATGAAATTCCTATGGGCATTCAGATTGCCGATGTGGTAAAAGGCGGTCCTGCTGATAAAGCCGGTCTGCGTACAGGAGATATTATCTACAAGGTAGACGATACGCTGATTCAAAGCTTTGAAGACTTGAGCGATATTATTGATAATAGCCAGGTTGGCGATCAGCTGCGTGTTTTAGCTAACCGCAACGGAGAAAAAATAACAGCCAATGTTACATTGACAGAAGGCAATGTGCAAGGCTAATTGATTTGCTGTGATACTCCCTCCAGATTATCATGGATATAAAACGGTATGATGTGGATTACCTGAAAATGCTGTCAGTTTTTATAGCTGGCAGCATTTTTGTTTAAAGTTTTGACAAAAGTACATCATTTTTATTATAATGATTTTACAGCAGTATGATTTAGGGGCAATTTCAGACAACGGTTTTGATTTGTCTGAACATAAAGAAAATATGAAAATATACTGCAGTGGAAAAGGAGGAATGTATGGGGAATTTGTCGTTAAAGAAGTTTACACAGTTTGCCCTGGTGCTGGCGTTGGTTTATCTGGGCGTATCTTACCTGCCTGATATTCTGGGCTTTGGGGGCAGTATACTGGATGCTGCTTCGCCATTGATTTGGGGCTGTGTAATTGCTTATGTGCTGAATATTTTAATGGTGCGGCTGGAGGCACTTTATTTTCCTAAATCCAATCGTGGAATTATACAAAAGAGTCGCAGGTTGGTTTGTATTTTGCTGGCTTTTGTGATTTTGATGGTAATTTTGTTATTGGTAATCAATATTGTGCTGCCGGAACTGATATCCAGTATTGATTTGATCGTGAAAGAGATCCCTCTGGCTTGGGAAGAACTTCGTTTGTGGGGGATTGCCCACGCTGATCAGCTGCCGGTTATTCAGGAAACGCTGGAACAGGCAAATTTTGACTGGTCTGCCTCTTTAAAACGGGCGTTGGATGTAATTGCAGTGGGCGCCAGCGGTATGCTGACCTCTATGGTGGATTTGGCTACCTCTGTGTTTGGCAAGCTGGTGCAGCTGATGATTGGTCTGATTTTTGCGTTGTATCTGCTGTTTGGCAAAGAACGTCTGAGCCAACAGGGCATCAAGATTATGAACGCTTATTTAAAACCGGAACACAAAGCCAAAATTTTGTATGTCGTGCGCACAGTTCATCAGTCTTTTACCAACTTTATTGTGGGACAGTGTACCGAAGCTGTGATTTTGGGCGGCTTATGCGCATTGGGGATGACGCTGCTTGGCCTGCCATATGCTGTGATGACTGGAACCATTATCGGCGTAACTGCTTTAATTCCGGTAGCGGGCGCCTATATTGGCGGTGCTGTCGGCGCGTTTGTTATCTTTACCGTAGATCCTTCTAAAGCGGTTATCTTTTTGATTTATTTGGTGATATTGCAGCAGGTAGAAGGAAATGTGGTTTATCCGCGAGTGGTAGGCAGTTCCATTGGTCTGCCCGGTATCTGGGTATTGACTGCGGTTACTATCGGCGGCGGTGTAATGGGAATCTCCGGTATGTTAATCGGAGTACCGCTCAGTGCTGCGGCGTACAGGCTGTTTTCTGACCATGTGAATGGAAAGCTGACAGGAGAACAGACGTGGCGGAAGCATTTGTAGCGGTTCGATAAAGTCGAAGGTTTTGCGGAAACTTATTGACGGCTGAAAAATAAATGATACAATAGAGTTAGTTATACGACTGACGGAAGTGGAATCAACCACATGAAGTATAATGTCTGTTTGCCGACCGTCTGGGCACTATGTGTCCGGACGTGTCGGTTTTTTTATTGGATTCATTTATGGTTTTGTCTATCAGTTATCTATCAAGAGAAGGGAGTTTTGTTTTATGAAAGAACTGGAATTGAAGTATGGGTGCAACCCAAATCAGAAACCTGCCCGCATTTATATGAAAGAAGGCGAACTGCCCATTCGGATTTTGAACGGCAGACCGGGCTATATCAATCTGTTGGATGCTTTTAACAGCTGGCAGCTGGTGAAAGAATTAAAAGAAGCTACCGGTTTGCCCAGCGCAGCCAGCTTTAAGCATGTGTCTCCGGCAGGCGCTGCTGTGTATGTGCCGCTGGACGATGTGATGAAGCAGATTTATTTTACTGACGGTATGGAGCTGTCTCCTATTGCGACTGCTTATGTGCGGGCGCGGGGCAGTGACCGGATGTCCAGCTATGGCGATTTTGTAGCGCTGAGTGATGTATGTGACGCTTCCTGCGCGCGGTATCTGTCCAGAGAAGTCAGCGATGGTGTTATTGCGCCGGGTTATACGCCGGAAGCGCTGGAAATTTTGCAGAAAAAGAAAAAAGGCAACTATGTTGTCATCGAGATGGACGAGGCATATCAGCCTGCTGCACAGGAAACCAAAGACGTTTACGGCATTACCTTTGAACAGGGACGCAATGATATCAAAATTACAGAAGAATTATTGACAGAAATTCCGACAGCCAACAAGAATATGACCGACGAAGCAAAACGGGATTTGATTGTAGCGTTGATTACATTAAAATATACCCAGTCCAACTCCGTATGCTATGTAAAAGACGGACAGGCAATCGGCATTGGCGCCGGTCAGCAATCTCGGGTACACTGCGCTCGGCTGGCCGGCAACAAAGCGGACAACTGGTACTTGCGTCAGCACGAAAAGGTACTGAATCTGCCATTCAAAGAAGATGTGCGCCGTGCAGACAGAGATAACGCCATTGATGTATATATCTCCGACGATTATGAAGATGTACTGGCAGATGGTGTGTGGGAAGCCACCTTCACCAGCAAACCGGAACCATTTACCCGAGAAGAAAAGAAAGCCTGGCTGGCTACCATGACCAATGTGGCTTTGGGCAGTGATGCGTTCTTCCCCTTTGGTGATAATATTGAACGGGCGCATAAAAGCGGCGTAACATATGTTGCTCAATCGGGCGGCAGCATTCGTGACGACAATGTGATTGAAACCTGCGACCGTTATAATATGGTGATGGCCTTTACCCATGTGCGTTTATTCCACCATTAATTGTGTGATGCGGGTATAATTACAGAAATTTTTTTCAATACTATATGTGAAAGGGTGTGATTTTATCAGAGTACCTAGACACATTGGAATTATACCTGACGGCAATCGCCGTTGGGCAAAAAATGCCGGATTGGAAAAAAAGGATGGTTATGCCCATGGGCTTGCGCCGGGGTTGGATTTGCTGCGGCTGGCTCGTGATGCAGGTGTAGAGGAAATTACCTATTATGGGTATACCACTGATAATTGCGGGCGTCCGCCGGAGCAGGTGAAAGCCTTTTCCAGCGCCTGTGCGCAGGCTGTGGAACTGATGGCTGCCGAGCCAGTCTCGCTATTGGTGGTTGGCAATGCTGATGGTTCCAGTTTTCCGCAGGAAATCAAAAAATATACCAGCCGAACCGACTTACATGGCGGCGGCATTAAGGTAAATCTTTTGGTGAACTACGGTTGGGAGTGGGATATGGCAGATATGGAGCAGCCTGGCAGGGAACGGTCTAAAATCCGCGCCGGTCTGCATTCTCACGATGTATCCCGCATTGATTTGATCATTCGCTGGGGCGGCATGAGAAGGCTATCCGGTTTTTTACCGGTGCAGAGTGTATATGCCGATTTTTTTGTGGTGGATCGGCTGTGGCCTGATTTTCAGCCTGAGGATTTTTATGACGCATTGGATTGGTATCAGCGGCAGGATGTGACCTTAGGCGGATAGCAATGATAGAAACAAACAGATATAAGCAACAGAGAATCGCTGTATCAAGGCATCTACTCCTTGTGCGGCGGTTTTTCTTTTGCGGATGTTGCCGTCCGTAGCCGATAAGTGCATTGGTGCATAGCGATATAAATTGTGATATGGATTGCAATGGGGCGCGGCGTTATGAAAATAAAATTGGCTGGGCAAAGGGCAGAGCTGCATAATTTTTGCAGAAGTTTTGAGTGAAAGATTATTTTTCTGCAAAGTGGTACATACTATAGAAAAAGATGGATTAGCATCTATATGTATGGAGGTGGCTGCTGTGGATTTGGCTCAGGAGTTGGAGGAAGCAAAATGTCAATGGCATAATATGCAGAGTGTGTATAACGAGGTGAGCGACCCTGCCTTGATTGATGCGGTTATTTATCAGGTGATGGCTGCAGAACGGCGATATGAATATTTGCTGCGGCTGGCAAAAGCGGAATCGTTAAGCTGTGAAAATATTCCAGTTCGTTGACATAATTGTCTGTCATGCCGCATAAAATAAAACAGAATATCATAGCCGGGGGGACGTGTTATGCCGCATATCCAGATGGATACTGTTTTATTTGTATTTTTTGCAATTGCTTTGATTTTTTTAATTGCCCGTTTGGCTACAGCGCCAATGCAGGTGATGGTGAAGCTGTTGATGAATTCCATGTTATCGGTGGTCATTTTATGTTTTATCAGCATGATTGGTGAGTATTGGGGTATTCATCTGCCTATTAATCCGGTAACGGTGTTGTTGATTGCAATTTTGGGTTTGCCCGGGTTGTTGTTGATCTCTGTATTGTATTTTCTTTTGGTCTGATGGCGTAGCAACGCAGCATGGTGAATGTTTTTACTACCGGGTGATGATGTCCAGGCTGTCGGATCGGAGCAGTATGCAATATGCGGGGCAGAGGCTTTTATCTGTAGGAAGTGAATAGGGGCAAAATAAAAAATCATGGAGAACCTTCAACAGTTTTCCATGATTTTTTATTTTACTGAAATCGTATTGCTCATTACAAAGTATAAGTGCGGCTGGCGGCTGAAAATTATTTGAACATGCCTTTTAATTTGCCCAACAGCCCTTTCTTTGGATTAATCATATCATTGATTTCTTTTTTGAAGATAGACTCGCTGATTGCCCCCGGCAGTGACTCTTTCATTTCGCCATGCAGGAAGAATACAGACTGGGGAACGCCCATCAGTTGCAAAGATTTGAAAGTAGCCAGGCCATCCGGTGTTTTTACATCCATACCGTAGAAATTAACTTGGCCTTCAAACTGAGCAGCCATTTTTTCGGCTACAGGTGCCAGTTGTTTACAAACAGAACAGGTTTCTTTAGAAAATACGATAATGCAGGTTTCTTTATTTTCTTTGGTAATTTGCTCAAACTGTTCTGCAGTAATCTGAGGTAGATTCATCATACTTAATCACTCCAATATCCAAATTTTCATTATGATAATTATATTGTACTTGAAATTAGGGCATTTGACAAATACCTTTTTCATATTTTGCAAAAAAATTCATAACAAGTAATTTTGTAAGTAAAAAATAGATAAACGTCGGCTTTTGATTCAAAAAATAAGTTTTCCACATTTATTCACAGATTTTGTTGAGAAATCCACTATACTATACACAGAAAAAACCGCCAATTAATGGGTTATGCACAGAGTTATCCACACTATCCACAGAAATCAAGGATAAATAATACATATTTTTATATTTGATTGTATATCTTTTTCTGATGGAATTATGTTTTTCCGGAAAGAACAAACCGCGTTTTTATCGAAGTATATTTTATATTGTAGAAAAAGCGCCAATGTATAAAATAAAATGGACAGTATTTAAAAATACAAAAACAAAGGATTGATTGACCGGTTGCGGCGCAGAAAAGAACAATGTTATAATAAATAGATTCACAGTGGAATTACATGATATGAAGGCCGATGGTATATAAGACGCAGCTGAAAGCAATGTTACATAAAAGTTGGATTAAATGATTGATGGAGGAAATTATGCTGAAAACATATCGCACTATAAAAGAGTTTGGTCAGGATGAAATTGTAATTGAAAAGTCGACATTTATTGGTTATGCCAAGCCGGTAGCTGATGAGGACGAGGCGCTGGCATTTATTCAGGAGATAAAAAAGAAGCACCGGGATGCCACCCATAATGTGCCGGCCTATGTGCTGGGCGAGCACAACGATATCCAGCGCTGTAACGATGACGGCGAGCCGTCGGGCACTGCCGGTGTGCCTGTGCTGGAAGTGCTGAAAAAAGAAGATGTGCGCAATGTGGCAGTGGTGGTGACTCGTTATTTTGGAGGCATTAAGCTGGGTACCGGCGGACTGGTGCGAGCCTATACCAAAGGCGCTAAAATTGCGTTAGAAGCCGCAGGACTTATCACTAAGGTATTATATCAGGTGATTGTGGTTTCGGTTGATTACACCATGCTAGGCGCGTTACAGAACCAGCTGCGGTTAAAGCAGTATGATACCAAGGATATTGTTTATGATGAAATGGTACATTTGCATGTATGGGTAGCAGAGGATGATGTAGCTGGTTTTAAAGCGCAGATGGTAGAATGGACCAATGGACGGGCTGTGATAGAGGATGGGGAAGTCAGCTACAGAATTATGGAATAAGGGCTGGAGCAGAATTTTGGCAAAGGCAGCGGGTTTGTTGGTAGTATCAAACAAAAAAACAGAAGCATTTGTTTTTCAAAATGCTTCTGTTCATAGTAATCATATTTTGTTTACAATATTTTGTAACAGATGGGTTATTTTGTTGGGTTAATTCTATAGCGATGCACAATCTTATGGGATACGAATTGGCCATGCTGCGTCAATTGCGCTAATCCTTTTGCCTAACCCTGCACCAGCTTCATAAATTCGCTCTTACTCATATTGGCTTCCTTAGCTGCCTCATCATATGTCAACAACTTCTTTTTTGCCAATGAAACCAGCGTTTCCAGTGTACCGGCGGTTTTTCCTTCTTTTCTGCCTTCAATCAAGCCCTCAGCCTTTTGTTTCTGTCCATATTCCTCTACCAGCTTACACATAGACTCATCTCCCTTCACATTGCCTTTCTCCGCTTGCAATTCCTTCGCCAATGCCGGGAACTTGGGATTGGTTACTACCGGCTCTAAAAAGCACTGCATCAGTTCGGCAATTTCACTGCCGTCGTTATACTTGGTATTGACATAAATCTCCCGCAATCCGTCTAATACTGCACGGCCTGTTTCTTCTACCATATTTCGTACATGATATACTGTTCGCCCTTCATCAAAGGGGTCAAATTCTGAGATGTATACTACCACTAAATCGTCCACTTGTTCAAACTGTTCACCCGGATCTACCACATTGGCTGTAATGCAGGCGGCATGATACCGCACTCGCCGAAAGTGATCATCGCTGTCGCTTCGCTGCACCTCCACATTGCAGTAGCTGCCATTGCCCAATTTGCAATAGGCGTCCAGCACCACCGAGCGTCCCCGCAAGTT
Source organism: uncultured Clostridia bacterium (assembly GCA_944391625.1). Classification (GTDB taxonomy): domain Bacteria; phylum Bacillota; class Peptococcia; order Peptococcales; family Peptococcaceae; genus UBA7185. Next base: position 10,176 of record CALXUG010000017.1, read on the forward strand.
TTGAATGCTGTCCTGCGGAATAACTTCCACTACTGTTATTTTATCATCTTCTAATATGACGCGCAAGATTTCTTCCACAAAGGCAATATTTTCACATAGTTTGCGGAACATGATATCGTCAATGGCCCGCAGCTGGGCTACGATGGATTCTACTTCAAGCCGATGCCGTCTTTCTTCGTTTTCTTTGCTCTCATCGTTCATAGATATTTTTCCTTTCGTATTTCCTGATTTTACTTTTTTGTGTTGGATGTAGTATAGCTTGAAAGGAAATTACTGTAAATCATTTTTCTTCGACAAAAGATGCAGTAGAGGAAAATCAGGAGTGAGGGACAAGTAGAATTGTTTGATTATTTGTCAATGGTTGGGGGAAAGAGGGAGAAAATAGGGGAGTGAGTTTGTTTTAATGGGTTGTATCATCAATATGGAGATGGTTGTTGCCCGCTCTTTCGTTATAGGTAAAATCTCGCCGTTGCCATTAAATTTGGTTAATAACTATGTTTCACGTGAAACAATTTTGTTTGCGAGGCTGTATTGTCGGGAGACCGTTTGTTGCCTGCCCTCCTTCAGTGGACATCTGCTTGTCAGTCTGCCTCACTTTGGACTGCGTCCAGTTCGGTTAGACAGACTGCACATCTGTCCTCTTCAATGTCGACAACGGCAACAAAACATCTCCCTAGGTTGCGCAACATAAAGATAACCAACCACACAATCTTTCGCGTGAAACAATACAAAAAAACAGAGACCCTCGTGAGAGAGTCTCTGTCAATTTAACGGTTATTCAACTATGGATAATCTTAGAGATTACAGGTTAAACAGGATGTCAGCGGTAGCGCCGTCCTGATCATAAGTTGGGATAACTTTAATTCCGAATGCTTCGGCTACGAAACGTACAGGAACCATTGTGCGGCTGCCATTGATGAATGGAGCAACGTCCATGATCTGTTCTTCGTTGTTTACAGTGTAAGTAGCGGAACCGATTGTCATAACAACAGTTACGCCGTTCAGTTCAGCAGTTACAGCCTGAGTAGTTTCGTCGTAAGCAACTTCGGCACCGAAAGCTTCTGCCAATGCACGGAATGGTACATAGGTACGGCTGTCTTGTACAGTAGGTGCTGCGTCGATGGATACTTTGTCACTGTTGGCAATAATTTCGTTAGAACCAATGGACATAATTACAGTTTTTCCCATACCGGCTTGTGTGAACAGAATGGTTTGGGTGCCTTCGTAATAACGCGGGCTCCACGATCCATCTTCTTGTTTGATTTCCACGCCGATTGCCATGCGGATGGTAACAGGACCGATGGTATCGCTTTCGATACGACCCACTGCATAACAGTCGCCGGAAATAGAAGAGATGGAGCCACCAGCAGCGCGGGCATCCAGATTTACTTTAGCGCCTTCCGGCTTGGACGCTACCACAAAGCTGGTCTGTCCACCTGTTACACGAAAAGTACCGGTGGGCATGGCATCATAATTTACTTTACCAGTGCTGTCAGTATAAAAGGCAGCGAGGTCAGAGGTATTGCTGCCGATGGTAATGTTCATCATGTTCTGTCCATTCATCAGCAAATAGTTTAAGTCAACTGGCGTATTTACAGTTGCGGTGGTGGTAGGACAATACAAGAATGATTTACCGTCGTTAATTTGAATGGTACTTTCTCCTACCAGATTATATCGATCGTTGGTAGCAACGATTTTGATATCGTTTCCTGCGTATTTGTCATCGTTTTTGCTGTAGATATCTACTTTGTTGTCTTTCTCTACAATTTGAGTTTTTAATACGCCATAACCAGATACAGCGATGTCGGTACCTTTTTTCAACGCATCGCATTTTACACCATTGACATCAACCAGATCAAAGCTGGCAGATGTTTTACTGCCCAGTTCCATAACAGCAGCTTTTGGTGTAACAGCCAGTTTTACTGGTGTGCCCATTTCGGCAATTTTAAAGCTGATGTCGGTATGTTTACCGTTTTGCAATGCGACACGAATGGTATAATCGCCTGCTATCAGATTTTCGGCAGTGTATAATGTGTTTTGATAAGCAGCGTCCTGACCAACCGGACACAGCCAGATATCCTTGTTTTCCAATTCAGAGCCTGTAGGTTGAGAAATAATAGACACATATTCTTCTGCTGATTTACCCCAAGTATCAATATAATCTGTTGTGAAATCAAATTGAGTGCCTTGCAAGCCTACAGAAACATTGACAGCGGCAAAGGCCGGTTCAGCAAATTTGCCGCCAGGCTGTAAGGCAAATGGTTTTACAAAGTTGCCGTTTACATCTTTTACAGCAACCCAGATATCATCCAATGTGCTGCCGGCAGTGGCATCGTCGGTGGAGATTGGGTTTTGCGGCATTTTTGTAACAGTCAGATCATGTGCACTGGTGGAAGATGCGGTGATAATTAATTTGGCTTCATAAGAACCGCATTCCATATATACGGTAAATCCATCTGTGTTTGGAGATTCTTCAGTAATAGCAATGGTAAATTTGAATTGTCCCAGCTGGTCAGTGGTGACCGTTTCTTTGTTGACAATACAGTTGGTATTGCTGGTGGATAATTTTACAGTAGCGCCTTTTACTGCTTTACCGTCTTTGTCCAATAGTTTGAATGTAATATCATCAGAAGCAACGCCGTTGGTGTTCAGATGGTTGTTTACACCGCTGACAGATAAATTACCGCCAGCACCAATGGTAGTGGAACCATTATTGGCAAGCTTGTCACCTTCTTTGATGCCAAAACCTAAACCTGCATTGTCAATCAATTGCAGTTGATATAAATCGCTGTCAGTTTTGGAGTTGATTTCTACAGACTTTTTACTACTCAAAGAAGTTATTTTATTTTCTACGTTTTTCACTTTCTCGGCAGTGGTGCCAGCAACGTCAGCAGGATTGTTAAATGCAGCTGCTACAGTATAATTGCCTGTATTGGAAAAACGAAAACTGTATTTAATTCCTTCTGCTACTTTAGCTGCCGGAATGGTAAATACACCGATATCGCTTTGTGTCAGACCATTTTCCGAAGTAACAGCGATGGCGGGTACATCGGAACCGTCTTTTACGAACCATACATAGACGTTTGGTGTTGTGGTGACTTTATTTAGTTGTCCGTCAAATGAAAAACGGATATCTACACTTTCATCTACTTTGGCAGATGTATCACCAGAGATAAAAACAGAAGATACTTCTGCCAGTGCAGCTATGCCGATTGATTTATTAGCGGCAAGAGCAGCAGCAGGAAATAGTGTAAGCGCAAAGCAAAGCAGTGTGATAAGTGCCCATAATTTTTTGTATTGTTTCATAATGTAATCCCCTTCATAAATGGTCAGACGATGGAGAGAAGCCATCGATCTGATATGCAACAAACAATCTCTGATATCCCAAGGAAAATGAAATAATGAAAAGCAATTTATAATAGCTTATGTTAAAACAGGGTGTCGAAATAAATCCGGTTAAATAAGCAAAAAGAGACTGGCTTTTCAGCCAGCCCCTTCAGCCTAAGAAAGATGGGGGAGTGATTGGGGAATCACTGCAAAATCTTTCTTAAAAGAGAGTTGAATCTTATCTATAACAATATGGAGGGTAAGCCCATATGTTATACAAATTACAGGTTAAACAGGATGTCAGCGGTAGCGCCGTCCTGATCATAAGTTGGGATAACTTTAATTCCGAATGCTTCGGCTACGAAACGTACAGGAACCATTGTGCGGCTGCCATTGATGAATGGAGCAACGTCCATAGTTTTTTCTTCATCGTTTACAGTGTAAGTAGCGGAACCAATAGTCATAACAACTTTCACGCCGTTCAGTTCAGCAGTTACAGCCTGAGTAGCTTCGTCGTAAGCAACTTCAGCACCGAAAGCTTCTGCCAATGCACGGAATGGTACATAGGTACGGTCATTCTGGATGATTGGAGCAGAATCGATGGTAGCTTTTGCATCGTTTACGATGATTTCGTTAGAACCGATGGACATAACTACTACATCACCTACAGAGTCATTGCCTACAGCAAAGATCTGAGTACCGGTGTAGTAACGTACAACATTATCGTCCTGTGTTACTTTAGCAACTGCCTGAATGGTAACATTACCAACAGTGTTGGAGGTTACATTCATTACAAAGCTACCTTCTGTTGTTAAATTATTGTCAGAACCATCTGTAGATACAGATACTTTTGCATCAGTTGGTTTGTCCAGAACTACATAACTGATTTTTGCATCTTTACCACGGTTCAGAGCAACTTTATTGCCTTCACCATCTACAACAGATACAGTTACTTTATTGTTTGCATTTACAGATAATGTTTTGGTGTCAAAAGCTAATTCGGTAGCTTCATCAGCTACAGTTAAAGTAGCATTTGCAGTTAAGTTATAACGATCGTCTACAGCGATTACAGTAATGGTTTGACCGATGTATTTGTCATCATCTTTTACTTCTACAGTACCGGCACTGTGTGTTACAACACTGCCAGCTTCATCTTCGTGTGCTGGTGTAGCAGTACATTTGTCATCATCAGCGTAGAAACGTTCTACAGCATAACCGGTTGCAGCTAAATCAATTTTATTGGTGCAGTCTTTTGTTACGCCGTTAGCGTCAACCCATTCCAAACTATCAATTGCTACATAAGAACCGATTTCTACAGCGTCAGCTTCATATGTCAGGTTCAATTTTACAGGAGTTTCAAATTCCTGTACTTCAAAGGATACTGTTACATAGTTACCATTATCTAAAACAACTTTAACTTCATAGGTACCTTCTGCAAGGTCGTCGCTGTCATCAATCCACAGGTTTGCTCTGTATTCGTTGTCAGCTGCAGCTACTAATTTTAAATCTTCATTTTCTAAATCGGAAGCAGATGGCTGAGACACGATTGCTACATATGGACGGCAGTTTTCGATATCATCGTTAGGGTTAGCACCATCACTATGGAAAGCAGCATAAGCGCCGTTATCATCAGCAATATTGGTTGTTACAGCATTGCCGTTAGCATCGGTGAAAGTAAACTGAATTTTGTTGCTGTCAGCGTCAAACTGAGTAGTAACATCTACTGGAGCATCTGGAGATTTTGCCAGAGCAATGTTGTAAGCTCCGGTAGCTCCAACCTGAACAATAATAGTGGCTTCGTAAGAACCACATTTTACATATACTTTATAGTCACCATCACGAACGCCGGTTACTTTAAATTTAACCTGACCTAATGTGTCAGTGGTAGCTTTTTCTTTGCTCAGTTCGATGTTGGAACTGTTAGTGTCAAAGGTTACTGTTTCGCCTTTGACAGCTCTGCCTTGTTCATCAACGATTTTTACAGTTACTTCTTTTTCAGCTACGTTGTTGGCACTAACAGTAACGGTTTTGAACTCGGCACCATCTACGTAATAATCAGGATTTACTACACCATCAATTTTTTGTTCATCATCATCAGCAGCAGCTAAAGCTTCTCCGCCTACGGTAACTTTAGCAGCATAATCGCTGGAACTGGAAGAAGAAGTGATTTCAAAAGAGTTCTGATTAGAAACGGTAGACAGTTTGTATTCAACATCGCTGAAACGTTCTGCTAATGTTTTATCAGCATATTTTTTGTCGCTTGGGTTGTCAAAAGCAGCTTTTACTGTATAAGTACCGCTGTTGGCAAACTGGAAGTCGTAATCAACACCGGATTTTGGATTGTTGATAGTAAATACGCCGTTGCCATCTGGTTCAATAGTATCTTCCATTGTTACACTGGTGGTAGCAACGCTAGCGCCACTTTTGATAAACCATACGTAAACAGCGCCGGTAGTTTGGTCAACAGTTGCACCGGATTTGTTTACAAAATCAAACTGAACGGTTAAGTCACTGCCTGCTTTTTCGCTAGCATCTGCTTCTTTTGTAAAAACGGAGCTTTCCTGGTAGTCAATACCAGCTGGAACATCAGCGAAAGCAGCAACTGGCATTAAAGTCATCATGAAGCACAGTAATGTCAGAATCGCAAATAATTTTTTGTTTTTCAATTTATTTCCCTCCTAGGATATTTCTTGGTCGGTTTTACGCCTCGCCAGGCGTCGGCTGAATATACCGAAAAACGCGCCTTTTCAGACAATTGTCCACCACAGGAGGATATTCAAAAGTTATGAGTTTTGAATACGTACATATGTTTTTGATAAAAATGTAACAAGCGGTGTTATTTCATACGCATTTTTTGGATTAAAATTTCTTATCATAAAAAATATAATTGTACAAAATAAAAGTTGAAGGGAAAGAATATGCAGAAGGATGATGCCCAAATGAATGATTGTCCGTGGGGGGCTGACAATAGCATGGGGAAATATGCTGTCTGCAAAATGGTTTTACAGACGTTTTGCGATAGCGGAAATATTTTGCAAAAAATAAAAAACGCTGTCAACACAACTTTTGGGTTGCGTTGGCAGCGTTTTTTATGAAAAATAGGGTTTAGTGTTCTTCGATATAGTAAACAACGTAAGCTCTTGGATAATCCTGGCGGATGATGTTCATAACTTCGATTCCGACAGAGATTTCACCAATCAGGTTGAAATCCATATCAACGTCAAAGTCCTCGTCTTCGGTTGCTTTGATAACGTCAATCTGTGGATTTGGGTCGTGATCTGGTTTGATTCCCAGAGCCAGGTATTTTTCTTTTGCTTCTTCTGCGCTGTCAGCAAAAACAACTTGTGTATGACTTGTATGCTGCATTGTTCAACACTCCTCTTTTGATAAAATATTACGAACTGTTTTCATTATAGCAGATTGGACAGCAATATACAAAATGAATTTCCTAATTTGTGTAGGAATTTATTGATACGTAGCACAAAAAGTTGCGCTTCTGCTGAGGGGAAGCAGAAGCGCGGTCTATATCAAGAGCAGAAGCGGAGAAAGGAGGTTGCGATTGGATACTGCTGAAAGGAAAACAGCAGTAGAGGGAGGTTGCTTCTGCCGGGAAATATTCTATATAAAAAATTTTGTTGTATTGTATAAGTTTTATATAATAGAATTACCCATATTATTGAATTTGTAAACGGTTTTATGACAATAATTGTTCATTATTTTGATATAAATGGCCATCCACAATCCGCACGATTTTTTGCGCCTTTTTGCCAACGCCGGGGTCGTGGGTGATCATCAAAATGGTGTTGCCCAGATCGTTTAGTTCCTGAAACAGCTGCAATACGTCCTGCCCTGTTTTGCTGTCCAGCGCGCCGGTGGGCTCATCGGCCAGCAGAATGGCCGGATTGCCCACCAAGGCTCGGGCAATGGATACGCGCTGCTGTTGTCCGCCGGACAGTTCGCTGGGTTTGTGATGCAGCCGTTGGCCCATTCCCAGCAGGGTCAGCTTTTCGGTGGCGGTCTGCACTGCTTCTTTGTGGGACACACCGCGAATCAACAAGGGCATGATGGTATTTTGCAGTACATCATATTTGGGAATCAGTTGGTATCGCTGAAAAATAAAGCCAATGTGCTGATTGCGAATGCGGGTCATTTTGGCATCGTCGGCCTGGTGAACGGCTTCGCCGCTCAGAAAAAATTCGCCGTCATCGGCAGTATCCATACAGCCGATAATGTTCATCAGTGTGGATTTGCCTGAACCGGATGGCCCCAAGATGGCGATAAATTCGCCGGGATACACGTGCAGGTTAATATCAAACAGCACCTGCACTTTTTCATTTCCCAGGCTATAAGATTTGTTGATATGGTTTAACATTAGCAAAGGTTCCATAGTATCGTTCCTTTATTCGTGATTTAAAGCCTCGATTGGTTTCAGGCAGGCTGCTTGCCATGCCGGATAAAAGCCGAACACTGTGCCGGTAAAGATGGCAAAGAACAGTGCGATAATGGCTGCTGTGTTGGAGGCCACCACGCTCATGCCGCTGAGCCGCACAACAGGCATAATGAGATAACCTGCCGCAACGCCGATAATGCCGCCCAGAATGCTGATAAAGTTGGCTTCTAACAGAAACTGCAGCAAAATATCCTTGCGGGAGCTGCCCAGTGCCTTTAAGATGCCAATTTCTCGTGTACGTTCTTTTACTGATACAAACAGCACGTTCATAATGCCAATGCCGCCCACCACAAAGACAACGCTGGCTACGGCAATCAGCAGAATGGACATGGTGTTGGCTGATTGCTGACTGGCTGCTACCTGGCTGCCGGCATCGGAGACAGTGAAGCTGCCTTTGGGGTACAGCTCTGCCAGAAGGGTTTCAATATCGCTGATGGTGGTTTCCATCTGGTTGACGTCATCGGCTACGGCAATGATTTTAGGTGTTGCATTGCTGGAGCCCAGCACATATTTGACGGCTGAATTGTACGGCACAAAAATTGCGCTGTCCAGAGTAATATCAGAAACGGTGGAACCTGTCTCGGATAAAACGCCGATGACCGTATATTTTTTGCTGTTGATATTGATGACACTGTTGTAGGCGTCGGATACGTTTTCAAAAATGCTGACGGCTGCGTCATAGCCCAGCACTGCTACCCGCTCCATATCTTCATTGTCGGTGTCGGTAAAAAATTGTCCCTGCAGCAGTTCCAGATTGGTAATGTCTGCATAATCGGTTGTGACGCCCGCAATGGTGGAGGAAAGGCTGTCTTCCAGTGTGCCGCCTTCCACATCGCTGCTGCCGTTTACCAGCAGTGTGATCTGGGCCAGATTGGGGATGAACCAGGACAATTCTTCTAAATCTTCTTCGGTGAAGGTGGTTTTTTTGATTTGCTGCACGCCGCCCATCATGCCACCCATCATACCGCCGGGGAATCCGCCGCCTCCGCCTGATCTTCCACTGCTGCCGGGCATGCCGCCGCCGGGAAACCCTCCTCTGCCAAAGGATGAGGAAGATCCGCTGTTATCGGCAATGGTAATGGTTCCGGCATTCAGGTTCTTAAACTGATCCTGCACGTCTTTTTGTCCGCCCAGTCCAATGGCGATGACGATAACGATGGTGGCTGCGCCTACAATAATCCCTAATGAAGTCAGTAATACTTTTGTTTTATTTTCTTTGATATTGATCCAGACCAAATTAAGAATTTCGTGAAGCGCCATCAGGCATGCCTCCTTCCATACCGGTTGGCGGAGTGCCGCCCATCTGTTCCGGTGTTTTGTTGGTGCTGCCGGTTTGGCTTTCGCTGTCGGCGGTACGGTTAATCTGGCTTTCGATGAGTACAATATCGCCTTCCTCTAAGCCGGAAGTGACTTCATAACTGGAACCGTCGGTAAAGCCCAGTGTTACTTCCTGCTGCAGTGAGGTGCCGTCTTCTTGTTTTACGTTTACATAATTTTTATCGCCCTGGGTGGTGATGGCCCGTTTTGGAATGATCAATACATCATCTACCCGTTCGCTGACCAAATCAACGGTGCAGGACATGCCTTCATAAATATCCTCCAGACCTTCGCCTTCCACTGTAACGGTAACCGTGTAGTTTACCGTTGGAGCGCCGGCAGCCATTGGAGAAACACTGATGGCATTTACCTTGCCTTCAAAGGTTTCTTCGGATGTATCAAAGGTAACCAGAGCCTGCTGATCCAGAGAAACGTTGCTGATGTCATCCTGGTCAATGGATAGTACAACCGAGATGCTGTCATTCTGCGCAATGGTGATAACGTCCTGGGTTAAGTCAATCTGTTCGCCTGCTTCAAAGGCAATATTGGTAACCAGGCCATCGCAGGGAGATAAAATGACGTTATCTTGCAAACAGCTGTTTAATTCCTGCACATAGGCATATAGGTTTTCTGCTGTCAGTTGGGTACTCAATACTTCCTGCTGCAGTTTATTGACGGTGCTTTCATAGGTCAAATCGGCTGTTTCGGCAGAAACGGTAGTTTTGTTTTTTTCACTTTCTGCCATTTCTTTGTTGCTTTCGTAGAGTAATTTGTAATTGTCATAGGTTAGTTGGGTATTTTCCAAATCTAACTGCAGCTGGCTGACTTTGCGCTGCAATTCGCTGTAGGTCATGCCGCTGTACCAATCCTGATAATCCTCGTTATATTCATCATAAGCTTCCTGCGCTTCTTCCAGACAGGTTTGGGCATCTTCGATACGATTTTCCAGCGTATCATATTCATCTACAACCGACTGATATTTGTTGATGATTTCGATGGCTTCGTCGAATTTATCAACTGCTGTGTTGTAGGCATCACCGTATTTTTCGGCATCTTCGCTGTCAGCATAGGCATCTTTTTCTGCTTCGGCCTTTTCCAGCGCCTCGGTCAGTGATTCCAGCTGATTTTTATAATTGTTGTAGGATGCTTTATAATCGGCGTTATCTTCGTTGTAATCGTCATAAAATTCTTCCAGCGCTTTTAGTGCTTCGTCGTAGTAATCTACCAGGCTTTTCATATTGTTTCTGGTGGCAGTACGCAGATTATACAACTCCAACAGTTCGCTGTATTTTTCGTAGTCCTCCTGTCCTTCTTGTAAATTCTTTTCGTATTCCGTCATTTTGTTTTGCATTTCTGTTAATGTGTTTTCGTAAACACCGGATGCCACCGAACCATCGCTGAGGCTTTCGGTTCGGGTTTGTTCCGCAGTGGCAGTTCCCAGTGTCAGATTAATGGAGGCTTCATCTGCTTTTAACTGGGCTTCCTGATATGCATTGTTTAAGGTGTTCATGGCCTTGTTCAGCGAAGTCTGGTCCAGAATAAACAGCGGATCACCTTCTGAAACATGTTCGCCTGCCCGCACCAGCACTTCTTCTACTTTTACTTCCAAATCCAGATGGGTGTCGTCATCCAGTGTCACATCTAAATCCAATCCGGTGGTTTGTGTTGTGACCGATGCAGTGCCCTCCTCCGACAGGCTGGCAATAATATCGCCTCTTGTCACAGCCTGTTCTCTGGCCTGAACAGTGTCGGCGTCTGCATTATGTTTCTGCCAGAAAAAAATTCCTGCTGCAATCAAAGCTGCAATTGCAATCACCATAATGGCAATCGTCGCTTTCTTGCGTGTAATGGTTTTTAACAAATGAATCCCGCTCCTTTTCTTGTTCCTCGTGTTCTGTAAGAAAAAGATACCAATTATTTGTGACAACCTTGTGTGAAACTTTTTCAGAAAAAGTAACAAAAATTGGACACAAAAAAAGCTGTTGTGCTTTGCACATCCGGCAGATATGCAAAATACAACAGCAACATTGTAATGGATATATGGTAATCGACTTGAAAGATGTTATAACAATATCGCAAACAGAAAGGCCCAGAATACAGTAAAAAATCCTGCCAATCCCATAGCGATACCGCTCATAGCCCCCTGCAGTTCTCCCATGGCAATGGCGCGGGTAGTGCCCACCGCATGGCTGCAGGTGCCAATGCCAACGCCCTGGGCAATGGGGTCGTTAATATGAAACAGCTTTACCATAAACGGCGCAATAATGGAACCGGTGATGCCTGTAAAAATGACTGCGGCAATGCCAATGGGCACAATACCGCCCAGCTGCTGGGTGATTCCCATAGCGATAGGCGTCGTTACCGATTTGCTCAACAAAGAGGCGGTCAAAACGGTGTCCAGTTCAAACAGTTTGCACAAACCAAATACGACAGCCATAGAGGCAAAGGAGCCCACAACGGTGCCGACTAAAATAGGCAGCAAATTGTTTTTCAGAATCTGCAGATTTTTATAGATGGGCACAGCCAGCGCAGCAGTGGCGGGCGCCAAAAACAAATTGATTATGTTGCCGCCTTCCTGAAAGGCTTCCATAGGAATGTGAAAAATCTGCAAAACAGCTACAATGATGATTACCGCAATCAACAACGGATTGGCAATAGGATGATTTATCTTGCGGTTGATTGCCAGTCCCAGCTGATAGGCCAAGATGCTCAGCACAACACCAAAATAGGGAGAATAAAACACTTCTTTAAGCGCTTGCATGATGTTTTCGCTCCTTTCGTTTTTCTTCCAGTTTAATCATGGCTGTTACAGTCCATGCTGTAATAGCAAAGGTGGTAAAAATGGATACTGTACAAATAAAAATCAGAATCAGCAGCTTGCCCTCCATGTAGTGCAGATTTTCTATAATAGAAACTGCCGGTGGGATAAAGAAAAACGCCATATTATCCAGCAAAAAATCGGTCTGTTTTTTGATATGATATACCTTGAGCGGTCCCCATAATAAAAAGCAGAATACAAGAATCATACTGATGACACTGGCAGGAAAGGGAAACGGCAAAATGGCAGCGATAAGTTCCCCTACAAAACAGAGCAGAAAGATAATGGCAATCTGCATCATAATTTTCATGTTGTTCGCCTTCCTTTGCATGATGAAAAGTTAGTTCTGTCCCAATACAACAGAGATTGTCCAGTTGTTTATATTATGCTTTCCCATTGCAAAAAGCAAGTAGTAATTTGTGAATCCTTGCTATGTACACAATATTCTTATCAGTGCGGTGATGTAACCAAACCTTAATGAAAACCTGATAGTTTATCAATTGACTTTCATATACAAACATTATAAGGTACTAATAGAATCAATTCTGCAATTTACATAAAATCAACAGTATATATGATGCTGGAAAGCAGCGCATTATTTTTACAAAAAAACGCAAAGAAAGGGATGCGATATCATGCTTTTTACCAGAACGCAAAAGGCTCTGCTTTTGCTGTTTATCTTCTTACTCTATATTGTGATTGGTGTAGCTGTGCCATTGTTTCGGACACCGGCATTGTCAAAACAAACACAAAATCAGCTGGCAGAGGCTTCTTCTTTTTATGGTGATGAAGTGGGTATAGACCGCGCCATGCTGTTAGAAAGCAATGAGAGCGCCTGGGAAGAACGGATTCGTCTGCTGAATCAGGCCGATGAACAAATTATTTTAACGACCTTTGACATGCGGGAAAGCAACAGCACGTTAGATTTGGTATCCATTTTACAACAAAAGGCCCAACGAGGTGTTTCGGTAAAAATTTTATTGGATGGGTTAAATGGATGGTTTCACGCGGAACAATCTTCTTTGTTGCGTGCGCTGGCTACAGAGCCCAATGTTGAGATTAAGATGTACAACCCCATCACAGTGCTGCGTCCCTGGACGAATCTATATCGTTTGCATGATAAATTTGTAATTGTAGATGATGTTGGCTATATTATTGGCGGCCGCAATACCCATGACTATTTTATCGGCAACTATGATACCGACAGCCGCAGTTTGGACAGAGAGGTGCTGGTGTATAACACCGTTCATAATACAGAGAACAGTGGACAAAGCTCGGTGCATAACTTGCAGGCGTATTTTGACCATATGTGGAACAGTGACTATTGCCGGTATTACGGCGAGAAAGATACACCGTCGGATCATCAAGAACAACGGCTGCGGGAACTGACACAGCACTATATGAGCCTGGTGCGGCAGAATCCCGATTTGTTTCAGGATCTGGATTTTATGAGCCGTACAGTGCCAACCAATTGTATTACTCTGCTGTATAATAATCCGGATCCGGTGGCGAAGGAGCCTGTCATTTTTCAGCAGTTGGTAGAAATTATGAAGCGGGCGCAGGAAGAGGTAACATTTTTCTCGCCTTATGCAGTCTGCAATGATTACATGCTGCAGCAGCTGCGGCAGGTATCTGCCCAGGTGCCGGACTGTCATCTGGTGGTCAACTCGGTGGAAAATGGAGATAATTTTATAGCATCTTCCGACTATCTGCGTCACAAAGAAGATATATTGAGCAGTGGTTTTTCTGTGTATGAATATGATGGCGGCACTTCTACCCATGGAAAATCTCTTGCTATTGATGACAGGCTTTCTATCATTGGATCTTATAATCTGGACTTGCGCAGCACCTATCTCAGCACAGAAACCATGCTGGTGATTGACAGTGCAGAACTGACTGCCCAATTGAAGCACAACTTCCATCTGATGGAGCAGCAAAGCCGTCAGTTGATTGGTGAAGATGCATATATGGTTCCCGATGGCTTGGAAACAAACTCCGTATCATTGCTCAAGCGCTGGGCCTGGTGGTGGGCCGGATTGTTTCTGCAGCCGTTCCGGTTATCTATTTAGTGGTGCAGGAACGGACGGCGGATAAAGCACCATCACATCAGCCATAGTGTCAGTGGATGAAACATGACAAAATATATTAGTCAATAAAAAATCAGACAGTCTGAATCGGTTTATCGGTTCAGGACTGTCTGATTTTTTTATGCTGTATTAATATGGTATATTGAAACAGTTGATTGGATTATAGAGATTATAACCGACTAAAATCCAAGGTGGCAAATAAATCGTCCAAGGTTTCTGCGCGGCGAATGCACTCTACAGAACCGTCGGCTTTCAGCAATAATTCGGCAGAACGGAGCTTGCCGTTATAATTGAAGCCCATGGCATGACCGTGAGCGCCTGCATCATGGATTACCAGATAATCGCCGGTGGCAATTTCCGGCAGTTCCCGATTGATGGCAAATTTATCGCAGTTTTCGCAGAGGCTGCCTACCACATCATATACATGGTCAGCAGGGGCATCTTCTTTGCCCAATACGGTTACATGATGATATGCGCCATACATGCCGGGACGCATCAGATTGGCCATGGAAGCATCCACACCGATATAATGTTTGTAGGTATCTTTGGTATGAATGGCTTTGGTGACCAGATATCCGTAAGGCCCTGTCACCATACGGCCGCATTCCAGGCAGATTTTTAACGGTGCCAGACCTTTGCCCACAATCAATTCCTCATACAGCGCTTTGACGTCTTGTCCCAGCGCTTCCAAATCCACAGGTTCCTGTTCCGGTTTGTATGGAATACCGATACCGCCGCCAAAGTTGACAAAGGAGAACTGAATGCCCACTTCCTGGCTGATATCTGCAATCAGTTCAAACATCATTTTGGCAGTTTCCGCAAAAAATTCACGGTTTAACTCATTGGAAATAATCATGGTGTGGATACCAAATTTGGTAGCCCCTTTTTCTTTCATCATGCGATAAGCGTCAAACAGCTGCTCTCTGGTCAGTCCGTATTTGGCTTCTTCCGGTGTGCCGATAATTTCATTACCGCCCCGCAATGGACCGGGATTATAACGGAAGCTGATGGTGTCAGGCAAACCGATCTGGCTGTCGATAAAATCAATATGGGTAATATCGTCCAGGTTTAGAATGGCGCCTAGCTCTTTGGCTTTGGCATATTCTTCAATGGGTGTTTCGTTGGATGTGAACATGATTTTTTCACCGGTCAGGCCAACCTTTTCGCATAAAATCAGTTCTGCCATAGAGCTGCAGTCGCCGCCGAAGCCCTCTTCTTTTAAAATTTTTAATAAATAAGGATTGGGAGCAGCCTTTACTGCATAATACTCTTGAAATTCCGGGGCCCAGCTGAATGCGTTTGTCAAGCGACGGGCATTTTCACGGATCGCCTGTTCATCATAAATGTGAAATGGTGTAGGGTAATGCTGCGCAATCTGCGCAATCTGTTCGTTGGTAAAAGGAACAGTTTTTTTCATGAAAGTACGCCTCCTGATAAAAAAATAAGTTTGAATTTATTGTATACAAAATAAAATTTATTTACACATAGCTTATTTATGAGAGCTAGTAGAATATATATTATCCTATCTGTTTCAGTAAAATCAACCGACTTTGTCCATTATACAGAATACATGTACCAATACAATCTATTTATCACAAAACAGAAATTTACAGGAAAAGATGCGGAAATATTGCTTTTTTTCAGCAAACAGGCTATAATAACAGATGGAAAAAAGAAAAGATATATGTCTTTGTATCGAGGACATATGAATACCATAACACATACAGACAGTTCATTTAGACCATCCTGTCGTTAAACAAAACTAGGCTTATTTGTTTTTGCACAACAGTATTGCAGGCTGAACCGCAAAAATTGATAGCGCCTTTGTGCGCTTTTTTTATTGTCATTTTTCTGATTGCAGCTTGATTGCATTGGAGTATATGTTTTTACAAAGAGTTGTCATATCATCTTTGACAGACTGGAGGACGTTATGTTTATTTTAAAAAATGAGATACAGTTTGACACTGCCCACTATCTCAGCGGATATGAGGGCAAATGCAGCAACATTCATGGCCATCGTTATCGTCTGGTGGTAGAATTGGCCAGCGATACTTTGCATCAGAGCGGTCAGCAGAGAGGGATGCTGGCTGACTTTGGCGATGTCAAAGCTATGCTGAAGCAGATTGCCGACCAATATGACCATAAGCTGCTGATTGAAGATAATGCCGATGGCCGCGCCGTTGCCCAACAATTGGCGCAGGTGCCCAATCAGTTTGCCATATGGATGGTGCCTTATCGGCCCACTGCCGAAGAAATGTCCCGCGACATTTATTATCAGATAAAAGCAGCCGGCTATCCGGTTTATTCGGTAGAATTATTTGAAACACCGGTCAATAGCTGCATCTATCGGGAGGTGTAAGTATGCTGCCTGTGATTGAACAATTTATATCCCTGGATGGCGAAGGCCCTACTGCCGGAGAACTGGCATATTTTGTCCGTTTTCAACAGTGTAATCTGCGCTGCAGCTGGTGCGACACCGTTTATTCTTGGGACGACAGCGTGCCGGTACAATGGAAATCGGCACAGCAGATTTATGATGAAATTGCCGCCAGCGGCATTCACAATGTAACTCTGACAGGCGGTGAACCGCTGATTCAGGAAGATATAATTCCGTTATTGCAGCTGCTGGCTGCCAATAAGCAGCTGACTGTGCATATTGAAACTAATGGTTCGGTTAATATTGCAGCCTTTCGGCAGGCATGTCCGGCAGAAAATATCATTTATATTTTAGACTATAAGCTGCCGGATAGCGGTATGGAAGATCAAATGGATTTGCAGAATCTGCAGCTGGTGCAGCAAAATGATGTTTACAAATTTGTTATTGCCAGCCAAGCCGATTTGCAGCGGGCAGTGGAACTGGTGCAAAAGTATCATCTGTCCCGGCGTTGTCAGGTGTTTTTCAGTCCTGTGCGGGAATTGATTGATCCATTATTGTTGGTAGATGCCATGAAGGAGCATTGCCTGAACAACGTGAAATTACAAATACAGCTGCACAAAATTTTGTGGCCGAAAGAAATGAGGGGAGTATAAACATGGCAATTGATACCGAAAAAATCGCCTATCACATTCGGGAAATCCTGTTGGCGCTGGGAGATGATCCAGACAGAGAAGGGTTAAAGGAAACACCGCAGCGTGTAGCCAAAATGTACGCCGAAGTATTTGCCGGTATGAACTACAGTAATCAGGAAATTGCCCATATGTTCAGTACCACCTTTGAAGAAGAGGATTATTTGAATCGCCAGAATAACATGGTGGCTGTCACGGAGATTCCTATTTTCAGTTACTGCGAGCATCATATGGCGTTGATGTATAATATGACTGTATCGGTGGCGTATCTGCCCAAAGAGAAAATCATCGGGCTCAGCAAAATTGCCCGCATTGCCGACATGGTGGGACGGCGGCTGCAGCTGCAGGAACGAATTGGCAGCGACATTGCCGAAATTGTGTCTATTGTGACAGAAAGTCCAGACGTGGCCGTGCTGGTAAAAGGGGAGCACAGCTGTATGACTGCCCGCGGCATTAAAAAAGCAGGCACTATCACACGCACAGCCACATTTTGCGGAATCTTTGAAACGGATACCGCTTTGCGTCAGGAGGCGCTCCTGTTGTTGGGAAGTCCTATGGTGTGATAAGTGGTATCAATATACGATGCACTATATATAGGAAGAAAAACAGTTTAAAAGAAAAATATACAGGCTATTTAGTAATGCCATCGGGAAGGAATGGAGAAAATCATGCAGGGAAAAGCAGTTGTAGTATTTAGCGGCGGACAGGATTCCACCACATGTTTATTTTGGGCGCTGCAAAACTTTGATGAAGTCATTGCGGTAACATTTGACTATGGACAGCGGCACAAGCTGGAGATTGCATGCGCAAAAGAAATTGCCCAGGAGTTGGGTGTAGAACATCATATCTTAGATATGGCGCTGTTAAATCAGTTAGCCCCCAATGCCCTCACCAGAGAAGATATTCCGGTGGAAGCAGGGCAGGACGGCGCCATGCCCAATACCTTTGTGGAAGGACGCAATATGCTGTTTTTGACCTTTGCCGGTGTACTGGCAAAAGTAAAAGGCGCCAAACATATTGTGACCGGCGTATGCGAAACCGATTTCAGCGGCTATCCTGACTGCCGTGACGTATTTATCAAATCATTGAATGTAACTATGAATCTGGCCATGGATTATGAATTTGTGATTCACACCCCACTGATGTGGATTGATAAAGCCCAAACCTGGGCGCTGGCTGATCAATTGGGTAAGTTGGAATATATTCGGGAAAAAACTCTGACCTGCTACAACGGTATCAAAGGCGATGGCTGTGGAGAATGCCCAGCCTGCAAACTGCGCAAACGGGGATTGGAGCAGTATTTAGCGCAAAAACTGTAGCGCTGATATATGCAGCAGAGAAAATTGAGGCTGACTTGACGAATAATAGGCTTTGTGATAGCATATAATTAACAAAAGAGAGCAACCTTGATGTGTTGGTAGCACATCAGCAAACGGTTTACTCTCCCAGATGGGGTTGATACCCTGCCTATCTAGTTGAGTGGATAAGGCGGGGTATCTTTTTTATAAAAGAATAATTACCTTACTACTTTTTACGCAGCAAGGCGATAACAGCGACAAGTAAAGTCAATGTGGCAATGACTGCCATGTAGAATTCATATGTCATAGTGTTATCACCTCCCTTCAAGGGAGGAAAACCGCCTACCGTTCTGGTTACTCTCTGGATTGTATTTTAACATAGAAGCATATGTTCTGTAAATGGAATTTACTATTTTTTACAATTTGGTTGCTATGACTAACTTGACGGATAACAGGCTTTGTGATAGCATATAACTAATAAAAGAGAGCAACCTTGATGCATTGGCGTGCATCAGTAAACGGTTTACTCTCCCAGATTGAGTCGATGACCCGTCTATCTGTTGAGGGATGAGGCGGGTTGTCTTTTTTGTAAAAGAATAATTACCTTACTACTTTTTACGCAGCAAGGCGATAACAGCGACAAGTAAAGTCAGTGTGGCAATGGCTGCCATGTAGAATTCATATGTCATAGTGTTATCACCTCCCTTCAAGGGAGGAAAACCGCCTACCGTTATGGTTACTCTCTGGATTGTATTTTAACATGGAATCGTATGTTCTGTAAATAGAATTTACTATTTTTTACAATTTGGTTGCTATGGCCGACTTGACGGATAATAGGCTTTGTGATAGCATATAACTAACAAAAGAGAGCAACCTTGATGCATTGGCGTGCATCAGTAAACGGTTTACTCTCCCAAATGTAGACAGACTACTCGCCTATCTTCTCAGGGATAAAGGCGGGTAGTCATTTTTTATGACGTTATATAACCTTGTTACTTGCGTAGCAAGGCGATAACAGCGACAAGTAAAGTCAATGTGGCAATGGTTGCCATGTAGAATTCATATGTCATAGTTACCACCTCCCTTAGGGGAGGAAAACCGCCTACCGTTATGGTTACTCTCTGGATTGTATTTTAACATGGAATCGTATGTTCTGTAAATAAAATTTACTATTTTTTACAATTTGCTTACTAAGGCTGACTTGACGAATAATAGGCTTTGTGATAGCATATAACTAACAAAAGAGAGCAACCTTGATGTGTTGGTAGCACATCAGCAAACGGTTTACTCTCCCAAACTGAATAAGCTAACCGCCTATTCGGCGAAGGAATGGGGCGGTTAGTTTTTTTATTACAAAAACCTTACTACTTTTTACGCAGCAAGGCGATAACAGCGACAAGTAAAGTCAGTGTGGCAATAATGGCCATGTAGAATTCATATGTCATAGTGTTATCACCTCCCTTAGGGGAGGAAAACCGCCTACCGTTCTGGTTACTCTCTGGATTGTATTTTAACATGCAAGCGTATGTTCTGTAAATAGAATTGACTGTTTTTTACAATTTGCTTACTAAGGCTGACTTGACGAATAATAGGCTTTGTGATAGCATATAACTAACAAAAGAGAGCAACCTTGATGTGTTGGTAGCACATCAGCAAACGGTTTACTCTCCCAAACTGAATAAGCTAACCGCCTATTCGGCGAAGGAATGGGGCGGTTAGTTTTTTTATTACAAAAACCTTACTACTTTTTACGCAGCAAGGCGATAACAGCGACAAGTAAAGTCAGTGTGGCAATAATGGCCATGTAGAATTCATATGTCATAGTGTTATCACCTCCCTTAGGGGAGGAAAACCGCCTACCGTTCTGGTTACTCTCTGGATTGTATTTTAACATGCAATCGTATGTTCTGTAAATAGAATTTACTATTTTTTACAATTTGGTTGCTATGACTAACTTGACGGATAACAGGCTTTGTGATAGCATATAACTAACAAAAGAGAGCAACCTTGATACATTGCAGTGTATCAGCAAACGGTTTCGCTCCCTTGTAATGTTGGCGATAATCCGCCTCGATTTTTGGGGATCAGGGCGGGTTATCTTTTTTAGTTAAAAGATTTTGTTACCTTACTACTTTTTACGCAGCAAGGTGATAACAGCGACTAATAAAGTCAATGTGGCAATGATTGCCATGTAGAATTCATATGTCATAGTGTTATCACCTCCCCTCAAAGGGAGGAAAACCGCCTACCGTTATGGTTGCTCTCTGAACCATATTTTAACATACAATCATATGTTCTGTAAATAGACTTAAGCAGCAGAATAAACAGAATAGAGCAACTCTTATTGATTACATGATGATTCGCTTGCCAAGACAGGCGAATTTTTTTATTCCTCTAAAAAAGATAAATCTACATAATTACTGTCAAACTTGCTGACCACGCCGCCCAACTGGCGGATTTCCTGCCGTTGCTTTTGTTCCTCTTTGGCTTCCTGTTTCACCAGGCGCTCCCCGCTGGGTTGCTGCTTTACACTTAACGGATGAAAGCCTTTCCAACGGCGCGCAATAGATTGTTTCACAATATCGGCCATATGCTCCAGATCTCCTCTGCTCAGCTGCACCAATTTATCCAGCAAAGTCTGCAACCCCCAGCGGGTTAGTTTCCAGCCATTGCTCAGCCGCATTTTGGCCCAGTTTTGCAGATGATAAGATAATGTCGGCATATAGTAGCAGTTGGCAAACTGAGTAAAAATTTCTGTATAATCTTCCATTGTGAGCGGCTGATACAAATCGTCCTCTTGTTCCGGCGGTAGTTGCTCTGCCGTTAGCGGCTGCCATGCTGTGATGCTCTCCGCCTGTTGAATGATTTTGATGCTGTTGAAAGTCTGGGCAGAGGGGGCTGCAAAATCCATTGCCAGCAAATCAAAATCTTCCGTTACTTGTTCTGCGGTAACGGTTAATGCTTCCGGTTGCTGCAAGGGATTGGACAATGCTTGCTGCGCCTGGGCAGATAAAGGCTGCTCAGATTGTTGCTGGTCAGTTTCTTTTGGTTCAAACGCCAAAGTCTGACCCTTGATTTGCAACGTGTAACGCAATACCTGATGCTCCATATCCACCTGCAGCAGACCGGCATCCACCAAACTCTGGCGTGCATTGTACAATCCCTTGCGGCTGATCTGCAAAGAAGCCAGCAGATAACTGGTGCTCATAGCTACGCCGCTGGCAATCCCTTTGCGGTGCATAGAAAAATATAACTGCTGCCACAATAAAATGGCTGTTGACGATAATTGCTGCTGAATAGCGTGTTGGTGAAAGCGCTCCATGTGATTCATCATCTCAATCCCTCCTGTTATCTGCCGGTTTTTTCTCAAGCATACAGGAGTATTTCAGTTTTTGTCAAAACCGCTTATCCGACATCCGTTCCGGTTATTCAACACCTGTTCCGCTTATACGACATCTAATATAGAAGAGATGTGCAATAAACGGAACGCCATTTTATTTTTGGCATTGATTATCACAGCATGGGTAATGCAGTTCCCAGATTAACAAAGCAAAGAGCGCTTGCTCTTTTTTTGTTCTCAATATTTTTAATGTTTTGATTGTTTTATTTGTTTTCTATGTTTTGTAGTTATGTTTAAGCATGTTTGTATGTTTTATAAAACATTATATAAGCGTTTGTGGAATCAAATTAAGTGGGTAGTGGAGTGCTCACCTTTTTAGAGGAACAAAACGTCGGAAGATGCAATTTTTAAAATTTTCAAAAAAAATAAAAAAATCGGGAACCTTTTTAGCAAACCTGCGTCTGTAGATATGTGCCTGATGCATTGGCAATATATGCAAAAGAAACATTTGGCATAAAACGGTGGAAATTTCCCACGTTGCCAAAATGTTGCCCTTGTAGTTGGCTTCTGTAGCCAGTAAAATGAGATACAGTTACAGCACAGGTAAATAAATCATTTCTATGCAGATGAATGACAAATCTGAAAAGAAAAAGAAAATAGATGCAACTTTTTCCGCTCGGAACACGTCAAATATAAACAGAAAGAATTTGTTGCGCATATAAACAAAAGGTTCCTGTAAAAGTAACAAAAAAAGTAACAAATTTATTACAAAAACCTGTTGCATTATTAAAAGAGGAATGATATACTAACTGTATTCTAAAGATTTAGAAATTGTTGGTATGCAGTAGAAAAATCTTTAAAAAAGATTAAAAAACTACTTGTCAAAGCAAACAAATCTCTGTATAATACAGAAGTTGACGAAATTTGTTTTAAAACCTTTGGGTTTTAAATATAAGTAGTGGGTTATTAAAAAATTAAAATATTTAGCTTGAAAGGGGTGGTTATGCCACATCATTTTGAGAAGTCGTCTTGGACGAAATGGTTCGCTTCAAGAGTGGAGGCTTAAAACAAATAGTAGAGAATATCGTACACATGTACGTATTCAAAACTCATGAGTTTTGAATATCCATCAGTGGCGGACATAGCTGAAAAAGGCGCATTTATCGGGAGCTTCCCGATTGTCTGGCGAGACACAAAACTGACCGAGAAATATCCTAGGAGGGAAATAAATTGAAAAACAAAAAATTATTTGCGATTCTGACATTACTGTGCTTCATGATGACTTTAATGCCAGTTGCTGCTTTCGCTGCTGACTATCAGACTAGCTATGTTTACACAGTAGATAGCGAAGCTTCTGTAGCAGAAAAAGAAGAAGTTGGTTTGGTATTTGATTTAGATGGCACTGCTACAACCGTTTATGTATGGTTTGTAGAAGATGGTTATAATGTTCCTACTACAGCCACTGAAAAATACACTGATTCTGATGTAACTGGTACACATCAGAGTGCTATTACCGAAACAGTTTTAGATGGTGTGTTTGCAATTAGCCCTGTAGCTAGTGACCTGGAATATGATTTCATGTTCTCTCGTAGTGGTAACTACACCGTATATGCTTCTTTAGAAGATCCTAATGCTGTGACTGGTACAACTGCTGAAAAAATTGCTAATGTTGAGAAGAAATTAGGCACCGCAAAGGATCAGAAAAAAATTGAAGTTTACGGTGATGATATTTCTACCAGTAAATATGCTGCTAAAGTTGTAAAAGGTGACGGTTTAACAACTATTGAATATTACAAAACCAATAGTACAATTGGTGGCACTGTTTCTGTAGAAGCCAATAATGTAGCAGAAGAAGAAATTACTTTGAAATTTGTTGATGGTTACACAGCTGCTACCGGTAATGATGCAGAAAAAATTGGTGATGCTGTAAAAGGTGCTACAGTTAAATTAGATACTAACAGTTCTAGCATTCAGTTAAACAAAACAGAAGCTACTACAAATGCTTCCGGTCAGGTTAGCTTTAAAGTATCTGGCTCCACTGAAGGCAACTACAAAGTATATGTAACACTGGGTTCTTACACCACAACTATCAATGTTAAAGTTGGTGGTACAGGCGCTGCTTATATCAATGTAGTAAAAGAACCAACTGATCCAGTTGATATCGATATGACTCGTTTCGATGATTTCATTCGTCTTTCTTTCACTGACATCAATGGTAATGCTTTAACAAATGCTGAAGCTGCTGCTGATGGTGCTGTAGAAGCTTATAAAGCTACTGACTATGTATCTGTTATTTCTCAGCCTGCAAAAGCAAATCTGAAAAATAAAGATCTGAAATTAGTAGCTCGTAAAAATGCTGCTGGCGTTGAACAACAGTATGAAGCTACAATCGAAAGTAAAAAAGCTCTGACAGTAGAAGGTACTTATGAATTCAAAGTAGTTCTGGATAATGGTAACTACAAAACTGTTAAATTGGAAGTAAAAGAATTCACAACACCAGTAAAAATCAACTTGGTATATGCCGCTCCATCTGTTGAATTAGGTGGTCAGTTAAATGTTGATAAATTAGAATATGTAGATGCTAATGGCGTTGTTAAATCTGCTAAAGGTAAAGTTGATTTAGCTGCTACTGGTAAAGCTATCCGTGATTTTGATACAACCACTGGTAAAATCACTGTTTCCAGCGATGATAAATATATTGGTTCCGAAATCACTATTACTGCTGTAGATGATAGATATAATTTAGTTGCTACTGCTAGTTTAACTGTTGCTGATGAAGCAAAAGAACTGAAATTTGATACAAAAACAGCTGAAGTAAATGTTAACAATACTATCGGTGTTCAGGTTGTTGACTCTCAGGGTAACAGAGTTGCATTAGGTCGTGGTTATGATGCTAATGGCGAATCTGTTGTTGTAGATAGCATTAAATATGTAGTTTTGGATAAACCAGCTGATGCTAAAGTATCTGTAAATACTGCAAGTGCTAACAACAACATCCTGTCTGCTGGTTCCTTTAAAATGAATCTGACTTCTAATAAAGTTGGTAATGTAACTGTTCAGGCTATTGCTAAAGTAACTTATAATGAAGTTGATGAAAATGATAAACAGAATACAGTTGTAAGATACTACACAGGTACCCAGATCTTTGCTGTAGGCAATGGCTCTGTAGGTGATGTAGTAGTTATGTCCATCGGTTCCAGCGAAATCATCGTAAATGATGCAAAAGCTACTATCGATGCTGCTCCAATGATTCAGAATGACCGTACCTATGTACCATTCCGTGCATTGGCTGAAGCTTTCGGCGCTGAAGTTGCTTACGATGAAGCTACTCAGGCTGTAACTGCTGAACTGAACGGTGTAAAAGTTGTTATGACTATTGGTTCCGCTACCTACACTGTAAACGACGCTGAAAAAACTATGGACGTTGCTCCATTCATCAATGGCAGCCGTACTATGGTTCCAGTAAGATTTGCAGCTGAAGCTTTCGGCATCAAAGTTATCCCAACTTATGATGAAAACGGTGCTACCGCTGACATCCTGTTCAACCTGTAATAAGTATTCTTATTCAGAATTGAATAACGATTAAATCGACAGAGACTCTCTCACGAGGGTCTCTGTTTTTTTGTATTGTTTCACGCGAAAGATTGTGTGGTCGGCTGTCTTATCTTTGCCTATCCTTCAGTGCTTCGGACACCAACTTGTTTGTTTCTTTCGCTATGGACTGCGTCCAGCTCAATGAAAACAAACTGCGTTGCTGACCGCCGCAATTCAGAATTTTGGCAAAGGATAGGCCAGCCTCATACGCAAGTTAGGGAGATGTTTTGTTGCCGTTGTCGACATTGAAGCGAACAATTTGACCAGCTGTTCCAACCGTGACGGACGTAGTCCGACTAAGGGGAACAGCGGTAAAACTGTCCGCTGAAGGAGGGCAGGCAACAAACAGTCTCCCGACAATGCAGTATTGCACTACAATAGCAATAAAATTCCCCATCCCAATGGTTCCAGTTCCAATTCACAGCTGCCTCCCACACCCCCATCCTGCACCAACCAAAATGATACCACTGCCCAATTTCTTGTAGCAAAAAGAAATAATATCCAATTTGCAAGAATTTCTTTCAATGCAGTGGGATTCAATGCTATAATGAATACATATATTGTGAAATTTAGGGAGGTTTGTCTATGAAGAAAATTGCAGCAGCCATGCTTTCTTTGGGATTGCTGGCAGGCAGTTGTTCCATGGCATTGGCGGCAGAGCCGGAGGTTTCCTATAACGGACAACCGCTGATACTGCATCAGCCCGCTATCATTCAGGAGGGCCGCACATTGCTGGCACTGCGGGATATGGCAGAACAGATGGATGTGGATGTGCAATGGGATGCTTCTGCACGGCTGGCAACGATTCAATACAAAGAAAAAACAATTACTTTGCAGCCCGATTTACAGCGTGTGTTTATTAACAATGAACAACAGCAGATTGATGTAGGGCCGCAAATCATAGAAGATCGCATTTATCTGCCGGTGCGTTATTTATTTGAATTGCTGGATGCTGATGTCTATTTCCGCAGCTATGATGATGGCAAAACAGTGATATCGGTTAATTCCAAGGATTCTTATATCAATTACGTCAGCACAACAGGCCGTCAAACCAAAGCAGTGCGCAATACAGACAGTGCCAGCACCACCAATCCCACTATTATGACCCATGACGGTAATATTTTGGAGATTGTATCTGATGCAGGCGACATTCATTTGTATCGCACCACACAACGGTTAAACCGTACAGAAATGCAGACAGTTGAACCAGTGTTCCATAATCAGGTGACAGATATTATAGAGCAGGACGGGCAGTATTATGCGGTGCTGGATACGAAACAGGCGGCTTATTATGTGGGCAACGGTTATCAACCGGAAGGTTCAGCCATTCTAAAAGATATCCATACACCGCAGGGTATGTTCCGTTTTTATGAAAGTCAGGCATCTTTGGATACTTTGGCGTTAGAGAGCAATGATGGCTTTGGCGCACGCACCTTTAAAGGATATCTGCTGGATATTGCAGGCAGTGATAAAACAATCAAAGATACCAGCTATGCCTTCAGCAATCAAAAGGGATATGGATTTTTGACCGATGGCCAATTGCTGCTGATCGCCAATCGGCCAGGAGAAGGGTTCCAGGTGTTGTCCTGCAATACCATCAGCGACACAATGCAAGATGGCAAATTGTTTACCAACAATGGTGAGTTTTACGCCATCGGTTCGGATACTGCCGAAAACGGCAAGCAGGAAATTTTTGTGACATCCTACACCAGCTCCGGCATGAAGGCCAATTCGTATGTGCCGGTCAGCCATTTCTCTGATGCAGAAACCTATCGCTATCTGGATATTGCCGACGCTGTGCAGATTGGTGATAAAGCCTATTTGCTGCTGCGCACCAACAATAATCGTTATCTGGCCTGTTACGATTTGACGCAGCACACCTTTACCGCTGAAAAGCTGAGTCGGCCTTATCAGAAATTTGTGCAGGCAAAGGGCAACTGGCAATTATATGATTGTGATGATGAATATTATTACTTTTTACAAGTACAATGATAAAAACTGTAGCGACATATTTGAATTGCACAAAGGGAGGTTTTTTCTATGAAAGCATTAAAAACACTGGCTGCAACAGCAGCGATAGGCGCTTTGCTGGCCACCCCGGCTATGGCCGATGTATCCACCAGCATCTATTATAACGGTGAACTGTTAAATACTACTCAGCCTGTGGTAAATGTAGATGGACGGGTGTTGTTGGCGTTCCGTGATTTGTTTGAAAATTTAGAGGGTGATGTTACCTGGAGCGATGAGTTCCGCATGGCATCGGTTACTCATGGTAAAAATACCATCAATCTGTTTCCTGACACCGGCGCTGTGCAGATTAACGGTGTGCCGCAGTCATTGGCTGTAGGACCGCAGATTATCAATGACAGAGTGTATCTGCCATTACGCTTTGTCGCCCAATCTTTAGGCGGCACTGTGGATTACAGCAAAGGCGAAGGAGATACCGGAATCATCCGCATCAATACCATTGATTCGGTAGAAAATTTTGCCCAAAAAGAAGGCAATGTAACCAAAATTCTGCGCACCACCAGCGCACCGACCAATACCATTCAGGTTACCGAGGAAAACAAATCTGCTTATCAGGCATGGAAAAACAACAACAGCAGCTACTTTGTGGATGACCACGGCAACTTAATAGAAGTGCAGAGCTATGATCAGAAAATTCAGGTTAATGTAATTGATCTAAACAACGCAAAAGTGGACAGCAAAACCTATGACACCAATATTCTGTTCCCTGCTCTGACCAGCGTTAGCAGAGATGGGCAGACGTATACCATCGGTATTAACGAAAAAGCATCTACTCGATATGCCGGAGTAGGCACACCGAATGGCAGTAATTATGATGAAGTGCTGGAAACCGAGCAGGGCGATCTATCCTTGTATCATGGCAGCAACAACACCAACGTGTTCCGTTTTGATGCGTCAGCAGACACCGGCATAGTCACCAGTGACAGAGAAACTGGCAAAGTGCTGGATTTAAGCCAGCGGCTGGCAGATGCTGAGCAAAATTCCTATGCGGTGGCAGCTAACGGCAATTATGGATTTTTGATGGACGGTCATTTGTTGATTATTGATTCTCAGAATGAAATCAAAGAAGATATTGTGCTAACCCGTTCTGCTGAGGACAGCCGGATTTTTGCCATAGGCAATGAATTTATTGTCATTGCAGTGGAAGGCGATTTGCGGTATCCGGAAGTATATGCCGCAGTTTATCATGCTGATGGCAGCGTAAACTACGGCTTCCATAATATCAGCCACATCAGCAAAGTAGCTGACGGAGAAACCTTCTACGAATACAACAATCTAAAAATTGAAGATATGGTGCAGCAGAATCAGAAGATTTACATGCTGGTAAAAACCGATATGGATTACTATATTGTAATCTATGATGCAAACACCAATAAGAGCACAGTAGAAATGCTGAGCATCAAAGAAAAGAACTATGAAGGATTTATCTACACCATGGATGATGTAAAATTATTTGCCGCTGATGACGATTATTATTATCTGCGGGATGTAGATTGATTCCTGTTCCGGCAAAATATCGGATACGTGTTATCAATATGATAATAGGATAAAAAATAACGCAGAAGGCCATACAGTCGGGCAGATAGAAAAAGACCTTAAAGGTTTAACTATCTGCTCGATTTTTATTATGCGCTGACAACGTATTCTTCGATTTTAACGTATAACTGGAATGATAATGATTTTCCCCCTTACAAAGACTTTTTGCCGTTATAAATGCAATCTGTTATTCTGCAACCACCGTTTCGGCTCGTATACTGATTTTAAAATTAACGACAAAAAAATCCTCCCTGTTTGTCCCAGAGAGGATTCATTCATGTTAATCTTATAATGCGCTTACATCTACACCTTTTTCAGCGGCATAGTATTTTTGCCAATCCAGATAATACTGGTAACCGTTTTGCATGTTGGTCATTTCTGCATTTTTTAAGCTCAATTCTGCCTGTCTTAACTGCAGTTCGGAAATCATGCCCAGTTCATATTTTTTCTGGGTAAATTCAAAATTTTTCTTTTCGGTTACATATTTTTGACGGCTTACTTTGTATGCTTCGCCATCGCTGTTAATCTTCGCCAGCATAGCTTTCAAGTTATCTTCTACAGCTTGTTCCTGTTTCTCGATTTCCTGATTTTTCGCTTCTACCTTGTAGTCAACGTTCTGGCGTTCATCGCTGCCCATGTCGCTGTCTACCGAATCTTTTAAATCAGCTTTGTCCCGTTCTAAGGTTTTTAAAGTATAGTTATTGTCAACGAATTTATCAATCAATGCTTCGGTATAAGCCGGCGCAGGATCAATGGCAACCGGCAGATTCATTGGCACAATTTCCAGCGGGTTGCCGGCGTTGCGGCCGATTAGAATGTTGATGTTACGTTTGACAGTACTCAGGCTTTCTTCCATGTCTTCCAGATTTTTTTCAGCTTCTTTTTTATTGGCCTGCTGTGCTTCCACATCAGTTACAATTTTCATCCCCAGCTTGTGCTGCAATTCAGCAATCTGCACCGATTTATCTGCCAGCGCAATCTGATCTTCTAAGAAAGCGATGGATTTTTCCAGCTGAATAGCGCTTAAAGAAAGAGAAGCTGCTGTATAACGCATTTGGGTTTCCAAGTCCTTCATGGCTTTGTTCAAATCATCTTTGTTATTTTTTAAATCGTCTAAAGAATCATTGATTTGGTCAATGCCAGCCAGCGCGCTGTCTAAACCGGACTGCATGGAAGCAGCCATAGAATCTTGAGTAGCTAGCGCCGATGCATACTGCATTTCCATTGCAGTCAGTTGTGCTTTTAAGGCTTCTCTTTCAGTTGAAGTCAAAGACTCATTTTCCAACTGCGCCTTTAAGCTAGCAATTACTTTTTCCATACTTTGTAGTCCAGAGTTTCCACCCATACTGCTGCCGCCCATAGAATTGATGCTGTTCTCTATACTGTGGCGTTCGTTACGAGCCATCTGCTCGCCTAAATCAATCTGTTTCATGTTCAGCTGCAGTTTTTGAGCGTTGTCATTGTAAATGACAGCTAAATCCTGAATCTGTGAAATGGTCAGCGTATTTTTGTTTTTTGTTTCAGACACAATATTGGTAGATACTGCATGGGCAGGCATTGGAACAACTGATAATCCAAAGGTTAATACCATGGTAGATGCTACCGCTTTTAATGTTTTCTTTTTCAAAAGACTCATCCTTTCAAAATATTGACTGAGCAGTCAATCCCTCTGATGAATAGAATAACACAATCTATCGCTGATTTCAATGAACAGATGTCAAGAAATTGTAGGGATTTTTTACCGCACGTGATAAATCAAACGGTACACACCTTCCTGTCCATAATCAATCAATTCCAGCCGCGCTCCCAGGCAGGTTGCCATCAAGTCAGCAGGGATGTACAGTTTGTCATCAACAAAAGTACCTACGCTGACAATGCCCTCGGTTTGATCGGCAGTGCCGTTAGCAGAACCATTGGCTGTTGTTTGCACAGTAATTTCAGCCCATTGTCCATTTGGCAGCGATAATTTTACCTGACTGGTTTCCGGATTATACACAACTGTACCGCCAAAGGCTTCTGCCACATCCCGCACCGGCACCAAAATTACCCCATCTTCGCTGATGCCGGCCACACTCTGCATCACAATGGTATCAGCATCCACACTGGCAACCGGATTGCCCAAGTTGATGGTAACAGTTTCTGCCATGGCTGCTGCCGGCACAGATGCCAACATAGCGCCCAATAATAAACTTCCCAATACTTTCTTTTTCATAGTCAATTCTCCTTCGCGTAACGTATTTTAGATGTTTTATTACATATAGTGAGCTTATTATAGCATAAAACTCTCTTTTTGTATCCTTTTCTGTTACATCTTAAAGGAGTCTTAACAATGCAATATCTGGTAGTTGAAAATATTATTGCTGTTGCACCTATAGTATCTGATGATTGCATTTTGCTCAGCGCAGAACAAAATCATTGAGATGGGGGATTTTATTGATGTTGTCGTGTAATGCTGTATTGTCGGGAGACTGTTTGTTGCCTGCCCTCCTTCAGTGGACATCTGCTTGTCAGTCTGCCTCACTTTGGACTGCGTCCAGTTCGGCCAGACAGACTGCGCACCTGTTCATATTGAAGCAGAATTTTGGCAATGACAGCTGGCTTTGCTGACAGTTATATTATTTTTTAATAAGTATTTCCAATTATTTATTTTTTCGGCATCTTTGTTATGGCCGATACCCTTTCTGTTTAGTGTATTTATACCAGCTGCTTCGTGTACATTTCATAATCCGGCAGGCTTCTTCGGCAGTGATTTCTTTTTTGCTCCATCGTTCTGCTGTTTCGGCAAATAACTGCCAGTCCCATTCTAAACAGGGACGGCCCATCTTTTTACCGCTGCGCACAGCTTCTTCAATGCCCTGCCGTTGGCTTTCCCGCATTCGCTTGCGCTGTATTTCATTCAAATATTGCAGCAGAAATAAAAAGTATTCCTGCGCCGATATATCTGTATGGCTGTCTTTCTGCATATTGCTGCTGTCCAGATAATCAGGATGCTCTATCACCACAATTCTGGCGCCTACCTGTTGGGTAATATACTGCCACTCCTGGGCCATGGTGATAAAATTGGCGCCCAGACTATCCAGCCTGTCAATATACAGTTCATCTCCGGAACGTAATAACTGCCGCATAAAGCCATAGCATTCCTGCGTGTTTTCTATATTCTTTTCATCAGCAAAAATGAAACGGCTTTCTGCTACATGCTGATAAATCTTCTGTAAAAGCTGTCTTTCTTCATCAGTTTGCTCTTTGCTATATCGTCTGTATCCAAATTTCATCTCTTTCATATCCTTCATGCTAATGGTTATTTCTATAATCTTTCATTTCTATGTTTTACTTAGTAACGCTGTATATGTAAAAGAAGCCCTCCACAGAGGGAGAGCTTCTTGTTTGTTATCATTCAATGCAAGTAATCTTAGAGATTACAGGTTGAACAGGATGTCAGCGGTAGCACCGTTTTCATCATAAGTTGGGATAACTTTGATGCCGAAAGCTTCAGCTACGAAACGAACTGGAACCATAGTACGGCTGCCATTGATGAATGGAGCAACGTCCATAGTTTTTTCAGCGTCATTTACAGTGTAGGTAGCGGAACCAATAGTCATAACAACTTTTACGCCGTTCAGTTCAGCAGTTACAGCCTGAGTAGCTTCATCGTAAGCAACTTCAGCGCCGAAAGCTTCAGCCAATGCACGGAATGGTACGTAAGTACGATCATTCTGAACCATTGGAGCAGCATCGATAGTAGCTTTTGCATCGTTTACGATGATTTCGTTAGAACCGATGGACATAACTACTACATCACCTACAGAACCATTGCCTACAGCAAAGATCTGAGTACCTGTGTAGTATTTAACCTGGTTAACAGCTTCTGTTGTACCGGTTGTTTCAGTTGTGTATCTAGCTTTCAGGATAGCCTGAACAGTTACATTACCAACTTTATCGGAGGTCAGAGCCAGACGGCCTTCACCTTTGCTGATTAAATCAGATTTGATTGTAGCATCATAGGTAGAAACTTTAGCACCTTCTGGTTTGTCCAGAACGATGTATTTGATTTCTTCGATGGATACTGCATTGTTGGAACCCAAAGCAACTTTGTTATCGCTGGAATCTACTACATTCCAAACGATTTTGTTGTTTACATTTACTTCAGCTGTTTTGTCAGCAAATTTGATTGCAGAAGCGCCTTCAGCAACAGTCAGTTCTTTGGTGCTTACCAGGTTGTAACGGCTGGAAGCAGCTGTTACAGTGATTTTAGCGCCAACATATTTTTCATCGGATTTAACAGTGATGGTGTTGCCATCAACTTTTTCTACTGCATAACCGGTAGCTGCAAAGTCAGCATCGGTAGCTTTCTTTTCAACGCCGTTAGCATCAACGTAGTCTAAACCAGCAGTAATTTTACCACCCAGTTCAACAGTTGTTGTGTCATAACCAATTCTTAATTCTACTGGAGTACCGAATTTTTTAACTTCCCATGTAGCGGTAGCAACAGCACCGTTGTCCAGAATTACTTTTACAGAGTAAGTACCTTCTGCATCAAAGGAAGGAGTTACTAAATCATAAGTTTCTTTGTTTACATTGTATTTCAGAGATAAATCAGAGCTTTCCATGGTGGAAGCAGATGGTTTTTCTGTCAATACGATATATTTACCAGTTGTTTTGTTAGCTTTGATACCGGACATACCTTTATCAGTAGGAGCTGCACCATTGGTAGCTTCTTTAACCAGGTTGCCGTTTACGTCAGTTACACGGAAACGGATTTTGGTATCGTTGTCATACTGTGCTCTTGGAGCTTTTGGCTGATTTACAGTTTCAATAGCAGAAGCTGCGGTATTGCCGGAAACAACTTTCAGTACATACTGAATGCCGTCTACTTCCAGATAAATGTTGTATTTACCTTCACGGGAAGCAGATACTTTAAACTGTAATTTACCCTGAGACACTAATTTAGCAGAATCTTTGTTTACAGCAATGTTGCCACTGTCTGTAGAAATGCTAACAGTTGTGCCAGTTAATACTTTATCTTTGCTGTAGAAATATACATCAATGTTGTCTGTTTCTACATTGTTAGGTTGGATAGTCAGAGTACCCAGTTCCTGACCTTTTGCAGCATCAGCAGCTTTTACAACACCTTCGGATGTAACACTGTAATTGTCACCACTGTCTTTGTTTACTTTAGCGGAGTAAGCTTCTTCCGGATCTACGGATACACCACTAACTGTAATTTTGTTAGCATTTGCTTTACCGCCAATATACTGCATATTGCTCAAAGCAGATGTAGCTTTATCTTCAATACCAGCATATACGGTGTATTTACCTGCGCTTGCAAAGTACACTTTGATTTCAGCGCCAGCCTGAACACCTGTAAATTTATAAGAGTTTCTATACTCGCTAGAGTCTTCTTTAGTTGCACCTGTTACTCCAGCAATCTGTAATGCGGAACTAACATTACCATCTTCATCTACAGCCCAAACATACATATTACCGCTCAAAGGCTGATTTGTTTCATTGCCGTGGGCATCAATTGCTCTGAATTTGAAAGTTGCAATATTTGCAACTCCTTGTTCACCTGCTTTTTCAACAACTTTTACAGTTGTATCACCATCAACAGATTCAAAAGCAGATTTGTCAATGGCAACATCACCAGTGCCTGGAACGCCAGGAGTAGTACCATCTGTGGTGAAAATTGCTTTTACTTCGTCTAAGGTTTTAGCTGTATTAACAGCAGCAGCTTTTTCTGCATCGTCATTACCAACAAATACAGCAAAATCAGCAGGAGTAACTTTAGCATAAGCTGCTTTAAAAGCTCTTACATTAGCTGCAGTTTGTGTTTTTGCTACAGCATCATATGTTTTTTCAGCAGCAAATAAGTTGCTTACTTTATCGAAATTCAGTGCATTAGCTGCAACAAAAGCAGCTTTTTCAGCGTCATCGCCTGTAAGCGGAGATTTATCTTGTGCTGCAACAAAAGCATCGAGAGTATCTGTGCTAACATTAGCTACCAAATCAGCCCAAGCGGTTTCTGTTGTAGCGACAGCTAATTTAGCATCAGCAGCATCTTTGTCAGCTTGGGTGATTTTGTAAACATTTGCACCATTAACGGTATCACCATCCTTACCAGTAGCATCAATATAAAGCTCATCTACAACGATAGAACCGTTAGGAATATTTTTGCCGGAAACAACAACACCACCAGTTAATGTGTACACATCACCAGCTTTATTAACTTTCCACAAATCACCTACAGTAACAAACTGTAAAGAGCCATCTGGCATTACAGTTGGTTCTCCTAATTTAGCTTGACTTGTTGCATCAGCAGCGAAAGCAGCAACTGGCATTAAAGTCATCATGAAGCACAGTAATGTCAGAATCGCAAATAATTTTTTGTTTTTCAATTTATTTCCCTCCTAGGATATTTCTCGGTCAGTTTTGTGTCTCGCCAGACAATCGGGAATTTCCCGATAAATGCGCCTTTTTCAGCCATGTCCGCCACTGATGGATATTCAAAACTCATGAGTTTTGGGTAAATTGGGGGATTGGTGCTGCAAATGAGAGAAATCTGAGATTTTCTGTAAAAAAGGAAAGGCGGAAGGGGTAAGTGTGATGATTTTGGGGTACCAAAAAAATAACAGTCAGAAAAATTTCTTCCAACTGCTATTCTTTGAAAAAATGTATGATTATACGATTTTGCTGTTGTAGTTGTATTGTTGACCACTACATTTGGAACATGATATCGGCAACTGCGCCCGATTGGGTGTAGGTTGGTTTTACAACAATACCAAATGCTTCAGCGATAAAACGAATGGGCACCATTGTGCGTCCTTGCTGAATGTAAGCAGGGGCATCCAATACGGCAGCAGTATTGTTTAATGTGTAGCTGTCGCTGCCGACGGTCATTACGATGGTATCGTCATCTTTACTGACGGTAACTTGTTGCGCGGCGCTGTCATAGCTACATTGAGCACCAAAGATATCACTCAGGATTCTCAGCGGCACATAGGTGCGATCATTTTGAATAACCGGAGCCGCATCCGATTGTACCACATCGTTGTTTACGATAATTTGTTTGGAGCCGATGGACATGATTACGATTTTACTGTCCTCTTTTTTTTCTTCAACGACCTGAATGATTTGTGTGCCTGTATAGTATTTGGCAGCGTCTTTCAGGCTGATAAAGGTTTGCACTTCCACAGTACCCGGTTTATCGCAGGTAAATGCCATGGTTAATTTTCCGGTGCTTTCCAGTTCGCTGTCGTTTGCTGTGTGTGTGCTGACTTTGGCGCCTTCCGGTTTGCTTTTGATGATGTAGCTGATATCGCCGATTGGTTGTCCGGGCGCCACAGTTCTGCCCTCTTGGTCGGTGATTTGAATGTCGATGCGGGCGTTTTGATTAACGGTTACAGTGTGGCTATCCTGAGCAAATGCTGCTCCTGCGCCGCCAAAAAGTATGAGCAGAGCCAGCAGTGTAACCACGCAGGATTTATGAAAAAAATGATTCATTTTGTTTTGTGCCTCCCTATGTGATGTTTTGGTAGATCAGTTCATGCATTTATTATACCATTGTTAATTTTGTAAGGGAATAATGAAATATAAGGGAATTGTGGAATTTTTGTTAAGAAAGCCCTTTTGCATTACATTATTACAAATAAAAACAGCTGCCGCAGATTGCAGCAGCTGTGGAGTGACACAAAAAACTGTATTCAACTAAGCTATTTTTCAGATTGTTACATCCGTTCCGGAGCGGATACACCCAGCATGGTCAGCACATTGCGCAGTGTGATGCGGGTTGCGTTTACCAGAACCAGGCGAGCAGCTGTGAGCGCTTGATCATCGGTCAGTACACGGCAGCTGTTGTAGAAGCTGTGGAACATGGTAGCCAGATCGGTGGCATAACGAGCTAAACGATAAGGAGCCAGTTCTTCGGCTGCATAGGCGATTTCGTTCGGCAGGTCGGCAATTTTGCGAATCAGTTCCAATTCTGCTTCTTCTTTGAGCAGAGTCAGGTCTGCTTCGGCAGCTTTTGGTGTTGGCTGTCCGGTTGCAGTCAGGATGCTATTGATGCGAGCATGGGCATATTGTACATAATATACCGGATTATCGCTGGACTGCTGTTTGGCCAAATCTAGGTCAAAGTCCAGATGGCTGTCCGGATTGCGCATGATAAAGAAGTAGCGGGCGGCATCTTTGCCTACTTCTTCAATTAATTCCTGCAAGGTTACATATTGTCCTGTACGTTTGGACATGCGCACAACTTCGCCATTTTGATATAAACGCACTAACTGCATGAGCATAATGGTTAAGTTGTTGGAATCATAGCCAATGGCATCCATCGCGCCTTTCATGCGGGCTACATGGCCGTGATGGTCAGCGCCCCAGATATTGATAACCCGTTTGAATCCGCGGTCAAATTTATTTTTGTGATAAGCGATATCGGCGGCGTAATAGGTCGGGATCCCATTGGAACGAATGAGCACTTCGTCTTTTTCATCGCCGAAGGATGTGGTTTTTAACCACAGTGCACCGTCTTTTTCGTAGGTCATGCCTTTTTTGGTGAGCAGATCAACTACATCTTGAATTGCGCCGCTTTCATGCAGAGACGTTTCGCTGAACCATACGTCATAGTCCACGCCGAATTCATGCAGTCCGTTTTTAATTGCAGTGATTTTTTCATTTAACGCGGTGGCAATCATTTTTTGCTGCCGTTCTTCCTCCGGCAGGGACAGATAGCTGTCGCCTACTTCAGCAATAATCCGTTTGGCGGTGTCGATAATGTCTTTGCCATGATAACCTTTTTCCGGAAATGGATAATCGGTATCGCCCAGTTCCTGACGGTAACGTGCTTCTAAGGATAAGCCCAGATTTACAATCTGATTGCCGGCGTCGTTGATATAGAATTCTTTTGTTACGTCATAACCTGCCATCTTTAACAGATTGGCCAGAGAATCGCCCAGTGCACCGCCGCGAGCGTTGCCCATGTGCAGCAGACCGGTTGGATTGGCGCTGACAAATTCAATCTGCACTTTTTCACCGTGGCCCAAATCCACAGAGCCATAGGCAGTGTCCTGCGCTTCTACCACCGGCAAAATGTCATATACCCAGTTTTGGGAAAGGTAAAAGTTAATAAACCCCGGACCGGCAATTTCAACTTTCTCAATTAATTTGCTGTCCTGGTTCAGGCTATCCACAATGGCCTGGGCAATGTCGCGGGGTTTCATTTTGGCCTGTTTGGTCAGCAGCATGGCGGCATTGGTGGCAAAGTCGCCGTGAGACTTGTCCTTTGGCACTTCGATTACAAAAGCGGGCATCTGTTCAAAATTGATGCGGCCTGCTTCTTTGGCCTGGGTAATACCCTGGCTGATTTCGCTTCTTAACTGGTCTGTAACCTGTTCAACTAAGTTCATTATTTTCATTCTCCTGTCTTTGTCAGAATCATAATATTGACATCTTCATAACTTATAATTTTACCATAGAGACGTTATTTTACACAACTTCTATTTGCATTTTGTTTTATATTTTTGTCGCAATGCAGCCGGTGGTGCAGCGTGCATGTCTATCAACGGTTGGTTTTATTTACCTTTATGAAAAATCTGCAAAATATTCCTTAATACTTGGTAAGAAAAAAATGGAGATTTTTGCAATCTTATTGTATAATTTAGATGATTACTTTGTAGTATGGTTCAGATCGAGATAAAAAGTTGTTGCTTTTTGTTCCGGTCTGTTCGTGTTCTCACCATTTTTTTACATATAGAGAAAACTAATACCTGGGCAGTGATAGTGTGACATTGTCCAGGAGAAAATAATCCCAAAAGGAGGAAGTGAGAACATGATATATGGTTATATGCGTGTTAGTACAGTGGGTCAGGTAAAGGGCAACAGTCTGGAAGAACAGGAACGGATTTTGCGCCAGAATGGTGCGGTCATTCTTTATCAGGATGCTTTTACCGGTACCAAAACCTCTCGTCCTAATTTTAACAAGCTGCTGGATATTTTGCAGGAGGGCGATACACTGGTAATTACCAAGCTGGATCGGTTTGCCCGCAATACAGTGGAGGGCATCAATGTGGTGCAGCATTTGCTGGAACGAGGGGTACGGGTAAATATTTTAAACATGGGTACAGTGGATAATACCCCAACAGGAAAATTGATTTTGACAGTCATGTTAGGATTTGCGGAATTTGAACGGGATATGATTATACAGCGTACTTCGGAAGGAAAGTCTATTGCCAAAACAAAGGTTGGTTACTGGGAAGGCAGACCGCCTAAGTATGACATGGAAACTTTGATAGAAGCCGCTGAATTGCTGGAATATCACACCTACCGTCAGGTCAGTGAGATCACCGGCATCAGCAAAAGTACGCTGCAGAGGATTAAGAAACGGTATGAAGAAGGAAAGTTTGATTGCTATGATGAAACAGAAATGATATAATAATATGATTGTATTGCAAAATCCGACAGGGAAGGGGTATTTTTTGTATGGCAAAAAAGAATAAAGGCGCAGGAAAGGCTGTTAAAAAAGGGCCTGCTGCGCAGACAATACAACTGGGTGTGAGCTTGTTTGTGCCATTGATTTTGGTGCTGGGCGTCATTCCGTTAATTGTGCAGATGCGGCTGGTTCCACTGGCACCGGAAGTGCAGGTTTTTTGGACACAGGACTACGCTGCTGACTTTTTCTCTTATTATAAATCAAAGGCCATTATCTTGGTAGTGATTTACATGCTTTGCGTATTTGGTTATTACAAGGCGCAGGGACTGAAAGACAAGTTAATTAGCAACAAGTCGCTGCATATCTATTTTGGGGCAACTGCGGTATTTGCATTATTTGCGTTGCTGTCCACAATGTTATCCGACTATAAGAGTGTTGCAGTGTGGGGCGGTCCGGAACGTTGCGAAGGGATTATTATGGTTCTGGCCTATTTGGTAATCATGCTGTATGCGCTGTGGGCTTATCTGCACAAACCGGAGTTTAAATATATTGTGCTGCCGCTGGGCGTGTTAACCTTGATTACCGGTATTTTGGGTGTATTCCAGTTTTGGGGGCATGATATCTTCTTTACCAAGTTTGGACAAACACTGATTATTCCGGAAGCGTATCGTTCTCAGGGTGAATTGCAGTCCCTGTTTGAAAAAGGGAAAATTTACGGCACCATGTATCATTACAACTACATGGGCAGCTTTGGAGCTATGATGACGCCGCTGTTTTTGGTGCTGACACTGTTTTTAAAAGAGCGCAAGCAACAGATTTTTTGCGGTGCAATGACTGTCATCTCTCTGTTTGTATTGTTGGGCAGTACCTCTCGTGCCGGCATTATCGGTCTGGCTTTGGCAGCAGTCTGTTTCCTGATTTTCTTTGGCAAAAAGCTGGTGCAGCATTATAAGGCAACTTTGGGCTGTGTGGCATTGCTGGTTGTCTTTGTACTTGGTGTAAACATGGTTACCGGCGGTTTGGCGCTGGCCCGTATCCCCAGTTTGTTAAACGATATGAAGGCGCTGGTATCCAGCAGTGATGTGGATTATCATGATGAAATTCCGGTGCGTCATATTGATTTGCAGCAGGATACAGCCACATTTACGTTCCAGGATGGTACGCTGACAATTCAGAAAAACAGCAATCATCAGCCTGTGTTTACTACCGGCGATGGACAGACATTGACTGCGCCGGGCGAGGATTGCAGCCTGACAGCCGGTAATTACAAAATGGAGCTGCAATATGTGCCGATTAATGATGTCAATACACCGTTCCTTGGTATTTATTTAGGTGATAA
Organism: uncultured Clostridia bacterium; assembly: GCA_944391625.1. Classification (GTDB taxonomy): domain Bacteria; phylum Bacillota; class Peptococcia; order Peptococcales; family Peptococcaceae; genus UBA7185. The sequence continues at coordinate 50,796 of CALXUG010000017.1, forward strand.
GATCGAGTTTATTTTGGGGTTGTATGATGAAGGATTTGCTTTTGTGGACAGCCGCATGAATAAAATTGCTTATGAGGAAGCGCCGTCTATCGGTTTCCAGGGGAAAGAAAAGCTGGGTTCTGCCCGTGGCTATATCTGGTCCCGCAGTTTGCCGTTAATGATGGATAGTTTGTTAATTGGGCAGGGACCGGATACATTCTTTGCTGAGTTCCCGCAAGGCGATTTGTTAGGGAAATTATATGCGTATGATTCAGCGCAGACCATTGTAGATAAACCACACAATTTGTATTTGCAGATTGGTATCAGTGAGGGCGGTATTGCGCTGGCAGCATTTTTGGTAATGATGATTGCCTATCTGGCTGACAGTTTCCGCTTATATGCGCTGCGCAAAGAGTACACTGCACAACAGACTGCCGGTGTGGCGGTAGCATTGGCTGTTATTGGCTATTTGGGCGCAGGGTTCTTTAATGACTCTATCGTCTCTGTTGCTCCTATCTTCTGGGTGTTGTTTGGTGTAGGGGTTGCTATCAATCAGATTAACAAAAAACAACCGTCAACAGAGAATGAATAATAGGATCTATCACACAAAATTTTTGTAATCGTCGTTGTTTCGTTGTCGTAAAAAATGAATTAGGGTACGTTGTATGCAACAGAGGCTGTCTCCTTGTGGGACGGCCTTTTTGCGGTATCTATGGAGTTATAGCGGCTTTTGGGATGGGGAATTTTTTTGTTGATATTGCATATATGCAAAAAAACAGAAGCATCTGTTTTCACAAATGCTTCTGTCCATAGTAATCATATTCTATTTATAATTTTGCAACGTCTAGGTTACTCTATAACAATACACAATCTTATGGGATATGAATTGGCCTTGCTGCGTTAATTGAGCCAATCCTTTTGCTTAACCCTATACCAGCTTCATAAATTCGCTCTTACTCATATTGGCTTCCTTGGCTGCTTCATCATATGTCAACAACTTCTTTTTTGCCAATGAAACCAGCGTTTCTAATGTACCTTCAGCTTTTCCTTCTGCCTTTTGCTGCTCTCCATATTCCTTAGCCCGCTTTTGCGCATATTCCTCTACTAATTGACACATAGACTCATCTCC
>CALXUG010000018.1 GCA_944391625.1 uncultured Clostridia bacterium
TACATGGAAAATCTGACGGGCGGTAATCCTCCCGTCAGACCGTTACCCTGTGTAGTCCCTTGTAAACTGTACTTTATACTATAATAAACTACACTTCCGGGAAAATACATGCTACAACAAAAATTGCCGGCAAGAGATTCCTACCGGCAGCATATTATTTCTGATATTTTATTTTTGTTTCAGTCTGACAGGTTATCAGCAAATCTCTGTTAGTACGGATAAACCAATTGCACCACATCTTACGTACTTATCGAAACAAATCACTGTGTGAACCTGTTCTGGTAAGATATAAAATCAGCTCCTCACCGTCCACTTCATAAATTAGCAACCAATCTGGAGTAATATGGCATTCTCTACAGTTACCATAATTTCCAGTAAGCTGATGATCCCGATTTTTCTCCGGCAGTGGTTCTCCTATCGCCAATTTCTTTATGACATCAGTAAGCAGCAACATATCCAGTCCACGTTTTTTAAGGCGTTTTAAGTCTTTCTGGAATTTTGTAGTTGGCCTGATACTATACATCAGAAAGCAGCTCCTCCATCATTTGATCGACATCTGTATAGGTCTTGCCAAGCGCCGGATCTGCTTTCATACGTTTTACTTCCTCAATGGCTTCCAAAGTTTCTGCCTTCGGTATATCACCGCTAATTTCAAAAGGAATTCTATACTCTCTAACTGCTTTTTTTGCAAAAATATTAAAAGCGGTTGTCATTGTCATTCCCATATCCGCACAAAATGCTTCAAACTGACGCTTCAAATCCGCATCCATACGGATATTAATATTGGTATTCGCCATACGGACCACATCCTTTCATCTTCATTGTATGTTTTTTTATTTACAATGTCAATATATTTACACCTATCTCAAATATGAATTACAATAGATAGTGAATCTCTAAGCGATACTTGTAACTGAAATATCACCGAACTCGCGGAAGTTTCTCAACCACTTGGTTAGTATGTTCTCATCTTAATTAAAGCAATAACATAAACTCTTTTTAACTATAATTGCTCAATATACACGATTCGATTCATAACATATTCACTGGACATTTGATATGGTACATAACCAATACGAACTTTTTGACCATTTCCTACAATAACTCCACCTTCTACTTTAGGCTTATTGTACGAAAATGTAACCTCAGCACTTGAATATGAAAAAGTGACATCATTTATTTTAAATTCTTCGTACCATCGAACTGTATCAGGATGACCTTTAAAATTAGTAACCAAACCTTCTACATAATGACAGTTTCCTGTTTCATAAGCATTTTTTAATGTACTATATTCTGTATACGAACTACTTATTGTTATCATATTTATTAGTGCAAAAATAGCTAACCCTATTATTAAAAATGTTCCTTTTTCTTTGAGTACTTCTGGTTTTCGTTTTATAATAATCATGATAACTACAAAACAGAACAAGCAAGAAAAAAATTCATCTAAAGAAAAATATATAAAACTTGACACATCAAATTTATATAAAACCATCTACTCCCTCCTCCGCCCGAAGAATCTTATTATAGTATAGAAAACCATGTCCACATAATAATGTATATGATTAATTGTTGCACACTGCCGAGTGCTAACAAATATAAACCCACGACCCAATCCAGCAAAAATTTTTCAATTTGCTGTACCAGATCCCGTTCTAGTTTACTTTCTATCATTGGTTTATCTTCCGAACAACCAATGAATTCAAACACATACGAATCGTGAATAACATCCATCGGCTTTGACATTCTTTTTTGACTGTATATTATTATACTACCATTTTCTCAATCCAAAATCCATACTGCACTTTTTAAGCAAAGAACCACCGCATCACCCTCCCCCTCCTCCATTACTATTTAACTCAGTCTTATTACTTCTCAGTATTATTACCTTGTACTTTTTACATGTCTGGAAGTGTAGTTTTTACACTTCTGAACATGTAAAAACTACACTTCTGGAAAAATACGTACCACCATAAAAAATTGCCGGTAAGAGATTCCTACCGGCAACATAATCTTTCTGATATTTTATTTTTGTTTCAGTCTTAAGTAGCCTTAACCAAGCTGCAGCAGCCTTTGATTATTGTTCTGTAATAGAATTACTTAAGAAAAAACTGTTACTCAAACTCAATGGTAGCCGGTGGTTTTCCGGTGCAGTCATACAGCACGCGGTTAACGCCTTTTACTTCATTGACAATGCGGTTGGTTACTTTTTTCAATACGTCCCAGGGCAGTTCGGCGGCATCTGCTGTCATAAAGTCTGACGTTTCCACTGCCCGCAGAGCGATGGCGTAATCATAGGTGCGGAAATCGCCCATCACACCTACAGAACGCATATTGGTCAGTGCGGCAAAATATTGTCCGACGCTGCTTTGCAAACCGGCTTTGTCTATTTCTTCCCGATAAATGGCATCGGCATCCTGCAGCATTTTGATTTTTTCCTCGGTCACTTCGCCTATGATACGGATGGCTAAACCAGGCCCCGGGAACGGCTGGCGATACACCAGATAATCGGGGATTCCCAGCTCTTTTCCGGCTTTGCGCACTTCATCCTTAAATAAGTCCCGCAATGGCTCAATGATTTCTTTAAAATCTACATAATCAGGCAGACCGCCTACATTATGATGGGATTTAATCACCGCCGACTTACCCAGTCCGCTTTCGATGACATCGGGATAAATGGTTCCCTGTACCAGAAAATCGACTGCGCCGATTTTTTTGGCTTCTTCTTCAAATACGCGGATAAATTCCTCGCCGATGATCTTCCGTTTTTCTTCCGGCTCTGTAATACCGGCCAATTTATCGTAAAACCGCTGCTGAGCATTTACGCGGATAAAATTTAAATCATAAGGACCATCCGGACCAAATACCGCTTCTACCTCGTCACCTTCCTGTTTCCGCAGCAAACCGTGGTCTACAAACACACAGGTTAATTGCTTGCCCACAGCTTTGGCCAGCAGTACGGCTGCCACAGAAGAATCTACACCGCCGGACAATGCGCACAGCACTTTACCATTGCCTACTTTCTGCTCAATCTGCTCAATTGCAGTTTCCACAAAAGAGTCCATCTTCCAGCTGCCGGAACATCCGCAGATTTGGCGCACAAAGTTATACAGCATTTTCATGCCTTCCTGGGTGTGCATGACCTCCGGATGGAACTGGGTGGCATAAATATTCCGATCGGCAGCTTCCATAGCGGCAACCGGACAAACAGGCGTATGGGCAGTAATGGTGAACCCTTCCGGCGCCTGCGCAATATAATCGGTGTGGCTCATCCAGCAAATAGTCTTTTCGTTTACACCGGCAAACAAACCGGCAGATGCATCTACCGTTACTTCTGTGCGTCCATATTCGCTGGTTGGCGCTGTCTCCACTGTTCCGCCCAACAGATGGGCGATCAGCTGGGAGCCGTAGCAGATTCCCAAAATAGGAATACCCAGTGTAAATATTTCTTTTGCACATTGAGGAGAATCTGCTCCATACACACTGTTGGGACCGCCGGTAAATATAATCCCTTTTGGATGCATAGCCTCTATTTCATCCAAAGATATGGTGTAGGGATGCACTTCACAATATACATTGCATTCTCTGACCCGTCTGGCAATCAACTGGTTATACTGACCGCCAAAGTCTAAAACAATTACCATTTCCTCTTTCACGGAAGATTCCTCCATTGTAAAAATTCAATTTCCCAATCTGCCTGCTGCAATACGCTCATCACAACTGTTTTACAGCAATTCATTTGGAACAGTTTATTTTACAACATGATTTAAAAATTTGACAACTATTTTTTTATCATTTTTGATTTTCTGCAGAATTTTTATTTAATCGCATGGGGACTGATGATGCCCACATAAGGCAGATGACGATATTTTTCGTCATAATCTAACCCATAACCGATAACAAAGGCATCCGGAATTTCATAACCGACATAATCGGGCTGATGACTGACCACACGGCGAGACGGCTTGTCCAAAAATACGCAGCTTTTTACCGATTTGGCCTGCCGTTCTTGCATAAGTTCCACCAGTAAGGTCATGGTTAAACCGGTATCAAATACATCATCCACCAGCAGCACATTGCGGCCTGCCACATCTGTTTTTACATCTTTGGAGATTTTCACCTGCCCGCTGCTGACTGTGCCGCTGCCATAGCTGGACGCGATGATGGTATCCAGGATAATATCGCCGTTCATTTGCCGGATCAAATCGGCAGTAAAGGGCATAGCCCCTGTCAATACCGATACCACTACCAATTCTTCGCCTGCATAGTCCCGGCTGATCTGCGCGCCCAATTGGGCTACCCGTGCGGCGATTTGTTTTTCGTTCAATAAAATTTCCTTTACATCTGGATGCATCAGGATTCCTCCCTGTTCCTTTTTATGACTGTTTTTCTATGGTTCAACAATATCTGAAATTATATCACACTCCGGCTAAAATACCTAGCAGCAAATGACCCTATCTGTCGGTTCTTATAGACAAGTAAGATTCTATCCGCTACAATAAAAACAAAAAAAGGAGCTAATCTATATGACCAAAAAACAACCAGCCACCAATTGTGAGCAATGCGAACATTATGTATATGATGACCTGATGGAATATTATGTCTGCGAGGTAGACTTGGATCAGGATGAAATGGAGGACTTTCTCAACTATAATACCCACCATTGCCCTTACTACCGCTTTGCCGATGAGTATTATCTGGCCCATAAACAATAGGCCAAGCTGTCATCACTTGGGATATCTGCCCAGCCGTTATCCTCTGCTGAACAGATGTCCCGCCGCAATGCTGCTCCGCCTATGACTGCTGCGCATCTGCGCTATCTATCTGCTGCAATATTGATTATGATACCGGCGCTGTAATTTCCGCCACCGGAGTATCCCAGTCAAACACCACTTCCAGCTTTAATTGTTCTGCCTGATTTTCATGATCGCTGGCAATCACCTCTACCTGCTGCAGCCGGTGCTTTTTATCAATCCAGACAGTGTAATAAAATTCATTCCAGGCAGATGTCAAAAAGGTATTTTCTCCTGTAGCCCGCACCTGATATTTGCGGCACTTCACATCGCCGACTTTTTCTTTGTCCAGATAAGTTACTTCAGCGCTGGCATTATACAATAAACAGCCCAGCGGATCTATTTCCTGCAGCAAACGCTCGGTGGCTTCCTCCTCCTGCCCTTTCATTTGCAGCCAGCTGCCGCTGACAATATCCTGCCGATAAAAGGTATCGCCAATCTGATACACATCCACCTGGCTGTCTATGATATCTACACTGCCGGATAAATGAATATTCTCACCGTTTTTTTGCCCTTTTAAATTGCTGACCACCTGTTCCTGCCCATCATGCACACGACTGGTCTGGCTGATATAACTGTACGAAGGCGCTTCTACAGAATACATCAGCGCTTCTCCCACAATTTGTTCCGGCGGCGTCCGCCATTCCTTCCAAAACTCCATACCTGCTGACACACCGCAAGTGCCAAGGGCCAGCAGCACCAATACCAACAGAAAATATTTCATCTTTTTACCAAATAAGCTCTGCATCCATTCCATAAAACAACCTCCCCGTATTTGACTTTTCTCTATATTTACGAAGAACCAACAGATTTTATGTTTTTATTTTTCCTGCTTCTCAATGGATACCGCAAATAAGACACGCAGTCTTGTTTTAACAGACAAGCAAAGCCCTTTTGCTGATTGACCGTCTTTGTCATAAAATAAAAAATTTTTTGTGAAAATTTACACATTCTTATTGAATTTTTTCATTTTTTGGTATTATAATAATTTCCTGTTAAAAAATGATACGTCAGGAGTGATGATAATGGTTCAGGATATGACGGAAGGAAAACCGCTCAAAATGATTTTATCTTTTTCTATTCCGTTATTAATCGGCAATTTATTTCAACAGTTGTACAACATGGCCGATTCTGTTATTGTTGGCCGAATGGTAGGTATGAATGCATTGGCGGCGCTGGGAGCTACCGGCGCTATCTTTTTTCTGATAATTGGTTCGGTTATGGGATTAACCACCGGTTTTTCCATTATTACTGCCCAGCGGTTCGGCGCCGGTGATGAAGAAGGTGTGCGCCGCTCTCTGGCCATGTCCATTTTACTTTGTATATTCTTTACCGTTCTGCTAACGGCAATCAGCGTTTTGACTGCCCGGCCTCTGCTTTCACTGATGAACACACCGGCAGATATTTTTGAAGATGCCTGGCTTTATATTGTAATTATCTATGCCGGCTTGGGCGCATCTATGTATTACAATCTGGTGGCCAATGTGCTGCGGGCTTTAGGTGATGGTAAAACGCCGTTGTACTTTTTAATTTTTTCTTCTATCTTAAACGTGGTGCTGGATATTTATCTGATCAAACAGTTTCACATGGGCGTTGCCGGCGCTGCTGTTGCAACTGTCATCGCCCAGCTGGTTTCCGCCCTCGGCTGCACCCTTTTTATCAGCCGCAAGTTCCCAATTCTGCATCTGCGCACAGAGCATTTTCGTTTGGATAAAAAAAATGCCCTGGCTCATCTGCATGTAGGTGTGCCAATGGCAATTCAATTTGCGATCACTGCCATCGGCGTTATGGTGATGCAGGCTGCATTAAATAATTTTGGTTCTGTGGCCATTGCAGGCTTTACTGCCGCCAATAAGGTAGAAACCTTGGTTACCCAACCATTTGTGGCAATTGGTATCACCATGGCAACCTACTGCGGACAAAACCGCGGCGCCCGCAAGATGGATCGCATCCGGCAAGGGGTACGCATTGCGCTGGCAATCGGTTTTTGCGCCACAATTTTTGCTGCTCTGCTCAATATTTTTGGCGGCCGTTTTTTCACCCAGCTATTTATCACCGATAAAAACGATCTGGAAAATGCGCTGTATTATGCCCAACAGTATTTGAATATCATTGCTGTATTTTACGTCACCTTGGCGGTACTGTATGTATTCCGCAACAGCCTGCAAGGGATGGGAGAGGCAGCTGTTCCGGTGTTCGGCGGCTTTATGGAGCTGGTAGCCAGAGTGGTGGTATCTATTTTTTTACCGTTAAAACTAGGCTATGTGGGCGTTTGTCTGGCTACGCCCGCCGCCTGGATTGCAGCCGATATTCCGCTTTTGCTGCGTTACATTTTTAAAATGAAAAAAGAGGCGCCCATTCACAAAAAAATAAAAGCGCAAGAACGTAATTCCATAAAACAAACAAACCAATGACAAAGCCATGTTTGTATGGCAATCATGTCCACTTCATCCCAGCCGTCCATAATCTATAATTTGTTTTTCAAACGGGCATAATACTGGCATCATCAATTTTAACGTCACGAATTTGAGAAAGAAGGGATCGGATTGCATACAAGCTGGCTTTTGGGAATTTCGATTCCTTTTTTGGGCACAATGGCCGGTTCAGCCTGTGTCTTTTTTCTGCGCCAACAACTGGGCAATCGGCCGCAAAAAATTTTGCTGGGCTTTGCGTCCGGCGTGATGGTGGCTGCCGCTGTCTGGTCGCTATTAATACCGGCTTTGGATCTTTCTGCCCACAGCCATACCTTCCCCATTGTGCCAATTGCTGTCGGATTTTCTTTGGGAATTGGGGCGCTGCTGCTATTTGACACCATCATCCCTCATCTGCATATCGACCATCCAGAACCGGAGGGGCTGGGCAATCAGTTAAACCGCAGCACTATGCTGATTCTGGCGATCATACTGCACAATATTCCGGAGGGAATGGCGGTGGGCGCTATCTTTGCCGGACTTATGGCCGACCAGGTTCATATCAGTTTATCGGCAGCCTTTGCCCTTTCTATTGGTATTGCCATTCAGAATTTCCCTGAGGGTGCTATTATTTCGCTGCCTTTATATCAGGAAGGACGCAGCCGCAATCATGCTTTTTGGCAAGGCACACTGTCCGGCATTGCCGAGCCGATTGCTGCCCTACTCACCATTTTGCTGTACCATCTGCTTCATCCGCTGCTTCCTTACCTGCTGGCCTTTGCCGCCGGCGCTATGCTTTACGTGGTAGTGGAGGAATTGATTCCCCAATCAGCCCAAGGAGCCCATTCTAATTTGGGCACTATCGGCTTTGCTGTCGGTTTTCTGCTGATGATGGTCTTAGATGTTACCCTGGCGTAACCCTTCGTCATCTCCTATTAAAACAGGCTGTGTTCTCTATAAGATTAGAGCGCACAGCCTGCTTCTTTACATATTTAATTTTTATTTATCGTTTCGTTTACCGATTGAAGCTTTTATTGAAACTTTCATTGAAACTTTTATTTTTCCTGCAAATCGGCAGTCTGCTGCAGCAACGTCAACGGTATCATGGTATAGGCAGCATTCTGCAATAAGTCTTTATGATCATAATCAAACAAAATGGCGGTAAAAGCCTCTGCTTCCCCAAACACTTCCAGATGGGTCTGCCGCGCCGTCACCTTGCTGTCTGTTCCCACATACTGGGGCAGATACTGCGCCACATAATCCGGTGTGCGGTAAAAATCAACAATGGCATGATGCCACTGTTTCTCGTTGCTGACTGTCAGCCATTGGGGCAATTTTTTGGGCTTTTCATGCAGCGCCAGGTCAAATTTCAGCAGCCATTGAAATTGCACTGCATCTACCTGTGCATTTTGCTGCACAAACTGCCACAGGATATCGCACAGACCGATTTTGGACTGATACTGATAGTGGCAGTTGTGTTCAATCCAATATTGGGACAGCTGCTCAAAGAAGGCAAAGGGACTGTCATACAATGGCACCAGATAGTCCAGCACATGCAAAAATTTACCACTGTTATAATAGGTTTCCACCATTTCTTCCACATATTTCAGCCGCAGCGTATCGGTATAGGGCAAGGCGTGGGTAGTCAGCACTTCGTAAGGGGCAGTATCCTGATATACAATGGCAAAGTCCTGCCGCCGCTGATGAATCATAGAACCTTTCAACACTTTTAAAAAGCCCAGCTGCAATTGCTCCGGCCGCAAAGCATACACATCATTAAAGGAACGGCCAAAGGAATCATAATCCTCGTAAGGCAAGCCGGCAATCAAATCCAAATGCTGATGGATATTATCCCCTGCTTTAATTTGTCTGACCACAGCAGACAATTTTTCAAAGTCCACATTGCGGTTAATTGCGCCGATGGTCTGCGGATTGGTGGACTGCACGCCAATCTCAAACTGAAACAGCCCTTTGCGCACTGTTTTTAAAAAGTCGATGGTTTCCTGATCCAGCAAATCTGCTGTGATTTCAAAGTGAAAGTTGGTCACGCCGTTATCGTGGGTATGCAAATACTGCCAGATAGCCATGGCGTGGCTTTTTTTGCAGTTAAAGGTGCGGTCAATAAATTTTACCTGCCGTACTCGGGCATCCAAAAATTTCTGCAGTTGGGGCAATACTTTTTCCAGCGGTACAAACCGCACCCCTTTTTCAATAGAAGACAGACAATAGCCGCAGCTGTACGGGCAGCCTCTCTGGGTTTCATAATAGATAATCTGATTGTGTACATCGCTGAAATCTTCTTCATAAGGGAACGGCAGCAACGCCAAATCCAACGGTTGTTGCGCCGGCGTAGACAAAATTGCTCCGTTCTGCCGAATGGTCAGGCCGCAAATATCTGCCAAAAAAGGTGGCTGATTATGATCCAGATGATCCAGCAGCTGGGTAAATACCAATTCGCCCTCGCCCCGCATAATCAAATCCATGTCCGGGTTTTCCTGCAGAAATATTTCGCTTTCATAACTGACCTCCGGCCCGCCTGCACCCAGCAGACAATTGGGCAATATTTTTTTGAGCAGCGGACAAAGCTGCTTGATCATTTCTACGTTCCAAATATAACAGGAAAATAAAATGACATCCGGCTGCTGCCGAAACAGTTCATCGGCAATAAAGTCTAACCGCTGGTTGATGGTAAATTCCATGGTGTGCAGCTGATGCCGTTTATCGTTATCTGCAAATCTGGTCAAATAACGCAGCGCCAAGCTGGAATGAATAAATTTGGCGCTCAAAGATGCCAGGATAATCTTCTTCATTGTGATACCTCATTTAATATGTATTGACGGCTATACAGCCATCGAATCTGTTATGTATTATAGCGTGTTTTGGGCAGAAAAACAAATGGATTATCCGTCATTGTCTGTTACCGTTCCACTATAAAACAAGTGCTTAAACCGACCGCATAATGCCGTCAGCTTAAGCACTTCCATCAGCGCCATATGATAAAATCATATTATCATCTGAGCATTATCCGTTTTCGCAAAAGTTTATCCAGATAATAAACTACAAATACACACAACCCTGCTTTCACCTAACAGACCAGATTGATGCAGGTAATTGCATTTAATGCTCTGGGGAAACCGATAAACGGTAGACATTGGGTGATGGCAGCAATCAATATTTCGCGGGTATTACCCACATTCAGATTAGCCTCGGCATGGGCTTTGGCCTGCGGTTCACAGCCGCCGAGGGAACAGATGGCGCAAAAGGTAATCAGTTCCCGCATTTTCAGATCTAACGTACCTCGAGTATAAAAATCCCCAAAACAATGCGCCGATAAATATTCCTGTATATGCTGGAGTTCCTGCGGCGCTGCCGCACGCATTGCATTGATATTCTCCGCACCAAAAATTTGCTGCTGTACGGCAAGTCCATCCTTTAAACGGGTTTCTTCTGTGACTGTGGCTTGTTGGGGAAGGGGCTGCTCAATTTCGGCTGCCTGAAAGGCTTTGTTTGCTTCCTCCAGCGCACACAGTACCTTTTCTGATCCGATATACGGCGCACACTGATACAGCGTTTCTTTGATTTCTTCCGGACTTGCGCCCACATCCAACGCCGACAGCACATATTTGGAAAAGTGCTTGATGGTTTGGCTGGCGGTAAGCGCCGTTAAGGTGAGCAAAGATTTTTGCACCTTTGTCAAACTATTGCGGGCAAGCACATCACCGCAGATAAACTGCCCGATAATCATTTCAAATTCAGTATCCAGCTCTGCATTGGCAAATCCTGTTCCACGGAAATATTCCTGATTATTCTTTATTGCAATTTCTTTTCGACTCATACCAGATTCCTCCTTATACACCGGGCTTTACAAACATCATTTTATCCGCAAGACTTTCCATATGTTCCTCCCAAGTTTCTTTTGGAACGTCTTCTATGGACACCGATACAAACTTTTTGTCAATTTGCAGTTCCTCGGCAAGAAACTGCTGTACCTTCAGGGCAATTTCTTTTTTTGCTGTATCATCCCTGCCGGGAATCATGGTAATATCAACGTGAGGCATATGCTCTTTTCCCCTCTCAAAATTTTAATTGGCAAAACACCCTCCCATTTTAATCAACAGTTGGGTTTTTTACGCGGTTCTTTTCAACAACTATATCATAAACAACAATATAAACAACAATGATTTTGCTATATCACTTTGCATTGTTTCCAGCGACCTTTTCTAAATCGCCGCCAGAAAATCACACCTCTCAGCACCCAGTCCAGACACATGGCATAGGCAATTCCAATAACACCTAACTGCAAACCAATCCCAAACAAAAAAGAGAATATCAGCCGCCCGCCAAGGGTTGTGCCCAAAGATACCAGCATGGTAAATTTGACATCACCAGCTGCACGCAGCCCTTTACCCAAAGGATCTGCAAAGGGAAACGCTACCGCATTGAACAGGTTGTGAATCAACACCAGCAATATCACCAGTTGTTTTGTTTCTGCTGCAAGGGAATAGGCATGCAGCAAAATCGGCGTTGCCATCGCAATCAGTCCGTTCCACACGATAGAACATAACAGCGTGATTTTTATCAGTTTTCTAAAAAAATATTCTGCTGCAGTTACATCGCCGGCTCCCATACATTGACCAATTACGGTAATGAATACCGGACCCATAGCAACACAAACCAGCGAAGCCATATTCCAAATACTCTGCGCAATACCGTTGGCAGCAATCTGATAGGTTCCAAACAGTGCAACAACACTGCTTAACCCTACCTTTACCAGCTGAAAGATGCCGCTTTCAATGCCGTTGGGCACTGCAATCCGCAGCATTTGATAAAGCAGCTTGCGGTTCCATGCAAAAATCCAGCGGACACCGTATCGCACAGGATTTTTTGCCGAAAAACACAGCATTGTAATTGCTGCTGCAGAAAATACTCTGGCAACCAGCGATGGATAAGCAACACCAGCCACGCCTGCATGCAGCACAAAGACACCAACAAAATTGCCTAACACATTGAGTATATTGGCAAGCACAGAAATATACATGGTTGTGCTTGTTTTGCCGAAGCTGCGGTAAAGCGCCGCACCTGCATTGTAAATGGCAAGCGCCGGATAGGAATACGCGGAAATCCGCAAATAGGTGACACAGGCATCCAGCACATCCGGCTCTACACGCCCGAACATCAGCCGCATCAATGGTTCATTGATACAAACAACAATCACCGCCACACCAACGGAAAACAGAACAGAAGAAACCAGAAGCTGACCAGATGCCTTATCGGCCATATTAAAGTCTCGCCTGCCAATATACTGGCTGATTACCACTGCACCGCCGGAGGCAAGGGCGGTAAACAGATAAATAAAAATGGTATTAAAAGCATTTACCAACGATACTCCCGATACCGCAGCTTCCCCCACAAAACTAACTGCAAAGATGTCGGCAATGCCCACCAATATGGTAAGCAGCTGTTCCATGAAAAGAGGAATAATTAAATTTTTTAAGGCTCGATTTGAAAAATAAGACTCTGGCTGATTCATAACTTACTTTATTTCTTTATGAGATATCGCAGCCACACGCTGCCGCCGTCTTTTACCTCTACACTCTGCAACTCAAAACCGACCGGCCTATTTTCTGCCAAACCGTTTTTAGCGGCAAAGAGTGCAGGTGTTTTCGCAGAACCATCTGCTGCGGGAGCAATTACTAAGCTCACTTCGTCACACATACCGGCCTGAATAAAGGACCAGTTGAGTATGCCACCCCCGCCAAGCATCAATGTATCAATATGAAACAATTCTTTCAGTTTCTTCATCGCGAGCCCATAATCCAACGAATCAACCCCTGCAATAATATAGGAAATACCCAACTTACGTAAAAAGGCTTTATATGCGTTGCCGGCCTTTTGAGTCAATACCTCCAGTACATGGGCGTGCGTATCAATGTATGTCAGTTCGCAGCTTTTCCAGCCCAACTTACCGGAAGGATCCACTGACACATAATACATACCGGCATCCGGATTGGCTATAAAATCCCCATCCGGCACCAAAGCGGCATTTTCATCTAATTCTGGTTTTTCATAGAATGTAAAGTTATCGTCCGTTGTCACTCTACCGGATAACCAACCCTGATGCTTATAATATGGCTTTTTACCAAACGCAATGTCATAAAATACATCTCCGGCAATTTCACTTTCTGCCGTTTCCATAAATGATCCTGCAATTTTACCATCTAAAGAAGTCATCATGTGACAAAAAATATATGGCCTGTTCATTTTCTGTTCCTCCTGACCTAGTCTTAGTCTTATTTATCGATTGCATAAGCCCAAAAATCGTTCAACAAAACCATTTCTCCATTATTTTTTAGTACAAATTATGAAATCAATCTCTGATACAAGCTTATACCGCTTCTTTATTTTAACAGTTGATATTCCGAATCAGATACCGGCTCACACCATTCATTGCCGGTATGCTCACCGGGAAGTTCAAAGGCAATATGGCTAAACCAGGAATCCGCTTTGGCGCCATGCCAGTGTTTTGTTTCTGCCGGAATGACAACCACCATTCCCGGTGTAAGGCTGACAGCGGCTTTTCCTTCTTCCTGATACCAGCCTTCGCCTGCTGTACAGATTAAAATCTGTCCGCCGCCCTTCTCCCCATGATGAATGTGCCAGTTGTTACGGCAACCCGGCTCAAACGTTACATTCGCCAAAAACACTGCGCACTGTTGTGGATCGGTTAAGGGATTCAGAAAAGAATTTCCGATAAAATATTGGGCATAGGCGTCATTCGGCGCACCTGTGCCAAACACATTGACTTGTTCAAATGCTTCCTTCTCGTTGTTTTTCATGTTTTACAACTCCTTTTGATTTTTTTGAATTTGGTATCGCAGATAATCCAGATAGGCCGTTTGTTTTTCCTTGAAATGAATTTGACCAAGGGTCTGCTCCCGTTTTTGATTCAACATCTTTAACCGTTGACTGTCCGCAGCATCGCCTTCTAATAAAAGCCGCATATAGATTTCAACTTCTTCGGCAGTAAACCCGATATCATGCAGCGTCATAATCATACTAAGCCGCTCCAAATCCTGATCATCATACTGCCATGCGCCCATAACCTTTTTTACACTGCTGCACAATCCCCAGCGCTCATATGTGCGAAGAATTTCTATGGGAATGTTATAGTTCCGGCTCGCTTCATAAATGTCCATGTATCTCCTCTCCTAAGTTTAGATTTCCAACCAGATTTTTCCATTGTTTGGTGTGAAAGATTGTATAATCGGCTATCTTACCTTTGCTAATCTCCTGTCCAAAGAGTATGCAGTCGGCTGCCTATCTTTGCCTATCCTTCAGTGCGCCGGACACCAACTTGTTTGTTTCTTTCGCTATGGACTGCGTCCAGCTCAATAAAAACAAACTGCGTTGTTGACCGTCGCAATTCAGAATTTTGGCAAAGGATAGGCCAGCCTTATGTGCACAAGCTAGGGAGATGTTTTATTGCCGTTGTCGACATTGAAGCGGACAGATGCGCAGTCTGTCTTACTGAACTGGACGCAGTCCAAAGTGAAGCAGACCGACAAGCAGATGTCTGTGCCCGACGCCTTTCTGGTCGGGTAGGAGGGCAGGCAACAAACAGTCTCCCAACAATGGAGCATTACAAACAAAAATGTTTCACGTGAAACATAGTTATTAACCAATTTACAGCTAATACAATATAGAAATGAAAGAATATCTGCTCTTTTTTAGACTTTCTTTCACGCAAAACAATAAAAATAGGTACCCCTTTCGGGATACCTATAGTTTATAACCACTGTGCAGTTATGTCTAATACTTATAGAGAATTTCAAGAAATGCTTAACAGGCATTGTTCCATGTGCTTGATAAACGCCTCTATGGCAGCTGAATAGGGCTGTGCCTTTTTCCACACCAGCACTGTACCGGAGGTGAGCGGCGGAGAGAGCGGCACAAACTTTACACCGTCATACTTACAGTTCAGATTTAAGTTGATAAAACTGCCCACACCACTTGCCGCCAAAGCCGCCATATTGTAAGGAAGATTACCGGTGGCCACTATTTCAATCCGGTCTTTGGCGTCCCCAAGCCAGTTGGTAATTTCATTTTGAATCAATTCTCGACGGGTAAAAATCAGCGGTTCTTCTACTAAATCCTGGGCGCACACCCACTCCTTTTGGGCAAGCTGCGATGTCTCGCTCACCAGAACGCCCCATTCTTCCTTAATTGGCAGCCGCATAAAATCGTATTTGCTGATATCCACCGGCTCTAAAAGCAAGCCCAGATCCAAACTGCCTCTGTCGATTTGCTCTTTAATATTATCCGAATTTCCGCTGTAAAACTCAAACTGTACCAAAGGATTGCTTTGCCGAAACGAAGCAATGGCATCGGCCAATAATCGGGTACATCGATACTCCCCACTTCCGATAGAAATAACGCCGCTCAGACTTTCTTCCTGACTGAATTCTCGCTTTGTTTTTTCGGCAAGAGAAAGAATTTCCTGCGCTCTGCGTTTTAACAACAAGCCGCTATCCGTTAAAATAATATTGTGATTGCTGCGGCGAAACAATTTGACACCCAGTTCTTCCTCAAGCTGTATCAGCTGGCGGGAAAGGGTCGGCTGGGTAATATGGAGCAGCTGCGCCGCTTTTGTGATGTTTTCTTCTCTGGCAACCATCAGGAAATAATGTAACACGCGTAATTCCATTGCAATCCCCCCACTTTTTGCTTTATAATAGCACAATAAAAGTAATTCTTCAACATATCTTATCAGCTACTATGCTCAATAAGCATACCGTACATATTTCGTTGCATAGAACCGGGGCAAAAAAATATGGTACATAAAAAAACAACTCTTTCATAATCAGCTGCTTTTTTATGTACCGCATAGCATACAGCAAAACGCTGCATAAAAAAACGCACCCATAGGAGGTGCGTCACGACAGAAAAAGACGGGATTCGAACCCATACCTCAGGTGCCACAACCTGTGTGATACCGTTTCACCACAATTTCTTTTCGGATTACGTATATTATAGCAAGTATTTGCCTAGGGGGCAAGCACTTTTAAAAAATTTTTCACTGTACTTTGCAGTTATTGTATCTAAAATGATAAAAATATCTAAAATAGTCTGTTTCTTTCACAAAATTATCTTCCTGTTCTTCTTTTTTGAACCTGTAACTTTTGAATCCTGTCCATATGACCGTTTTTGTTTGCGCTGCGTTATTCCTTTTCCTTTATCAATTGTTCTTGAATATTGGTACAAAATTTCATATAATGAGTAGATAGTATAACAAAAAGATATTTTTAGGAAAGAGGAAGGTTCTTAACTATGAAACTAGGTATTGTCGGTTTACCAAATGTAGGTAAAAGTACGTTATTTAATGCTCTGACAAAAGCTGGCGCAGAATCGGCAAACTATCCGTTCTGCACCATTGATCCGAACGTGGGTGTGGTTTCCGTACCTGACGAACGGATGGCGTTTTTGGCTGATCTGTATAAAACAGAAAAAATTATTCCTGCTGTCATCGAATTTGTGGATATTGCCGGTCTGGTGCGCGGTGCCAGCAAGGGGGAAGGTCTGGGCAACCAGTTTTTATCCCATATCCGCGAAGTAGATGCCATCGTGCATGTGGTGCGTTGTTTTGAAGACGGCAATGTGGTGCATGTGGAAGGGTCTGTAGATCCCATCCGCGATATTGAAACCATCAACCTGGAGTTGATTTTTTCCGATCTGGAAGTTCTGGAACGCCGCTTGTTAAAAGCACAGAAAGGACAAAAAAGCGGAGATAAGGCTCTGATTGCCGAAGCCAAATTGTTGGAACGGTTAAAAGCCCATCTGGAAGACGGACAAGTGGCCCGCCGTTTTGTAACCGAAACAGAAGAGGAAGAAAACATTTTAAAAGACATGAATCTGTTAACCTACAAACCGGTGCTGTACGCTACCAATGTTAAAGAAGACGATTTAGCCACCGGCAATGCCTATGTAGAACAGGTGCAGAAATTTGCCGCCGAAGAAAACTCCGAGGCTTTCATTGTATGCGCGCAGATTGAACAGGAAATTGCCGAAATGGACGAAGAAGACAAGCTGATGTTTTTAGAAGACCTGGGAATCAGCCAATCCGGTTTGGACCGTCTGATTGCCGCCAGCTACAAACTGCTGGGCTTAATCAGTTATCTTACCGCCGGTGTGAAAGAAGTGCGGGCCTGGACCATTACCAAAGGTACAAAAGCACCCGGCGCTGCCGGTAAAATCCACTCCGACTTTGAACGGGGCTTTATCCGCGCAGAAGTCGTATCCTTTGATGATTTAAAAGCCTGCGGCACTTACAACGCAGCCAAAGAAAAAGGCCTGGTCAGAATCGAAGGGAAAGACTATGTGGTACAGGACGGCGATATTATGCTGTTCCGGTTTAATGTATAATTGCAATCCTATCACCATACTGGTTAAAAAACGCTTTTCCGACAATGGAAAAGCGTTTTTCTATATCTTTTTATACACAATATCCATAGGAAAACAGTTCTCTGTCCTGACCATGATGAGAATTCCAGTATCAGCTTCGCTATCGTTGGGCATTAGAAGTTGGTCAAAAATCAATCTCACTCAGATATCTTTTTCTGAATCAGTTCCAGATTTCCCAGCAGCCGTTTGTTATCAGGAGCATATTCCAACGCTTTTTTCACAGCTTTTAATGATTCCTCATAGCGTCCAGTGCGATACAAAGCAATGGTGCGCAAATCATAGGGCATATTGCCCCATGCCCGTTCTTCGCAAATATAAGTCCGCGGCCGTTCTGTAATCTGCAAGGCACAACCGGTAAAGTACAGTACACCGTCCCAATCCTGTTGTTCATACAGCATCCAGGCCAAATCCATATAAGGCTCCCGCAAATAAGGCGCTTCTGTAATGGCTTTGAGATGCCACCAACGGGCCGCCTGTATATCTCCTTTTTTCTTGTAGGCTTTGGCCATATACCGCATAGATGCTGCACGCTCATCAGCCCAGGTAGCCGACGGCATTTGCAAATGGCGCTGCAGCGTAGCAATACAAGCATCCCAATTGCCCTGATACATATATTCCCGCCCCAGATAATGCATATTGCGATCATCGTCAGGATCTTCCAGCACAGATTGTTCCAGCAAAGGCAGATACTGACCTCGAGATTTGCTGTGGTCAGGATAATGGTTCAGCTGGATTCCTTCCACCATAACCTTGCGGCCCGGTTGATTCTCCCCAACCCATTGCAAAACTTCATGTACTGGATGTGTCCATTGATATCCGTGCCGACTGTGCGCTTTTTCTATCCAAAACACCACGCCTTCCTGTCCATCTTCACCAAAACTCCAGGTATACCGATACGCTGCTTGTGTTACACCCTGTCCCCATGCTTGTTCTAACAAATTGCGCCAGCCGGAAGAAAACACTTCATCCAAATCAGTACAAACGCAAATATCTGCATCAGTGGGCACCAATTCCAACGAACGATTGCGGGCAACATCAAATCGCCAGGGTGATATTATTTCCTGGGTTACGCTCACACCCTGCTGCTGCAATTTTTGAACAGTATCATCAGTGGAACCGGTATCCAATACAACAATCTGATCGGCCTCTCTCATAGATGCTGCCCATCGCTCTACAAACTGCGCTTCATTTTTGCAAATGGCATATACTACAACTTTCATATTGGCCTCCTGTTCTCGCTTGTGTAAAACAAACTTCCATCATTCCAAATCATATGCTCAACAAAAGGAGACGCGCCATGACGTCTCCTTCTCAATGATTTTGATTACCAGATCAGGTAGCCAATAAACCTGCTGCCCGCATATTGGCCAGCAATTGATTAAACTGGGTTACTACATCGGTAGCATCGGTAGCATCCGCTACTGCCGCTGCCAGCGTTACCGCACCTGCCGGACCGGTTGGACCTGCTTCACCGGCTTCACCTCTTGGACCTGTTGGCCCGGTTGGACCTGTCGCCCCTGCTGCTCCCGTAGCGCCTGTTGGTCCGGTTGGACCAGTTGAACCGGCTGCTCCTGTTGTGCCTGCCGGTCCGGTCGGTCCAGTGGGACCTACTTCACCTCTTGGTCCGGTTGGGCCTGCTGGACCAGTTGGACCTGTCGGGCCTACTTCGCCACCTTCACCTCTTGGACCAGTTGGGCCTGTCGCTCCTGCTGCTCCTGTTGCACCTGCCGGTCCGGTTGGACCTGTCGCTCCCGCTGCTCCTGTTGCACCTGCCGGTCCGGTTGGGCCTGTCGCTCCCGCTGCTCCCGTAGCGCCTGCTGGTCCGGTGGGGCCTGTCGCTCCTGCTGCTCCTGTTGCACCTGTTGGTCCGGTTGGACCTGTCGCTCCTGCTGCTCCTGTTGCACCTGTTGGTCCGGTTGGACCTGTCGGACCAGTTGCGCCTTGCGGACCGGTTACCGTTACCAGATTAAAATCTGGAGAAGTTCCGGGCGTTCCTGTTGCATTATCCACATTTGTCTGATACAGCGCGCCATTATAATAAACCATTGCACCCCTTGGATAAACAGTGCCTGGTACAAATTCTGCCACTGTATCAATACCAGCGCCTGCCGGTCCTGTAGGACCTGTCGGTCCAATGGGGCCTGCTGCCCCTGCAGCACCTGCCGGTCCGGTTGGACCTACCGCACCTATGGCACCCGGTGCTCCTGCCGGACCCTGCGGCCCTGGTAATCCCATTGGTCCTGCTGGACCTGTTACACCCTGAGGACCCATTGGCCCCATTGGGCCAGGACAACCGCAATTAGAACCACAACAATTATTTTTCTGAGCCATGTTTCTCCTCCCGTTTCCATAAAGAATATCCGATCAGGCTGATTTCTGATTATACATCTATCAACACATGCTATCGGTTTCTTTGCCATATTTTGTCCTGTCCCGCTTCCACCACAAAACTGAGCAAATATACAGCAGACGTAAAATGACAACCTACCTCCTGATCAGATTACTTCATTATATGTAAGCAGGCGCATATTGTTTCTTTAAAATGTTCAAAAGCTGCACACTTTTCATAAATATTTTTACGGCCAGCCTATTATCTGCTCATCTATCACAGAAAAACACCGATTATCATCAGCCTTTCTGTATTAATATTGAAAGATACGGCACAAGAAAATCAGACTTTTTTCCCTATATCCATTGCAAGTTACCCCTGCTTTCTTTTATAATAAGAAAGTATGTATTGCAGTTTATCGCAGCAGCGATTAGAAGATACAATTTAGGAGGATATTGTATAATGGAAAGTCAAATCAGAGATCTGGCCCTGGCGCCAAAAGGACACGATAAAATCAACTGGGTAAAAAATCATATGCCCATCTTAAATCAATTGGAAGATGAATTTCGCCGTACCCAACCCTTTGCAGGCAAAAAAGTAGCTATCTGCCTGCATCTGGAAGCCAAAACTGCTTATCTGGCACTGGTAATTCAGGCCGGCGGCGCTCAGGTATCGGTAGCGGCCAGCAACCCATTGTCCACACAGGATGACGTAGTAGCTGCTCTGGTAGACAGCGGCGTAACTGCTTTTGCCTGGCATGGCGCTACCGACGAAGAATATTTTGGACACATTGACGCGCTGATTCATACCAAACCGGATTTATTCATTGATGACGGCGGTGATTTAACCTCATTGTTCCACAGCAAATATCCGGAAATGCTGCAAGATATTTTAGGCGGTGCAGAAGAAACCACCACCGGCATTATCCGTCTGCGTTCCATGGCCAACGACGGCGCTTTAAAAATCCCGATGATTGCTGTAAACGATGCACTAACCAAATACTTCTTTGATAATCGCTACGGTACAGGCCAATCTGCCTGGGATGCCATTATGCGCACCACCAATCTGGTTGTCGCAGGTAAAACGGTAGTGGTAGCCGGCTACGGCTGGTGCGGCAAAGGCACTGCTATGCGGGCAAAGGGCCTGGGCGCCAAAGTTATTGTAACAGAAGTGGACCCGATCAAAGCCATTGAAGCTATCATGGACGGCTTCCAGGTAATGAAAATGGTAGATGCTGCACCGCTGGGCGATTATTTTATCACTGTAACCGGCGATAAAAAAGTCATTACCGAAGAACACTTCCAAGTAATGAAAAACAAAGCCATTCTGGCTAATGCAGGCCACTTTGATGTAGAAATTGACAAAGAAGCCTTGTTGCGTCTGTCTGTTTCTCACGGACAGACCAAACCCAATATTGAAGAATTCCACTTTGCCGACGGCCGCAAGGTTTATCTGCTTGGTGAAGGCCGTTTGGTTAATCTGGCAGCAGGCGACGGACATCCGGCAGAAATTATGGATCTGACCTTTGCGCTGCAGGCATTGTCTTTGGAATATGTGCTCAACAATCCTGGTTTGGAAAATACGGTACACTCCGTGCCAAAAGAAATTGATGAAAGAGTGGCCCGCATCAAACTGCAGGCGCTGCAAATTAGTATTGATACATTATCAGCGGAACAGCAGGAATATTTAAACAGCTGGCAGCTGTAAGAACTGGAGGGAACTCCTTTGCTGAATTTATCCTTTGTTTGTCTGGATACGGAAACCACCGGTCTGGATCAATCAGCAGAAATTATAGAAATCGGTATGGTGAAAGTGATCAACGGGCAGGTTGCAGATCAGTACAGTCAGCTGATTCAGCCTTATAATCCCATACCGGAAACCATTACCCAACTTACTGGCATTGATAATGATATGGTAGCGGATCAGCCCCATTGGCCCCAGGTAGAGCAGGCTATTTTGGATTTTATCGGCGATTTTACGCTGGTGGCTCACAATGTCAGCTTTGACCGGGGCATGCTGGAGCAGCATCTGGGACGCATTTTACCCAATCCCTGGATTGATACCCATGATGTTGCCAAAATTTTTCTGCCCACGTTAACCAGCTACAAGCTCATCAGCATTGCCGGTGCGCTGAATATTCATGGGCAGGGCTTTCACCGCGCCCTGCAGGATGCCCATGTAACCGCTCAGGTGCTTTTGCAGCTGACGCAACAGGCTTGCCAGCTGGACCCGTTTACCATGCAAAAAATTGTCAGTATTTTTAAAGAGGAAGACTGCGGCCTGACTACATTGCTGCAACAAATTCAAACGGATATTGTGGCGCATGCTCAGATCGGCAAGGTATATCATAACAGTCAGACGCCGGCACGCACCTATGGCAAACGCCCACTGCTGGATTTTTCACAAACCAAAAAGTTTTTTGAACCGGATGGGCTGATGGCGCAGGTCAACCCATCTTATCAGCACCGACCGCAGCAGCTGGAAATGCAGAAGGTCATCTCCAATGCCTTTTTGAATGAAAGCCACGGTATCATCGAAGCCGGTACTGGCACAGGCAAATCCTTTGCCTATTTGCTGCCGGCGCTGCTGTGGGCTTATGAAAACCAGTGCCGCGTACTAGTATCTACCAATACCATTGCCCTGCAGGAACAGCTATACCACAAAGATATTCCATTTTTGAAGGATTGTCTGGATTTTGATTTTCCTGTAGCATTGAGCAAAGGGCGCAGCAACTATATCTGTATGCGCCGTTTTGAGCAATATTTAAAACAGGCGCCCACTGTCAGCTGGATGGAAAAAATCTTTATTGCCCAATTGGTCTACTGGCTCACCACCACCGAGCAGGGCGACAAAGAAACACTCAATCTGAACAAGCTGGAGCATCAATTTTGGGCCAGCATTGCCAGCCAGACCGAAACCTGCCTGGGCAACCAGTGCGGCATGTTTCGCAGCTGTTTTTACATGAATAACCGCAAGGAATGTGAAAACAGCATGCTCATCATTACCAACCATGCCCTGCTGCTGCAAAATCTAAAGCTGGAAAATCAGATTTTGCCCGCCTATGAGCATGTTATCATTGATGAAGCACATAATCTGGAAGAAGAAGCTACCCGACAATTCACCGATACGGTAGATTTGGAATTTCTGCACAAAACCAGCCAGCATCTGCTACGTAACAGCAGCGTGGTATCGCGGATTATTTCCAAGGTGAAAGATTTGCATGAGGAAAGCCAATCTTATGAAGATCTTTTACTGGCGCAGCGTGAATTGAAAAGTGATGTGGCAGATTTAGAAACCCATATCCGCGCAGCCATTGACTATATCTTTACTGTAAAACAACTGGCGCACAATAACGAGTGGCGTATCACTGCAAAGGAACGAAAAGCCAACTGGTGGCTGGAACTGACGCCCATATTGGAACGAATTCGGGACTTGATAGCCACCATTTATAATCGGCTTTCCCATATCCGCAACCGGATAGATATGTTTGAAGATCTGGATTTATTGGCTAAGGAGCTGGTTTTCAATCAAGGCTGGTTTGGAGAACAGCAAAAATTTCTGGATACCTTTTTGCAGGAAAAACGCCAAAACGATATTTACTGGATCGAATATACCCGCAGCAGCTGGGGTTCCAACCTGTGCTTATCGGTAGCGCCTATCGACGTGATGCCGCTGCTGAAGGAACGGTTATTTGACAGCAATAAGAGTGTGATTCTCACCTCGGCGACACTGGCCATTGCCAATCAGCTGAAGTATACGGCGCAGCTGTATTTGCTGGAAGAGGAAGAATATCTCTCTTATATTACACCGTCACCCTTTAACTATGCAAAGCAATCCTGCATTGCCATTCCTACTGATATTGCCGATTATTCGCAAGTCAGTGAGGAAACCTATTCTGCCATGCTCATTAGCAGTTTGGAAAGCATTATCCAATCGGTTACCGGCGGGGTATTGGTGCTGTTCACTTCTTATGCCATGCTGAATAAGACCTATTTTGCTTTGAAGCATAATCCCAACCTGCAGGACTATAATATTCTGGCCCACGGACAAGACGGCAACCGTACCAGTATTCTGCAAAGTTTGAACAAAACAGAGAACACCATCGTGCTGGGTGCTAACAGCTTCTGGGAAGGCGTAGATGTAAAAGGGACCGGACTAACCACCCTGATTATCACCAAGCTGCCCTTCCAGCCGCCCACCAAGCCCATCACCAGTGCCAAGATGGAATATATTCAAGCCCAGGGCAAAAACAGCTTTTCTGCTTATAGTCTGCCGCAGGCAGTGCTCAAATTTCGGCAGGGCTGCGGCCGTTTAATCCGTTCTGCTGACGATTGGGGCTCCATTATCATCTTGGATAAACGGCTGCTCAGCAAAGGCTACGGCAAAGAGTTTATCAACTCCCTGCCCAAGCAACCCATTATCCGTAAACCCTTGGACGAAGTTTGCAGTACACTGCACAACTGGATGCAGCAAAAAGCCAAGGGAAAATAATCAACATTGCCGCCATATGATAGAATTCCTGACAATATAGACATGAAGCATCAGTTTATCATCTAAATTATGCGATTAAAAAACACAACAGGCATCTTCCGACTTGAACAAACCGGAAGATGCCTATTGTGTTTCTATATCATTTTGTACCAAGCAGACCTGCAATGGAGTAGAAAAAGTGGCAACTCTGTGTTATACTGAAATCCATATCATTACAGAAAGGACGTGGACGCCATCAAACATATCATACAAGATCACTTTACAGCTCCACCGTACAGCCTGCATGATGCACATATCATCGGTATGCAGACGGACGCCAATACTCTGACCTTATTGTTTGATTACGGCTACCTGGAAACAACGCCGCCCTATGATCAGGTGCAGGGAAACATCCGTATCAGCGGAATCCAGTGGGATTTCTGCCATATGTATCTATTGGAATATACCGATGTCCTCTGCGGCAATTATGGTCACTTTCAAGGAAAAAAGCTGCCTCTGCAGGAGTTCATCACCACGGCTGCACAGATAAGCATGCACGTGATAGATGAAACTTACGGTTATCACCAATTAAAACTTAGCGGTTTCCTTTCTGCAGGAACCAGTATGCAGGAGTGTATTCTTGAAATTTGCTACACCGATCCGTTGTGTTATCTGATAGAAGAAGCATAACAATGCTTTTTATTCTGCGGTCATATCTTTGGATATGGCCGTTTTCTGCTTTCTGCTTTATTTTTATATGCTTTTTGAATCATGGCAAAAAATTTCTTTGGCAGCCGCCCCAGGATTACAGTGAATTTAGCCTTAAAACGGAAGTATCGTCCCCACTATCCGCCCAACAAAATACAACATGCCAATATGTGCAGCAAAACAACAAATGAAAAGCACTGCAGAAATGATTTTGTTTTGCGTTATGTGATAAACATCTTTCCAATACATAACCGTAATCCATATCTCCGATGCAAAAAATAAAATAGAAAGTGGACTACTCTGTAACAACATAGCCATATTGGATAATGCATAATTGATAATGATATAATTTACAGACGCAATAAAAATTTCCAAACTATTTTGTATTGCCGTTTTCATTCTATCTACCTCCTATTTTTTATCGCTTTGACAGTTTTATTCTATCCTTTATCATAATATAAATCAACTATCCCAGCCGCTCAATTGGTTCACCACCAACAATTCAACTATTATTTTAATCTTCTAAAAAGAATATCTCATCTACATGAAGATTTAGTAATTTGGCAATTTTCATTGCAAGTTCAAGCGTAGGATTGTATTTATCATTTTCAATGGCGATAATGGTCTGTCGGCTCACTCCTAATTGCTTGGCCATATCTTCTTGCCGCAGTCCGGCTTCTTTTCTGAGCTGCTTTACTATATTTTTCATATGGCATTACGCTTTCAAAATAAAGTACGTACCAATTGATAACGTAACCGCAACAATTACAACAGCGGCAATGACCGTTTGCGCCAGTTTATTTGGTTCTTTATATTCTTCATCCCCGGCTACCATTTTTTGTTTCAGTGCAATTTGCGAGAACGATTGCACACACACTGTCAAACACAAAATCAAGCAGGGCAATGGCTCATACTTTTCCCCATTGACAAGCGTTTGATAGCTGTTGAATAAGGTCCATGCGCATAGGGATAGCATAGCTACCTTGTATCCTCGTTCTATTGAACGCAATTGAATGTTTCTGCCCATTTCATCTAATTGCTTCATAATAATTCCTCCCCAATCTAGTATAAAATCAAAATGTTAAAACATCTTTACATTTCGATTATAACATACAGCAGTAAAATGTCAAGAGATCTTAACATTTTAGCATAAAAATTTATTTCTTCCACCAAGACACTTGTAAAACCTACCTATAGTTCAGAGATAAACCAACTTTTCGTTATCCATACTTGTGAAAAAGAAAAAATCTATATAATGAAAATAGCATTTTATCCAACGCAAAAAGCTGCTTCGCCTTTTGTTTGCGAAACAGCTTTTGCTAATCAGTTATTCTTTATCGCTTATTTCAGGGTGAAAGACTGGCAGTCGGTACACTGATCCTGTGTAGGATTTGCTTCGTGGGTGCCGATCTGGATTTCACGCAAAGAGCAATAGTTCTGACCTGCTGCGTGATGTCTGCACTGCTGTACAGTACATTTGATGCTCTGATTAATCTGTCCGTTCATAATACTTACCTCCTGAATGAAATAAATTAGTGGTACATCCGATAGTATGGACAGCGTCATCTTCTTTTATACGGTTACGATTATTTTTTTCAAAATTTTATACTGGCCAGCTTTTTTCTGCCTGCATATTGGCTCAAATAAATGCAAACTGCCGCAGCAGCGCAATAAAAATAAACAAGGTAAAACAAGATATGATAGAGGTAATCACCACGATTTGCCCGGCTAAATGATGGTCGGCATTTTCATTTTGCGCCATAATATAGCCCGACACCGCCGCAGGTGAGGCATACATAGCCAGCAACGATGCCAATGCCTGACCGCGAAAACCCAAAGCAATCGCGGGAGGCAAAAATAACAGCGGCACAATCAGCACTTTGCCAATCACAGCTGTGACCAACAGCTTCACACTGGTAGTTTCCAAGTTTAAGTCTAAATCAGCGCCCAAAATCAATAACGCCAGCGGAATGGTAATACCGGCTAAATCAGATAAAGTTGCATCCAAAAAAGTGGGAAACTGTATGCCGCATAACGTGTAGAGCATGCCCAGCACTGTTGCAATAATTAAAGGATTTCGTGCAATACTGCCAAGCATTTTTATCGGATCGTGTTTATTTTGCCCATTAAACCGTTCAAATAAATACACCGCCAGCAAATTAAACAACGGCACAATAATGGCAATCAGCATGGTAATGGTGGCAATGGACTCTCCCTGATAGATATTGCTGACGATGGGAATTCCCAATATCACATAGTTGCTGCGGTAAATGCCCTGAATCATTACACTCTGCTGCTCAGGGTGCTGCACCGTCCGCGGAATAATCCACAACAAAACTGCAAATAACAATAACACAGACACTATGGCATAACTAATCAGATGCCATTCAAAATATTGTCGAAAATCGGTAGCCCGCACATTATTAAACAGCATCACTGGTAAAAAACATTTAAAGCACAACCGATTTAAATCACCAATCATACGTTTAGGCATCAGTCCGATTTTTTGTAAAAAAGCACCCAGTAAAATGGTGAGAAAAACCGGCAGCATCACCTGAAAGGATAACAAAATAGATTCCAAGTAAATTGACTCCTCTCCACATGTAATCATACTACACATTAACAGGTAAACGTACAACAGCAGGAGCTGCACCGTTAACGCAACTCCTGCTGTTTATTTATAAATATATAGAACTCGTTTATTCCATCACAAAAGCCCTGCTATTTATTCTGTTCTGGCAGCCATTACAGCAGCGCACTGCGGACACAAACCGTTTTCGTCCAGAGTTTCAAAATGAACCCAGCAGCGTGCGCAGGCAGCACCGGCAGCAGCAGCAATTACAACACCCAATCCTTTGACATCTTCACTGATATAGGCATCGCTTGGAGCTTCATCCATCGTTTTTACGGTAACCTGAGATACAATAAAGATGGTTGCCAATTGGGATTCCATCTGCTGCAGCAATTCTAATGTTTCTCCTTCTGCATAGAGAATAGCCTGTGCATCTAACGCTTTCCCGATCTCTTTGCTAGCCCGTTTTTCTTCTAATTTTTTGGTTACTTCACTGCGGATATCCAACAGTTTATTCCATTTTTCTTCCAATTCATCATTGATTGCCTCTGGATTTACCTGTGGCCAACCGGATAATTGAACACTCAGTTCTTTATCTTCTTTGTCCAGATATTTCCACACTTCTTCTGTTGTGAAAGATAAAATCGGTGTCAAAATCTGCGCTAAGGAAACACAGATTTCATACAACGCTGTCTGGCAGGAACGGCGTTCTTTGCTGTTGGCCATATCACAGTATAACCGATTCTTCACAATATCCATATAAATGGCGCTGAGGTCTACATTACAGAAATTATGCACTGCGTGATATACCACATGGAATTCACAATCTTCATAACCCTTGTTCACTTTTTCCAGCAGCTTGTGCAATTTCATAATAATCCACTGATCCAACTCTTCCATATCCTGCAGCGCAATGGCATCTGTTTTATAATTGAAATCAGCGATATTGCCCAGTAAATAACGGAATGTATTGCGGATTTTGCGATATGCCTCGCTGACCTGTTTTAAAATCCCCTGAGATACTGCAATATCATTACGATAATCGGCAGAAGCAACCCACAAGCGCAAAATATCAGCGCCCATATCATTGATTACTTTCAGCGGATCTACCCCATTGCCCAGAGATTTACTCATTTTGCGGCCTTCCTCGTCAACCAGGAAACCGTGAGTCAATACCGATTTATATGGCGCAACGCCATCAACTGCTACAGAAGTCAGCAAAGAGGAGTTGAACCAACCGCGATGCTGGTCACTGCCTTCCAGATATAAATCAGCCGGTGTGGACAATTCTGGACGAATCTTCAGAACCCCTTTATGGCTGGAGCCAGAGTCAAACCAAACATCCATAATATCTGTTTCTTTACGGAAATGTGTTCCACCACATTTTGGGCAAACCAGACCTTCAGGAATCAATTCTTCCACATCTTTAGCAAACCAAATATCAGAGCCATGTTCCCGAATCAATTCTTGCACCCGTTCAATGGTGGCATCATTGACAATGGGCTCATTACAATCGGTACAATAGAAAATCGGGATTGGCACACCCCAGGTTCTCTGCCGGGAAATGCACCAGTCGCCGCGGTCAGCAACCATGTTATAAATCCGATCATGTCCCCAGGATGGGAAGAATTTAACTTTATCAATTTCATCCAACGCTTTTTGACGGAATCCATCTACAGAAGCAAACCATTGCTCTGTTGCCCGGAACAACGTTGGCTGTTTACATCTCCAGCAGTGAGGATATTGATGCTTGATAAATTTTAATTTTAACAGATATCCGTTGTCGTCCAACCACTGACAAATTGCTTTGTTGGCGTCATCAGTAGTCAATCCTGCAAACTGTCCTGCTTCTTTGGTCAATTTTCCATAATTGTCAACAGGAGAAATAATATCCAGATTATACTTCTGTGCTACTACAAAGTCTTCCATACCATGACCAGGTGCAGTGTGTACGCAGCCACTACCAGCTTCCAGGGTAACATGTTCACCCAGAATTACAACCGAATCCCGATCCAAAAATGGATGGCGGCACAGCATACCTTCCAGCTGCTGCCCTTTCCACTGGCCCACTACCTGATAGTCTTCCGGCAGACCGCAATCATTGATAACGTTAGCCAGCATTTCTTTGGCGATTAAATATTTTTCATCACCAAACTGCACCAGCTGATAGTCAAATTCAGGATGAATCGAGATTGCCATATTGCCCGGCAACGTCCATGGTGTGGTGGTCCAGATAACAACATAAACATGTTCCAAATCAAAATTGCCTTTGGAATCTTTCACCGGGAATTTTACATAAATAGACGGAGATTTTTTCTCTGCATATTCAATCTCTGCTTCTGCTAAAGCAGTTTCACAATCAGGACACCAGTGTACCGGTTTCAGACCTTTATAAATATAACCTTTTTTGGCCATATCACCAAATACACCAATTTGCTCCGCTTCAAATTTAGGGTCTAATGTAACGTAAGGATGTTCCCAGTCCCCACGCACACCCAAGCGACGAAACTGTTTTTTCTGGTTTTCTACTGCATCCAGCGCAAAATTAGCGCAAGCCTGCCGAAAAGCCACCTTATCCACACCATGATGGTCCAGTCCCAGCGCTTTAATCGCTTTTAACTCAATAGGAAGTCCATGGGTGTCCCAACCAGGCACATAAGGCGCGTCAAATCCTGTCATACTTCTATGTTTAATAATAATATCTTTCAATACTTTATTTAAAGCATGTCCCAAATGGATATCCCCATTGGCATAAGGAGGGCCGTCATGCAAAATGAATTTGGGATGTCCTGCATTTTTTTCTGCAACTTTATGATAAATGTCGTTGCTGTCCCAAAATTCCAACATTTCCGGTTCTTTTTTCGGCAGATTCCCACGCATCGGGAACTCTGTCACGGGCAGATTCAAAGTTTTACTGTAATCTACTTTTTCCACGTTACCATTCACCTCAAAATAATATATACTATACTTTTTATTAATAAATACCGCGTGTATAAACAGTTATCGGCATTTCTACAACCATTATTTCAAATTCGCTGTTTCCATAATTTCTTTCAGCTTCACGTTAATTTTTGTTTCTTCATTTTCGGACAAAGCTATATCTGTTAAATCTGTCTTTGTTTCTGCTGCCAGATGTTCTTTTGCTTTATTTTCCTGCTTTTCTTCCTGACTCAAATAGCTGGCCATCTGCGAAGTAGAAATCCCTACTTCTTCCTGATCCAACATCTGAATCTGATTTTGAAAATATTCTTTCAATGTTTCTTTGGCATCATGATACCGGCTGGCCAAAGTGGTATAATCATTCAAAACTTTATTATATTTTTCCTCTGTACTACCAATGATTTTCTGAGCTTCTTCTTCTGCCTGGGCAATAATTTCCGCTGCTCTGCCTTCTGCATCCTGCTTTAGCTGATCGGCAAAACGCTGCGCAGATACCAAAGCATTATTCAGCGAAATTTCTTTTTCCCGATAGTTGTTCATATTTTCACTGTAATTGCTGAGCTGTGTTTTCAGCATATCAATTTCCCGCTGCATTTTTTCATAGTCGACGATAATTTCATCCAGAAATTCGTCCACTTCTTCTGCATCGTATCCTCGCATAGATTTTTTAAATTCTTTATTGTGGATGTCCATCGGTTTCAGCATAGGATAAGCTCCTTTCAATTCCAATTCTTGATTAAAGATATTTCAAGATGCACAACTTCAATTTTCCTTTTCGAGTTTCACCAGATAGTTGTCCAATGCGCAACCGACCTTTTCCCCGACAGGAAATTATGTCACCCTGCTGACAAATATAGTCATTTTTTTCTATTTCACTATGGTTTACTTTTACTTTACCACTCTGAATCAATTCCATGGCTTTTGTACGAGATAGTCCCAATCCATTGGCCAACACAGTGTCCAAACGCATAGAAGCAACCATAATATGTAGTTCTTTTATATTTTGCACCGGTGGTTGAAAATCATCTAACGATAATTCGGTTACTGTCATAGGCACATGTTTTACCCGCAATTCATTTTGCAGCAAATAATCTGCAATTTCCTGCTGTACAAACAAATCAAAGCCTGTTTCATGCACCAGCAAATCACCAAACTTTTCACGGCGCAAGCCCAACCCCATAACAGCACCCAAAAAATCACGATGGGTCACGGAAACAAAATCCAAACGTCCCTGAAAACGAAACAGACAAATGCCTGCCGATATACAGGATGGTTCTGCATATTCAGGAAACAAAACCAATCGTTTTCGCTCTGCTTCCGCATAACCGCCACAAAATAAATAACGCAAAAATTTTCTGGAACGCAAAAACTCCTCTGCTACAATCTGTAACCGTGGTTCCAGAAAATCTGTTACACTCTCCTGATAACGCTGCTCCACCCGCTCCAGACCATCTTCCAGCCTGCTGAGAAATTGTTTTTCTTCTGTCGAAAGCGTCAGCATGCCATCCTCCTTCGCCTAAAACAATACATGAAGCACCGCAACCAACACCTGATAAGCCAATTGGATAACTACCAGAGCAACCATTGGTGTAAAATCTAAGGGATAACGCAAAGCGTCAGGCATAAATCTGCCGCACAAATTTAAAACAGGATCGGTAATTTCGTATATATACCGCAAAATCGAATTGTATGGATTGTGTGGTATAAAAGATAGTAGACAACGTATCAGAATCAGAAAATTCAATACGCCTACCGCTGTCCGCAAAAATAAATAAATCATTCTTTTTCACCAAGCTCCTTTGAACGAAGATATGCTTGCTGCACTGCCTCTATCATAGCACTGCGCACGCCTTTTTCCTCCATCACCTTTAAAGCACGGATGGTAGTACCGCCCGGACTGGTTACCTGATCTTTTAAAACACCGGGATGCTCTCCCGTTTCTAACAACATCATAGCAGAACCTGCCATAGTCTGCGCTGCCAACTGGTATGCCGTCGCCCGCGGCAACCCCGTCAAAACTGCACCATCAGCCAGAGCTTCCAAAATTTGATACATATACGCCGGACCGCTGCCGCTGACCGCGCCTACAGCATCAATATATGCTTCTTCTATTAAAATAGTCTTACCAACACTATTAAACATATCCAAAACAATCTGTTTCTGTTCTTCTGTTGCCAATGCGCCTGCTGCAACACCCGTCATACCCCAGCCAATTTTGGCCGGTGTATTGGGCATCACACGAAAAATAGCCGTCTCGCCCAACTGCTGGCTCAATGCCGCAATAGAAATTCCTGCCATAATAGAAATAATTGTCTGGGAAGACTGCGGTTTTTTACGCAGCTGACTGCACATCAAAGAAAACTGCTGTGGTTTTACCGCAATTACAATATGCTGCGCCTGTTCCACTACCTGATCATTGCTGGCAGCTGCATGAATGCCCAATGTCTGCTGTAATCTCTGTAATTTCTCCTGACTGCGGTTAGACATAATAATATCATCACCTTGACACAGCCCCCGCTGTATCATACCGGCAGCAATGGTTTCTGCCATAGCGCCGGCACCAATAAACCCAAAGCGATATGCGCCGGTCATTAGAAATCACCCCTGCGATTATATTGGGTAATCCAGGCGAAAATTTCTTCGTCTGTTGTTTCCATATCATGCTTTAATTCGCTGGCAATGTCAATATTCTGCGGAGCAGCCAAAATAATTCCCTGGCTTACTTTTTGAATAGTGCCGTCAATGGCATAAACAACCCCGCCGATAAAATCAATAATCTTTGCTGCAATATCAGTATCGCAGGATTCAATATTAATCACAACTGCTTTTCGGTCTAACAAATTATCAGCAATCCCCTGCGATTCTTCAAACCGAACCGGTTCAACCAGCACAACTCGTGCATTGTCCCCTTCCTGCTGCGGGTTTGCAAATTCTCTGTTTGGATTTGTAAAAGAAACCACATTATTAATACGCGGCATTGGCTTTGGCTCCGATTTCACCGGCATAGCGGTTACTTTTGGAGTTTGCTGCGGCGCTTTTTCCACTGGTGTTTCTTCTTCATATTCTTCTCTTTCCACAAAACCCAACACATCTACTACCTTATCAAGAAATCCCATTTTCATCTCTCCTTATTAAGCAAACATGCTTCTGCCAACACGAACCATATTGGCGCCCTCTTCTACTGCCACCTGATAATCGTGGCTCATACCCATAGACAAAATATTCATTTCAATATTTGGAATCTTTCTGGCTTTTATTTCTTCAAATAGTTGATACATTTTGCGGAAAATTGGCCGCACCTGCTCTGTATCTTCAAAAAACGGTGCGATATTCATCAGCCCTACCACATGGATACCGGGCATCGTGCTGACCATCTCCAAAAAAGGAATCACTTCTTCTTCTGCCAAACCAAACTTACTTTCTTCATCTGCAATATTGACCTGCACCAAACAATCCATCGGATGCCCCAGCGCCTGCATACGACGGTCAATTTCTTTTGCCAACGATTCGCTTTCCAAAGAATGCACCAGCGCCACCTTATCCGCAATATATTTCACCTTATTACTTTGCAGATGACCAATCACATGCCAAGTTGCACCAGGCGCGATTACATCATATTTATCCATCAATTCCTGTACGCGGTTTTCTCCTAAAATTGTCTGACCGGCAGCCAATACCTGATTAATTTCTTCCGGCGTTCTATTTTTGGTTACTGCCACCAATGTAACCGCCTGCTCTGGATGCGGACTCTTTTTTCGAGCAGCCTCCACATTTTGTCTGATTTCTGCAATATTTTCTGCAATGGTCATTTCCAATCATCCCTTTTAAAACTTAATATTTTCTCCTTCACGCACCAAATGCGGAGTCGTTACAACAATATCACCACTTTTCAGACCATCATCATCTTCTTCAGTCTGTTCAATGGCAATCAAACCCAAGTCCGGCCAAGCTTGTCCCGGCGTTACAGGTTTCCAGAATACAAACCCTTTTCGCAAATAATACACACCGGTTTCTCCCTGTCTTTCTACCAAAGCCTCCTCCGGTATTGCCAGTGCAGTTACACGGTCATAAGGAAGCTCAATTTTATAAATTCTCTGCTGAAAGACAGTTTCCTTCACATTTTCTACCTTTAATTTCAAATAGCGATTACCATCTGCGGCATCGGCAATTTCCTGTATCGTCGCCGAAATTTCGTAATCAATATCAACCAACCGCACCGGTATTCTTTTATCAATCTCCAGCGTATTGGTATACGAGGTACGAGGTACAGTCAAATACAGATAAATATCATCAAAAATATCAATTACCTTGGCATATACGGCACCAGCCACAGCATCCGAACCTGTTGTTTCCTGGTCTTTTTCCTGTTGTTCTGCATAGCGTGTTTCCAAATTGGTGCTGCACACCGCGGACAAATCGGTGTTGCCTTCCAGCCCATCAATCTCATAAGATACCCTGCCGGACGCATTGGTATAAGCAATTGCGCCATTTACGTTAAACACCGCATTTCCCTTCCTTACCCGCATCCCTTCTGCTACGGTACGTTCCACAGCACCATCCGCAGGCGCAGGAATGGTATACTCATTACCACTGATTAACCCATATCCGCTGTCTGTGTGTTCCAGAACCGTTGTCTGAACTTCTTCCGTTTTTACCAAACTACTGACAATCTGATTCATGGAAAGCATCGCCAAAAACCAAACTACTATGATCAGCAGAAGAATCTTTACAATATTTTCTTTTGGATATCGTTTTCTTCTTTTTGCTTTTGCCATTTTTTTCTCCTGCCTTTAAACTTATCGTTTATTATACAACATTTTTATGTCAATGAACACCTCTAAACTAGAACTTTTTCTCAATTTGAAAAAATTTCTATGGTATTTTTTTACTGCAAACAATAAATTCTACAAATTATTATTCCTTTCAACAAATTTCCGGACAATAAAAAATCAGCAGCAGAATCTAAATTCCACTGCCGATCATACGTTTCAAACCATAACGCATTACAGCAATTCTTTTTTCACCAAATGCTGTCCCATTTTTTGAGATCCCAATACCCATAACAGATCATCGGCATTTAATAAAAAGTTGGGACTTAAATTTAAAATAGGTAACATGCCCCGTTCAATTCCAATCAAATATGCGCTCCAATTGGATTTGATCCCCGAATCACGAATACTGCAACCAGCCAACGAGGAACCTTTTTTTACTGTAACCGCATAAGCAAATAGCTGCTGTTCTTCCAGCCACTGGTCCTGGTTGGTAATAAACTGATGCAGCGTAATGGTGTCTTCTTCACTTTCCAGCAGCAAATTTTTTTGCTGATTCATCAGAGCAAAATTATCCAACGCTTTACCCGGCCCTAAAATATATAGCCGGTCACCCGGCAAAATCTGCTCATCGCCTTCAGGAATATTGATATGTTTTCTGCCTCGAATAATTTTTATCACATTCACCTGCATCAGCTTACCCCATTGTAAATCCCGCAACTCCTTATCAGCTGCAGCACTGTCTGCTGTGCAGACATAAGAAGCCACTTGCAGCTGCTCATCCAGCCAACTATGTGTCTTTTGATTTTTTGGCGTGTTTTTTTGCAGCTCCTGTAATTTTTTTTCATTAAAGTTAATCAAAAAACGAGCTTCCATTTCCAAATAACGGCCAATCAACCAGTCAGAACGGGACAATGCCAAAATTGTCG
Source organism: uncultured Clostridia bacterium (assembly GCA_944391625.1). Classification (GTDB taxonomy): domain Bacteria; phylum Bacillota; class Peptococcia; order Peptococcales; family Peptococcaceae; genus UBA7185. The sequence goes on from CALXUG010000018.1 coordinate 36,380, forward strand.
GCACCGCAATTAACAGCATCAACCATCCTGGAATGTGCAGCATCAAAAGCATCGGACGAATTACCAGCAGCACTGTAACAGCGGTGCGCAGCCCAACCAGCAGCATAAGCGGTAAATGGTTGGCAAAACTTTTTAACCAGAGTGCTGTAAAATACCGTTTACGGAAAATCATCATCGGCGGCAGCAAAGGCGCCATAATGAAATAAATAGCAATGCACGTCAATACCGCAGCCAGCGTGGCATTAGGCAAAGCATCGGTCAATGCCGGCAATAATAACAAGCGGCCAATTTCACTGATACCCAGCAACAATATGCCATAAATCAAAAAGGTTGTGAAATACCCTTTCAAAAACAGCCGCCAGTCCGGATCTTGTGTTTCTTTGCCGGACGCTGCTTTTTCATCCTGATAACGATTGATATTATTGAGCCATTTTTGCGGCAGCACTTTTTTCAGCAGGTTTTCAACCGTATCCGCACTGCGAATCAAATAGGGAGTCGTAAAGGTTGTCACTACCGAAACAGCAACAATAACCGGATATAGAAAATCACTGGTTACCCCCAGACCAATACCCAAATTGGCAATGATAAAAGAGAACTCACCAATTTGGGTCTGGCTCATAGCGCCGTATAATGATGTACGTAAATTTTCACCAGATGCAAGCATACCGCCGGCAAGCAAAAGGGCTTTCCCAATAATAGTGGCAACCGTTAAAATCACAATCGGCACAAGATATTCTATCAGCATGGAGGGCACTACCATCAAACCAACTGATACAAAAAATACTGCGCCAAACAGATCTTTACACGGATTCACCAGATGTTCAATTTTTTCACCATGAACCGTACCGGCTAAAATAGAGCCCGCCATAAATGCGCCAAGAGCGGAAGAAAATCCTATGGCATCAGCCAGCCACACCATACCAAAACAAATACCCAAAGAAGTCACCAATAACGTTTCATCGGTCATTAAATTCTGTGTTTTCTGCAAAAAAGAAGGAATCAAATAGATTCCAAAAACCAACCACAAAATCAAATACAGCATCAGCTTCCCGATGGTGGATACCAGTTCCATACCGCTGATTCCCTGGCTGACCGAAATCGTAGATAATACTACCATCAGAAAAATGGCTACAATATCCTCAATTACCAAAATGCCAATGGTCAACCCTGTAAAGGGCTGGTCTTTCAAACCCATATCCTCAATGGCCTTGATGGTAATCATGGTGGAAGACATGGACAGCATACCTCCCAAGAAGACGCTGTTCATAACACTCCAGCCCAATGCAATCCCAATACCATACCCCAAAGCCATCATACCGGCAATTTGGATTAATGCAGACACAATCGCTGCAGTGCCAACCTCCGCCAGCTTATGCAGGTTAAACTCCAGCCCCAAACTGAACATCAGGAAAATGACGCCAATTTCTGCCCACAAATTGATGTTGTTCATATCACCAATGGTCGGCACAAAACTAACAACAGGGCCAATCAAAAAACCTGCCAAAATATAACCGATTACCAGCGGCTGATTGATCTTTTTACACAACAGGGTTGTAATACCTGCCACTACCAAAAGCAGTGCCAAGTCCGAGATCAACGTTGCCAAATGTCCCATATTATCACCTTTCTCTCAGAAATTCTTTGTACGTTATATTCTTTATAAAATGTTCCAAATCCTGTTTTAATGTTACAAATTTCACAACTCCGTTTTTATGCTGCATCGTTAGGAGACTGTTTGTTGCCAGCCCTTCTGTCATGGATAAAAACTTGCTGTTTGTTAAATTTGGTTAATAAGTGTGTTTAGTGTGAAACACTTATGTCAGCCGCAAATCGACTAACACAAATAGGTAATGAAAGAATGTCGGGAGATTGTTTGTTGCCTGCCCTCCTTCAGTGGACATCCGCTTGTCGGTCTGCTTCACTTTGGACTGCGTCCAGTTCAGCTAGACAGACTGCGCATCTGTCCGCTTCAATGTCGACAACGGCAACAAAACATCTCCCTTATTTGTGCACAAAAGGCTGCCTATCCTTTGCCAAAATTCTGAAAAGCGGCGGTCAGCAACGCAGCTTGTTTTCATTGAGCTGGACGTAGTCCATAGCGAAAGAAACAAACAAGTTGGTGTCCGCTGCCCGACGCTTTTCTGGTCGGGTAAACTGAAGGATGGGCAAAGGTAGGATAGCCGGCCACGTAATCTTTCACACAAAACAATGGACAAAAAATGCCGAATGATTGTATTCGGCATTTTCAAAGTATTCAGCTAAGTTTTCCTTGTTGCTTTTTCTGTAATTGCTGATAAAACCGCTCCAACTCTTCCAAAAAATATTTTTCAACAACAGTAAATTTTCGTTTCTTTGGAGTAACCAGCACATGCATCATGGTGAGCTGTACATCCGTTAATCCGACCCGATGAATCAAGCCCGCTGTCACATAAGGATCTTCTTCCCCCGCAAAAGAGCTGGCCATAACAGCCACACCCAAATCAGCGGCAATTGCCTGTTTTACACTGTCTTTATCCTGAAAAGAAATGATACTGTTCGGACAAATTTCGTCTTCACCAAGAATCATGCAGTTATCTTCGTAGCTATGTTCCTGCAGCAGAATCCAAGGATAGGCATAAGCCTCTTCCACTTCTACTTCTGTTTCCTGAGAAAGTGGACAGTCCTTACTGGTGTAAAGCATAAAGTTTTCCGTCAGCAGCTGCTGGGCTTCAAAATTGCGCACACCAAGGCTGTTTTGCAAATTTTTTAATTTGTCCACACCGACAAAAGAAGTCACACTGATGGTGGAAACACCGGCCAGCAAAGAAGTAATGCTTTTATCCGGAAAGGTTTCTTTTACATGCACGTTGATGCCGGGATAAGCCCGTTTGCAGGCAATAATCACCTGCGGCATAATGGTACTGCAAATAGCCGGCGATGCATCTACATATACATCCCCGCTGATATAGTCGGAAACCTCATTGGTATTGCGGATATGCTGCACCTCATTTAAAATAATGTCAATGGAACCCATTACTTTCTCGCCATCTTCTGTCAATTCCACACCCTGATTGGAACGGCGAAAAACCTTATAGCCTACTTCTTCTTCAAAATTATGAATCGCATTGCTAATTGTCGGCTGGGTCAGATACAACTGCTTTGCCGCCTTAGAGATTGACCGACATTGAGAAACTTCTTTGATATAGCGAAACTGTTCTAAATTCATACACGCACCTCATCTCGTTTCAATAGACACCATTGTCATTGTGTCGCAACTAGTTTCTACCCCTATGGAAAATACCTGTAGAAAAGGCTTTACAGCAAATTGTTTTTATTTTCACATTTTAAGTATAGCATAACTTTAAAAAGAATGATAGTTATTTAAACGAAAGCAAACAACCGTCGCAAAAGCAGCAACGGTTGTTTACAAAGTATCATATTTTATTGTCTTCTCAATTTATGATTTTAGCCTTTACATGAAATTTCACATAATTTCGACTTTAAAAAAAGAAAAACATCACAATAGCCAAAATAATCCGCCCAATGATACCGGCCAAGACATCATCAGCCATAATACCCAATCCTCCGGGCAAATCCTGTATTTTTCCAATGGGTCCAATTTTACTGATATCCAATAAACGGAACAGCAAAAAAGCCACCGGAGCCAAAATCAGCGGTACATTCCACATGGTAATCCACATGCCAATCCACTCATCAAATACAATCTCCGGCGCATCATGTACGCCCAGTTGTTTTTCACCGCTGTCGCAAATGTAAATACCCAACAGTCCGGCTGCAATGATAAACCACAAAGGAATACCACCGCCCCAATAACTCCATGCCATGCCAATGAATAACGCTGCCAGAGAACCCCAGGTGCCCGGCGCCGGATGCAGCAAACCAGACCCGCAGCCGCGGGATAAAAATAATACAAATTGGTTCATGTTCTCAACTCCATGTAATCTGTTTGTTCAATTTGACTACATAATCGATCCCCGAATACACAGTCAAAGCCAAAGCTGCATACATCAAAATCAAACCCAGGTCAATGCCGCATAAAGCCATAATCTGCGGTTTCAGCATCAGCAGCATCAATGCAAACATCTGGCATACTGTTTTTATTTTACCCCAAGATCCTGCCGCAATGACAATATTTTCAGAAGCAGCAACGGAACGCAGACCGGTAATGGCATACTCACGGAATAAAATGATCACTACAATCCAGGCAGCCAAATCTCCCAGCTGCACCAGACAAACCATAGCAGCAGCTGTCAGTATCTTATCAGCCAACGGATCCATCAGCTTTCCAAAATTGGTAATCAAATTATATTTTCGGGCAATCTGTCCATCTAACATATCTGTCAAAGAAGCCAGCGCAAAAATTACCGTCGCCACAATGCGGGAACCATCCGTATTCATCATCAACGCAATCATAAACAGCGGCACCATACATACCCGAGCCACTGTCAGTTTATTTGGCAGATTCATTGTACAATCTCTCCTATAAAGTCATATTCGTCCAGCCCTGTCAGTTGCACAGTCAGATAATCCCCGGGCTGCCAGCCATGGTCCTCCGCTTCATAAACCAAAATCCACGGATCCACATCCGGCGCTTCCCCCTGACTGCGGCACAGCAATAATCCCGGAACATCAGGGCTCAATTCATCAATTTTCACCAGGCGCTGCTGCCCAATAAGCTGCTCATGTTTCCGATACATGGTGTCATACTGCAATTCCATTAAATTTTCTGCCCGTTTTTCTTTTTCATCTTCCTCTAAATGCCCTTCCATCAGATCAGCAGGCGTTCCTTCTTCGCGGGAATAAGGGAATGCACCAACACAATCCAGCTGCATTTCTTCTAAAAATTGCAGTAAATTCTGATACTGCGCTTCGGTTTCTCCCGGAAATCCTACAATAAACGTAGAGCGCAGTGTAATTCCCGGCACTTTCTGCCGCAGCTTTTCGATCAGTGTTTTAATTTCTGCCACTGTAATTTTCCGATTCATCCGTTTTAAAATTTCATCATCGGCATGCTGCAAAGGGATATCAAGATATTTGCAAATTTTTTCTTCCTGACCAATATAGTCAATCAGAGCATCGTCAAAATTGTTGGGATACGCATACAACAACCGAATCCAACGCACCGTCGGAATAGCCGCCAATTCTTTCAATAAATCAACCAGTGCAAATCGCCCATACAAATCTTTACCGTAATAACTGGTATCCTGCGCCACCAAAATCAACTCGGTCACACCCTGCTCAGCCAATTCTACAGCCTCTTGTTTAATCTGCTCAATGGTTTTGCTGCGATATGGCCCCTGCATCTCCGGAATTACACAGTAGGTACAATGATTATCGCAGCCTTCAGAAATCCGCAGATAAGCATAATGCTTCGGCGTTGTCAAAATGCGCGGCGGTTTTGCCAATTTATTTTCTTCCGTCCAGTGGGTATGCACATAAATTTCCTGCTGCGCCTGATGGGCTTTGATAATAGAAACAATCTGCTGATAATCATTGGTGCCCACAAAAATATCCACTTCCGGCAATTCCTCTGCCAGCTCTTTGGCATATTTCTGCACCAGACAACCCACTGCCACCAAAAGCTTGCAGGCGCCGTACTGTTTCCATTGTGCCATTTCCAAAATGGCATTGATAGATTCTTCCTTTGCAGCATTGACAAATCCGCATGTATTAATAATGATAATTTCAGCCTCGTCGTACTGTTCTGTCAACTGATAGCCCTGCTGCTGAAATAATCCCATCATGGTTTCACTATGCACCAGGTTTTTGGCACAACCCAACGATAAAACGCTTACTTTTTGCAAAATATAACCTTCTTTCTTAGTCATGTTTATTTTCGTCTTCCAACATCTGATAACTGTTAAAAATATAAACGAAAAACAGGGGCTTGCCTTCATCGGACCATACCAATGAGGGCATACGCCCCTGTATTATTTTACCACGCCATAAGGATTCCTACAACAATTTACTGACCGGTTGTCACATAATCCTCCAGCTTAAATTCTTTTCGGACAACCTGCCCCTGGGTTCCTAACGTACCCAAATCCTGACCATTGATCGTAACCTTTACCACACCGGCATTGCCCAAATTTAACTGGATACTCTGCGCAGCCTGAATATCCTGCGTTTGTCCTTCCGACATGGTGGTTTCTGTAGTCTGACCATCAGCCACAATTTGCATCCAGCACTGATCTGCCTTATCAGCATTCACATCCAAAACTTCCAGTTTCATTTCCAAACCGGTATAAACCGGCTCCGGCGGTGCAACTGGCTCCGGCTCAGTCTGCGGTTCACCCTCGGCAGGATTTTGTTCCGCTTCATTGTTTTGTACATCTTCCTGCTTTACAGTATCCTGCGGCACCTCTTCCTGCTGACTTTTGGTATAAAACCACTGTAATGCCAGCAATAAGATAATGGCAACCACACTCAAAATAATAATCAACGAACTTTTCTTACTCAACGGTTTTTCTTCAAAACTGGCTGCCGGCGTTTTTTTGCCCGTACTGCGCTTTTTGGGCTGGGCCGCCTTTCGGCTCAGCCGAGTCTGCCGTTCCTTTTCTTGCTCTGTTTCCACATGAGTAGGCACCGGCGGCGCTTCTACTTTTTTCTGCATAATGGCCAAAACTTCCGGCTGATCTTTGATACCCAGATATTTTAAATAAGTGGTCACAAATCCTCTGGCATAAATCTCGCCAGGCAGCAGCTGAAATTCTTCATGCTCAATAGCCTCTAAATATTTAAGACGAATTTTGGTCGCTTCTGAAACTTCCTGTAGCGTAATCCCCTTCGTTTCTCTTGTCTTTTTTAAAATGTCCCCGATTCCCTGCAAGTGTATCACCTCCAGATAACTCTTATTTTCATTTCGTTTCTAATATACCACATCCGGCAGAATCTCCGCAAGCACATTGCAAAATGTTAAACATTTTGTAATTATTTCCACAATCATTGCCCGATTTTACCTATAGATGCTGATATACTAGCATCTCCATACCAATAGTAACACACATAACCGTTATATAGATATATCGTTATGAGTATAACCATTCTGATTGAATTTATCAACAATTTTTCAATACAACGATACACCTGCATCCAATCTGTACTGATAAAATTTGAGTTTGATATATCGCCTATCTGTAATATCAAAAACAACCCACATATAGTTCTCCTAACAGAAAAAGCCCCGGCTATCCACGATAACCGGAGCTTTTCCTGTTCCTGCTTCTTATACTTAGTGTTTATAAAATTCACTTTTTCCTAAACCGCACAATGGGCAAACCCAATCTTCCGGCAGGTCTGCAAAGGCTGTGCCCGGAGCAATACCCGCTTCGTCGTCACCATCAGCCGGATCATAGATATATCCGCATGGGCATTCATACTTATCCATCCAAATCCCTCCTATGATTATTATGTTACTATCTTACCAATTCTTACAAAAAATTAAACATAAAAATCAGCAACTGACACAATATTTTTTACTCTTTCTCTGCCAATCTTTACATAGAAGCTACAATTGCATCAGCCAGCGCATCCAAATCTCCCAGCTGGTCCTCTTTTACTCTGGATTTGAACGTAACCATGTTTTCCAGAATATTCATATTCTTCATACCTTCTAGAATTTCTTTCATCTGTTTGCCGGCATTTGGTCCCCAGGAACCATTCTGAATCAACGCAACGGTACGATTAGACAAATTATGCGCTTTCAATTCATGTAATAAATGCTCCATGGTAGAGAAGATACCGTTGTTATAAGTAGAGCTGGCAAATACCAGATGGCTGCAGCGGAATGCATCTGCCAGAATATAGGAAGAATGGGTTGCAGAGGTATCGTACATCACAATATTTTTTACGCCCCGTTCTGCCAGTTTATTTGCCAAAATTTCAGCAGCGTTAGCGGTTCCGCCATAAATGGTGCCGTAAGCAATCATCACTGCTTGATCCTCTGGTTCATAGGTGCTCCATTTTTGATATTTGTCCAGGAAATAACCAAAATCGCTGCGGATGATTGGACCATGCAGCGGGCAGATCAGCTGAATATCCAGTCCGGCAGCTTTTCCCAACAGCGCCTGCACCTGACTGCCGTATTTCCCTACAATATTGGTATAGTACCGTCTGGCATCGTCCAGCCAATCACGGTCAAAATTAACATCATCATTGAACAGATTGCCGTTTAATGCGCCCCAGGTTCCGAATGCATCGGCGGAGAACAGAATTTTATCGGTGGTATCATAGGTTACCATAGCCTCTGGCCAATGCACCATCGGCGCCATCACAAATGTAAAGACATGCTTGCCGGAGCTGAAGGTATCCCCTTCTTTGATTACCAGAATACGGTCTGTCACATCTACCGAAAAGAACTGCTGAATAAAGCCAACTGTTTTGGCATTGCAGATTACCTGCATATCCGGATATACTTCCAGCAGTCTGCCCAGATTGGCACAGTGGTCCGGCTCCATATGATTAACAATGATATAATCTAAGGTACGTCCGCCCAGCGCATAGGCTACATTTTCAAAAAACAGTTCCGATACAGCAGCATCGGCGGTATCCAGCAAAACAGTTTTTTCATCTAAGACCAGATAAGAATTGTAGGATACTCCTCTTGGAATCGGATAATGGTTTTCAAACAAAGCCAGCCGTCTATCGTTGCCGCCTACATAAATCAAATCTTCCTGAATTTTTCTTATATTATGCATATATCATATCTCCTTGTATAATATTTTCTGGATAATATATACCCGAAATAAATTTGGTTTAATCCAAAATATACTAACAATTTTTATACATCTTGAAACTTTAACGTGCAAGTCATCAAATTGCTGCCGCATTTGGTATTGGGAAACAGTTCCTGCGCTGCCGGCAAATGTTCTTCCGGATCAATCATCGCCGGACTGTAATGGGTGAGCCATAGTTGTCCCACCTGCGCATCGGCAGCCATTTTTGCAGCTTCGGCATAAACCATATGGCCTTTTTCGGCAGCGCCCGGCTGTTTTTGGATATCCCCGTACAATCCCTCTGCCACAAACAGGTCGCTGTTCTGCGCCAGGGCAACCAGTTCCCGGCTTGGTCTGCAATCGGTGGCATAGGTAATCTTTAAGCCGCGGCGAGGATCGCCCAATACCTGCTCCGGATAATAGCGTTGCTCACCATCTGTCACCGTTTCCCCTCGCTGTAAAGCAGCCCAGTATTGCAAGGGAATGTTCTGTGCCTTTGCCCGGACAGCATCAAATTTTCCGGCCCGCGGCAAGGATAAGCTATAGGATACACAAGGAATGCGATGCTCCACCGGCACTGCCTGCACCTGCAGCGCACCTGCCTGAAACTGATACCCACACTCCGTTATATCATGACAGATAATAGAAAAGGGCAGCTGCGGGCAAACCACCAGCAAGCCGTCCAAAATCCGCTGCAAACCGGGATTGCCCCAAATATGCACCGGCTCTGTACGCCCATTATTGCCCATTGTCATAAAAAGACCGGGCAGTCCCACTACATGATCACCGTGAAAATGGGTGATTAAAATATGGTCTATCTGTTTTACACTCCAGCCGCACAGATGCAAGGCCACCTGTGTACTTTCACCGCAGTCAATCAAAATGCTTTTTCCTGCATGGCGAACCAAAAGTGATGTCAAAAACCGTTTTGGCAGCGGCAGCATACCGCCGCAGCCCAATAAGCAAACATCCAGCATCAGGCACCACCCTTATCTTCTTTATTACGCAGCTTTCTATTTTTTTCATACAAAATGCGCAAGCCCTGTAAAGTCAGCATCTGATCCACTGTTTGAATGGTTTCCGAATTAGCAGTTATCAGCTCCGCCAATCCGCCGGTAGCAATCACATGAATGTCGGTCAGCGGCATATCCAGTTCATTGGCGATCCGCCGCACCATACCGTCTACCAATCCGCAATATCCGTACAGCAAACCCGATTGAATGGCATTGATGGTATTGCGTCCAATTACACGATCAGGCACAATCATCTCCACCTTGGGCAGCTGCGCCGTTTTTTCAATTAAAGCATTGAGAGAGATGCCAACGCCTGGAGCAATGGCCCCTCCCAAATATTCACCTTTTTCATTGACCACACAAAAAGTAGTCGCTGTGCCAAAATCCAGAATAATCAACGGTGCGCCATACAGTTCAATAGCGGCGACAGCATTTACGATCCTGTCTGCGCCCACCTCTTTTGGATTTTCATAACGAATGGGCATCCCTGTTTTCAGACCATTGCCCACAATCATAGGAGCAATATGGAAATACCGCTCACAGGTCAGTTTAAAAATATCAGTCAGATTGGGCACCACAGAAGAAATGATAATATCCTTCACATCCGACCGATTCAAGTTGCTGCACTGAAACAACTGCTCCAGCAGCAATCCATATTCATCATAAGTTTTCAATCTGTCGCTGGCAATGCGCCAGTCAGCCTGCAAAGTATTTTTTTCAAATACACCAATTACAATATTGCTGTTTCCAATATCCACTGTTAATAACAAACTCTCATCATCCTTTATGCGCGAACGCTCTCTCCAGAACAAGAATCAGCACAACTGCCAATATCAATTCAAACGGCATTTGCGTTACCATTACAGTGGCCGATGCCGCCCATGGCAGATAACCAATCAGGCTGGCCAGTCCCAGATAGCCTATGGTATTGGTCAGTGTGCCTACCACTGCTGCCGCCGCTGCCCCCATGCGGGTCCGTCGGAATAACGCATAAGTGTAGTAGGCAGTTACACCGATTAAAATGCGGGGCAAAATGCGTACAATAGGATCCGCCGGAATGGCTCCCACCGGTGTCATAAAGCTGTACAGCCCAAAAATAAAGCCCGTAAAAGCGCCAACCACCGGCCCCTCCAAAATAGCGGCCAATATAACCGGCACATGCATAATAGTTGCCCGACCGGCCAGTGACGGCATAGGGATCATACCCAATCCGGTAACACTGAGCACAATGGATATGGCGCCCAACATACCGGCCACTGCCATCTTTCTGGTAGAAATTCTTTGTCCTCTTGCATTGCGTGTCGCTGTTTTTTCTTGCATACCATTCACCTCATTTGATTTTTGCGGTAAAGCCAAATGAAGCAAAGAAAAAAGCTGCCAGAGCGCAGTCTGACAGCTATCATCATTCTTTCCTGTCATCCATCCCGGTCCTCGTCAGATCCAGGTGGCTCCCCTTGTTTATATGATAAAAAATTTAGTTCTACAGGGCTCCAGGCTCCCGTGAACAGTTTTATTATACCGCTGTCGGCGGCTGATGGTCAATATACTTTACAATATATTCTTCCAGACAGGTTATATTGGCATCCCGCATGGCTCTGGCCACATCGATCCCTACATAGGTGATATGCCACGGTTCATATTTATAGCCTGTCAGCGGCACAATGTCCTGCTGATAACGCACAATAAACCCATATTGATAGCAATTTTCACTCACCCAGGCGCTCTCCGGTGTGCGGATAAAGTCATTTAAAGAACCAAAGGAACCGCACAGATCAATGGCTCGTCCTGTCTGGTGCTCACTGTGCCCCGGTCTTGCGCTGTAGGTATCCACAACAGCCACATTACCGCCCTCCTGTTTGATGTATCCATGATATAAACGGTTCTGCAACTCATAAGAACGGTATGCAGAAGCTGCATAAAGAGATAAGCCCGCCTTTCGTGCATCAGCGCTCATAGCCCTGTAAGCAGCGCAGGTATCTTTGGTAGCCAGTTTACCGGAAGGCAGCTTTTCCAAATCAGCAGGTACATAATCTGCCGGCAGCTGATAATATTTATTCACCAGCAAAGGCAGAGCAGTTGTATCGGCAACTATTTGTATATTGCTGTAAAAATCCCCGTCTAAGCCGGAATTGACCTGCCATACCACTGCATCGGCATCCAAATCAGGATTGGCTGCCTGATAAGCCTCATATCGCTCCTGCTTATCTTCTTCATAAAAATACAATGCTGCATAGGGATTTTCCGGCTCCGGTTCAAAAATTGCCGGAATGGCGTCATTGTTCAGCGGCGCTGGCAATTGCACCGGACTGAGCAGATTGAGTCCGGCCAGAATACCGGCTGCCACTGCAGTAACCGCTGCTGCCAGCACAAGCAAATTGCTGTAGCCCGTTCTGGTCAGACTGCGCAGTTTCCATGAAGCATCCATCGCTAACCATTCCTCTCTATATTTTTTCTACGATTCGTGTCATCAATGCCCGAAACGCAGCCCCGGATTTTGCCCCGGTTTCCAGCACTTCTTCTTCTGTTAAAGGCTGATCCAACACACCGGCTGCCATATTGGTAATGCAGGATATACCCATTACCCGCAATCCGCAATGATTGGCCACAATCACTTCAGGCACAGTAGACATGCCTACTGCGCTGGCGCCCCACAGCCGAAACATGCGGATTTCTGCCGGTGTTTCATAGCTTGGCCCTGTGGTTGCCACATAAACACCCTGCTGCAATGATTGCCCCAACTCTGCAGCAGCTTCCAGAGCAATATTGCGCAAAGCAGGATGATAGGCATAGCTCATATCGCAAAACCGCACGCCGAAATCTGCTTCATTGGGACCCATCAATGGATTTCTCCCTAAAAAATTAATATGATCGGTTATCAGCATCAAATCACCGGGATGATATTCCAGATTGATACCGCCTGCCGCATTGGACAGCAACAGATTTTCTACCCCTAACCGCGCCATTACCCGCACAGGATAAGTGATTTCCTCCATGCTGTAGCCTTCATAATAATGCAGTCTGCCCTGCATACAAACAACCGGCACGCCGCCCAGCAATCCAAACAGCAAACGTCCTGCATGACCGGGCGCTGTACTGGATTTCCAGTGAGGCAGATCCTCATAAGGAATTTCACACACCTGCTCTAAGGCATCCCCCAGCTGACCAAGGCCGGAACCCAACACAATGGCTGTCTTTGGCCGATAGGCAGTTTTCATATGAATATATGCAACGGTTTCCTCTACTTGTTTTGTTAATTGGCTCATAATTTCCTCCTGTTTCTCGCTTGCAGTCTTATTTCTTCCTTAACTCTTTGCATCAGCAACTGCCCTGCAAATTTTTCTCCGTTTATTTTACCATACAATCTGCTGTTGCCAGCAGCTATTTTTGTAAAATCAGATATTTTTTCTGTATCCATAGATCCTGTTCCCATATCCTTCAATCTATTTCAAGACACATCCGGCTACTTCCTTCCCCCATAAAAAATATTGCCATGAAAATTCCGTTCCTTCATTGATTCTAACCCCAAATACCGATATACTAGAAATGAACTGTGATGACCGTTTATCTGTGTTATCTTTGAGGTGGACTTTCTGCAAAGAGATTGCCCTCCCGGCAATTTTGACAACAGCTATTATAACTAACGTGAAGGTATGACCATGCAAGAAAAGAGGCTTTACTATGTTCTGGAATCCTGATTGGACTACAATGAAGAAAAAATTGAAATTTCAGTTGCAATATAGCTATTTATATGTCCTGTGGTTTTTACGCTGGTTGGTTTTCGGCGCTCTCACCGGCATTGTCTGCGGTTTGATCGGCGCAGCCTTTCGTTTTGGTATCGACTGGGTTACTGCTGCCCGTCAGGCCAATGACTGGCTGATTTTTTTGCTGCCCTTTGCGGGCTTGCTGATTGTATTTGCTTATCATCGGGCAGGACTGCGGCAGGACCCCGGCACCAATCTGGTTTTAGCATCCATCCAATCCAAACAGCATATCCCCATTCGTATGGCGCCGTTGATTTTTTTTGGAACGCTCCTCACCCATTTGTGCGGCGGTTCTTCCGGCCGAGAGGGAGCGGCGCTGCAAATCGGCGGCAGTGTAGGCGAAGCGCTGGGCAGATTATTTGGTCTGCGTGACACGGATATTAATATTATTGTGATCTGCGGCATGAGCGCCGTATTCGCTTCTCTGTTCGGCACGCCCATTGCAGCAACGGTATTCAGCATGGAAGTTATCAGTGTGGGGGTTATTCACTATAGCGCCTTTGTTCCCTGCATTGTTTCGGCATCGCTGGCTTACGGCATCACACAAAAATGCGGGATTATCAATGCAGGGTATCCGCAGCCTTATATCCCGGAGTTATCTCTTTTTATTTTTTTAAAGGTAATTTTGCTGGCTGTCCTCTGCGGTTTGGTCAGTATTTTGTTTTGCGTGGTTCTGCATCAATCAGGACACATCTACAAAAAGCTGATTGCCAACGATTATCTGCGCATTTTTGTCGGCGGCTGTATTGTTGTTGCTCTGACCATGCTGCTGGGCACCCGCGCCTACAACGGGCAAGGGGCAGATATCATCCATCTGGCCCTTACCGGTGACTGTCCGCCGTTTGCCTTTTTGTTAAAAATTTTATTTACAGCTCTGACTTTAGGCGCAGGCTTTAAGGGCGGCGAAATTGTACCGGCATTGTTTGTCGGCGCTACATTTGGCAACGCTGTCGCACCTGTATTAGGATTAGATCCGGCCTTTGGCGCTGCCATCGGTATGATCGCTTTATTCTGCAGTGTGGTCAACTGCCCGTTGGCATCCATTCTGCTTAGCGTTGAATTATTTGGTCATCAAGCCATTTTGTTATTCTGCATTGCCTGTGCGGTCAGCTATGTGTTCTCCGGTTATTACGGATTATACAGCAGTCAGAAAATTATGTATGATAAACTGCATCCACAATATATCAACACCCGTTCTCACTAACAGCTGCAAAGCAATGGTCATACAGTTGGCTGTAACATTGACGTTGAACCCTCGATCACCGGTTTCTATCTGTCAGCAATGACGAAAGCGCCAGCAACAAAACAATCGGCTATCAAAAAATCGGCAATGATTCGTCAACAAGACATAAAAAAAGATATTTATCAGAAAGTACAAAAAGAGAAATAATGAATATTTATTCAATTTTCACATTTAGAAAACAGCATTAATCTCAGCAATAAAAAATAGGTATAGCCTGTAGACG
>CALXUG010000019.1 GCA_944391625.1 uncultured Clostridia bacterium
TGATTTTTTCAAAATCGCTGACGCCAATGGGCAATGCTTTTTTCATACATACACACCTCCTATCGCTTTTTACCGTTACGTTTTATAACAATTCTATTTTTCCTCTAAACAACTATCTGACCTCACTGACAATTTCACACTGTTTCAGATTATGGGCAATCCCCAGCAGAATGGTTTCCCCGCTAAGCCCTGCATAATACTGCTTCTCATGAATCTGCTCCATGGCTTCCTTAGCCAGCCGTTCAACATCTTCTCCCTGCTTAAACTCAAATATATAGTTTGCTCTGCCCGGCCGCTTGACTTTCAGCACAATATCCGCCCTGCCATGGCCCCGTTCCACATTGGACTGAATCTCATAGCTGTTGCTCAAATAAACGCACATTCCCAAAAACAGCATATGATAGGCATTCTCTCCCGATCCATCATGGAAACTGGTACAGGTTAAGATGATTTGCTCATAGCTCCGCTTAAAACGTTCTATATCTTTACATTGCAGCGCATCAAACAATCTGCTTAAACTATCTGCCTGAAATCCGCCATATCGTTCTATTATTTTGCGAAAGCTAATCATCACTTCCTGATTGGGTATGCGTACTGCTTGCAGTTCACCGGATTCCGAACTCATTTTTATGGTCAGATAGCCGCTGTTCAAAAATAATCCCCACAAGGTTGCCGCTTGTTCCAACTCAAAAAAGGAAGTCTGCAAATCGACCGGCACCCTGGCATCCCCTTCTGAAAGCAGCAATTCAAAATCTTCTCTGACATCCTGATTTGCATGCAGCATGGCCTGCACCAAAAGTTCATTGGAGGCTGTATTCACCCAATAAGGCTCCTTCTTCTTGTTTCTGGCATAGTTGAGAATAGACCAGGGATTATATATCTCCTGCCTGCCAAACCGATACCCGTCATACATGGCCTGCACCGATTCATCCAACGGCAATTCATAGTATGCCAGCAAGGTTTCAGTTTCTTCCGGCATCAATCCAAAATATTGGCTGTATTGATCATCCATCACCGTACACACATCTAAATTGTTCAACCCTGAAAAAATATTTTCTTTGGCTATGCGATGAATCCCGGTCAGCATGGCTCTCTCCAAATAAGGATTGTCTTTTAAGGCGCTGCCGTAAAGGCTGCTGAAAAAATCATGGATCTCTTCATAATAACCCTGTTCATAGGCACTAATCATGGGGGTGTCGTATTCATCTATCAGGATGATTACTTTTTTATGATAATGCTGATAAAGAAGCCGACTGATAGTATAAATGGCATCCTGCAACACAGCCCTTTGCCCAAAGTCAAAGCTTAACAATACATCTACCATTCGTTGCAAAACTTTTTCTTCTATCTCTGTGGCCTTATTGGTCAACACAGGTTCTAAGGCCCGCAGCAAAATTTTATACATGCAGGCCATGACGCTTTCATAGCTTCCTTTGCAGTCTTTAAAGCTCAAAAAGATAACCGGTCGGCTGTTCAGTTCCTGCATATGGGCAGTTTGGCTAATCTTTAACCCCTCAAACAATTTCCCACTATCTTTTGTGATATCAAAAAACTCACGCAGCATGGTCATATTTAATGTCTTGCCAAAACGCCGCGGTCTGGTTATCAGTGTAACTTCTGCAAAAGAATTTAACCATTCTGCAATCATCAATGTTTTATCTACATAATAACAGCCTTTCTTTTCATCCATGATTTTTTCAAAATCGCTGACGCCAATGGGCAATGCTTTTTTCATACATACACACCTCCTATCGCTTTTTACCGTTGCTTTTTATTCATTGTATCATACTCCATTCCTATTCTCAAATGACATCTTCTTCACAGATGGTATCAATTTACTGTGGGAAGGAAAAACAGACTATGTTTGTCGGGCAATATCTGTTGCAGCGTCCACACGCTGCTCTGGACATTTCTTAGCCTGTCCATCTTCGTCAGACTGCGTCTGCCGCGATTGGGACAGTCAGCAGAAATCTCCATCCAGAGGTGGACTTTCTGCAAAGAGATTGCCCTCCTGGTGATTTGAAGAAATACGATTATAAGTGAGCAAATGTATTTTTCTTTCCATGTAACCAATTTACCGTATCACAATTTTTACAAACGAATGCAGTATTTTTCTTTGGTCTCTGCTTTTCCGCTATAAAAACAATAAGCTCAAATAACAATATATTCAATTATTTGTATATTTAATCACATTTTGCATTATTTTTTACCGATTGCTGTCCCTGCCGATTTTACTTTATCGATACGGCTATGGAGCAAATAGTTATCCTAAATTGCTGAGAAGCTGTATTTTTGTTTTTAAGCTATGGTTTTCTCCCCGATGGAACACTGATGCCTGAGAGTGGTATTTCTGCTCTTAAAACCAATTGTGCCGCTTCTCAGATGGATAACACTGCTGGCAGTATACACGTAAATCGGCAGATTTCTTTGCAAAACTTACAGAACTCATTTTCCCAAAGCGTCTGTAACGTTGTCTGTCACAGGGTTTGCTGCCATTACATCCACAGGATTGCTCTGTTTTTTCTTTTGCACTGCGTTGCTTTGTTGCGCCGTAGCTTCACTTTTTGCGTTTTCAGCCAATGAGTATGACAGATTAAAATTTTTATTTTTAACGGCACTGCCGTTTTTCTTGTTTTCCATGTTTGTTATGTTTATTTATGTTTATGGATGTTTTATTTGTTTTTTGTTTTTTACGGTTTTGATGTTTTTCAGTGTTTGTATGTTTTAGCATGTTTTATGTTTTTACAGTAGTATATATATTATATAAGCGTTTGTGGAATGAAAATGATAACTGCTCCGGTTCTGACAAAACCAAGACAACCAATCTGCTTTCCCTGTTTGTTTTCCTGTCTGTGAATCACAGCAAATTCTGTTTTATCCGCTCTTTAGCAGTATTCTTTCAACAGCCATTAACCGATCTCCTGCTGCACAAAAAAATAGGTGCAGCCTACAGACTACACCCTTTCTCAATATCCTTGTACAAGGCTTTATATGGCGTTTTAACAGCCCAAAGCAGTTTCCCCACACTCCTGCCATTGATTCCAACTTCATGCCTTTTACGGCAAGATAACACCCTTTCCTTACACATCATCCCTTATCCATTTTATCTCCTGTTATCCCTCTCTTTTACTCTCATTTTGAACTGCACAACGGACAAAAAAATGCCTGCCGTCCACAGGCTACACCTATTTTTTATTGCCCAAACCAAGTCCGTTTTTCAGAGGCAGATATTGAATAATTATTCATCATCATTCTCTAACACTTTTTGATAACCATGGATTGATTGCTATACCTACATTTCCGGCCAGCTGCATGTTACCACAAAGCAAAAAGAATCCTGCATCTCTGGCAAACAACAAAGATACAGAATTCTTTTATAATACTATGCAAAAACTAAAATTTATCTTAATCAGGCAGCCGACACTGATACAGTTTCTGATAAACATGATCCGGAGCTGTATCTGCCAATTTTTCGGCCTTATCTTCCTGACGTACTGTAAATGAAACTGTAAGTGCCTCTATTTCGGGGCTGACCAATACAATGATGTGATTATCCTCGGCGGTTTGCCCTGGTTTGATTGGCGCAATCGGCAGCGGCCACCGGGTAATGCGTTGTATCTCTTTTTTATGATTCAGCTCACCTTCTATGCCAATGCCAAAACAAAGCCCCTCTTTATATGGTTTCCCTCGTTCAAATCGATCGGTATAGCCAGTGTAGTTGTGATTGGTGCAGGTAAAACCAATGTCATAAATGTGATAACCCGCTTCTCGCTGGGCTTGGTATACATCCTTCGCATTCTTTTCTGCCAAATATTGATCCAATCCGGCACTATCCCAATCAATTTTATTGATATCCGTTACAGTCAGCGAAAACAGTTCGTCCTGTTCCCAACACTCTCCCACCGTCAAAGGCTCTCCTACCTCATTTACAATAACCGCTTCTTTCGGTGTTATAAACAGGAAATATGCCAGAACCAAAAGAACCGGCAGCATGAAAATTATAATCATCCACACAAACCACTGCCGTAAAGATTTCACATGTTCTCTTTCCATTGTATCAGCCCCTAAAAATTGATACGAAAAGCCCCCATAAATGGAGAGTTTCACGATTATATAAAGATTCTGACATCCGCTGGTTCCTTACCACCATAAAAGATCAAATGGCTCGCAGGTTTCTCCGGCAATCATTTTATAATCCTCTGTATCCAACTGAAAATAGTATGCAGTAAAGGAATAGCCTGCCTCTGCCAAAAGCTGCTGCAACCCATCCGCTTCTTCCTGCAAATTGGCTTTTTGCTCCTCCGGCACCTGATAAAAATATAATGCAATTTCTACCGGAACAGCATCTGCAGAGAAGGGCTTATCGGTCCAAATCCCATCGCCAAACGGCAGCTTATCATCTGCAACGCCTGGTGTATTGTAGGTAATTACCATGCAAATCTATTTTTTACTGATTATTTATTGTTACCGAATCAACCATAATATTGTGGGAACCACCATTCTCGATAATAAGTTCCCCATCTCCAACAGGTAATACCGCCTCTAGTTGACCATGCTTATTTTCATTAACAATTTCTATATTTCCCAAAAATTTTTTATCATACCCTTTGCTATCTTTTTTTACTACATAATATAATTCTAACTTAGAAACATTACCATAGGAACAGTTTATTTCAACCAATACAGGAACTTCTTCTTTAAAATAAAACATTTCCGAATAACGTAATCTATCAGCAGGTTTTAACTCTGTAGCACAAGCAAATGTAACAGGTAGTTCCGCAGTCTCATTTGCAACCTCAATTTCGCTTTTATTCGCAGATATTGATGTATCTGAATATACATCCGGCGCAAATATATCATGCAGGACGGTTCCTGCCGAAGGCGTATTCAACAGGGAATTGTCAGCGGCTTGATAAAATAATACTACTTTGTTGTCATACCGCAGCAGCAAGTGTTCATCCAGCCAATAGGCATTCTGCGTTCCATAATCATATTGAACATCTGCACGTGTCTGATAGGTTTTCTGCAGTTTTTCTTCTTGCCCATCCAATACATCTGTTTGATTACTTTCCCAAACCTCATACTGCAATGTAACAATATTTTGCGGCGCATCAATATCATCTGCCTGGGATTCAATATAACTGCCATGGCTGCTGGAGATTCCTTCCGTTTCTTGCGCTGATACATACCGATAAGGCAGCTGCTCACTCTGTAGATCTGCCAGTGTAAGCGGCAGTGCCTCTGCCGAAGTTTCTTCTATGGGCGCATAATACCATTGGCCAATATTGGCTTTCGGATCTTCCTCAACAATATAGTTCACAGCAAGCATGGTGGTGGTGATTGTTAAAACCAAACCGCAGGCCAGCAAAGTGACCACCAGTGTCACTAAAACAGAACCAATGGGTTTGTTTCTTTGCACATACACAACACACAGTAGGATGGTAAGTACATTATATGCCACCAAACCATAAAAAATAGTAACTGCCAGATTCCCCAACAACTGACCGGACTGCACAAACATTACAGTCCGCACAATAGAAAACAGAAAGCTTGCGCCGGGCAAAAGCAGCCCCATCCATCGCTGCGGCTTACGCACCAAGTAAAATTGCGCTGCCAATACCATAATCGTAATGATTCCACTTAACCAACCGCTTTGATTTAACATAATAATCCCTCTTTTCAATGTAAATGAATTCCTACATGTACAAAAAAATAAAAATACTACAAATATAAAATTTTTTATTTTACAGTAGTATATCATACATTTGCCAAGATTGGTAGTAAAATCATACCTACTCTATCCAACAGCTTCTACTTAGCAGAGATACGGTAAAATAAATACGCCTTGTGAACCTTTGCAAAAAACTTCCTATCACACACCGTTGCCCAAAGAGTATTGGTGAGTACAGCCATAGCAAATATGCTTCCCCATGATGCCACCGCTGACAGCAACACCTCAAAACAGTAGGCATACATATGGTTAACCACTATTGTGCAGTTTTAGCACGATCCTGCATGTAACTATGATATTTTAACATCAACTCTGTCGAAAATATCAAATCTTCACAGGTTAATAAAAGCTCTCCCTGATGCTGTTCAGTCAACCGTTTAATCTGTTGTAGGCCCAATCCATGCCGCAAATTGTCCTTTTTGCTGGTAGGTGGCAATGACTGTTTACCGAGCGATAGATTCTCTCCCACACTGTTTTGCATCTGCAAATAAAGATAGGTTTGGTCATTCCGTAAATGCAGCTTAATCCATCTCTGTTTCGGTTTGGACAGTTTAGCAGTTGCTTCCAGTCCGTTGTCCAAACAACTGGCCACAATCAAGGCAAAATCATTCATCAGCTCGTCTGTTAAATCCAGCCCTGCATCCAATTCTGTTTGAATGGTGCATCGTGTCTGCTGCTGGTCAGCCAATTGCTTTTTATAAAATAATACCGTATCTAGCAATAAATATCCGGTGTAGGTCACTTTATTCTGCGTCAGTAATTGAAGCTGTTGTTCCACATAACCTCTGGCTTTGACAACATTGTTCTGCGCCAATGCATCATACAAAATCAGTAAATGATTTTTCATATCATGATGCAGCTGCCGAATTTCCTGTTGATATACAGCCATATTTTTATGGAACTTCTGCTGCTCCTGCACCTTTTCTTTCTCATAAACCAGCTTTGCCTGCAGCCAACTTACCTGGTTAGCTTTTGAAAATAAGTAAAGAAACAAAATATTAAACAATAATAGCAACAACGTAATCACACTATAGCCTAAATAAATTTCTTTTGTATTCACCAGATACACAAGGTTTTGTAAATAATAGAAAATAACAATGGAACTTAACGGGATTAGCAGCAACAACCCATATATATAAATAGGTGCTTTCTGTTCCTGAATATGAAATAAAAAGGTACAAAGATAAATCAAAGCAAATGCAATGGTTTTAGACATAATGACGCCTAAAAAATAGTTATAGGAAAAATCAGCATAGTATAGTATAAAATCACCACGGTATCCCAACAAAATTGCCTTAATCAAAAGCTCCGCTAAATTTTGTATAGAAAAATATACCGCTGCCAGCATCAATTTTCTTGAAATCTTATCTCCATACAGCAGCAACGGCAATGCAATAAAAAACACACAGCATAATATTCTCTGCGCTGGTAAATGCAAAAACGTTGAATAAGTAAAACAAAATAAAAAGTCAAGCAAATAACCCATAAATAGCACTTTACGCCCCACTTTAGGATTCTTTAGAAAATGCTGATACAGATAAAACAACATTAATATTTCCGCAGTGCAACCCAATATATCAGCAAATAACTTCATTATCCATCCCTCTCAATTTTAACAATTTCAAATAATCCTACCAAATTTTTTATTTCGTGTGATATGTTTTCACAATTATAAACGATTAAATTTTATATCATTATACCTTGTTATCACAAAATTACAACCAAAAAATTGCCTAAACCTATACAAAATAAGACAAAAACAAACAGCCTGCTGCCATGGACACCATCATCCATAGCGGCAGGCTGCGCTTATGCAGTTCTGTTATTTTCTTTTCCAGGCAGTACCTTGTTTGGTGTCTTCCAAAATGACGCCAATCTCGTTCAGCCGATTGCGAATCTGATCGGCCATGGCATAGTTTTTGTCAGCTCTGGCCTGTTTGCGCAGGTCAATCAGCAGATTCATCAAATCGTCCACCAAGCCATCGTTGGCATTGTCGGCAGCGTTAAAGTCCAACCCCATGATATTTAACAGGGCGGTATAGGTGTCTGCTGCTTTTTGCAGCGCAGCTTTGTTCAGCCCATCCTGTTTTAAGTAGGTATTGATTTCCCGCGCTGCATCAAATAATGCGGCACTGGCCAATGCGGTGTTAAAGTCATCGTTCATGGCATCCTGGAAGGCTTCTTCAACCGCTGCAATTTTTTGCAGCAACAGAGCATCCCCGTCAGTTTCTTCGGCAGCAGCTGCTTTCAAACCGTTCTGCATGGCTGCATAGCAGTTTTTCAACCGTTCCAGACCTTTTTGCGCCACTTGCAGTTTTTCATCGTCAAAGTCCAGAGGGCTGCGGTACTGCACCGACAGCAGGTAAAAACGCACGGTTTCCGGATCAAATTTATCTAAAATGTCACGCAGCAAGAAGAAGTTGCCCAGCGATTTGGACATTTTTTCTGAATTGATGGTGATAAATCCATTGTGCAGCCAGTAGTTGGCCATAGGCTTACCGGTAACGCATTCGGTCTGTGCAATTTCGTTTTCGTGGTGTGGGAAAATCAAGTCCTGACCGCCGCCATGAATATCAAACTGCTCGCCCAGGTATTTGCAGCTCATGGCAGAGCATTCAATATGCCAGCCCGGACGGCCTTTGCCCCATGGGCTATCCCATGCAGGTTCACCCGGTTTGGCACTTTTCCACAGGGCAAAATCCATTGGGTCCTGTTTGCGGCTGTCCACATCTACACGAGCGCCTGCCTGCATATCATCCAGATTGCGGCCGGACAGTTTGCCGTATTCTTTATATTTGCGCACAGAAAAATATACATCGCCGTCTATCACATAACCATAACCGGCATCAATTATTTTTTGCACAAAGTCGATAATTTCCTGCATATGCTCGCTTACTTTAGGATATTTGGTGGCAGGCAGCACATTCAGCGCTTTTACATCTTTAAAGAATTCGTCAATATAACGGGCAGCCAGCTTGATTGGATCGTCCTGTTCTTCGTTGGCCCGTTTGATAATTTTATCATCTACATCGGTAAAGTTCTGAATATAGGTCACTTCATAACCGCAATATGTCAGATAACGGCGAATGGTGTCAAATACCACGATGGGACGGGCGTTGCCCAAGTGAATGTAATTGTAAGTAGTTGGCCCGCATACATACATCTTTACTTTGCCCGGTTCCAATGGTTTGAACTCCATTTTGGTATTATTTAAGGTGTTATGCACCATAATTGGCTTATTCATGTTTGGTATCCTCCAAATGTTTCATTTTTTCTTCTAAATGCATAATGCGTTCCCGCATACATTCCAGTGTGTCTTCCACCGGGTCCGGCAGTTTATCGTGATCCAAATCCGCCTGATGCTTGGCTTTTAACTCGGCATCGTGCTGCATACTCTGTCCGTCTTTGGCCACAACTTTTCCCGGAATCCCCACCACAGTGCAGTTATCCGGCACCGGTTTCAGCACCACTGAACCAGCCCCAATCTTTACATTATTGCCAACTGTGAAAGAACCTAATACTTTGGCTCCTGCGCCCACCACCACATCGTTGCCGATGGTTGGATGACGTTTGCCGTTTTCTTTACCGGTGCCGCCCAGGGTAACACCCTGATACAGCGTTACATCATTGCCAATCTCCGCCGTTTCGCCAATCACCACACCAGCGCCATGGTCAATAAACAGCCGCCGTCCCAGCTTGGCGCCGGGATGGATTTCCACCTGCGTAAAAAAACGGGCAATCTGAGAAATAAACCGCGCCAGCGCAAAATGCTTTTTCTGATACAGCTTGTGAGTAATGCCCCGCTGAATCCAGATGGCATGCAAACCGGGATAGTTCAGCATGACTTCTATTTTTGTTTTGGCAGCAGGATCTCGCTCAAACACCACCTGCACATCCTCTCTCATTTGTTCAAACATAAGCAGCCTCCTTTATCTTATTGTTTCATGTGTCACTTTATTCCAATATGAACAATCACACTTCCTGCATTCTTGGCAAAAATATCTTTTCATCAGAAAAATCCTCATTCATAAGACAAT
Organism: uncultured Clostridia bacterium; assembly: GCA_944391625.1. GTDB lineage: Bacteria > Bacillota > Peptococcia > Peptococcales > Peptococcaceae > UBA7185. The sequence goes on from CALXUG010000019.1 coordinate 9,769, forward strand.
CGTGTAACTTTCCTGTAAGAAAAAAGATAGCGCTATCCTAAAGATACAATCTGCTTCTACTGGCGCATACCTTTCATTCTATGTGTAATCGTATTTTTCAAAATCATCGGAAGGGCAATATCTTTGCAGAAAGTCCACCTCTGGATGGACTGTGGCAAACGTATTTTATGGAGCTGGACACAGTCCAGAGCGACAAAAATACGTGCAGCTACTGTCCAGAGCAGCGTGTGGACGCTGCAACAGATATTGTCCGATAAGCCTTAAGGTACGCAAGGTGAAAAAGCGAAAAACAACGCAGCTATACGGAAAAAAGATAAGCCTTAGCCTTTCAGGAAAACAAAAAGCGGCTGAACGCTCTATCACATCGTATAGAGGCGTTCAACCGCGGTTCCACTCTAATTCAATCACAGCCATATACCAATGGCCGGATTTTCTTTTGCAGCCGATAACGAGGCCAAACGGAATCATTTACTAAGCTGGTGCTGTTCCATGTTCAACTCCCGAGCGCACTTCTTTTTGCGTTTCGTCAGGTTTGCTTTCAGCCAATGACAAACCCTCTCTGTTACTTCCTGCAAAAATACTCTACCCGTTCCTGGTTTTTATCTGTTTTGTTTTTCTTCTATTATATATGCTGCTGTCCGCAACACCATACCTGTATTGTATGAAATCCTGCTGCTGTTTGTCAAGCAAAATCTTTTACATCACTGCGCCGTTCCAGCATGGCTACATTGCGCCATCGCTGCAAAACGGCATCATATCCCAATTTGGAACGCACGCCAAGATCTGTATAGCCGCATTTGCGAAACAACTCCAAACTGGGCAGATTATCGTCAAAAATCAGCGCTTCCAATGTCCAGATGCCATTGCGCTCGCTCTCGGCAGCAACCGCATCCAGCAGCAAACGCCCTACACCCTGATGCTGAAAATCATCATGGATATAGATACTGACTTCCGCCACGCCGCTGTATACATCCCGTCCTGCACCAAAGCTGGGCGCAATAGCCACCCAACCGGCAATTTGTCCATCGGCAGTCTGCGCTACCAAACGGCTGTGCTTGTGATGCTCACTGTCCCATTCTTGATAGGACGGCGCTTGCTGCGCAAAGGTAGCTTTATGATGGGCAATGCCCTGTTCATAGATGGCAGCTACCAAAGGCCAGTCAGCCGGAGTCATAGCCCGCACCTGAAAAGATGGCATTACAGATTCACCGTTTTCTGCAAGCGTTTTTCCACCAGTTCAGGCCCCAGTACCGGAATGATAAAATGCAGATCCGGCCCGTGCATCTGCCCGGTTAAGGCCACACGGATAGGCATAAATACTTTTTTGCCTTTTAAGCCGGTTTCTTTGCTGATGGCTTTGAAGATTTTCTTCACATCATCGGCATTCCATTCCGGCAGTTCAGCCAGTTTTGCTTTGAAGGCGTTGATAACCGTTGGCACATCAGGGTCAGCCAGCACTTCTTTGGCTTCGTCGTCTTCGATGGTGATATCTTCACCTACGAACAGCGGCATAAATTCACCAATATCGTTGATGGTGTGGATTTTTTCCTGCAGCGCCTGCATAATCAGAGTTACCCACTGTTTGTCCGCTTCGGTTACTTGCTCCTGCAGATAGCCTTCGCTCTGTAAATAAGGGATAGCCAAGCCTACCAGACGTTCAATGGAACTTTGACGGATGTAATGACCGTTCAGCCATTTCAGTTTTTCCATATCAAATACGGCAGGGCTCTTAGATACAGCATCCAGAGAGAATTTTTCGATAATTTCTTCTTTGGTCATAATTTCATCTTCGCCGCCCGGGGACCAGCCTAATAACGCCAGGAAGTTGAACACAGCCTCCGGCAGATAGCCCAGTTTTTCATACTGGGTTACAGAAGTGGCGCCATGCCGTTTGCTCATTTTTTTGCGGTCTTCACCCAGAATCAAAGAGATATGGGCAAATTTAGGCACGTCCCAGCCCAGCGCATGATAGACAGCAATTTGCCGCGGGGTATTGGATAAATGTTCTTCTGCGCGGATTACATGACTGATTTTCATCAGATAGTCATCCACTACCACTGCAAAGTTATAGGTTGGAATCCCATCAGATTTTACGATAACAAAGTCGCCTACACCGTCGGATTCAAAGGTAACCACACCGCGCACTGCATCGTCTACCACCAGTTTTTCACCATGGGGTACATGCAGACGGATTACCGGCTTTTTGCCCTGCGCCAGCAGTTCCTGCTGCTGTTCGGGAGTCAGGTTGCGGCATTTGCCGCTATACATTGGCATTTCGCCTTTTTCCATGGCAGCCGCCCGTTCTGCTTCGATTTCTTCTTCGCTGCAGAAACAATAGTAGGCTTTACCTTCTGCCAGCAGCTGATCGGCATATTTTTTGTAAATATCCAATCTTTCTGTCTGACGGTATGGGCCGTAATCGCCGCCATCCATGATAGATTCATCGGCATCTAAGCCCAGCCATTTTAAGGATTCAAAAATATTTACTTCGGATTCTTTGCTGGAGCGTTCCAGGTCAGTATCTTCAATTCTTACTACAAATTGGCCGCCGCTTTTCCGAGCCAGCAAGTAGTTAAATAATGCAGAACGGGCGCCACCAATATGCAATGGGCCTGTTGGACTTGGCGCAAAGCGCACTCTATAAGTTTCCACCATTCATTCCTCCAAATCATTTTTATCAACTGTCATTTTATCTTTTATGATGTTCGTTTGTTGCCGCAACAGCCAGTCATTCTTTTTTCACCGACTTTTATTTCTTCCGAATGGAGCAGACCGCATAAGCGGAAATCCCCAATCCTTCGCCTTCAAAACCCAGCTTTTCTGTGGTTGTTGCTTTTACATTCACGTCATCAACGGTTATATGCAGCGTTTCTGCCAGATTTTGCTCCATCTGCGGGATAAACCCTGCCAGTTTTGGACGCTGCGCTACTACTGTAACATCAATATTATTCACTATATATCCTGCTTCTGTCAACAGTTCTGTTACCTTTTGCAGTAAAATCATGCTGGAAATGCCTTTGTATTGGTCATCGTTGTCAGGAAAATGACGGCCAATGTCGCCCAAACCGGCAGCGCCCAGCATGGCATCCATCAGCGCATGCACCAGCACATCCGCATCGGAGTGGCCCAGCAATCCTTTTTCGTAGGGAATCTCCACACCGCCCAGAATCAGTTTTCGTTCTTCTACCAAACGATGCACATCATATCCAAATCCAATTCTCATTTGTCCTCGCCGCCTCTCTCGCTGTTCTGTATCCGCTGTAAAAACAACTCTGCCACAGCCAAATCCTCCGGTGTGGTCAATTTTATATTTTCGTAATAGCCCTGTACAATTTGGACAGATACACCATACCGTTCTGCCAAAGATGCATCATCAGTGCCGTAATAGCCTTCCTGCTGCGCCTGCTGATGGCAGCGGCGAATGGTATCTGTATAAAAACACTGGGGCGTTTGGATATTCCACAGCTGGCTGCGTTCCAGTGTTTCCACTACCATACCGTCTTTGTCCACTCGTTTTATGGTATCCTTAGCTGGCACACCGGCAGCTGTTCCGCACGAAGGCGACAACGGCTGCAGCAGCCGCAAAATTAAATCCTGTGTCACCATAGGACGGGCGCCGTCATGAATCAGCACACGATCATAGGCTTTCGGCAAAGCCTGCAGCCCGCAGTATACCGAATCCTGCCGTTCCCTGCCGCCGCCGGTATAGCCAATAATTTTAGGATACACTTTTTGCGGCACCATCTGCTGCACCTGCGCCAGTTCTGCTTCTCTGGCCACAATGACAATGCCATCAATGGCATCGCTGTCCTGAAAAACCTGCACTGTATGTTCCAGAACAGTTTTTTCCTGTATTGTCAAAAACATTTTATTACAACCGGCCTGCATCCGTTTGCCCAAACCGGCAGCCAAAATAATCACTGCAGTTTTCATCATACTACAACCTCTCAGACACACCGAAAGGAGCTGCTGCAAGCGGCAGACAAAGCCAATGCATTTCTGCATCAGATTGCACCCATACAGCACCTCCCTGGAAAGCATACTATTTTATTTATTTTCGGTTGGACGGCCGAAGATCATCCGTCCGGCATTGGTCTGGATTACGCTGGTTACTTCCACTTCAATGGTTTCACCAATGAAACGCCGACCGTTTTCTACAACGATCATGGTGCCGTCATCCAGATAAGCCACGCCTTGATTGTGTTCTTTACCATCTTTTACAACGGTAACGATCATTTTTTCACCCGGCAGCACAACTGGTTTAATGGCATTCGCCAATTCATTAATATTTAATACGACAACACCCTGCAGCGTTGCTACTTTATTTAAATTGTAATCATTGGTTACCACACAGCCGTACAGCTCCTGCGCCAGACGAACCAGCTTATCATCTACTTCGGCAATATCATCGTAATCACGGTTGGATATTTCTACTTCAATATCCAGCTCCTTGCGGATAATATTCAGCATATCCAGACCGCGACGGCCTTTTGCCCGCTTTAATGCGTCAGAAGAATCAGCAATATGCCGCAATTCTTCCAGCACAAAGTTAGGGATGATGATAGGACCTTCTACAAATCCGGTTTTGCAGATATCCGCAATTCTTCCGTCAATAATTACACTTGTGTCTAATACTTTGGGCATATTACAATACCCTGCAGCCCTTGTTTTTCCTTTTACACGGAACCGATTATTTTCTTTGCCCAATCCGGAAACAAACGTAACCAGATCTTCCCGTTTTCTAATACCCACACTCACTCCCAGGTATCCAAAAACAAGACACATGATAACCGGCATATACGGCCCGATAATCGGCAGGAACGACAAGGCATAGCCAATAAAAAATGCTACTATAAGTCCAATAATCAAACCAATAGCGCCACTCACCAAATCCTGAGTGGACATTTTCTGTAATTTTCCTTCGATCCATTTTGTCAATGCAACAATTTTATTCAACACCGGCACCGCAATCAGCCAACAAAACAGCGCTACCACCGCAGCCAAAACAATCTGCAAAAGCAAAACACTCTGGGCTGACCAATGAAACTGCATCCTTAGCGGCACTGCCAAAAGGGGTGCTATATAAAATACTGCTATAACACCGGATAACGTAAGAAAAATTTGTGCAATTCTTTTTAATACATTATGCTTCAATTACTGTCACCTCCTTTCAAATTTTACAACGACCGTTTCTTTACACAGGTCTTATTTTATTTTACACAATGAACTTCAAGATTTGATAACAAAAACATTGACCTTTTGTTAAATATAGTGAAATTCTGAATAAATTTGGTCGCGCATCCGCTTTAATCCATCTTTAATTATCTTCGCTCTTGTTTCCCCAATTCCTTCTACTTCGTCTAATTCTTCCACGGTTGCCTGCTGAATCCTGCTAAAAGAACCAAAGTAATGAATCATATTCTGGATAACGCCAAACGGCAGTCTGGGAATCCGGTTCAAAAGCCGGTATCCGCGGGTAATCAGGATGCTGTCCTGATCCTTGCCGATTTCATAACCCAGTTCACGGGCAAAAATATCCAAATGGAGCAAGTCCTCTGCTTTCAAATTCCGCAGACGTTTTAAAATTTCATCCACGCTTTTTTGTCCGCCCCAATTTTCATAATCCATCACGGTGCGTTCTTCATCTCTGTCCACGTTGGCAATCAGTTCTTCCACCTGCATCTGAATCAGTCGGCCTTCCGAGCCCAGTTCACTGATATATTTGCTCAGTTCTTCTTCCACTCTGGCAAACATTTCGGCTCGCTGCAGCACCTTGGCTACATCTGTAATGGAAACCATTCCGTCGTATTCCAACACACTGAGATTATTTAACGCCTTGTCCAGAATCGTTTTGTATTTATCCAATGTTTGCACAGCCTGATTGGCCATACCAACCAATACATTGCTTTCTTTTACATAGTATTTGATATCGCCTTTAAATAAAGTAATTACATTACGGCGCTGTGAGATACATACCACCAGCACATCCAGCTGACGCGCCACTTTTTCGGCAGTACGATGTCGTATCCCTGTTTCAAAGGACGGCACGCTTGGATCCGGATTCAGATGGGCATTGGCCCGCAAAATCTTGGTGGCATCTTTATTTAAAATAATGGCACCGTCCATTTTGGCCAGCTCATATAAGCTTGCCGGTGAATAGGGACAATCTATTACAAAGCCGCCTGTCACCAAATCGTTGATGGCCGCATCGTCAGTCAACACAATCAGTCCGCCGGTTTTTGCCCGCAGCACGTTATCCAGCCCTTCACGCAGCGGTGTTCCCGGCGCTGTCTTTTTCAGCAAATTAATCAGTTCACTTTTCTTACCAGAGATTCGTTCCATTTACGCTCCCCCCAAAATCAATTGCAATGCTTCCGATACATTACGCACGCCCTGTACGTTTAACGGATACTGCTGTTCCCGTTTTAAATTTCCCTTGGGCACAATGGCTGTCTGAAAGCCCATTTTTTCTGCCTCAATCAATCGCTTTTCTAAAAAACTAATGGTGCGCACTTCGCCGGTTAAGCCAACTTCGCCCAATATAATCACATCGTCTTTAATCTGACGGTTTTGCATACTGGATACCAGCGCCACAATAATGCCCAAATCAATTGCCGGTTCATCTATTTTTAAGCCGCCCACCACATTGAGAAAAATATCCTGATTGCCCAAAGGCAGCCGCATTTTCTTTTCTAATACTGCCAAAAGCATAGCAGTACGGTTAAAGTCGGCTCCATTGGTCATCCTGCGTGGCTGCCCGTAAGGGCTGGCTGCCACCAGGGCCTGCAGCTCCACTAAAACCGGCCTGCTGCCTTCCATGCAGGGAACCACTACCGAACCCACAGAACCCTGCGGACGTTCTGACAAAAATATTTCTGATGGATTGCTGATCTCCTGCAGTCCATGTTCCTGCATTTCAAAAACGCCAATTTCATTGGTAGAACCAAATCTGTTTTTTAATGCCCGCAAAATCCGAAAATGATTGTGCCGTTCTCCTTCAAAAAACAATACGGTATCCACCATATGTTCCAGCACTCTGGGGCCAGCTACAGAGCCATCTTTTGTCACATGCCCCACTACAACAATGGAAATCTCCAGCCCCTTTGCCCATTGCAAAATCCGCCCTGTACATTCCCGCAGCTGGCTGACACTGCCCGGCGCTGACGATATTTCCGGCATATAAACTGTCTGAATGGAATCCAGAATCAATAATTTAGGCTTCAATTTCTGGATTTGTTTTTCAATCACAGATAAATTGTTTTCCGTTAAAATAAACAGCTGAGAATTCTTTACAGACAAACGCTGCGCCCGCATTTTTAATTGCTGGCTGGATTCTTCGCCGGATACATAAAGAATGGTTCCATCCAGATGAATGGTTCCGGCAAGCTGCATGGTCAATGTGGATTTGCCAATGCCGGGATCACCGGCCAGCAGCATCAAAGCGCCCGGCACCATACCGCCGCCCAAAACACGGTTGAATTCCTCAATTCCTGTATCAATCCGCAATAAATCATCATGGGAAATATGCTCCAGAGAAATCGGCTCGCTGGAAGGCAACAACCGCACTGTTTCGTTTTTCTGTTTGCTTACAGTTTCTTCCACAAAAGTGTTCCAGTTTCCGCATCCCGGACATTTGCCCAACCATTTGGCGCTTTCATACCCGCACTCCTGACAGAAAAAAACACTTTTCTCCTTGCCCTTCGCCACCATACGTTTCTCCTTTTCCTTTTACTTTCCCAAATTCTACTGTTATTATAACGAATTTTATTAACAGAAACAAACTTTTTCCTGTAAGATTTTTCTATATTCGCATAAAATTTTTATATGCTTATTTTAATAAAAATGGCCTCCTCAGCTTTTGAAACTGAAGAAGCCATCTTTACATTTTTTATATTTTGTCTGTCATGAACAGCAAACGATACCGGCACTGATTGTTGATAGATTACCTGCTGGAATTTTCAAATTGTTTCACGTGAAACACTCATATTAACCAAATTTCGGCTAATTCAACTTGGAATAAACGAATGTTAGGCGTCCTTTCGCACTAATTTTGTTGCAATGCTCCATTATCGGGAGACTGTTTGTTGCCTGCCCTCCTACCCGACCAGAAAGGCGTCGGGCACAAACATCTACTTGTCAGTCTGCTTCACTTTGGACTGCGTCCAGTTCAGCAAGACAGACTGCGCATCTGTCCGCTTCAATGTCGACAACGGCAACAAAACATCTCCCTGGTTCGCGCATATAAGGCTGGCCTATCCTTTGCCAAAATTCCGAATTGGGATGGATTATCGCGTGAAATGTCTGAACCGAAGTGGACGCAGTCCAAACTGAGGCAGACATTTCAGCGATTGTCCAGCGCCACTGAGGGATGGGCAAAGATAGGACAAGCCGACCGCACACTCCTTGAACGAGCCTACAAATAAAAGCCATTTGTTTTCGTCTGTGACAGAAAGAGAGGGTCTGGCTTGTTGAGAACAGCCCAACCCCTTACACAAACTGGAATTTTCTGTTCTCTACGAAATCAGAATTGTTCCCCGTTAGATTTATCTGATTCTTTCAGCATCCAATTCTGATACGGATTTTTGGCTGAAACGGACAGTAATCGCATATACATACTCATATTCTTCTAAAGTGTTTGGCTCAAAAAACTGTTCTATCGGTTGATTTCTAATCCCATTTTTGGTAGTCATTATTTGCAGAACTACAGGAATCTCTTCATCAAAACTTATTTTTGTTCGATTATTTAACTTCGTTGTGCCAATCGTTATCTTAGAAAAGTCTTCATCTATTGTTGGTATATAAGAAGTTGCACCATTTTCGTTATCAGATTGAATAGCAACTCTTACTCCTTCAGCAATTTTGTCATATCCCAAAGCAATCCGCCCTGTTGTATCTTCAAATGCTTGTCCACCGCCGGAAATCATATCCCATTCCCCGTCAATCAATATATATGTATTCACTTCCATTGTCTGTACACCATCTTCTAAAGTGAAATCATATATAATATGGTCTGTATCCAAACCAAGAAGTTTTCCTATATTTTCTTCTTCTTTTGATAATTGTGCAGGTTCGATATACATTTTATTGTCATTTGTTTTTCCACAACCAACCACTCCTAACAGGCAAGTTAGTACCAAAATAATTGCTATTATTTTTTTCATATCACACCTCCAAATTCTAATTTGTTAATTTGTCTGCTTAAATTATAGCATCCATATATAAATTTTTCTATCCTAACTTTTCGTTTGCATAAAGTAGCAGAGCCAGTCGTCCTAGTCAACGGTCAAGATGAACGAGCTTTGCCCACCGTTGACAAGTGCGTCTGTCCCTGCTTATATGGCAGACAAGAGGGCGAAAGCAACAAGCACTTTCGCCCTCACATAGTATGGTATTCCTTTATATCAGTTCATATTGTTTTATATTCCCTTATTAAGTTAAAACGGCAAAAAACATCAAAATGCTTATTTTTTATAAATCTCCTGCTGGAATACTTTTTTTAACGATGCCTGTAATGGATAGCCCAAATCGGCAAAGGTGTTGTCCAAGGCATCCAGCATCAATGTCACATCGGAGATATTGGCATTTTCGCCCATGTGGCCCAGACGAATCACTTTACCTGCCAGAATATCAAAACAACCGGCAATCATCACACCATATTTTTCATCCATCAGCTTTAACAGCTGTGCCGAATCCACACCCTCCGGCACCTCTACCACTGTAACGGTAGCGCAGTAGCCATCGGATAAATATAACTGCAAACCGGCAGCTGCAACAGCCGTTCTGACAGCATGGGCAATCACCGCATGACGCTGATAAATGTCTTGATCTGCCTTTACATTTTCTAAGGCTGTCCGCAAACCATAAATGTCGCTAATCGGCATGGTATACGGGAACCATTTATTTTTATAGTAATCCCGGAAGTTTAAGATATTGGCATAAAAGGAAGCAATCGGCGTTTTCCGCTGTTCCATAGCCCGCAGTGCTTCATCGCTGACACAAAGCAATGTCAACCCAACCGGCGCAGACAATGCCTTCTGCGACCCGCCGCAGATAATATCGGCCTGGCAGGCATCGGCATCAATCTCTACCCCAAACATGCTGGACACCGCATCTACTACAGAAAGAATCCCATACCGTTTTAACAACGGGCAGATTTCTTCAATTTTGTTTTTTACGCCTGTAGGCGTATCGCAATGCACCACGGCTGCATATTTAAAATCATGGTTCTGTTCTAACCAAGCAGCCAAAGCAGCTACATCAAAATCACGATGATAGTCGGCGCTGTATATCACCGGCTCTCCGCCATAAATTTTTACAAAATCGGCAAAGCCCTTGCCAAAGATACCATTATCCAGCACCAAAACTCTGTCGCCCGGCTCGGTCAGAGAAGCGCAGGCTGCCTCTAATCCCAATATGCCTTCTCCGCTCATAATATAACAGGTGTTTTTGGTATGCAGCAGCTCGCTGAGCATCTGGCAAGTATCTTTATAATATTCATAAAAATCCGGATCCAAATCTGGATTGGTTGTCACCATACTTCTGGCCATTCTTACATTTTCACGAACCTGAGTCGGTCCCGGTGTCATAATCTTTTTCATCTTACAAATCCAACCTCCCGTTTTAATGCCTTTTTCAATACGCCTATCACAGGCAGTACAATCACTGTAGCCACGCCAATCTGCAATAAGTTGCCGGGCACAGATAAAATCGGCTGCATCCAGTTGCCATAAATCAATGCTTCTGCAATATAATAGCCTATGATCTTGATGGAACATGCTGCCAAAATAGCCAGCACATACCCCGTCATATCATCCTTATGCTCGGCAATCCAGCCCACGATATAACCCATCAGGCCCACAATGACAAAGGTAGCCGGCGCCCATGGCGTCCAACCGCCCATCAAATCAAACAGTCCCATGCCAAAGGCACCCGCCAGCGCACCTATTTTCTTGCCAAAAAGAATGGCTATCAAAAACAATGGCACGTTGCCTAAATGAATCAAACCGCCTTGTCCAATGGGTAACCGAATGTTAATAAAACACGTCGCTACAAAAACCAAGGCAATGGATAATCCTGTAATCACCAGTTCTTTTGTTGTATTCTGTCTTGCTGCATTCTGCATAGTCTGATACCTTCTTTTTGTTTTATTTTTTATTTCTTGACTGACCCAGTGCATATGATTATAATAATGGTATTCTGGACTTATTAAAAGTATCAGTTTTGAAAAAAATTATGGTATCAGTAGGTGATGATCATGCTCCATCTCACGTTGACCGAAAACAGGGAACCGCTCTATGTACAGATTTACACACAAATTAAACAGCAGATCCGCACAGGACAACTGCACGAAAACTTTCAGCTGCCGTCTAAGCGACAGCTGGCCGGCCAGCTGGGCATCAGTGTTAATACGGTAAATGCCGCTTACAGTCAGCTGGTTTCGGAAGGCTTTTTACAAGCATTGCCCCAGCGCGGCTTCTTTGTCTGCCATTTAGATGAACTGATTTTAAATGAAATCACAGAAGAAAAACAACTGCCGCCACAAAAGGCTGAGCCCATTCTGATTGATTTCTCCATCAATGACGTGGCCCGCGACAAATTTCCATTTCAAACCTGGCGCAAAACCATGAACAAATGCTTTAATGAATATGACCCCGACCTGCTGACCAGCACACCGCCGCAAGGAGACTACCGACTGCGGCAGGCCATTGCCAATTATCTTTATCAGGCCCGCAGTGTAAACTGTACAGCAGAGCAGGTGATCATCGGCGCCGGTAACGACAATCTGCTGCAAATGCTCAGTTATATTCTGGATAACAACTGCACCATCGGTATGGAGAATCCGGTATACCACAAAGCGCTGCATTTTTTTAAACGTATGGGACATCCGGTGTGTTCTTTTCCGCTGGATCAATACGGCATGCAGGTAGAACCTTTGGAGCCTTATGATAATATTGCTGTTTACGTAACACCGTCGCATCAGTTTCCGCTGGGCATTACCATGCCTGTCAACCGCAGGATTCAGCTGTTAAACTGGACCCAGGAGGGCAAACAGCGCTATATCATTGAGGACGATTACGACAGTGAATTTCGCTACAACTCCCGCCCTATTCCGGCGCTGCAAAGTCTGGACCAGAATGGAAAGGTTATTTATCTGGGCACGTTCTCCAAGTCTATTGCGCCGTCGCTGCGCATTAGTTATATGGTACTGCCCCGTCCGCTGCTCAATGTTTACTTAAATCAGTACCTGTCCTTTCAATCTGCGGTTTCCCGCTTTGAACAGGCTGTGCTGCACGAATTTATTTTATCCGGCCATTTTGAAACCCATTTGAATAAAATGCGCAAATTGTATCGCACCCGTTGTCAGGATTTAACGCAGGCTTTGTCTGTATTTGGACAGCAGCTGCAAATATCCGGCGAAGGCGCCGGACTCTATCTGGTGGTGCAGCTAAAAAACGGACTGACCGAAGCCCAAATGTGTCAGCGAGCCTTAGCCAAAGGGGTAAAAGTATATCCCATCTCGCCTTATTTTTCCGGCGCAGTACCCCAAGAACACCAAAGTAAAGTATTGTTGGGGTTTGGCGCATTGGATACCCGGCAGCTGCAGCAGGGTGTGGCGCTATTGCAACAAGCCTGGTTGGAGTGAGCAACTCCGGCCGGGTATTTTTACGATTTTTATGAAAGCCCCACCCTCCCCACAATAAGCACAACCACCACAATCATTCTCCCCTTGCTGTATGCAGTTTACGCCATAGCTTCTCCTGCCGCCATACGCATTTCTGCAAAAATGTAAAAAATATTTGACATTTTTCTATTCCCCTTCTATAATAAAAGTGTCAAAAACTTTTTACATTTTTCAAAACTTTTTTCTGGAAAGGAGCTTTTTTATGACAGATTCTATCATCATTGCAGCATTTCTTTTCTTTGTGGTATTCCTGATTGTTTTGGATATCGCTATGATCGTTTCACTGATTGTACCGGGAGATGAACGAAAACAGATGGTTGTGTGGAAGGCCAGCACTTACACATTAATTGGCACTGTCGGCAGCCTGGCAATCAGCATTGCCGAAAAAATGATTTCGCAGCAGGCACTGCTGATCAATCCATTTACCCAGTTGGGGGCCACTGCCCTCATCTACTTTGTATTTCTGTTATACTACAAAAGACGGTACAGTGGCTGATCATGAAAAATATCATCAGAGTAAAACGGAAAGAATGCGGGCTGTCGCAGGAAGATCTGGCAAAAAAATGCGGCGTTTCCCGACAAACCATTAATGCCATCGAAAATGATAAATATGATCCCACCCTGGCCCTGGCTTTTCGGCTGGCGCAGGAATTAGCTGTTACTGTAGATGAATTGTTCCGGCCCACACCATAAATAATCCCTTACTATCCAAACACAAAATAACAAAAGGTCAGCTGACAGCATCTTTTCTCGATGTTATCAGCTGACCGTTTTATTGAATAGAATACCCTGCCCCATAACGGCCAACATACCTATTCATTTTTAATCCGTCCTTTTTCTACATTAGGCAGAATAAAATTCTGCAAGGCATACTCCCACAAATCAGGAGCGTTTTGTCCGGTGAATTGATTGCGGCTTAAAATCTGACTTAATTGCACCCGATGCTCCTGCCAGGCTCTGCCATCGGTAGCCGCATTCAGCATAATAGGCTGTATTTTATCCATTACTTTGGCAAAGCGAGCCTCTGTCGTTTGGCCCTGCTCAAACTCCTGCCACAGTTGCAGCATACGCTGCGCCTGTTCCTCCGGCAGCAGACCAAAAATGCGCCGGGCAGCCTTCTGTTCCCGCTCTGCCTGGGTGGCAACGGCGGCATCATCATAGGCATAGGTATCCCCTGCGTCAATTTCGACAATATCATGAATCAACAGCATGGTAACCGTTTTCAACACATCAACCTGCTCCTGGGCATACTCGCTGAGCAAAATGGTCATCAGCGCCGCATGCCAGGCATGTTCTGCGTCATTCTCTTTGCGCAGCCCACCGGATAAATAGGTTTGCCGTTCAATGTTTTTTTCTTTATCAATCTCCAATATAAATTCAAACTGCTGCTCCAACCGTTCCATTGCCATCTACTCCTTATTTTTTTAGTTACAGCCGATACGACAACCACTCCGCCAACCGCCCAATGCGTTCATAGCCAATCCACTGACACAATCCATCTGTCACTTTACCAAACTTACGATATAACAAATTGAATAACAGATATGGTATCCGCTGCTCCGGCGTATCCGGCATGCGCTTGAAGATATTTTTCAGGCTGTAAATATCTTTATAAATTTGAATATAACCATCATAAAGCTGCTGTGCTGTCATATTTGCAGGTTCAAATACCACATGGGCCGTATTATACAGGGAATAATCAAAGGTGGTAATCCGTCCTTGCTGCACCAATTGGTCATACACCTGTGTACCCGGATAGGGCGTTAAGATGTGAGAAGTCACCGTTTCAATTTTATGGGCTACAATCCAATCTAATGTGCGGGCAAAGGTAGTTTCGTCATCGCCGTCCAAACCAAACACAAAGCTGGCATGAATCATAATGCCCCGCTTATGAAGCTGCTCCACCAAATCATCAAACTGATTCACCTGATTCTGCACCTTATGCACATCAGACACCGATGCTGCGTTGATACTTTCAAACCCGATAAATAAACTCTGACAGCCTGACTCCCTCATGGCATCCAGCAATTCCGGCATTTGGGCAATATTGGCTGAAACTGCCGCATTCCATTTGATATGCAGCGGCTTCAGCGCTTGCACAAACTCCATGGTCCACGCCGGATTACCGATAAAGTTATCATCAATAAACATAATGTGCTTTTTATTGATACGCTGAATTTCCTCCAGCACATCATCAATATTTCGATTGACGTACACATTCCGATAGGCAGCGCAGCTATTGTAGCAAAAATCACATCGAAAAGGACAGCCGCGGCTGGTGCTGACAATATTGCTGTACAAATATTTGCGTTTGTCGATCAGGTGATATGCCGGCGATACAATATCCTGCGGCTGCACACCATCCTGACAGGAATACACTTTTTTCAGCTGTCCTTGCTGAAAATCTTGCACAATAGCAGGCCATGTTTTTTCTGCAATGCCAACACAGGTCACATCAAAATATTGCTGCGCCTGTTCGGGAAAAGCGGTAATATGGATACCACCGGCTACTACAGGAATCCCTCTGGCCTGAAACCGCCGGGCAATGGCAATGGCACGATTCATTCCATCTACAGTTACCGTAATCCCCACCAAATCTGCAGGCCCGTCATAATCAATTTCTTCTACATTTTCATTTTCCAGAACAATGGTATGCTCCTGTTCTAAAAGTGTCGCAATGGTCAGCAACCCCAACGATGGCGCCATACGGATTTTCAGCCCGGTATCCATAGGACGCATCTGCATTTTTGGTTGTATCAACTTTATAATCATGCTGCCACCCCCTGGCGTCATTATAGCACAACTTTCATTTTCCGACTATAAAATTTACCAAACAAACTTCTGACCAAACAGAACGGCGCTAACTACCAATAAAAAACAAACACTCACCGATGATTTCTAAAAAATGATTATAGCAAACCATATTGCACAGACCAGCAATTTCTATTGACATTTTCCCAGCAAAACAGTATGCTTAATGCACAAATTATAGTATTGTACTATGAATAGAAATAGCTATAACGAAAGGAGCATGTTTATGGCAAAAATCATTGCAACCTGTATCAGTGAGGCCAAAGGTCTGCAAAAGCATCCGGTGGAACAGGTGGAACTGCAAGCTGATTGGGGAATCGTGGGCGATGCCCACGCCGGTGACTGGCATCGGCAGGTATCATTACTGGGGCAGGAAAGCGTGGACAAACTGCAAAATACCATCGCCATGCAATTAAAACCGGGAGACTTTGCGGAAAATATCCTGGTGGAAGGAATCGTTCTGTATGAACTGCCAGTTGGCACACAGCTGCGTATCGGCACTGCGCTGGGCCAGGTAACACAAATCGGCAAAGAATGCCACGCCCACTGCGCTATCCGCCAGGCTGCCGGTGATTGTGTAATGCCTCGAGAAGGTATCTTTGTTAAAATTCTGGAATCAGGCACAGCCAAACCGGGCGATGCCGTAACCATTGTGCAGCCCTGACCGCACCCTTTTTTCGCCGCAGTCATATACTGCAAACAAAGGATGTGAGACCGATGCTGCAAACCTATATTGTGATAGAATTAGAAGCGCACACACTGTCGCTTTACCAAAACGGTCACTTACAGCAAACCTTTCCTGTGGCACTGGGAAAACAAAACACACCCACACCAGCAGGAAACTGGCACATTATCAACAAAAAAATTTTAACCGATTCCGGCCCTTTCGGCAGTCGCTGGATGGGTCTGAATCATCATGATTATGGTATTCACGGCACCAACAATCCGGCTGCCATCGGCGGCAATGTATCCCTGGGCTGTATTCGTATGCATAACGCCCATGTTGAACAATTGTTTGACGCTGTTTCCATCGGCACACCGGTAATTATTACACCATAATCATTTGTCAATCCGGCAGCAGATGCATTCCCCCTGCAATCTGCTGCCGGATTGTTTTGTTTACAGCCGTCTGTTTGATTTTTACCAATCACCATACTATAATGAATTTATGATTTTACCGGTTTTGATTTGCCATTCTGAACAGAAAGGATTTTATCATGAATATTTTATTAGTAGAAGATGAGCGGGAAATTGCCCAAATGCTTCAGGATTTTTTACAGTCAGAAAATTTTGCGGTGCAAACTGCCGCCGATGGCGTGCAGGCGCTTCATATCTTTCAGCAAACTGCCTTCGATCTCATTCTTTTAGATTTGATGATTCCCAATATCAACGGTATAAAAGTTTTGCAGGCCATTCGTCAACAAAGTACCGTTCCTGTTATCATTCTCTCTGCCAAAGATACCGACTCAGATATCACATTGGGTTTGGGACTGGGCGCTGACGATTACATCACCAAACCATTTTCGGTTACACAGGTGCTGGCCCGTATCAAAGCTAATTTGCGCAGAGCACAGCAATACAATACCGCGGCGCAGCCTGCCGCCCAGTCGGACATGCTGCATCACGGCGACTTAACACTGGATTTGAATGGATATACCGTTTTCAAAGGAGAGCAGGAAATTGAACTGACTGCCAAAGAATTCAGCATTTTAAAGCTGTTTATGCAAAATCCCAAAAAAGCCTACAGCAAAGAACAAATCTACTCTATCATCTGGGAAGATGCTTATTTGGGCGATGAAAACGCTGTGAATGTACATATCAGCCGCCTGCGCAATAAAATTGAAACAGACCCGCGCAATCCCCGCTATATTATCACCATATGGGGTATCGGTTATAAATTGGGAGATCCATCATGAATCAGACGTTGATTATTTTTTTCTGCATTATTGGCATCTTTGCCTTATTGGCAATCATTGTTTATCAGCAAATTACTTTTCGCATCGGTCTGCAAAAAGATTTATTAAATGCGGCAGACCAGCTGCAAGCCATACTGGATAACGACAGTGATGAAAAGGTTATGGTTTTTACCGCAATCCCTGCTGTTACCGCATTGCTGGCTCAAATCAACCGGCTTTTGGATGCCCGGCAACAGATAAGCGCCGATTACCGCCATACTGCTCTGGCTTCCAAAAAGCTATTGTCAAACATTTCCCACGACATCAAAACACCGATCACCGTCATTCTTGGCTATCTGGAAATTTTGCAATTACAGCAGGCCGACCACACAGGTATGCTGCGCAAAGTAGAACAACAGGCCGTTAAAGTAGCAGACCTGGTAAATCAATTTTTTTCTCTGGCCAAATTAGAAGCCGGTGATGCACCATTGCTCCTTTCCTGCACAGACCTTGCCGCCTGCTGTCGGGAATCGGTGCTGGAATTTTATGCGCTGCTGACAGAAAACCAGTTTGACGTTGTATTGCACATTCCGGAAAAACCTGTTTTTGTATTGGGTAATTATCATGGACTGCAGCGCATTTTTTCCAACTTGATTTCCAATGCCATCCGCTATGGTTCTGCCGGAAACTATCTAGAAGTCGCCATCCACTCTGAAGAAAACGCTGTTTTTGTTGATATTATCGACAAAGGAAAGGGCATTGAACCTCAATTTACGCAAGCGGTTTTCGACCGGCTGTTTACCCTGGAAGATTCCAGAAACCGAAACATGCAGGGCAACGGTTTAGGACTTGCCATCGCCAGAAATCTGGCCAGACAAATGGAAGGGGATATTCTGTTAACCAGTCAGCCCGGAATCCGTACCACATTCCGTGTAAAATTGAAACCATTTTTATGAAATCTTACCGCTCCCTGATAAAACGTAAGAAATTCGTAAGATTTTATCAATAGTTTTGCAAACTGACTCCGCTATACTGAACATATAGGAAATTGTAAAAGTCGAAGTAATAAAATGCCATTTTTAGGGCGATACCAGCACTGATTGCAAATTTATGCTGAAAATGGCGGGGGAGGAATGAATCATGTCTTACATTGTACAAACCGATGGACTGACCAAAACCATACAGGGCAAAGACCTGGTGCAGGACATCAATATCCATGTTAAAAAGGGAGAAATCTACGGTTTTCTTGGGCCAAACGGCGCCGGAAAAACCACTGTGATGAAGTTAATCACCAATCTTTGGAAACCATCTAAAGGAACCATTACATTATTTGGCCGGCCGCTTACGGCCAAGTCCTATGATGTATACAAACGAATGGGCAGCATTATCGAATTTCCCACTTTTTATGAAAATCTGAGCAGCAGAGAAAATCTAAAGCTGCACTGCGCTTATATGGGCTATCACCACCCTAGCGGCATCACATCTGTACTGGAACTGCTGCATATTGCCGATGCTGCCGATAAGCCTGTCCGCAACTATTCGTTGGGTATGAAACAGCGGTTGGGCATCGCCAGAGCCATTTTATGCAAACCGGAATTATTAATTTTAGATGAACCCATTAACGGCTTAGACCCTGCCGGCATCAAACAGATACGCAATTTATTAAAAACCCTTTGTACTGAATATGGCACCACTATGATTGTATCCAGCCATATTCTTTCCGAAGTGGAATCCATCGCCGACACCATCGGCATTATTGCCGGCGGTAAATTGCTGCAGGAAATTCCCATGCAGGAAATTATCGAAATGAATGCTGCCTACATTGAATTAAAAACGTCCAATCTCAATTACACAGCCTGTTTGCTTGCAGACAAGCTGCAATTAACAAACTTTAAAGTCATGGATGATGCTGCCATCCGCATTTATGATAAAAATTGTTCTCCACAGCAAATTTCTGACTTGCTGGCGCAGCATCAGATTGCAATCCACACCATCTATACAAAAGCCGACACCTTGGAGGACTATTTTTTGAAACTGACAACGGAGGGAATGCCCTATGCTGACTTTAATTAAACTGGAATGGCAAAAACACCGCATTGTGACTTACATGCGCAATGCGTTTATTCTGGCAGCGCTGCTCTGCTTATTTATTTTTGCCATGGATTTTTTAGGCATCGCCAATGATCCGGATACCGGTGTGCCTGATACAGCACCGGGCATGAATCATATTTCTGCCACCATTGAGTTATTTGCTAACATGTCCTTTTTGGTGTTTACCGGCGTGATGCTGTCTACATTTCTTATTTCACCCTATCGGAACGGCACCATCCACTTGATGTTTTCTTATCCCATCAAACGGCAGAAAATTTTGGCTGCGCAGATGTTGGCTGTATGGATCTTTAATTTGGCTGCTTTAGTAATAACCAAACTGTTATTGTACAGCTGTGTGCAGTTAGGCAGCCAGTTTATGGTTCCCGCCTTTGTTTCTGATTTTGACATGACCAGCTACCGGTTTTATCTGCAATTAATTCTGAAATCTGCTGTTTTGGTCAGCATGGGGTTTATTGCTTTATATGCCGGTATGGCTACGCTGTCTTCCAAAGTTACTATTGTCACCTCATTTTTGCTGATTTTTTTGACGCAGGCCAATATCGGCGACATAACACTCAGCAACTATGCAGCTGTTCCACTGCTTTTAACTGTCATATCCGTTCTATTCGCCTTTTTATCTTTGTACCGCGCAGAAACAAAAGATTTACCTTAATCATCTGCCGCAAACTGCTGCCGCTGCACCTGTTGATTTTGCATAACGGTTTCATTTTGTAATCTTTCCGGCATATTCTCCGCGCTTTTCACGCATACTATCCAAAAACAGGAGGGATTTGCAATGTATCCTTTTTTGCAAAAAAAATTACGCAAACTAACTGCCGCTATACTCTGTACTGCTGTAGCGCTGGCAATTCCGACGCCTGTCCATCAAGCGCAGGCCGGCAGCGGCACCTATGGCAAGAATGATGTGATGGTACTGGCTAAGATGATTCACGGAGAGGCCCGCGGTGAATCTTATGTGGGGAAGGTGGCTGTGGGGGCGGTAATCCTTAATCGGGTGGAGGATAAAAAGTTTCCGGACAGTGTATACAGTGTCTGCTTTCAACCCGGCGCATTTGACGCAGTGCGGGACGGCCAATATTATCTGGAACCTAACCAGGATTCTATCAATGCTGCCAAAGCGGCTATCAACGGTTGGGACCCCACTTATGGCTGCTTGTATTACTGGAATCCTTCCACTGCTACCAGCAAGTGGATTTGGTCCCGCCGCATTGTAACCCAAATTGGCAAGCATGTGTTTGGAGTGTGAAGCTATGAAACGAGAAAATCATCTGTTAATCGGTATCATTGTTGTCTTGCTGTTGCTGTTGTTGGGCGGCATCTGGTGGGGTAATCAAAAAATAGAACAACTGGAAGCCAGGCACCAAACTGCGCTTTATCAGGCAGAGGGCCAATATCAGCGCAGCTTCTGGGAATTGTCCGATTCCATCGAAAATATGAACGGACAGCTGGCTCAACTGCTGGTAACCACCAGCCAGGAACAGCTGCTGCTGGGTTTATCCAGTCTGTGGCGTGAAGTGTACAGCGCAGTCAACAACTTGAGCGGTCTGCCTGTAGCCATGCAAGAGTTGGAAAGTACCGACCTTTTGCTAAGTGATGTAGCGGAATACAGCTATTATTTACTGCGCAAAAATGTATTGCAGCAGAAGCCTCTGTCCCAGGAGGACTGGAACCAGCTGGAAGAATTTTATCGCCGCTCCCGTGTGGTGCAAAACGAGCTGACCAATCTGGAAGCAAAAATTATTGGGGAAGACTTGCGTCTGTCCCAATTATCGCTGGACGATGAAGAAAATGCGGTGGCATCGGCCTTCCGCAGTATTGAATCACAGGTTTACGCCTTTCCTGAACTTAAATTTGAAGAAGGGGTTCGCAAAATTGAGCCGGAACCCCGCACCATTGCCGGAGAACAAATTACCCAAATTGAGGCAGTCGCTTCTGCTGACCGATTTTTAGATGCGCTGCACATTGCCCATGATCAGGGAAAGGTGGAATTCACCTCACAAGATACCAAAATACCGGTTTATGGGATTCGTTACAAAAATCAGTCCGAGGACACCATTCTTTATGTAGAGGTCAGCCAAAAAGGCGGACAGGTACTGCAGTTTTATCAAACCAGAGAGATGGGCGCCGCCCAATACACCGCCGAACAGGCTATAGAACAGGCGCAGCAATTTTTACAGGAACTCAGCTTTGCCGATATGGCCTGCATTGACAGTGTGGCTGACCAGCAAATTGCTGATTTAACCTTTGTGCCTAAAATGAATGGCATTTATATTTATTCTGATATGGTCAAAATTCAAATCGCCTTAGATAACAACTCCATCTTAAATTACGACCAGACCAGCTATGCCACCCGCCATTATCAGCGGCAGCTTCCTGTGCCTGTCATCAGCAAGGAGCAGATTTTGCAAAATATGAATCCTAATTTTCATGTGGAGGATGTGCGCTTGGCTCTGATAACTGATGAATACAGCGTCAACGAAATCCTTACCTACGAAGTGCGGGGCACAGTGGTAGACGAGCGTTTTTCTATCTTTGTAGATGCGGCCACAGGGCAGGAAACCCGCATTGTGCGGTTGTAATCAACCAATTCATACCAAATTTATTGATACGCATTAATTTTTTCTATATGCTTAAAACAAATCATCTCTTATGTTTTGATAAAATTTATATTATAATAGATATGGACATATTTTATTATTCCGTACACAAAAACAGTGATAACCCAATTGGTTTTGCAGCGTAATATGCTCTTTTGTATATTGCGCTGTTTTTTAGTATAAATTCCTCTATAATTTCTTTTCGTATCCATTGTGTAATCATAAAAATTTTCAAAATTTTATTTTTTAATTTACTTTTTTCAGAAAGGAGGGCTTTTTTCATGTTTCAAAAAGGCGATTATATCGTATACCGCAGCACTGGTGTCTGCCGTATTGATGATATCGGCGCACGGGAAAATTTTCTGACTGACGGAGCAGAGCAGCTCTATTATCATCTGGTGCCTATACACGGCGCAGGTACCATTTATATTCCTGTAGATTCATCGGTTTTTATGCGGCCCGTTATCAGCAAAGAACAGGCGCAGCAGCTGATTGCTTCGATTCCATCCATTGAGGAACATCCCAATTACAGCAAAAATCAAAAAGTTCTGATAGAAGAATACCGCACTTTGCTGCAAACCCATGACTGCACTGCTCTGATTCAAATTATCCGCAATGTACACAAAAAAGAACAGGTATTAAACGCCCAGGGAAAAACCGCCGGCAAAACAGATTTGCAGTATATGAAACAAGCACAAACTTTGCTGCACGAAGAATTATCCATCGCGCTGGATATTCCCTACGAAGATGTTGCTGACTATATTCGGCAGCAAATAAAGCTGGCTTGAATATAATGCACAGCAAAAGAGGCATGAAAAAACACCCACTGCTTCCTTTTAGGAATCGCTTGTTTTTTCTGCCTCTTTTTATTTTTTTGCTAATCGCTCATTAATTTTTTACTATTCTTGCGTTGTCCAATAGCGTATTGCCTGCTCTAAGAATGATGCGCATCCTGTTTGGTTGCGGTCATAATACTGTTGAAACCGTTCATCGGCAATATAGGTTTGCGCCAAAGCCCGATGAGCCTCTGCCGTGTACTGTTTCCACGTCATCCCCAGCCATTCTTTGTGCAGCATCACAATTGATCGTGCAGCCTCGCCATCGGCAGACTGACCGGAATATACTGCTGCTTCCAGCTGGCGTTGAATTTCTGCGCCCAAATTCTGAAATCGTTCATAATCCGCTTCTGTCATCTGCAGCAACTTACGCTGGGAAGCATCCACTTCATCATCCCCATAATTCTGCCGCAGCTCGGCACCATACAATGCCTCATGCTGCTGTACCAAATTTTGCTTGAATGCTGCAAATTTTTCTTCATCCTGCATTTCACATTCTCCTTTCATTGCGGCAATGGTTTTTTCCACTGTGGCAATCAGCTCTTTGATCTGCTGCTGCCGTTTTTTCAGTTCCAGAAGATGATCCTCCAACGCAGCCAAAATATCAAACTGTCCATCATATAATACAGCGGCAATCTGCTGTAATGGCAGCCCTCTCTCCCGATAAAACAAAATCTGCTGCAGCAGATTTAATTGCATCTCACCGTAAAAACGATATCCGGCCTCATTCACATACAATGGCTTTAGCAATCCAATTTCATCATAATAACGCAGGGTGCGCGCGCTCACCCCGGCCAACTGCGCCAGCTGCTTAATGCTGTATTCCGTTGGTTTCACCTCCTGTACCGTTAGTTTAACCCTTGCCGCAACGGCAAAGTCAACTGTTTTTTTGCAGTTTCTTCTGTACCATAATTTTATATTGAAAATGCCGCTTCATTCAGCAAAACCAAAATTGAACGTTTTTTATTACCATATAGCTTCCCGCAACCAAGTATCATTTCAAACTTATCTCCATCATTTCACCGTCAAATGATGGAGATATTTTGTTAAATACGGACATAAGCAGTAGATGGGCCTGCTCCAACTTTGGCAATATACCCGCTCTTAACAAGATCTGTAAGCGTTCTTTCTATAGTAACCTTACTTATATCTGGACAGAGTTCCATAATTTCTTTCTTTGTTATCTTCCCGACCTTCTTATCAATTACATTTTTAACTCTTTCAGGCTTAGAAAACGTCCTATGTTTCAAATGTTCTACCCTACTTTCAAATTCGTTATAAGCCTTCAAAGTAATACCAAGGTAATATTTTATAAATGGTTCATACGTATTCTTTTCCTCATGCCATCCAGTAGAACTTGCCTGCAATACCTCATAATATGTTTCTTTTGTTTTTTCAATCAGCATTTCCATACTAACATATTTACCAACAATATAGCCAGCTTTATAGAATAGAAGCAAAGTTAATAATCGACTCATCCGACCATTACCATCATTAAAAGGGTGAATACAAAGGAAATCAAGAATAAACATAGGGATAAGCACCAATTTGTCGATTCGGTCTGATTCCCAAGCTTCTAAAAATCTAGCACACAATATTTCCATTGCTTCAGCAGTCTGAAAAGCATGAATTGGAATAAATCTTACTTTCTGATGACCTTCCGCGTCTGTTTCAGCAATCACATTATCAGAATTCTTATAACTACCGCCAGTAGAACTTTGGGAATAAGAATACAGATCCCGATGTAGTTGCAAAATAATATTAGGCTTTGGAATGATATATTCATAACTTTCGTGAATTGTCGAAAGCACTTCTCGATAACCGGAAATTTCTTGCTCTGATCGATTTTGCGGCTCTACCTTCTGACTTACTAATTCTTCTAAACGTTTATCGCTTGTAAAAATACCCTCAATTCTATTGGATGCCCCTGTACTTTGAATCAAGGCTACTTCTAATAATGTTTTTAATTCATCTATATTCGCTTCGATAAATAACTCTTGTTTTCCCTTATGTTCGTGAATACTTGCTATCATCTGAACAATTTCTGGGGTTAAAAACTTTTCAGGTTCTTTTGTATAATCAAATTTTCTCATTCTAATATCTCCTTCATTTCAGATCTATCTCCTTCATCTTATCAGTAAATGACGGAGATTTCAATAAACATGATGGAAATAGCTTCTCCACTCTGTAACAATATATTCCTCAAAATATCTACATTACTATATACAAGCGGATTTTTATCAGAGAATTAAAACAGAACGAGAACAAATAAAACGATTGCACGCAAAAAAGCAGAGCGGCATAGCCTCCCAGCGATACCGCCCTGCAAGATACAATTTTTCCTCATGGGCATTCTATTTTACACAGCAGCCTTCTAAATTTTTCATGGTTCCTCTTTTAATTGACTCTCCAGCTGCATGCACAACTGATGAATGGTCTGCTGCAGCAAGGGATGGCGCACAAATCCAGCAATTTCATCCAACGGCTTTAACACAAACAAACGATTCGGCATATCAATATGGGGTATAATCAAATTCTCCGTATTGATGACTGCATCATCATACAACAGGATGTCCAAATCGATGGTGCGCGGCCCCCAGTGAACAGTGCGCTCTCTGCCCAAATGCTGCTCAATGGCGTGCAGTGTATCCAAAAATTCTTCCGGGCTTTGCAGTGTCCGCACCTGCAAACAGCCATTGATAAATTCAGGCTGATCGGTATATCCATAAGGCGCTGTCACAAACCAGTTGGATGCCTTCATCAGCTGACAATCCCGCTGCTCGTCCAGCAACTGCATGGCTGTGCGGATGTACAGCTCCCGGTTGCCCATATTGCTGCCCACACCCACATAAACGGTATGCCACTGCCGTTCTATTGCCACAGACACATAGGAAAATGGCAGCATAATGGGCGCATTGGGCTTCTTCAATTCCAGCACCACACGCTGCACCAATGGAAATTTCAACAAAATTTCCTGCGCTAAAAAATCGGCTGCTGTTTCAATTAAACGAAAGGTGTGCTGCTCCATCAGTTCTTTTAAATAGTAACAAACCTCGCCGTAATTGACAGACAGCTGCAAATCATCTTGCCGCGCTGCTTTTCTTGCATCTACAAATAACTGGGCGCAAATTAAAAATTTTTGTCCCAGTTTATTTTCTTCTGGATATACACCATGGCGGGCATAAATTTCCAAATCTTCAATACAAATTTTATCCAAGCCAATTCCTCCTATCACAGCTTACTATCCCGAATAGCTTCTGCCATCTTGATGGTTCGATAGTTTTCTTTGATATCATGTACCCGCACAAAATTCCAACCAGCCTGTACAGCCAGCACAGTGGTGACCAAGGTGCCTTCTACCCGCTGGTCGGCAGGCAGATCCAACGTAAGTCCAATCATGGATTTGCGGGATGTGCCTAACAACATGGGATACCCTAATAAATGAAACTGTTCCAGCTGTCCCATCAGCGCCAGATTCTGCGCGCAGGTTTTTCCAAAACCAATACCGGGATCCAGCATAATATGTTCTTTGGGTACACCGGCCTGCTCCGCCTTTTTAGCGCTCTGCCGCAAGGTTTCCAAGCATTCCAGCAGCAAATTATCGTACTGGGTGCCCTGCTGATTGTGCATCAAACAGCAGGCTGCGCCAGCCTGGGCAATTACGTCGGCCATGGCAGGGTCATGCTGCAGACCCCAAATATCGTTGACCATATGAGCGCCGCTCTGCAAGGCAGCTTTGGCTACCGCTGATTTATAGGTATCAATAGAAACAGGCACATCAAACCGCTTGGTAATGGCCTCTATCACCGGCGTTACCCGCTGAATTTCTTCCTCATCGCCAATAACTGCATGGCCGGGGCGAGTGGATTCGCCTCCCACATCAATCACATCGGCACCCTCTGCCAGCATCTGCTCCACCCGATACAGGGCATCGTCCAAAGTGGCATAGCTGCCACCGTCAGAAAAAGAGTCCGGCGTCATGTTCAAAATTGCCATAATATAGGTGTGATGGGTTAAATCAAATACTCGGTTGCCAATCTTCATGTTCTGCTGCATGATTCTTCACACTCATTTCTTTTAGAATTTATAAATTGATATAAAATTGATATAAAAATATCTTTTTACTTTCCAATTATCCTGTTTTCAAACGATCGCTTCGTAACCAGCTAACAATAAATGGTTCTGTTGCGCTTTTCCTCCGGCCACTTGCAATCTGCCTGCGCTTTGCACTGAAAGCAGTTTCTGCTCAGCTTATCCGCCTGGTACAACACATCGGCCAACAGCTGTTGTTCCTCCTGCTGGCAGGAACTATGCCGGAGAATGGCAGCGGTTATCATGGCCGTCTCCTCTAACGAATACCCTGCATCCGGCAAGATTTCCAAAGCCAACGCCGCGCTGGCCTCATGATGGGGAATCTGCTGTTCATACTGCTGATAGCGCCCCAAATCATGCAGCAGCGCCGCACCGTAAACAATATCTTTCTCCAGCGGCAAATGCTGCTCCAATGTCATAATCCAGGCAATGCGCGCCACATCCAGCAAATGTTCCAAACCATGACAGCAAAAAATCCGCTGCTGTTCCAGCTTTGTAATCTGCTGCATTCCATACTGAAACCGCTCATCCTGTAAAATTGCTTCAATTCGTTTCATGCGGCACCTCCCGGTTGGTCAGTGCATCCCGCACTGCTTTAATGATAGACAGCGATCCAAAAGATACAATCACGTCATCCGCTTTGGCCTGACTCATAGCCTGCTGCACCGCTTGCTCTGCCGTGTGAACATCCATCGCAACAGAAAAATACGGCGCCATGGCAGCAGCCAATACGTCCGAAGCCAAACCCCGTTGGTGATCAGGCTGAAAACAGAATACACAATCGCTGCAGCCGCTCATAATCTCACCAATCTGCCTGTAATCCTTATCAGCAAACACACCCATCAACAGCCAGATACGACGGCCGGAAAAATGCTGCTGCAGCGTATGAGCCAAAGCCTGCGCCCCTGCCGGATTATGGGCTCCGTCCACAATAAACAGCGGCTTAGTTCCAATCATTTCAAACCGACCCGACCAACGAGCCAGTTTGAGTCCCTGCCGGATATGGTCATCGGTCAGCGCCACGCCCTGCTGCTGCAAAACTTGCAGCGTTTCCAGCGCAATGGCGGCATTCAGCCGCTGATAATCGCCCAGCAAACCAATCACCACATGCTCCCAACGGCCATAAGAAAAACATTGCCCTTGTTCACTCCACTGTTCTGTTTTCAGTTTATCCGCTTCCACCAGCACAGGCGTTACCTGACAGCGTGCGCATTGCGCCTGTAAAACCGACAGCGCTTCCGTTGGCTGCACGCCCAGCACCACGGGACACCCCGCTTTGATAATGCCGCCTTTTTCTTCCGCAATGGCAGCCAGAGTTGTACCCAGCATACGGGTATGATCCAAACTAATGCTGGTAATCACCGATAATACCGGTTTAGCAATTACGTTGGTAGAATCCAGCCTGCCGCCCATGCCCACTTCCAGCAGCACATAATCGCACTGCATTTGCTGAAAATACAAAAACGCCAACGCCGTTTCCACTTCAAATACGGTAGGACGCTCCTGCCCCTGCTGCTCTAACTGCTGACAGGCTTGCTTGATGGTGGTCAACAGCTGCGCCAACGCATCCGGCGCAATATATACGCCGTTTACCTGTATCCGTTCCCGATAATCATACAGCGTCGGCGAAATATAGCGTCCCACCCGCAATCCGGCCTGCTGCAGCGCACTGTCCAAAAAGGCGCACACAGACCCCTTGCCATTGGTACCGGCCACATGAATACAACGCAGCGATTGCTCCGGATGGCCCAACAGCTCCAGAAGCTGCCAAATCCGCTCCAGTCCCAGCGAAACCCCTTTTTCATTTAACTGATGAATATATTCCAATGCTTCCTCGTAATTCATTACGTCACATTCCTTATCTCTGCATAAATCTGCTCTGAAAAATCTGTAACCTATATTTTATCACGCTCCCTTTTTCCTGTATACCCTTATGTCATATTCAGAAAATTTTTATGTATCTGCACTTGTTCAAACAAATCCTGCACCCATCTCTCTGACCACCGGCACCGCCCTTTCAAGCCCTTGCTGAAAGGATTGCATCTTTATCACCATCTATTTTACTGCCAATTCTCACCGCCATACAACAACCTCTAAAACCGCCGCAGAATGCGGGGAACTTTTTCCATGCAGATTCGTCTAAAAATTAACAAATTTATAAAAGTCATGGAGGAATGATTATGAAAAAAATCTGGCTGCCCCTTATGCTATGTCTGTTGCTGCTGTCAGGCTGCGGAGCATCGGCAAACTCCCCACAAGCAAATGCATCTGCCGATCAAACCATCTCGCTGCGCATTGTAGATGGTGCTGACACCGGCCATTTGGTACTGGCAGGAGAAAGCGCTGCGGAAGTTTATACCCTGTCAACTGCTGAACTCCCCGTTTATCTGGATGGCGCATTAGCCGACGCCTCTGTTTTAGAAGATGGTATGCAGGCGCAGATTTCCTACAACGGAATCACGCTGGAAACCTATCCGCTGCAATTAGATAAAGTCTCTTCTATCGCGGTCAATGCACATGGCACACAGCAAAACCCTTACGGAACCTTTTATGATTTATGCGGATTATATCTGCAAGTGCTAAATGATTTATGGGAAAAAGACAGTGGTCTGAATGATGGCGTTGCTTACGTCAGTGTGGATTTATCCCGCGCCCCCGGTGATTTAACCGCCGGAGAACAATCGGCTATCGCCTGGATTTTTGCCAATACTCATCAAGTGGAAGGGCTTTCCCTATCCCATGAACAGCTGCTGGAACAAGGCTATCTCACTCCTGTGCCGGGCATGACTGATACCGAAAAAGGTCCTGCGCCCACCCACTGGGAGGACGGCGTTCTGTTTGGCATTACCCCATCCTCTCAAACGCAAACAGAACAATCTTCGTTGCCGATATTACAGTTCGACGCACAAAAATGGCGTTCCCCATTGGGCGCTTACTTCTTCAGCAACTGCACTGCCACTTGGTCCCAGCAGGGCGCATGGGAGTCATACACTGTTGAAGCCGAAATGATTTCCTAATAAAAATACAAAAAAATACTTGACGCTCCAACCACTGCCGGGGTTATACTGAATAACAGAACTTACAGTGAAGGAGCGTCTATTATGTTTGGCACAATCGTCAATACCATCGCCATTGTCACCGGCAGCCTAATCGGCAGTGTGGTGCAAAAAGGAATCAAAGAAGAATATCAGAACGGATTGTTTACTGCCATGGGGCTGGCTGCCACTGCGTTGGGCATTAATGCTGTTGTCAGCAATATGCCCGACAGCCAGTATCCGGTGTTGTTTATCATCAGCCTGGCCGCAGGCAGCTTGCTGGGCACCATCTTAAACTTAGACGGCCGCTTTCAAGCCTTAACCGGACGATTTGGCACATCCCATCTGGGCCAGGGATTGTCCACCGCCGTACTGCTATTCTGTATCGGCACCTTATCCATTCTGGGACCGATTCAAAGCGCCTTATACGGCGATGACACCTATCTGCTTACCAACGCTACCCTGGACTTTGTCACTGCTATGGTGCTGGCTTCCACCTACGGCATTGGTATTGCTCTGGCTGCTGTCATTTTATTTTTCTGGCAGGGCAGCATCTACCTGGGCGCAGGTTTTTTGTCTGCCTTTTTATCGCCGCAACTGCTAACGGAAATCTCCATTATCGGCGGCATTCTCATTGCCAGTTCAGGCATCGGCATTTTGGGGCTGAAGGACTGCAAAACATTAAACATGCTGCCTTCTTTACTGATTCCGGCCATTTGGTTTGCCATAAAAGGATTTATCGGTCTGTAACAAACAAAACAGCGGCAAACAGGGACTGAACACAACATTTGCATTCAGTCCCTGTTTGCCGCACTGCCTTTCAAAACCATGCCTCGCCTTCACAGCTGCGATACAACTCATCCAGCCGGTTCTCTAAATCTTCCACCTGCCGAAACAATTCCACCACCAAATCCACCAGCACTTTGCGCTGCTCTTGTAAATCCCTGATTTTCCCTTCCACAATCTCATATCTGTCACTGTATGAATCCATGCCGCTCCCTCCTCATCTTGATAGTGTATGGCGCAATACACACAAAGGTGAATGATTTCGTTTTTCCAGTCCGCTGGCCTTTATGACTCACTGGATTGCATCCTGAATACAATACGCATAAATTTGCACAAATCAGCAAAGTTATGCAAAAATTTTCAAAAAATTCATCAAATTGAATTGACAATCAATTTCTCCTGTGCTAACATATTATTCACTATAAAGCACATCGGTTTTATAGGTTTATATGCACATACAGCAATGATGGGATTCCCAGTAGCGCAGTCCGGTTACAATGCAGAGAGCAGGTTGGTTGGTGAAAAACCTGCAGCACAGACTGAACGCCAAGTTCACTCCCGGAGCTTCTGTTTTCAACAGCGGTTTGCTGACCGTTACAGCAGCACAGAGGCATTGGCGGCTTTTTGTCTATCAATGTAAATAAAGGTGGTACCACGGTCATTCGTCCTTTTTGGGATGGATGGCCGTTTTTTTATCTATATCTTATTTTTTTTAGGAGGGGTTGCCAATATGCCCACTGACCAAAGCGCCAGTTCTAACCAGGAATTTGACATTGAAAAAAAGGCGCAGGAACTTTTAGAGGAGACCGACTCGGACAGCAGAATCCGGATTTTTGACAGTAAATTTGCCAAACTTCTTGCTGTAGGTCTGATTATATGGTCGTTGTTTCAGCTTTATTACAATACCATCGGTGTCATATCCACCATTCATTTTCGAGCCTGGCATATTTTATTTTTGCTCTGCTTTACCTTTGTTTATTATCCGGCGTTTAAAAAGGAAAAACGGAAACGAAAGCTTCCTCCTGTTTTTGACCTGGCTTTAATTGCTTTAACCATCTATGTATACACCTATGTGGTCATCAACTATGATGCCATTGCCCAACGGGGCGGCAACTTAAACGGCGCAGACCTGCTGGTTGCCATACTGGGCATTTTGCTCATTTTTGAAGCAGCTCGCCGCGCCAGTCCCAGCTTGGCTGTGTTAGGACTTATCTTTATGGCCTATAACTTCTTAGGGCCTTACATCCCCGGTGTATTCGGGCATACCGGCTTTAGCTTAAAGCGGATTCTCAGCCTGATGTTCTGGGGCAGTCAGGGCGTGTTCGGTGTCGGTATCGGCGTCAGCACCACCTATATCTTTTTATTTGTACTCTTTGGGGCTTTCCTCAAATACAGCGGCTTCAGCCAGTTTATCAATGACATTTCGCTGACTCTGGTGGGACAAACACCGGGCGGCCCTGCCAAAGTAGCTGTATTGGCCAGCGCACTGATGGGCATGATCAACGGCAGCGCCATTGCCAATGTGGCCACCACTGGCACCATCACCATTCCATTGATGAAAAAAACCGGCTACAAACCGGAATTTGCCGCTGCAGTAGAAGCAGTGGCTTCCACCGGCGGTCAGTTTTGCCCGCCTATTATGGGGGCAGTGGGCTTTGTCATGGCGGAATTTTTGGGCATCAGCTACACCAAGGTAATGCTGGCCGCCTGCATTCCCGCTTTTCTGTATTACCTAACACTGCTGTTTGCCGTACATTTTGAAGCAAAAAAATTGGGCCTGACCGGCCTGTCCAAAGAAAATATCCCGGATGCACTGCAAGTATTAAAAAGCCGCGGCCATTTGCTGCTGCCGCTGATTGTGCTGCTGGTGCTGATGTTTGCCGGCTACACACCATTGTTTGCCGCTGTAGTTTCCATCTTTGCCACTGTAGCTGCATCCTGGCTCAGAAAAGAAACCAGAATGACACCAAAAATTATTATGGAAGCCA
Organism: uncultured Clostridia bacterium; assembly: GCA_944391625.1. Lineage (GTDB taxonomy): Bacteria > Bacillota > Peptococcia > Peptococcales > Peptococcaceae > UBA7185. The sequence continues at coordinate 42,603 of CALXUG010000019.1, forward strand.
CCTGCGAAGGAGCAAGAGGCGCTATCAGCGTTGGGGTTTCCTGCGCCATCATCGGCGTTATCATCGGCACTGTTTCTTTAACCGGTCTGGGCTTAACCTTCGGCAACCTGGTTCTGAAAGTTGTCGGCGAAAACCAGCTGTTCCTGGGCGGCTTTATGGTTATGGTGCTGAGCATCATCCTGGGCATGGGCGTTCCCGGTGTGGCTGCTTATGTTATCGTGGCTTCGGTGGCTGTGCCTGTACTGATTGAAATCGGCGCATCTCCGCTGGCAGCCCATATGTTCTGTCTGATTTATGCCTGCCTGTCCAACATTACACCGCCGGTTGCCATGAGCTCTTATGTAGCTGCCGGAATTGCCGGATCCAACCAGACCAAAACATCGCTCATTGCAGTACGGCTGGGATTAACCGGATTTATTATCCCTTTCTTTTTCCTGGATAATCCGCTGCTGCTTTACGGCACTGTGGAAGGCATCTCCTGGATTACCACACTGACTGCCTTTATCACCGCCTGCATCGGCGTTATCTGCCTATCTGCCGGATTAGAAGGCTGGCTGCTGAAAAAATGCAGTCCTGTGATACGAATTTTGTTGATTATCGTGGGCTTTCTCAGCATTGACCCCAGCACCATCACTGATATTCTGGGCATCGGTCTGCTGGCAGCCATTATAATTTATCAGAAGCGTTTTCAACCATCGGCAGCTGCGTAAACAGATACGCACTGCTGAGCAAAATTCAGCTATATTTATTTTAATAAAAGAAAAGAGGGCATATCTATGAAAAAACGTAAGCTTGTATCACTAACCTTATGCGCTGCTATGCTGGCCACTGCACTAACCGGCTGCGGCAGCGGCGGCGACAGCCAAAACAATGCACAAACCCAAAGCGACGGCAAAGAGCCGGTTTCCATCAGCTTTATGACAGCAGCCACCACCGGCACCGTATATCCGCTGGGCTCTGCCATCGCCACACTGTGGAACGATGAACTGGATTATGTAACCGCCAGCGCCACTGCATCCAACGGCGGTGTAGAAAATTTAAACTGCATTCGGGACGGCGAAGCCCAAATCGGTGTAGCAGTTACCAGCATCATGTACGAATCCATGAACGGCACAGGCGTTTTTGAAGGCAACGCAGACCCAAATCTGCGCGTGCTGGCCGGCTTGTACTACAACCCCAACCAGGTAGTGGTATCCGCTGAATCCGGCATTGAAACACTGAACGACTTAAAAGGCAAACGGTTTGCACCGGGCTCTCCGGGCGGCACCTCCGAAGTAGAAACCAACTATCATTTAACTGCACTAGGCATGAACTATCCCGATGACATTGACGCTCAATATGTAGGCTTTACCGAAGCCAGCGACCTGCTGCGCAACAAACAGCTGGACGGTGCCTGGATTATGGCCGGTGTGCCTACCGCAGCTGTTACTGAAATCACCGCCACTGCCGGCGGCAAACTGGTGCCAATGGACGAAGCACTGATTGAAAAACTGCAAGCAACCTACCCATGGTATGCCAAATATACCATTCCGGCAGGCACCTACAGCGGTCAGGACCAAGACGTGCTGACATCAGCAGTTAAAATTACACTGTGTACCTCCGCCGACGTACCGGAAGATGTTATTTATGACCTGACCAAAACCTTCTGGGAAAATATCGACACCTTATCCCAATCCCAGAGCATTCTTAAATCCTGCTCTGTAGAAGAAGCCGTTACCGACCTGGCCGGCTTGCCAATCCATGACGGCGCTGCCAAATACTATAAAGAAATTGGCGTTTTGGAATAGTGTTTTAGAACAGCTGTTAGAACAATTTTTAGAAGAACTTTTAAAATAAAATTGTGCTGAGCCCTCGCCGGTCACAAACCGGTGAGGGTTTTCCATAGCAATAACCAAACACGCAGCAGTGCGCTGCATATTTATCCATAAAACAGCTTGTGCCTAAATAACAAGCACACGCAAACAACCATTATAAAATTTGAATCAGGAGTGACAATCCATGAAAAAAATCGGTTTAACCGGCATTTACTTTCCCGGCGCATTAGAAGCCCTGCGGGCAAATGTACCGGAAGGCTTTGAACTGGTAGAAGGCATCGAGCCGCAGGATTTTCCCAAATTAAAAGATTGCGATTATCTCATCACCCGTTTGAAAGTCGATGACTCTTTAATCCACAACACCCCCAACCTGAAACTGATTCAGCGCTGGGGCGCAGGCTACAACGATATGGACCTGCAAGCATGGGGACAGCGGGATATTCCCATCTCCACCTGCCCCGGCGTCAACAGCGGCATCGCTGCCGAGCTGACCATTATGCTGATGCTGGCCGTATACCGCAATCTGCTGCCCATCAACCGCAAAATCCTGAACAACGTATGGCCCAAAACCGAATACTTCGGCCGTTCCTACATGATAAACGGCAAAACAGTGGGCATCATCGGGCTGGGCAACATCGGCAGCAAGGTCGCCAAACTGGTAACCGCATTTGGCGCAACCGTACAATATTACGATATCGAACGCAAATACCAACTGGAAGAACAATACGGCTATCAATTTGTGTCCCAGGATGAACTGCTGCACACCTCCGACATTGTAACCCTGCACACACCGCTGACCGATTTAACCCGCGGCATGATCGATGCCGACGCACTGGCTAAAATGAAACCGCTGTCTGTAATTATCAACGCTGCCCGCGGTCCCATCATCGATGAAGATGCGTTGGTGGCTGCGCTGGAAAGCGGCCATCTGCTGGGCGCCGGACTGGACACCTATGCCAACGAACCACTGGCGCCGGATAACAAATTAGTGCGGCTGGACAACGTAGTGGCTTCCGCCCACGCCGGCGGCAACACCAAAGACAACGATATCAACATGGTAAACTATTGCTACTCCAATATTGTCAACTTTGACCGGGGCCTGCCCTTCAACTCCAAACGGGATGTGGTCAACAAAGAATATCTGCGCACCCCGGTAATCGATTAACCACCTGACAGCCATTCATAAAAAAGACAGCACCGTTTTACCCATTTATCAGGTAAAACAGCGCTGTTTGCATTTAAAAGGCCGGACGAAATTTCGCCCGGCCCTTACTGTGTTTGCATCCCTCAGCAATCATAGTACCTATTGCCTTGCAGTGCGCAAACTATTCTTAATTGAATTTTCTTCTGGTTACCACCAGTCCGCAAGCTGCTGCCAGCATCAATACCACAAATGGAATTGTGTTGCTGTTATCGCCTGTTTGCGGTGCATCACCCAATGGAACTTCCGGTTCATCAATCTCTACTTCTTCACCAGGTACATCTATCAATGGTACATCTGGATCTTCGATTTCAATAACCGGTTCTTCCGGATCTGTCAGTGGTACATCCGGATCTTCGATTTCGATGTCAGGATCGGTTGGATCGTCTGGTTTCCCCGGATCTACAGGATCTACAGGAGTATTGCCTTCAAAGGTGTTTACAAATACATACTGTAAGCTAGAGCCTGATGTTACTTCACCAGAGATACCGTCTATCGTGTATACCCCATTATTTACAGTTGTGCTGTCTGCACCACCATTGCCTGTTTCTTTCAGTACAAAACTAATTGCACTGCCAGAAGCAACTTGTACGTCAAAGCTCATCCAACCGGATTGTGTTGCAGATGCATTAATAGTAAATTTGAAAATATATTGACCGCTTGCTGCATCATAGTAACAATTCTGGTCAGCAGAATCTTCATTCAATACAAATTCCTGTGTAGTATCATCCTGATGCTTAGCAACCAATGTTACTTCAGCAGGTTTTGTAATTTTTGTGCTGCTCAAGAATGCCTGACGGTCTGCTACTACAGTATTGTATTCTTCTTCAGCAACTGTTGCTGCTGATACTTTAGCAAACATATCCTGCGCTGCTTCAGCATTAAAGAGTAAAGTAACTCCTTCTACTTTTTCACCAAAGGCCTCTGCTACCGCAGCAAACAAATCTGTTACATCGTTTACTACCTCAGCAGTTAAACCATCAATGAAGTCTGCAATTTCACCCATCAGTGTTGCATCGGCAGTTTTAACACTTTCAAAGTCATACAACAACGCAGATGGAGATGTTACATCGCTGTCAAACAAACCATACACAGTACCATCTTCATCCACTCTGGCAAATTTCACCATAGAATCTGTGGTAACTGTTACGCCAGTTCCGATGAACGACTTTCTCGCTGTATTTTTTGCTGCAAGCGCTTCGTTCCAATCTGTTTCTTTGGCACTAACCTTGCCATTCCAGATTGCAAGTTGGTTCGCTTCTTCTGTTGTTAAGTCACGATCACCTTTTACCTGTTCTGGAGTCAACTCTAAAGTAAATTCGTAATCCTGCGCTGTGTTGTTACCCACAACTTGTTTGGTTACATTAATGTTGCCTTCATCTTTTGGTGTTACCATACCTGTTGCATACAGATACAATGTATGGAAAGCATCTTTAAATAAATCTACTTTGTCACTTACACTATCATCCTCAAAGTTCCAAGTATAGGCACTGCCTGTAGTAACCCAATCGCCATCAAATGTGGCATTTGGTTTCAGAATATGATTGTTTTTCTGATAGATATAACCGCTGCTTTCCAGCTCTTTATATTCAGATTCTTCAGAATCTCTGTAGAAATAAACAACCTGATATCCTAAATCAAAGTAAACTTTCAAAGTAGTACTTCCATCACCATTGATTTTCTGACTATCTACTGTTTTTTCAGCATTCCAACTATACGCACTGCTGGTTGTGATATTTACTTTTTTATCATCACCTAACAATGTTGCTGTTGTATCCGTTACACCAGCACGTTCTGTTGAGCCTTCCAGTTTATAATCATTTTCACCAGTAGGCTGCTGATAATAGTATTCTACTGTATATTTGATGCCATCCACAGCAACATAGTACACTTTGATGACACCCTTATCTGCAATACTACTCGGAATTGTCCCTGGCTCTGTCTTTTCAAACTTATAACCAACATATTTGTTTGTTACATTGATTTTTGTCTGATCTACAGTCAGTGTATCTGGAGCATTTACCCATACTTCTGCTGTTTCAGTCTGAGTATCTCCTGCTACTTTCACACCATCTTTATAGTATTCTACTGTGTAACTCAGTTCTTTCTTTACGGTATCATCCTTCACGTAGTAGATTTTGATGACTGTTCCGCTATCCACCAACGCATCCTTTGCTGGTACTGTTGTTGGATTTGTGCTGCCCAGTTTGTAACCTGCATACTTGTTATTTGCTGTATCGATAGTTTCCTGAAT
>CALXUG010000020.1 GCA_944391625.1 uncultured Clostridia bacterium
TAAGAGGCAGATGTTTTTTCCTCTGCCTCTTATTCTCAACTTTTTTCTTTACCCCAACTATTGACAAAGAACCAAATAATCATATAAAAGTAAAGAAACCGATGCCGAAAAACAAAGCATATCATGTTGTTTTGTTTTTTTGGTCATCGGTTTTTTGTTTATGCAAGGGGATAGATGAAAGAATTGTTTGGGATGAAATAAGGTTATAAGCGGAATTCAGGCAGGACTACCATTACCGCCCCCTCCGTAGTCTGGACAGCGGCTGGTCTGTTCTTCTCGGCCGGACAGGGGCTGTCCGCCTCGATGAGAACAGCCTGCGCCCTAGTCCATCCTAAGTCGGAACGCGTGCAATGATAGTCTGCCTTGGTGGGAGTGAAAGAACTATTCTACGATTTAGACAGGCAATAAACAATCTTCCAACGATGGAGCATCACAAACAAAATTGTTTAGTGGGAGAGATTGCGTAGTCGGCTTGTCCTATCTTTGCCGATCCCTCAGTGGTGCTGGACATCAACTTGATTGTTTTCCTCGCCATGGACTGTGTCCAGCTCGGATAAAACAATCTGCGTTGCTGACCATCCCAATTCGGAATTTTGGCAAAGGATAGGCCAGCCTTATGCGCGTCAACCAGGGAGATGTTTTGTTGCCGTTGTCGACATTGAAGCGGACAAGTGCGCAGTCTGTCTAGCCGAACTGGACGCAGTCCAAAGTGAAGCAGACCGACAAGCAGATGTCTGTGCCCGACGCTTTTCTGGTCGGGTAGGAGGGTAGGCAACAAACAATCTTCCGATGATGGAGCATTGCAAACAAAATTGTTTCACGTGAAACAATCATAATAACCAAAGCAATCAAAATTAATTTGTGACAGAAAAAGATGATGATTTTTAAAAAGTTGTCATCTTTTTCTGTCTTTCTTTTTTCCCTCTAAATGGCATGTTGCCGAAACTATAAATTGTATTTATGGAATTTTGCAAAAATTTTTTCATTTTAGGTAGCCGGTTTTTGCCTGTTTTTCTCCTGAGTAGTGAAAGCAACTTTTTTCATTTATATTCAGGAGGAGATTACTATGACAACCACAAACACCTTTAACCAATATTTCTACCAAAACCAACAAGATCAATATACCTTCTACCGCATTCCCAAAGCGTTGATTAAAGGAGTGCGCTACCAGCATGTTACCATGGAAGCCAAATTATTGTACGGTATCTTATTAGACCGCATGAGCTTATCCGGCAAAAATGACTGGTGTGATGCCAATGGTAAAGTTTTCATCATTTATACAGTGGAAGAATTAATGGAAGATTTTGGCTGCTCCAATAAAACAGCCATCAAATTATTGCGGGAACTGGAACAGAGTGATTTAATTGTGCGTCAGCGGCAGGGATTGGGCAAGCCCAGTCTGATTTATGTGAAGCAGATTCAGCAGAGTGAACCGGCGGTATCTCCGCGTCGGCTTAGAAAGCAGCAGCAACGGCAGAGCAGAACCATGTATCGGGCATATAACGATGCATCAAATTCTGCTGAAAAAACTGCTGATGATGTGCAAGAAACTCATAATGAGCGGGTGCAGAAAGATACTGATTATCAAGCAGAAAGTTATGTAGCAAGTTGGAATGATAATGCTGCTGCAGATAGTCAGGAACAAAACATGGCATCCTTATGTCCGGTGACATGTAAAACATACAACTTCAGAAGTGAAGAAAGTACACTTCTGGAAGTGAAAAAAGTACGAGGTAATAAGACTGAGAGAAGTTATACTGAGCGAAATAAAAAAGAGGAGGGGGAGGCTGCGCCCCGCAGTTGGAAAAATATTGTGCAAGAGCAATTGGAATATGACTGGCTGTTAGAAAGTTATCCACACAATCAGTCTGCCATCAAGACAATGGTGACTATCATTGCCGATGCCATGAACAGCGTTGATGATGCCATTGTGAAAGTAGGCGGCAGAGAGCGCCGCATGGACGATGTGAAGGAGCAGCTGTTACAGTTGGACAGCGGTCATATTGAATATGTGTTGGAATATTTGCAGTGCAATACCAGTAAGGTGCAGAATGTGTATGGCTATTTATTGACAATCTTGTACAATGCGCCGTTGACTATGGATTTATATTATGAAAAGTTGGTACGCCATGACCAGGCTAAAAAAAGACGGTAGGAATTGTTGCTAGAGCAATGGCAACATGAAAATGGTATACAGGATAAAAGCACGCAAAATGATTGTGATTTATCATTGGTATTTAAAAATCTAAAATGCATGGTGCTGATGGGATATGGAAAATATTTCGTGTGAGCAACAGAAGAATACTGCCAACCACAAGGGTGTGATCGGCAGCTAAAATTTTTATTTTTTCTACTATCTAGTGATAGGAAGCGGTTTCGTTCATAACTGCACCGATGGCTTTTTGCCATGGATTATAATGATTGCTGTGCAGAGGCGATTTTGAAAAAGCTCTGGGTAATAAAGGACTGGGCGGTTTCCGGTTTGCAGATAAAATAGGAGTGCAGCATGATATTTTCCTGAAACGGGATGGATAACAATTCGTTCTGGGTAATATCTGATACTCTGCCCAATGCCCAGTAATCGCCTTTTTGCAATAGTTCTGCCAGAAACATGGGGTTGTTGACAGTATATTTGATGTGGGGCGTTCCGTACTGGTGCAGATAGTGCAGCAGCGGATTTTCTTCCTGCTTGGCTGAAGTGTACAATACCAGTTCTTTTTCCAGAAAATCGTAGATAGAAATGGATGGATTCTGCTGGGCCTGTTTGTTTTGTTTGCTGGCAATGGCCAGTAGTTTTTGCGACAGGAACGGAATGCTATGTAAATCGGCAGGAATGGATGTGATTGCCCCATCGTCTACTGTATAAATCACGCCGATAGAATCGGGCGTTTGCCGCACAGCAGAAAAGATTTCCTCCTGTCCTTTTACATAAAGCTGAATGTCAATGTAAGGGAAATATTTGTGAAAGGTATCAATGATAGAAATCATTTTGCTGGAAGTGGTGACATCCTGAATATAGATGGGAATATCTTTGACCACATAAGAGAAATCCTGTTTGCTGGGATATAAATAGGGACTTTCCAGTTCCTGCAGTAATTGATTGATTTGTTGGGTCCGTTCTAAAAAGAAACGGCCGTCATTGGTAATTTTAATGCCGCGGCGGCTTCTTTCAAAAATGGTAACGTCGTAATGGTTTTCTATATTTTTGATGATGGTGCTGAGATATTGCTGCTTTAAATGTAATTTTTCAGCGGCCTGACGAATGGAGCGGCTTTCGGCCACTGTTTGCAAATATTGAAAATATTCGATATTCATATCAAGGGTTCCTCCCTATGCAGCTGTCAGATGGGTATGGCCTTTGTCTGCGCTATACGGTTCTGTCAGCAGAATGTGATGTAGTTCTATTATAAAAAGGGTTGCTTCATCGTGCAAGTGTTATTTAGTGAAACAAAAAAACGTTTCACTCTATGTCAAATCGGTAAAAATGTGGGGACTATTCACAAATATCCTTGATAGCTATAATGAACTCATAACAATAACAGCGATAAGCCGGCATCGCAATCAGAAAAAAGCAGTAAGGAATAAAGAGTTTGCAGTAAGATATAGCAAGAAAAACAGTGTTAACAAAAAGCAGAATTATAAGAAAATAATCATTGAGAAATAATTATTAAAAAATAATTTTAGAAGGGACGTTTTTGTATGAGCAGAAAAGCATTGTCAGATAAAATCATTATTTTAGGCGTTGACGGGATGGACCCTGGCCTGACCAAAAAATTCTTAGCAGAAGGTATTATGCCAAATGTAAAAACATTACTGGAACGGGGTGTGGCCCGTGAGGATTTAGTAATGCAGGGCGGACACCCAACCATTACACCGCCAATGTGGACCACCATGGCCACCGGTACTTGCCCTGGTACTCATGGTATTACCTGCTTCTGGAATCAGGACCATGAAAATCTGGATACCGTTGTATATTCACTGGATTCTCGCAAATGTAAATCTGAACCATTGTGGAATGTGTTTGCCGAAGCTGGCAAGAAAACACTGGTATGGCACTGGCCTGGTTCCAGCTGGCCTCCAACCAGTGATAATCCAAACCTGTATGTAGTAGACGGCACACAGCCTGGTTTTCCGGGTATGGGCAATGCCGCTATCGACTGGGAAAAGAAAGTGATTGCTGATAAAAACTTTACCGAAGTAAAATATCAGCCAAGAATTCAGGTTTCTAACGGTGCCGGTTGTGTATTGACTGATGTGGATGCAGCTGATGATACATCTGCGCAGAGCGGCAGCGGCCAAGTAGTAAATGCAATGGCTAAAGGGAATGGCGCCAGCGGTGTTCAGAACGTAGAACTGAGTGAAGCAGACGGCGAACTGGGTCTGGATGATACTCCAATTGATGTAGTAAACTCTCCAATCAAAGAAGCTAAAGGCTGGAGCATTGCTGTGCCAGCAGATGCGTTGGAATTCACCATGGTAACCGGCAATGGTTTTGTAAGAAGACCTTGCCTGATTTTGAAAAATGAACAGGGTGTTTATGATACAGTTGTTGTTTATGCTAGCAAAAAAGCGGAAGAACCACTGATTAGTTTGACAAAAGATATGCCGTTGACTCAGTTTGTAGAAGAACTGCCTGTTGATGACAGAAGAGTGGGTTGCCTGCGCAATATGAAAGTAGAAGAACTGGCTGAAGACGGCAGCTATGTAAAGATTGCCATTGGGATTGCTACAGATAGCCATAACGATGCAGTATGGCATCCAAAAACATTTAACAAAGAAATTATTGAAAACGTTGGTTTATTGCCAGGGGTTCCATGTAATGGTTCCAGAGATCCGAAAACAGCGAAGGATTTGATGATTGCAGGTTGGGAATATTGCTGTGACTATCAGAGCAGAGTGTTAAATTATTGTGCAACAGAAGGCGGCTTTGAAGTGATCTACAGCCATCTGCATAATGTAGACCATATGGGCCATAAATTCTGGCATCATGCCAAAGAACGGGAAAATACACCGGAAGGAATGGCAAGAGCAGAAGCATATCAGGAAAATATTCGTGACGTATATCGTCAGACAGACCGTTATCTGGGCAGTTTCCTGCATTTGCTGGATGAAGGCTGGAGCATTTTGGTTATGAGTGACCATGGTTTGATGGTGATGGACGAAGAACATCCGCCACTGATTGGTGACGCATTTGGCTGCAATGTACGTGTTATGGAAGAATTGGGCTATACGGTTGTGAAAAAAGATGCCCAGGGCAACGATCTGCACGAAATTGACTGGGAAAAAACCAGAGCAGTGGCGACCCGCGGAACCCACATTTATCTCAACCTGAAAGGCCGCGATACTCACGGTATTGTAGATCCGGAAGACCAGTATGCGCTGGAAGATGAAATTATTTCTGCATTGTACAGCTACAGATATAAAGGGGAACGGGTTATTCAGCTGGCTCTGCGCAATAAAGATGCCAAAGCGCTGGGTATGTATGGACCGGAATGCGGTGACATCGTTTACTTTGTAAAAGAAGGTTTCAACCGCATCCATGGCGATTCTATGGCTACCACCCACGGATATTGGGGCAGCACCGTATCTCCAATCGTTATCTTTGCCGGGAAAGGGTTTAAACAGGGCGAAAAAATCGACCGTATCATTCAGCAGGTTGACTTTGCGGCTACTGTTGCAGCATTAGGCGGTGTGCGTATGACTCGTGATTGTGAAGGCGCTCCTGTATATCAGGCTTTTGCTGAAGAGTTTTAATTTGACTCATCGATTGTAATATTAGCAGGATTGCAGGTTTGTTCCTGTTACGCCGTATGATGTAGCAGAGCAGTTATATAGAGAGATCCATATAATTTGCTCTGCTTATTTTTTGACCGAATTTCTATTATTTTATACTCTATCGGACAATATCTGTTGCACCGTCCACACGCTGCTCTGGACAGCAGCTGCACGTATTTTTGTCGCTTTGGACTTCGTCCAGCTCCATAAAATACCTTTGCCGCAGTCCATCCAGAGGTGGACTTTGTGCAAAGATATTGCCCTCTTTTCTAATAATTTTGATAAAGGCTATTGCCAATGAAGTGTAAGTTTTTTTAAAAGTCGTTTTTATAGAGTAGATACAGCACGAAATTATAAACAATACATAGATTTGGAAAGGAAGATGTATGATGACAAATGTAGCAGCGCAGAAGCGTCAGTATAGTCAATATGTGCATGTAATTATAATGATGGCGCTCATCCTGTTTTTTAAATATGTACCGCCCATCGGCGCTTTGACACCGCTGGGCATGCAGACGCTGGGTATTTTTGCAGGCGTTGTGTATGGCTGGAGCACGGTAGGAATGATATTTCCCAGTATGATTGGGATTTTGGCATTTGGTTTTTTGGGTGAAAATACGGTACTGGCCACATTGGGAGCGGCCTTTGGTGATCAATTAACTTTGATTGTACTGTTCTTTTTCCTGGTGTCTACATTGGTGAGCGAAGTGGGTTTGAGCAATTATATTGCCCAGTGGTGTGTAAGCCGCAAATTTGTAGTCGGCAAACCTTGGGGCATTGCAGTGATGTTTTGTATTGCCAGCGCTATCATCGCCGCTACAGTGAATCTTTATGCAGCAATGTTTTTGATGTGGAGTATTTTTTACAGCTTTTGTGAGCAGGCAGGATTTAAACCGGGTGATAAATATCCGATGCTGGTGTTGGTAGCCATTTTATACAGCTGCGCTGTGGCCGGCGGAATTTTCCCTTATATGGGTCTGGCCATTATGGTAGTGGCGCAGCTGCAGAGTTTTTTGGGATTGGAAATCAATTATTTTCTGTATACGGTTATGCAGCTGATTTTGGTATTTGTTTCTATCGGCGCGTATATTCTGATTGCAAAATATATCTTTCGTCCGGATGTCAGCCTGATTTTACATCAGAAAGAAACTTTGAACAACGACGAGGAATTAAAATTAACCAATCATCAAAAACTGGTAGCCGGTCTAATTTTATTATTGATTATGATGCTGTTTTTGCCGGAGCTGCTGCCTACCTCTATAGCAATTATCGGTTTTTTTAAAGCATTGGGTATCGCTGGTGTGGCGTTGATGGTACTGATTCTTTATTATATTTTCATGCTGGGTCACAAAGATGTGGTTCCGATTACCAAATTGGCGCAGGGACTTTCCTGGGATATGATTTTTATGTTTGCCACCATTGCGCCGTTATCCAAGGCAATCAATAACCCTGATGCGGGAATTTTGGCCTTTGTCAATGAAAGCATGAGTTCTCTGCTGGCAGGTATGTCGCCATTTGTATTTATTGTGGTATTATTCTTTGTCAGCTCCTGCATTACCCAGTTTGCGAATAATGCTGTGGTGATGTCGGTAATTGGGCCGATTATGTATACACTGGGCAATGCCATTCAGGTAAACCCTTACGTGCTGACTGTGTTGGCAGTACCGTTTTTGAGCGTGGCCTTTATGACACCGGCTGCTTCGGTGCCGGCGGCAATGGCCTTCAGCAATAAGGAGTGGATTGGCACCAAGAACGCATATAAAATGGGCGCAGTTATTTTTATGGTGAATATGCTGATGCTGGTTGTGGGGATTCCTATTGCCGAGCTGCTCTTTTAGCCTGTCCTTTGCGATGGAACGCAGTTCTATATAAAACGAAGATAAAACAGAAGATAAAACAGAAAGAAGCTGTGGGCGTGATCTAATTGGTGATGCTTAACAGCTTTTTTTACTTAATGGCATCCATCATATTGGGCGCCTGTCTGGAATAAAAAGAGAGCAGGGGGACGTGCAGATGGGTTGCTTGCTGCCCACAGAGCAGAACCATTGGTCAGATTGGTGCGTGCAGAATGTTTCTTTGTGAATTTTCTTTGTATAAAAAACTACCCACTGGGAACGGAATGTGTTATAATGGGCAACACAGAACAAAATGGATTGGCGTTTTTCGCAGGTTTGCTGCCGGGTTGCCTCGGCGTATATACTATATACTGAAGAAAAACGCAGTCCTGACCGCAGGAGAGGAAGATATCGCATGAAAATCGCACTGGATGCCATGGGCGGCGACCACGCTCCCAAAGAGATTGTGCTGGGTGCTTTGGATGCACTGCAAAAGTATGAAATGCTGGATAAAATTTATCTGGTAGGACAGAGAGATAAAATTGAAGCAGAGCTGTCGCAGAATAATGGGCTGCAGCATGCAAAAATAGAAATTGTGGAGGCCAGTGAAGTGATTGAAATGGCCGACCATCCCGCCAATGCGTATCGGCGCAAAAAAGATGCGTCCATTACGGTGGCGACCCGACTGGTGAAGGAAGGCACTGCCGATGCGGTGGTATCAGCAGGCAGCACCGGCGGACAGATGGTGGCGGCATTGTTTGGGCTGGGCCGCATTAAAGGTGTCAGCCGACCGGCCATCGGCTGTATGATTCCATCGCTGACCGGCGGCAAGCTGCTGGTGGATGCCGGCGCCAACACCAATGTGGATGTAGACAATCTGGTGCAGTTTGCGCAGATGGGCAGTATTTATATGAATTGCGTGATGGGCATGACAGCGCCGAAGGTGGGGCTGATTAACAATGGTTCTGAGGAAACCAAGGGCAGCGAACTGACCCAGGCGGCCTATCAGCGGCTGCAGGAGCTGCCGGATTTAAACTTTATCGGTAATATTGAAGGACGGGATGTGCCTGCCGGTGTAGCGGATGTGATGACCTGCGACGGATTTACCGGTAATGTGGTGCTGAAAACCATGGAAGGTATGGGCAAGGTGATTATGACCATGCTGGAACAGGAAGTAATGGCTTCTGCCCGCTGTAAAGCAGGGGCCGTGCTGATGAAGCCGGCATTGCGCAGTTTGAAGCATAAAATGGATTATGCCGAATACGGCGGTGCTCCTTTGCTGGGTGTCAACGGTGTAAGCGTGGTGTGCCACGGCAGTTCCAAGGCTAAGGCCATCAGCAAAGCCATTGAGGTTGCCTGCCATTGCTGTGAAAGTAAATTTGTAGAAAAAATAAAAGGAAATTTTGAACAGCAGAGAGAAAAATAAAGGAAAGACAGAAACCAGTTATACTATGAATTATGATATGAATTTTTGAAGGGAGGTGACGGGAATGGATTATTTTGAAAAAATCAAAAGTATTGTTGCAGAACAGTTGAATGTAGACCCTGAAACAATCACCATGAATACACGGTTTGATGAACTCAATGCCGATTCCCTGGATGTGGTAGAGGTTATCATGACACTGGAACAGGAATTTGATATTCAGATTCCGGATGAAGAAGCTGAAAAAATTAAAAATATCAGCGCAGTTGTAGATTATATTAGCGATCATGTGTAATCATTTTAAATATGTTGCAGAGTAAGAGCGTGCCTTGCGGCGCGCTTTTTTTGTTGTGTAAATAAATTGCGAAATACGAATAGGGACATGCGGGATAGAATAAAATCTTGTATGGCTGGTAAGGCATCTATATTTTTCTTGTTAGACAAAAATGGTAGTGAACGATATAGTGAATATATAAAAGAACTTTATATAAACGAGCTCATAAAAAAGTTTCTTTCAATAACATGGTAAAACAGGATCGGTATTATTGTATGGCATGAAAAGTTTTGCAGAAACAGGAGGCGAAAGCTATGTCGAACGAACAAACAAAGGCAGGATGTGCGTATTTTGATAATATGAAGCAGATAGGAATCAAACATAAGCACATGTTTTGGATTTTTTCAGTATGTTATTTTTTTGATATGATGGATATGAATATGTTCGGCTCTATTGCATCGTCGGTGCAGGCCAGCTTTAACCTGACCAATGAGCATATCGCGCAGTTATCTTCGTTATCGTTTTATGGGATGTTTTTTGGCGGGCTGTTGGGCGGCTGGATGGCGGATAAAATCGGACGAAAAAAAGCGTTGCTGTATAATGTGTTGATTTTTTCTCTGGCGTCTTGGGGAAATGCCTTATTCAGCAACTATACGGTGTTTGCAATTTGCAGATTTCTGACAGGATTTGGTGTAATCGGGATGAATATTATTGCCATGGTTTACATTGCAGAAATGATGCCGGCTCATTCCCGGGGGAAATATCAGGGATTGATGGCAGCCATGGGATCGTTGGGCGTACCTTTTGCGATTATATTTTCGGCAGTGGTTGTACCACGCAGTCCTGAAGCGTGGAAAATTATGTTTATGTTAGGCGGTCTTGGTATCGTATTATTCCCGATTGGTTTGAAATGGTTGTATGAAAGCCCCAGATGGTTGGTGGGCAGAGGCCGTTACGAAGAAGCGGACAGAGTGGTAGAAACCATGTCTGGCGAAGCATCTCATCTGGCTGAATTGGGAACCGTCTGCGTAGAAGCAAAGGTTAGCATGTTGGAAACTTTAGGATTTTTATTCAGTAAAAAACAGATTGGCAGTACAATAGCGTTGGCGATTATGGCAATTGGCTGTGTTGTAGGCGGCTTTTATATGGCCAACTGGATTGTGGTGATTTTGGTGCAGATGGGCTATGATTTACAGACTGTACTGACCTTCTCTATTTTGGGTTGTTTCGGGGCGCCGTTGGGTGACTATATATCTTCTAAAGTTTCGGATATGGGCGGACGTAAGATTCCTATTGTCGTTATGCTGTTTTTGGCGGCTGCAATGTGTGTAATCAGTGGTTTGATGCCGACTGTATTGGCTGGTACAGCAGCAGTCGCAGGCTATATGATCATGAATCTGTTCCGTGCAGCTTGCGCAACTGGTGCGACTACCATGTATTGGACCTATCTGGCAGAAAATCTGCCAAACAAATACCGCAGTACCGGGACCGGTTTGATTATGTCTCTGTCCAGAGTATTGATTGGTGTTGTAACACCGACTGTACCGGTACTGATGGCTATGCAGGGTGTCAGTCCAATGTTCAATGTTTCTGCTGCCAATTCCTTGTTCTATGTGATTCCGGCAATTATTTGTCTGATCTGGGGCGGTAAGACAGCGCAGAAAACATTGGAACAGATTGAGGCGGAAGCAGCAGCCAAATAACAAAGTGTATATTGATAACAGACCATACACAATATATGTCTGCTGATAAACTGTACACAAAAAGTATATAACAAGAAAAAGGCGCTTTCCCGGCCTGCGGCATTTGATGCTCAGCAGATTGGCGGAAAGCGCTTTTTTGGTATTGTTTTTGTCGGACTTGATTACTGTAGAGATATGATTTTTATATATGCTGCAGAACAGAAGTTGTGATATCAATAAATGTCTGATACAGCGTATTGGAGGGTGAGTAGTCTGCTTTACGGCAGATCAGACAGGCTGTAACCGGTTTGGCATCCACAACGGGGATACAGCAAAATTCTTTTTTAGGATATAGCAATTTATAAGCTTGGTAAGGCATCAGGCAGACCGTTCTGTTCTCCATCATAAATTTCTGGTGAATGCTTGTATTGTTGGAGATATGAAGGCAGGAGTCATCTGATATAGCGCTGTTGCTGTAAGTGTACATGGTCTGTTTCACATTGGCAATATCCTGAAATGAAAGAATTTTTTCAGTAGAGAGCGGATTATTTTTAGACATGACACAAACCAGTTCGTCCTTGTAGAGTTTTTGAAAATGGAGCGGAACATCTGAATTCTTTTTTACGGTTGCCAGCGGCTCTGTCCAGCCTTCCAGAAAGCTTAGCAGACCGAAATTCAATTTTCCCTCTATGATCAGCTGTAAGATTGTTTCTGCCGAATGTTCCTGCGCATAAAGGATAATATCGGGATATGTATTATGCAGTTTGAGTAAAAGTTCGGTTAAAAGTGTGCTGGTTGCCAGCGGTGCAACACCGAGTGTCAGTTTTCCGCTGATTAGTGGCTGGGATGCTCCGTTAAAGTGCTGCAGCAAGGTGTTATACTGTGCAATCATATCGATTGCATGGGTAAGTACGTACTTTCCATCGTCTGTCAGGCTGACACCGGTTTTTGAGCGGTTTAAAATGGTGCAGTTCAGCTCGTTTTCCAGGTGTTTGATGGATTCGCTGACAGCCTGCTGACTGGAAAACATGCGCTTGGCTGTTGCATTAATGGAATTGGTTTTAGCAATATCTATGAGATATAGCAACTGGTCGGAATGCATAAAAACCCTCCTCTTGAATTATGTTCATACAGCGATGCAAATATAAATTTTATTATAACATAAAATACCAGGTTTGTCGTGTTTTTTTATAATAGCTAAAAATACAATTTATAAAGTATGTGACTCCAATAGTCCTTTGTTGTTTTTTCTGTATCCTGAAAAGTGCATCCTGTTTTTCGTTGTTAGACAAAAGAGCCGGAATCCGCTAGGATAGATTTATAAAGAAATACACAGCTGCGTATACATTATGAATGGGATATTAAAAACATGTCAGAATATTATTTTTGAGGAGGAGATCGTATGGCAAGAGAAGCAAGCACTGAAAAAGTTATGGTATTGGGGATTGACGCATTGGACCCACGGTTAACCAGAAAATATGTAGATATGGGCATTATGCCGGCAACAGCAGAGTTAATCAAACGGGGTTCTGCCCGTGAAGATTTGGTCTTGCTGGGCGCAATGCCGACTGTAACCCCACCGCAGTGGACCACACTGGCAACAGGAGCATATCCTGAAACCCATGAAATTACCGCGTTCTTCCGGCAGGGCGGCGATTTGGACCTGGTTGATGTGAATTTCAGTTCTCTCAACTGTAAAGCGGAACAGATGTGGAATATTACAGCAGAAAATGGCAAAAAAACACTGGTATGGCACTGGCCGGGAAGTGCATGGCCGCCATCCTCCGACAGCCCTAATCTGCATGTGGTAGACGGCACCAGCCCGGGGAGTGTTAATATGAGTACGGCGCAGTTAGATACCGAGTATCTGGTTGTAGCCAGTCCTAATAATGTAAAGGTTGCTTATCGCGCAGCAGCGGCCAATGGCAGCGAGGTGCCATGTGTTGTAACCGGTATGGATGAAGAAGACACCGGTTCCGGTTTAAATGTGGCGGATACATTTAAAGCAGTGGGCGGAGATGGATTCCCATTATATATTTACGATCCGCTGGTAGGCGGTCAGGGCGGCTATATTGAACAGCCGATTGATGCAGCTTTATCACCAATTCAGGATGCAGATGATAAATGGGCTGCCGCTCCGGCTGGCGCTAAGGAATTCACCTTATTATATTCCGGCGGTTTGATTCGCCGTCCGGCGCTTATTTTGCAAAATGAAGCCGGTGTTTATGACAGCGTGGCAATTTACAAAAATAAAAAGGCAACAGAACCAATGGCAGTGATTCATCGTGATGAATACGTACGTGATATTTTTGATGAAGCCATCAAAAACGATCAGCCGGTAAGAGTAAACCGGGATATGCGTATGATGGAACTGGCGGAAGACGGCAGCTATGTAAAACTGTGGGTTTCTTCTGCAATGAACAGTGACGTGAATATGATGTGGCATCCAAAAGAACTGCATCAGGAAATTTTAGATAATATCGGTTATCCACCACCAACTGCAACTCTGACCATGGGAGATAAAACCTTAATGTTGGATTGCATGAACTTATGCTGGGAACATACTATGGATTGGCAGTCTGATGCATTGAACTATCTGATGGAAAACGATGGCTATGAAGTTGTCTTCTCTCATTTCCATGCACCGGATTTACAGGAACATATGTTTATTCGTGATATGAAAAAAGGCCGCCCAAATTGTTCTCCGGCAGAATACGAAGAAATTATGCAGACTGTATATAAACAGGCTGACCGTTATATTGGAAAATTCCTGCACTTTTTGGATGAAGGATGGACCATTTTGCTGGTATCCGACCATGCGCAGGTTTGCCCAACCTGGGGAATTCGCGGCTTAGGGGATACCGGGCTGAATATTCAGCTGATGGAAGAGCTGGGCTTTACTGCACTGCAAAAAGATGAAAATGGTGAAACCATTTTTGTTGAACCAGTACCCGGTTATAAATTACCACGGATTGACTGGACCAAAACCAAAGCAGTGGCAAACCGTGAAATGCATATTTATTTGAACTTGAAAGGCAGAAATCAGCATAAGCTGCCGGATGGCACAATCATTGACGGTATTGTAGATCCAGCGGACCAGTATCAGCTGGAAGAAGAAATTATGACTGCTTTGTATGGTCATAAAGATAAAGAATCCGGTCAGCGTATCATTGCATTTGCTTTACGTCGGAAAGATGCCAGACTGATGGGGCTGGGCGGTGAAT
This sequence comes from uncultured Clostridia bacterium, assembly GCA_944391625.1. Lineage (GTDB taxonomy): Bacteria > Bacillota > Peptococcia > Peptococcales > Peptococcaceae > UBA7185. The sequence goes on from CALXUG010000020.1 coordinate 14,214, forward strand.
ATCCACAATGCGGCGATATTATTTATTGTATGGCTGAAGGGTATGAACATGACCATGATGACAGCCTGTCTACCTCTTGGGGTGAATGCGATACTTCTGTATCTCCGATTTTTGTGGCAGCAGGACCGGGGATCAAAGAAGATTTCTACACAAAACGGGTTATCCGTCAAGTTGACGTAGCGCCAACCATTGCAGCATTGCTGGGTATGCGGATGCCAGCGCAGTGTGAAGGTGCTCCGGTTTATCAGATTTTGGCTAATGAATTTTAATTTGGTTAATGAATTTTAAGGTTAAAGAATTTCAAATAGAACCCAGGGATTTAATACAGTTCACATAAAGCACATAACGAAAGAAGGGAAGGGACTATCGCAATAGCGTTTATATTGCGGCAGTCTCTTTCTGTTATTTGGAAAGAAGGACGTGAAAAAGATGAAAAAAGAAAAATCGTTGCGGGTGGAACGGCTCAAACAACGGGCTAAATATTGTTGTTGCCGATATTGCGGCGGTGAATTGCATGTACGGCAGATTGTGTTTCACACCCAGGCTGCCGCCAGAATCGAATTATACTGTGATCAGTGTCAGAAGATAGAATATGGTGTTGAGCAAGAGGCTTATGCCAGCGCCAGAGCATTTGTAACAGCGACAGCGTTTAATCATTTTCCTGAACTGGAGGATAATGAACAGCGGTTTCAGATGAATGTGGCAAAGGTATGCAATTTAACCAGCTGGCAGCTGCGCTATCTGGGACTTACGGGAGAAAACGGGTTTATTGTGCCGACGCAAATAAAAGAATCTGGTATGGATATGTGTACGACAATAGATGAGGACAGTCTGGAACAATTATTGGAGGAGTCAGGCTTATGGATGGATCAATCATTACAGCAAAAGGATTAAGCTGCCAGTGGGGCGAGCGTTATCGAATCAAACAGATTGACTGGGAGATTGAGGAAAAAAGCCGATGGATTGTACTTGGCATGAATGGCAGCGGAAAAACAACATTGTTAAGTATTTTGGCCGGCTATCAGGATTACAGCCATGGCACATTGTTGTATCGTGGAACCGATTATCGGGAACTGGATATTTTGAGTTTACGCAAACAGATGGGATGGATCAGCAATTCTTATTTCGATCGCATTTATCAGCACGAATCGGTGTTAGACCTGGTACTGTCGGGACTGAGCGGAACGCTTGGTTTGGAAGACGGTTGCATAACAGACGCACATATTCGTAAATTGAAACGGTTATTATTGCAAGTCGGTTTAGAGGACAAAATGGATAGTCCCTATAATTGGCTTTCAAAGGGAGAACGGCAGAATATATTGATTTTAAGGGCGTTGTTGGGGCAGCCGGAGGTTCTGGTACTGGATGAACCAATGACTGGTCTGGATGTGGTAAGCAAGCAGAGAATGATGGAATTTGTGCGGGGAATTGCGCAAAAACGTCAGCATACAATGCTGTATGTAACCCATCATTTTGAGGAAATATCGCCGGAATTGTTTGATAGATGTCTTCTGTTAAGGAATGGTCAGGTCTATCAGACGGGTTCGGTAGCAGAAGTAATCAACTCGGAAACGATCAGTGATTTTCTGCAGAAAAAAGTGCAGGTTGTGCAAATGAAAAACGGTTATTATCAGTTGGACTTTCAGCGGTAAGAGAAATGAGGTGTGAAACATGACCGGATCATTAAAAGATGTCAGCAGTGCAGAAATGGTGCGCAGTTTGGCAGAGATGAATTGTTTTGAGCAAGACTGTACGGTGTATGGGTATTCGTGGAAGTCGGAAACAGGAAAAAGAATGTATCGCATGAGTGAAGATGCGCTGCTGATACGGCAATCCTTTGAGTCACATTTTCTGCATGCTTATGCAATGACACCGCTGCAAAGCTGGACACGAAAAGCGATTATAAAAGAGGAAACAAAAGAAGACTTATTTTTATCCTTAAAATTAGAATTGGCTGGACAGCTGAAGTCAGATTTTAACGAAACTTATTTTTCTGGTTTGCAGAATATATTGGAAGCGCCGGGGGATAATCAGGCAGAACCGCTTTTGCTGCAGTGGAAGGAGGAGCTGGACGGTTATTTTGAGGAGGACAGCTTACAGTTATTTACCGGCGCTGTTGCGATTGCCTATGTTACAAAGCATTTACAGAAATGGCGGTATCAACAATTGATGCAATGGATTCAGCAGACAAAAAAGCAAATGACAAACGGCATGCAGATTCAGGACAATTTTACACGTACCTTTTACGGAGTGGCTTGCAAACCGCCGCAGGCAACGTCTTATCGTTATCTGTACAATGCCAATCAAAATGTCTTGTATGATCAGATAAAAGAGTTGGATGAAAAAGGAACGTGGCATACGCCGGTTTATTCTAAATGTTATTGGTATCATAAAAGCGGTGATTTATCCAATGTGCGGAAGTTGTTTGAAGCGGATTTAAAAGAGCTTATGGATGAAACCTATTTGAATCGTATGATGGCGATACAGAGTTTTTCCAGTGCGATACCGCAGCAATTGTGGGACAGCAATCTTCAAAGGGTAAAAACGGAATGTTCTCCGATTGCATACAAAGGGTTTCTTTATTGGGGGCAGCGCTGGAATGTAGGGTTTATAGAGTAAGGAGCATAACAATCTCTGTCTTTTATGGGACGGAGATTTTGTTATATGTATGGGGAGTGTTTTCTACTGTAGTTTTTACTGTATCTGCTGCACTTTGCCGATTTCAATTCGGAATATATGCAAAAACAACAAACGATACAAACAGATTTAAGTTTATGATGCTGTTGCTCAGGACATCCTGCCGCCCACAAATTGGAATATGCAGGATTTGTTTCTGAATGAGACGAAAAAAATATAAAACAGCAATATGATTTTGATGGAGGTGCTGGTATGGCAACTGCATACGGCGGTTATATGGGCAAGGTGCTGAAGGTGAACCTGACCACGCAGCAGGCAGAGGAATATCCGTTTTCCGACAGGGACAGGGAATTATATATTGGCGGCAAAATGATGGCTGCTAAAATTTTGAGCGATCATCTGCGAGGGAATGAGAAGGCTTTTTCCGATAACAATCTGCTGGTGATCACCACCGGACCGCTGACCGGTACAGGAGCGCCCAGTTCCAGCCGATTTAATATTTCTACGCTGTCGCCGCTGACCGGTTATGTGACGTCGTCCAACTGCGGCGGTAATTTTGGTTATTATTTGAAAAAGGCCGGACTGGACGGGCTGATTCTGTGCGGACACAGTGAAACGCCGGTGTGGCTGGAGCTGTGCAATGGACAGGCAGTGTTTCATTCTGCCGATGGGCTGTGGGGGCAAAAGACGGAGCAGACCCAGGCCATGCTGGATGATGCGCTGCGACTGCCCAATGGCAGAGTGCGCAAAAATGGTAAAATCTGCATTGGTCCGGCAGGGGAACATCAGGTGCTGTATTCCTGTGTGGTATCCAATGAGCGGGTGGCAGGCCGGGGCGGCGCCGGCGCTGTGATGGGCTGGATGAAGCTGAAAGCGGTGTGCGCCAGCGGTACGCAGACGGTGCAGGTGAAAGAGCCGGAACGGATGATAACCCATAATCAAAAATGGTTCCGGTATCTGCGCAAGCATCCGCTTACCGGCAGTCAGCTGCCCCAGCTGGGTACGGCAGGGCTGGTCAGCGCTATGCAGATGAAGGGGATTTTATCCACCAAGAACTACAGCGCCGGACAATATGCAGACTTTGAGCAGATTAGCGGTGAGCGTTTGGCAGAGCAGTATCACATTGTCAATAAGGGGTGCCTCAGCTGTCCCATTCGCTGCGCCCGCACGGTGGAAATTGACGGCAAGCAAGTAAAAGGGCCGGAGCTGGAAACGCTGGTGCTGCTGGGCAGCGGTATTTGCAATTCTAATCTGGAAGCCATTTTGCGCTGGAACTATGAGCTGGATCAGTTGGGCATGGATACTATTTCCTGCGCCAATACCATTGCTTATGCCATGGAAGCCAACGAGAAGGGACTGTGGAATAACGGCCTGCAGTTTTCTAATATAGAAGAATTATCCCAATTATTTGAACAGATTGCCCATCGGCAAGGCATTGGCGATGAGTTGGCTGAGGGCAGCAAGCGATTGTCAGAAAAATACGGCGGCAAAGACTTTGCCATTCACGCCAAAGGGATGGAGCTGGCTGCGTATGAGCCCCGCAAAGCGGTCGGCCTTGGTTTGGGCTATGCGGTAAGCAATCGGGGCGGATGTCATTTGAACGGCGGTTATCTGGTCATTCTGGAAGGTCTGGGTTTATCCATTAACCCCACCACTTATCATGGCAAAGCGGATTTGACTATGATGTTTCAGGATTTGATGGAGATGATATCGGCCACCGGGCAGTGCTTGTTTACCAGCTATGCCTTTTTCCCGTCGCCGTTGATGACCCATCCCAACAGCTGGTATACGCGGCTGGCCAATGGGGTGCTGCCTTACAGCGGTCCGGTGGTGCGGCTGATTAATAAATATCCGCAGATTGCCCATCTGCATCTGCCGGTATTTCACCACACCAAAGCCTTTGAGTATGCTACCGGTATGAAGATGCCCTTTGGCAAGTATATTCGCTGCGGAGAGCGGGGCTATAATCTGGAACGGCAGATTAATATCCGGTTTGGAGCCGATGCCAGCAAGGACGGTCTGCCCAAACGGCTGACAGCCACATTGCAGAATGCTGCCGATCCCCAGTCCAAGGTTCCGTTGGAAAAACTAAAACGGGTGTATTATCACGCCAGAGGCTGGAACCGCAACGGACTGCCCAAAAAACGGCTGCTGAAGAAGCTGAAGATTGGAGTGGATGACCATGATTGAGGTGCAGTTATTTGGTGTGGCGCGGTTAAAAGCAGGTGTGCCGTCCTTTACTACCAATGTGCAGACCTTAGATGAACTGAAGGGTATGCTGCCCGGTATCAGCCGCAAAGAAGCCAGTCAGCTGGTGGTGCTGGTCAATGGCAGCAGCGTCGGCAAAAGATATCGGTTTCAGGATGGCGATACCGTTGTGTTTTTGTCGCCGGCAGGAGGTGGTTGAGGTGGAAACGGTAAAGAAGAAAAAGCGGCCTGTGATTGATAATCGTACCTGCGCAGGATGTTCTCTTTGTGTAGAAAACTGTCCGCTGGACTGTTTGCAGATAGAGCCGCCCAAGTATCATGGAGATATTCATACCATTGCCAGATTGATGGCGCCGGAACGCTGCACCGGCTGCGGTATCTGCGCCAAGGCGTGTCCGATCAGGGCCATTACAATCAAGTAAAATTGACAATATGAAACCTAGAAAGAAGGAACATCGTATGGGAAAAAGATTTTGCCGCTTGTTTCAGACGGGAATGAAGGGCGCTATGTATCTGCTGCCCTGGTCCATGCCAAAGCTACTGGAAGGCCCCGGCAAAATAAAAGAATTGCCAGCGCTGATTAAGTCCAAGGGCTATGATAAGGTATTGCTGGTAACGGATAAAACACTGCTGCAGCTGCATTTGGCCGATAGCCTGCTGGCTGCTTTGGATGCAGCCCAGGTGGAATATGTGCTGTATGATGGTGTATCACCCAATCCTACCGATGTGCAGGTAGAAGAAGGCGTTGCGCTGTATGGCAAACATCAATGCCAGGCGCTGATTGCCTTTGGCGGTGGATCGCCGATGGATTGCGCCAAAGTGATTGGCGCCCGCATTGCGCGGCCCCATAAGCCGGTGCGGCGTATGCAGGGGCTGTTGCGGGTATTGCGCCCCATTCCCACCATCTTTGCTGTGCCCACCACAGCGGGAACCGGTTCGGAAACTACCATAGCGGCGGTTATCACCAGTTATACCACCCATCACAAGGCATCTATCACTGATTTGTCGCTGATGCCCAAGTATGCAGTGCTGGACCCGGAACTGACCGTTGGTTTGCCGCCGCAGATTACGGCAACCACAGGGATGGATGCGCTGTGTCATGCGGTAGAGGCTTATACCAATCATACCTATAACACCAAATTGGAACAGGATTTGTGCCGCAAGGCGGTAAAGCTGATTTATGATAATCTGTATACCGTTTATCTGGACGGCAGCAATTTGCAGGCGCGGCAAAATATGCAGCGGGCCGCTTTTTATGCGGGCAGAGCCTTTACCCGCGGTTCGGTGGGTTATGTGCATGCCATCGGCCACACCTTGGGCGGTTTGTACGGCACACCCCATGGTTTGGCTATGTCCATTTTGCTGCCGCGGGTGATGCGTCAGTTTGGTCCGGCAGCGCACCAACGGCTGGCAGAACTGTGCGACGTGTGCGGCATTCCGGTAACAGAACATACAACAGCGGCCAAGGCAGAGGCGTTCCTCAGTTGGATTGAAGAATTGAACGAAAAAATGGGTATTCCCGCTTATCCGCCGGTGCTGAAAGTGGGAGATATTGACCAGATTGCCCAGTGGGCCTATCAGGAAGGCAATCCGCTGTATCCTGTGCCAGTGGTGTGGAGTAAAGATGAATTTAAGCAGTTTATTCTGTCGCTGAAAGGGTAAGACGAGGCAATACATGCCTGCTGCATTTTGCCCATTCCTCAGTGTTCTGGACATCAACTTGATTGTTTTCCTCGCCTTGGACTTTGTCCAGCTCGGATTAAACAATCTGCGTTGCTGACCATTCCAATTCGGAATATGTGGCAAAAGTAGCAGGCATATTTAAGCGAACATAATTATTTTACTATGGATATTAGTGCAAAAAAGTGCTTATGCAGACACCGCAGACGGTGTATGTATAAGCACTTTTTTATTTGTCTAAAAGGCAGTATTAAAAATGAAAGCGGATTCTCTATTTGTTAACCCCAAGTTCATATGCCTGGGATTGATAAAATCCATTTCCTGAAATGTAATCTTTTACAACCTGTAGTTTTATTTTTGATGATATTTCTCTAGGTATAATAAAATTCCCCTCTGGGTAAACAGCTTAATTATTTTAATTGTTTATCCAAAGAGGAACATATTAGAACTTGTCTTTCCTTTTCATTAAGCTTTAATGTATTTTTGGTTCTTGCTTTTGGGTTTATCCGGAATGGTCATCTTTAGTTGTCCGGATTCCAAAAGAGGTTTTAATATTTTTTTGCGAAAATATTCTCTGCTGGAGATACCAAGATGGGATTGCATATCGTCTCTTGTTTTTGCAGTTTCACAGAAATTAAGTAATTTCATCATGCGCTCATCATGCACTGTAACATGCGCGTTATCATGCGTTGTTGCACAGTACATGTTATAGTTTGCATTTTTTAAAACCACTCTAAAATCAGATGGAGTTGAGAAAAATTTTGGTTGCAGCTGCTCTGTATATCCTGGTAATTTTGCAGTTTCACTGATTATCTTCTTTAAACCGCTGCCACGCCGTTCCATAAATTTCATACGATGAAATAAATCTGCAATCACGGGATTTCGACGTACAGATGTGATGGTATTGATATCGCATTCCTGAATTGGTTTCCCCTCAAACATTCCACCTGGGGAGTAGATTTCCAGACGGTCATCATACATATCAATGTGTATTTCGCTGCCAAGAACGATATAATCACGATGTATTAGCGCATTTACCAGAGCTTCAGTCACAGCGCGATCTGCATAATCAGGTTTGTCTACTCGGTATCTAGCTTCCTTTGAAAAGCGTACTTTTGAATTATTACGAACAAAATCGCTACCACTTTGCAAAAGATAAATTAAATTCCCTTCAAATTCTTTATCATCAAGAGCATCGTCAAAGATAGATCCTTTTTCAAGTCCATTCCAACGGGTGCAGAATAATCTTGAGTTGAACACAATATGTTGATCGGTTAGTAGTTTTCCGGCATTCGTTAAAAAACCATTTTTATCTGCAAGTCCGAAAGAAATGTAGTTTGATGGTTCAAGTCGAATTTTAACTCGTTCCAGATAGGTTGCCTCCAATAATGTAAAACTATAATCAGCTTTTTTCACATCTGTAATCAAAGCATCAAAGGAGCGATTAGTACCTTTTAAAATCAATTCGTTTACAACATAGTCTGGGGCAGAGATACTTTCATTTCCGACACGAATATAAGCTTCCATGATTCCATCAGCTTTGTAATAATAAGGTGTCGTACGTCCAGCGGCAACCGCAAGAATCAGAATGTGCTTTCCATCTTCTTGAACTGGAGTCAGCACGAAATGCGGAAGTGGGGTAATACGTTCTTTGATTAAACGACTGATGGCTTCTGCGTCGGTTTGCACATTAGCTAATCCGCAGATATGTCTATTATTATCGACACCAAAGACTAAGGTCCCACCAATACTATTAGCAAATGCACTAACACTTTTGAGCCAACTTTTTGGTTTTTTTATTTCCAAAGCAACCTTGAAATCACATTCGGTTGCTTCAGCAATGAAGTGTTCTATCATTTTATGCCTCCTTTACCTGGGGCGATTTATCAATAAGGTCAGATATATTATATCCAGCTTTTAACTTTATTGCAATTATAAAGGGAAAAATTTTCATGGTGACTACTAGAATCGTTTCGCTGCATATAGGCAAAGGTTGGATACGGTTTTCTTGGAAAACAAAATAATTAAACAACATATTTTTTGACAGAGGTAACTTATGTAAAAGAAAAAGATATTTTTCGACAAAAATATGGAAAATGGCGGGCAGTGTATTGTCAGATTTTATTATTATGCTATAATAGAACACATCTTCTATTTTCATTGCTGTTGTCGAAAAAACAGGTTTGAAGCAGCTCTGAAACAGGTATACTGTAATAGATGTAGTTTTCATCTATACAACAGAAAATATTACAGCTAGTGTACTTGAAAGTGAAGCAGCTGGTGTGAATTTTGCAGCATCTGCTTTGGGTGGAAAATATCTTTTAGCAAGCAAGGCCAGTTAGAAATAGTAAAAACAAAATTGTTATATATGTTTGGTACCAAAAATTATGGAGGTGGAACAATGCCGGATTTTAAACTTGTTTCAGAATATAAACCTACCGGTGATCAGCCCAAGGCCATTGCCGAGCTGATAGATGGGTTGGATTCGGGCTTGCCCAAGCAGATTATGCTGGGTGTGACCGGTTCGGGTAAAACCTTTACCATGGCCAATATCATTGCGGAAGCCAATCGGCCTGCGTTGATCATCGCCCACAATAAAACGCTGGCGGCGCAGCTGTACAGTGAGTTTAAGGAGTTTTTTCCTGAAAATGCAGTGGAATACTTTGTCAGCTATTACGACTATTATCAGCCGGAAGCCTATGTGGCATCCACCGATACATATATAGAAAAAGATTCGCAGATTAATGAGGAAATTGAAAAAATGCGTCACTCGGCTACAGCAGCGCTGCTGGAGCGGCGGGACGTGATTATTGTGGCCAGTGTGTCCTGCATTTACGGGGTAGGTTCACCGGAGGAATACCGCAAACAGACGCTGTCGCTGCGGGTGGGCTCGGTACATGATCGGGATGCTATTTTGCGCAAGCTGGTGGATATTCAATATGAGCGCAACGATGTCAACTTTCATCGCGGCGCATTTCGTGTGCGGGGCGACAGCATTGAGGTGCTGCCGGCAGGAGCCAGTGAGCGGGCTATCCGCATTGAACTGTTTGGTGATGAGGTTGACCGTATTGCAGAAATTGATGTGATCACCGGACAGGTGCTGGGGCTGCGCAACCATGTCAGCATTTATCCAAACACCCATTATGCCACTGATCCGGAATATTTGGAAACAGCCATTGCTGCCATTGAGGAAGAATTGGAGCAGCAGGTGGACTATTTTAAATCCCAGAATAAGCTGATAGAAGCCCAGCGCATTGAGCAGCGCACCCGTTATGATATGGAAATGCTGCGGGAAGTGGGTTTTTGCACCGGCGTGGAAAACTATTCCCGGCCTTTATCGGGGCGGGAACCGGGTTCTACACCCAATACGCTGCTGGACTTTTTCCCTGAGGATTTTATTACCTTTATTGATGAATCGCATGTTACTGTGTCGCAGATTGGAGGCATGTATGCGGGGGACCGTTCCCGTAAGGAAAATCTGGTCAATTTTGGTTTTCGGCTGCCTTCGGCGTTGGACAACCGTCCGCTGCGGTTTGGCGAGTTTGAGCAAAAGAGCGGCCAGACTATTTATGTCAGCGCCACACCGGGCAAATATGAACGGGAGTACAGCCAGCGGGTGGTAGAGCAGATTATCCGTCCTACCGGTCTGGTGGATCCGGAGGTGGAAGTGCGGCCTGTGCAGGGACAGATTGATGATTTGCTGGAAGAAATCCGCATTCGTGTAGAAAAAAATCAGCGGGTGCTGGTAACTACGCTGACCAAGAAGATGTCCGAGGATTTAACCGATTACATGAAGAGTGTGGGTGTGCGGGTGCGTTATCTGCATTCGGAGGTAAAAACCATAGAGCGTATGGAAATCCTGCGGGATTTGCGCAAAGGTGAGTTTGATGTGCTGGTGGGCATTAACCTGCTGCGGGAGGGGCTGGACTTGCCGGAGGTATCGCTGGTAGCTATTTTGGATGCCGACAAAGAAGGCTTTTTGCGTTCGGAAACATCTATGATTCAGACCATCGGCCGTGCGGCTCGTAATGCGGAAGGCAAGGTTATCATGTATGGTGATGTGATTACAGGCTCTATGCGCAAGGCCATTGATGAAACTGAGCGCCGTCGGGCCATCCAGATGGCTTATAACAAGCAGCACGGCATTACGCCGAAAACCATTGAAAAAGATATCCGTGCGGTGATCGAAGCCACTATGGTGGCGGAGGAAACTGCCGATTATACAGTAGAACGTCCGGTTTTGAGCGCCAAAGAGCGGGAAAAACAGATTCGCATACTGGAAAAGGAAATGAAAACGGCAGCAAAGCAGCTGGAATTCGAACGGGCTGCGCAGCTGCGTGACCAAATTGCAAAACTGCGGGAGGAGCAGGATTGATGATGACAAGCAATACACCAAAAAATACCATCCGAATTCAGGGTGCCCGTGTGCATAACCTGAAAAATATTGATATTGAACTGCCAAGAGATAAATTTATTGTCATGACCGGGCTCAGCGGCTCCGGAAAATCTTCGCTGGCTTTTGACACCATTTATGCCGAAGGGCAGCGCCGTTATATGGAATCGCTGTCTTCTTATGCCCGTCAGTTTTTGGGGCAGATGGAGAAGCCGGATGTGGACTATATTGAAGGATTATCTCCGGCGGTATCCATTGACCAAAAGACCACCAGCCGCAATCCCCGTTCCACAGTGGGGACTGTAACAGAGATTTATGATTATCTGCGTTTGCTGTTTGCCCGGGTGGGGACACCCCATTGCCCCAAATGAGGCAAACCCATCAGCCATCAGACGGTAGAGAAGATGTTGGATCAGATCATGGCTTATCATGAGCGCACCAAGATTCAGGTATTGGCGCCCATTGCCCGAGGCAAAAAAGGAGAGTTCCAGAAAACCTTTGAGCAGCTGAAAAAGAGCGGCTATGTTCGTGTGCGGGTAGATGGGGAAATGCGGGAGCTGGAAGAGGAAATCAAGCTGACCAAAACCAAGAAGCATGACATTGAAGTGGTGATAGACCGGATCATCTTAAAAGAGGGTGTAGAAGGCCGTCTGGCCGATTCGCTGGAAACGGCGCTGAAGCTGGCAGAAGGCATTGTGCTGATTGATGTGATGGAGCAGGAAGTGCTGACCTTAAGCTCCAACTTTGCCTGTGCGGACTGCGGTATCAGCATTGGGGAGATTAACCCTCGCATGTTTTCTTTTAACAATCCTTATGGCGCTTGCCCTGCCTGTGATGGCTTGGGCAGCAAAATGGAGATTGATCCGGCGCTGGTGGTGCCGGACGAGTCGCTTTCTATCCGGCAGGGTGCGTTGGCTCCATGGGGCAAGGGCAGCATCAGCACCTATTATGTTAAAATGCTGGAAGCCATTGCAGAAAAGAAAGGCATTAACCTGGATGTACCATGGGCTGAGCTGACCGATGCGCAGAAGGAAGTTATTTTATATGGCGCCGGTGAAGAGCGCATCAGTTTTAAATATATCAATTTGTTTAACGAGGAAAAGACCCATACCAGTTTATACGAAGGGGTGATTCCCAACCTGACCCGCCGCTATCGGGAAACCAATTCGGATTATTCCCGGGAGGATATTGAAACCTACATGACCGAGAATCAGTGTCCTGTCTGCAAAGGCAAGCGATTGAAACCGGAAGTGCTGGCAGTAAAGATAAACGGAGCTAACATTGCTCAGGTTACTGATATGACCATTTTGGAAGCGGCAGATTTTTTTGAACAGCTGCAGCTTACCGAACGTCAGCTGTTGATTGGTCATCAGATTTTAAAGGAAATTAAGGCGCGGCTCAACTTTTTAGTGAATGTCGGCTTGGATTATCTGACATTAAGTCGGGCTGCTGGCACTTTATCCGGCGGCGAGGCGCAGCGTATCCGGCTGGCTACCCAAATTGGCTCCGGGCTGGTGGGTGTGCTGTATGTGCTGGATGAGCCCAGCATTGGCCTGCATCAGCGGGATAATGCCCGTTTGATTGAATCGTTGGAGCAGCTGCGTAATCTGGGTAATACGCTGATTGTAGTAGAGCATGATGAGGATACCATGTATGCTGCTGATTATATTGTAGATATTGGCCCAGGGGCCGGTGTGGAAGGCGGTGAAGTGGTGGCTGCCGGTACGTTGGCAGAAATTATGGCTAATCCCCGTTCGGTGACCGGGCAGTATATGTCCGGCGCCAAACAGATTCCCATTCCGCCGGTGCGCCGTCAGCCTCAGGAAGATAAATGGCTGGTGATTGAAGGGGCAGAGGAAAATAACCTGAAAAAAATTGATGTAAAAATTCCGTTGGGTGTATTTACCTGTGTGACCGGTGTATCCGGCTCCGGGAAAAGTACGTTGATTAATGAAATTTTGTATAAGGCGTTGACCCGCAGTCTGTACAAAAATGCCAAGATGCATCCGGGTAAGCATAAAGGCATCAAAGGGTTGGAGCATATCGACAAAATCATTAATATTGACCAGTCGCCTATCGGACGGACACCCCGTTCCAATCCTGCCACCTATACAGGGGTATTTGACGCTATCCGCGAATTGTTTGCCCAGACCCAGGAAGCCAAAATGCGGGGCTATAAAGCAGGACGGTTCAGTTTTAATGTGAAAGGCGGCCGATGCGAAGCCTGCGGCGGCGATGGCATTATCAAAATTGAGATGCACTTTTTGTCCGATGTGTATGTGCCATGTGAGGTGTGCAAAGGCAAACGGTACAACCGGGAAACGCTGGATGTGCATTATAAAGGCAAAAATATTGCCGATGTGCTGGATATGACAGTGAATCAGGCAGTAGACTTTTTTGAAAATATGCCCAAGATTTACCGCAAGCTGAAAACATTGCAGGATGTAGGATTGGGCTATGTGAAGCTGGGGCAGCCGGCTACCACATTATCCGGCGGGGAAGCGCAGCGGGTAAAATTGGCTACCGAACTGTCCCGCAAAAGTACGGGTAAAACCCTGTATATTCTGGATGAGCCTACAACAGGGCTGCATATTGCCGACATTCATAAATTGCTGGAAGTGTTGAATCGTCTGGTGGTGGACGGTGACAGCGTGCTGGTGATTGAACACAATATGGATGTGATCAAATCGGCAGACTATATTATTGATTTAGGTCCGGAAGGCGGTAAAGGCGGCGGTCGGATTGTAGCATCCGGTACACCGGAGGAAGTGGTGAAGGTGAAGAAATCTTATACCGGCCAGTTCCTCAAAAAATTTATGGAACGGCAGCAGCATAATCAAGTAGCTGCCCAACCGGAAGCATAAATCTTCGATAAGACATGGCAAAGCCGTTCATGATTAGAAGAAAGAAGCTGGGAGAAACAGCTTAGAGCAGAATAGAAACTCGCATAAATAAAGAAGCGCCGAAGCCGCTGTAACAGCACAATGCTGATGCAGCGGCTTCGGCGTTTTTTTGCAGTTTCTATGGATATTATGAAACAGATTTTGGTGAGCGATGCATTATTCGCCCAGCTTGACATAGGCAGATAACCGCTCCATGTCGTAAATAACGATGCCTTCTTTTTTGCGTTCCAGAATGCCTTCATGGGTTAGCTTGGTCATCAGACGGCTGATGGAAACAGTATGAATGCCGCAGAATTTGCTCAACTCTACATTGGTAAACATGGGATGGAGCCAATAGTGGCCATCTTGCCGCAAAACAGAGGACATTTTTAAAGCCAACGCCAGCACAGAAATACCGCCGCCCAATGTATAAGCGATATAAGAAGCTGACCAGAATTCACAATCATTCACCAATTCCTCCATCAGGCTGTGGCATAAGGCATTATTTGTGCGTACTTGCTCATCTACCAGTTTCCAGGGAATTTTATAACAGGTGCAATCGGTTTTTGCCACGAAATCTAACGTGGTTTCGTCTCCAAATTGCCGCAGGTGCAGCCCCAGCATTTTGCCTGGCTGATGATATTGCAGAATGATATCTTCACCATCTATGGTAGGATTGATTCTGGCGCAGATGCCATCAATCAGGTAATAGTTATATTGAATGGTTTCTCCCATTGTAAAAATTTTTTCTTTGGCTGAAAAGGTCACTTTGGGAAATTGCTGAAGCCAGTTTTTATCCCACATAAAACCACATCCATTCTATAATTTTGTGAAAATAAGAGCTATCATAACAAATGTTATTGTAAAGATAAATATTTTTGTATTAATATAAACACAGCAAATCTTTTGTACAAAAGAAATCAGATTGATATTTTTTGAGGTGACTGTTTGAAATGACTGCTGCAAAACAAACAAATATAAAATATTGGATTCATACAATCATAGGTCTGGTTCTGATGTTTGGAATCCAGCACATTCCACCTGTAGCACCGATTACGGAAATCGGGATGCAGATTGGCGGTATTTTTATCGGGGCCATTTATCTTTGGTCCACAGTGGGCACATTTTGGCCTAGTTTAATAGGTATTCTTGCGTTGGCATTTACCGATTATGCCGATATGGACGTGATGTTTGGCGCATTCACAGGCTTTTTACCATTGATTATGCTGTTCTCCATGATTTTATTTGGCGCTGTGGGTGATTGCGGTCTGACCCATTACATTGCCCGCTGGTTCTTAACCAGAAAGGTAATCAATGGTCGTCCGTCTGTATTCAACTTCTTTATCATGCTGGCAGCCTTTGTGGTGTCTGCCTTTATTGATCCATTGATGGCATTGCTGGTATTGTGGCCATCATTATACGTAATTTTAGATGAGGTTGGCTACACTGCAAAAGATGAGTATTCAAAAATTTTAGTGGTAGCTACCTTCCTGGCAGTGGTGTTGGGCCAGTGTACTATGCCATTTTTCGGCGGTCAGCTGGTCATCCTGGGCGCTTTTGAAGCTGCCACCGGCATTCCCACCGATTACGGCGCCTATATTTTATTTAATATTGTAACCAGTGTTGTGATTATCTTGGCTACTGCGCTACTGATAAAATTTGTGCTGCGTCCGGATATGCAAAAAATGGCCAGCATTACCATTGAGCAGATTAATAAAAATCCATTGCCGCCGATGAATCTGCAGCAGAAAATTTATACCGTTGCTGCATTGAGCATTGTGGTATTTGCCTTAGCGCCATCTATTCTGCCGGCAGAGTGGGCGATTGTAGGCTGGATGAATCGTTTGAATCTGGTCGGTTTTACCATGCTGGTGATTGCCCTTTTGGTTATCATTCAGGTAGATGGCAAACCAGTGCTGGATCCGGTGCATATTACCAAAGAATATGTCATGTGGGATTTGTACCTTCTGGTTGTGCTGGCGGTATTCCTGTCCAACTGCCTGCTGGATGATGCCACAGGAATTAAACCATTCCTGATTCAGCTGCTGAATCCAATTTTTGAAGGCCGCGGCACCATGTTCTTTATGATTTTTATGATTGTGTTTGGTGCATTGCTTACTAACGTGGCTAACAATGCGGTTTCCGGTGCTGTGCTGATGCAGGTAATTGCTGCGCTGTCCCCATCCTTGGGTATTGACAATCCGGCTCCGCTGGCGATGACGGTAACCATGGCCATGTTCCTGGCAATTTTAACACCGGCTGCTTCTCCATATGCGGCAGTGCTGCATTCCAATAAGGAACGGGTATCCATGGGTGATATCGGTAAGTACGGCGTTATCTTTATGGTTCTGGCAACGATTCTGTATATTGTAATTGGTTTACCTCTGGCCAATATTTTATTCTAATCAACCATTGGCATTATAGCATAAAATTTACGGATAACCTATCTATTTTAGGAAAAATAAAAGAGCGATACGTATCTTGAGAGAACTCTCAGTTGAAAAGGTAACGTATCGCTTTTTTGTGATTGATACAATAAATAACTCCGATTTTTATAACGTTAGTTTATTGCAAATTATATTGAGAGGAAAGCCGTTTTATCAAATTAAATTATAGAGAAAAAATGATAAAACAATCTGAATAGGTAAAGCTAAAAGACCTCAAAATGGAAATGGCACAAAACCATTAAATAGACCAATGAGATTCCAATATGGCACAGCTACAATAAGAATCCAAATAAATACTATAACACTTCTAATAGTAAATATTTTTATAAACTGTTTCATGCTCATATATCCAAATGCGTAAAGGAAAACATATAATGCACCTTCATAAGGGAGCAACACATTATTTAGGCCATTAATTAATGCATACATGACAGGAACTGGATAAATCCCCGCTGAGGAAATTACCTCAGCAACAGGTCCTGAAATCATTGCAATACCTGCCATTGGTGTTAAAATTAAATTTATAATGTATCCTAGTATATATGCCATACCGCAATTCATAAAAGGCCCACTACCTAATAATGGTGTCAAAAACTGTCCTATAAGTGCAGCGGATCCTGTATTGTTACCAACTACTCCAACGGACATTGTTCCACAAACAAAGAAAATCATTGTGAAATTTATGTTTTTAATTATTTTTTCCGTTTCAAGACCTGAAAACGGAAAAAAACTAATAATGACAGGAACCATCAAACAAAGATATATACCCAACCCGTGCCACCTTTGTGTTAATAATAAAATAAATATTAAGAATAGGACAATAGCACCGCTTATTTCTTTTTTCTCTAGTTTACCTAGTTGCTTATATTCTTCAGCAAAATATTTTTTATTAAATTTATTGGTATATTCTATTTCCGGTTTAAAAAAGAGAATAGTGATAATTAGCAGCAAAATGGCGCATGGTAAGAATATGACATTATGATAAATATAATCTAAATAAGATACTTCAAAAGTAAATGTTTGTAATGGAGCAAATCCACTAGCAGCAGAATTGCGTATAGTATTTAGTGCAGTATCAAACATCCCATCATAGGATAACATAACACTTAAAGCGGCTCCAGCAATATAGCAAATAAAGAAAAGTGCTATAGCAGCATTACTTTTAGGCGCAATATTTAAGGCCTTCGATATGCTATATGCAAAAATAATAAATAATGCTCCATTCCCTGGACTCATGTATGCTAAAATGATGCCAAAGAACATAATACATGCTAAAATAGCGTTGAAACTGCCACCTAATTTTGCAAAGAAAAAATATGCAATGCGTTTAATGATACCACTTTCATCTAAAATGACACCTAGAATAACAGATGCCATAATCATCCAGGCAGTTGACTGTGTCCAAGGTGAAAAAATTTGTGCTGGAGTTCCAAGATTAAATACCAAATATGCGAATGGTATAAAAAGAGAAACGGCTAGTACAGAAATTAATTCAAATGCTAACATAAATACTGCAAAAATTGTGATTATAAAAAACAATTTGATTTGTGAAGTAAAGTTCTCAGAATATGGAATAAAGCATATGATTGTGCATACAAAAAATGTAAGGAGCCATTTGAGTCGTGTTGTATCAATATGTTTAATCATTTTAATTCCCCCTTTATTGAAGCATGATAATTGTTAATACATGATACCAGATAAATCTAGTGGTTGGTTATACATACGAATCGAAACATTATCATTTTTCCAAGAACATTTTACCGGTGTATTAAAATATTCAGAAAGAACCTGATCTGAAAAAATATTGATTGTTTTTCCAAAGGCAAAAATTTCACCATCGCGAATTAGCATAGCATTTTCAAAACATGAAGATATTTCATTAGCATGATGTGTTACAAAAAGAATAGTGATAACAGAACTAGCACATAAAGCTTCTATTGTTGATATAATTTTGGAGCGAAAGACAATGTCTAAACCAGAAGTTGGTTCATCTAGAATTAAAAGAGAAGGTTTGCTCATGAGCGCTCTCCCTATGAGAACACATTGCCGTTGCCCTTTTGATAATAAATCATACGGAAAATCCATTTTATCGTATAGATGAAACTGTTTCAAAATATGCTTTGCTTTTCTTACATCTTTTGCTGTAATATCAAATGGGACAGATAACATTCCTGTTATGCCGCTAAGAACAATTTCCAATGCAGTTTCGTGAGAAAAGCATTGATCAAAAAAAGAACTGCTGACAAAACCAATGTTTTGATATATTTGATAAATTGTATTAGGTGAATATAAGTCGTTTAGAAAATACAATTCACCAGAAGATGGTTTTAAGTATCCTGCAAGTACATTTAATAAAGTTGTTTTGCCACTTCCGTTATTGCCAAAAACAATCCAATGTTGCCCTGGATATATTTCTATATTAATGTTTTTTAAAAGATAAGTGTTTCCACTTTTTTGAGACACTTGTTTTGCACTGATTATGGCATCAGACATTATAGCACCACCTCATTGTTTTCAGTAGGGTATTTTAGTCCATTTTTATCTAACCAGCCTAATGACTTACCACCCCAACTGAGAATATCGCAAACTTTTGCAATATTCAGTTGGTAAGTGCGTTCATTATCCTCTAGATTAAAATAGTGAGAGAAATCCATCTCATCAACAAAATCTTTTGCAGCTGTGTATATTGCTGGTTCTGTACCGAATTCAATTTTATTACAATTTGGACAATAGAGTTCTGCTCCAGCACCACCATATTGATTAAATATAACAACGTGAATTGCTAACTTGCTACCACAATAACGACAACAACAACGTTCTGAACGAGATTTCATTTCTTGTGTTAACATAATCTTAACCTCCTTATCCATATATATATATAAATTATATCTAGATATAATTTCAGCTGCAATCAACCAGAAGTTTTTACAGTTCATATCATCAACTGTGAGTTTTATTAAAATAAGAAAAACTGATTTGTAAATTATAATAGCAATAGGCTATGATAATATCATAGTTGAAAATTGTACCGTCTAAATTTATATTCTGTGCACAATGCATATATGTTTTTAACCGCTGTATAGCTTCTATTAATGAAATATCAAAAAACATTAAGTAAAGGGGGTACATATCATATTTGCTACGATCTCAATGTTTCTTCCAGCGTAAAATTTTTATGATTGCACGAACAATTTGCGTTTTTATTACTGAGCAATCAGGAGATTATTGCTCAGTAATAATCTCTGTAACATAGAAAAGCATTCGTATTTCATAGCGATAGAAGGGATTTTCCATGGCCCTATAATGTACTTAACATTTCCATATTTTTCTGTTTTTCTCATGACTATCTTATAATATGCATTTGTGAGGTGATCTTTATGCGTCTTGAGCAATTAATATTTGTGCAAGAAGTAAATAAAACAAAATCTATGAGTACAGCTGCTGCTAATCTGTTTGTTACGCCACAATATATCAGTAAAGCAATTAAACAGTTGGAGGATGAATTATCAGTAGCAATATTCAGACGTTCAAAAAGTGGAACATTTCCCACTTTGAAAGGTGAGCAGATTTGCAAACTTATTGAAGATATTTTACATCAGATTGATTCGTTAAGCTCTGTAACAGAAAATAACATTAATAATCAATGTACTAGAGATACAAAAAAAATTACTATTTATCTCCCACAGATTGTGGACTATATTTTAAAGCCTCTTTATAAAGCTTTCTTACAAAAATATCCCGATACTACCTTAAACATTTATCAGGAGGAATCGCTTGCACTTCTATTAACTGTGGAAAAAATATATCCTGATATCTTTATACTGAGCCAAGAAAAAGGCGAAACAGTTTTCATTCAAAATGTTGATCCTTTATATGACGTATATTATCTTTACGAAGACACCCTCTCTTATTGGTGCTTGCCAGGTAATATACATAATGAAAAAAGCACAGTTCCTATGAAAGCTCTTGCAAAAACTTCAGGGCTAATAGTTTATGCTGATATACGGCAAAAAACTTGTATGATAGAAAAGTTGTTTCTTAAAAGAGGGTTAATACTGAAACCTCAAATGAAAATAAACAATGTGGAGGAATGTGTGGCCCTGGCATTGATAAACGAAAAGTATGGATTTGTAGAAAGTTCTCACCTTTCGGATTATTTGCGATTTCAAGAAGACGGGATATGTTTAATGCCGATTCCGTTAAAAGAAAAACCCATTATTATCTACCGTTTGTTTGTAAAAAAAGATTTGTCTAATGATACTACCACACAAAATTTTTTGTATGCAATAAAAAAAGTGTTTTCCAAAACATTCCGAAAAATAAGTATTTCTACACAATCATAATCATATAAGTTTAAGTAAAAGGGGCTGTCGGTTAATACCGATTTTAAAAGTTCCTACACCAAAACAAGCATATCTGACAGAATAACCCTGGCTGAAAAGCAAGGTGTTCTGCGGGATATGCTTATTTTTTCTTTCGTCATCCTATTTTAGGGCGCAAAAACCCCTTTTACTTAAACTTATGGTTGATACCTTTTCGACCTGTTCTAACTAGTTGTTTTACATAAAAATGATTTATATGATATATTTTTAAATGACAAAGGGACTGCGTCAATGAACAATCAAAAGAACAGGAGGTTTTTATTATGGGAAAAAAACGTGCGATGATGATTGGACTAGACGGTGCCGATCCACTGGTAGTGAAAAAAATGATTCAAGAAGGACGGTTACCAAATTTAAAACGAGTAATTGAAGAAGGGGTGGCAAATGATACATTGAGTATGATTGGTGCTTTCCCATCAGTAACTCCACCGAACTGGGCATCCATTGCAACGGGAAACTGGCCACGAACCCATGGAGTAACAGACTTTTTTAACCAAACATTAGGTAAAGAATTAAATTTATGCGAATTGAACTGGGATTCTCGTCGTGTAGAATCTGAACTGATTTGGGAGGCATTCAGTAGAGAAGGAAAACGTAGTATTATGCTCAATTATTGTGAAGCATGGCCACCAAGAATTGAAAATGATCCACATGCAGTTTATATTGATGGCTCTGGTGTTATTCCATTCATTCGTTGTGAGTTGGATGCGCCTCAGTTAATCCATTTGAAAGAAGGCAATTTCCCAACAGAAGTAATTCCACATGCTGTGAAAGATAATGCAAACGATTGCATTATCAGTACAGAAATGCTGGAAAAAATGATGGACGGAAGCGAGATTTCAGGAAGTGCAGTTGAAACCGCGACTGTAGATGAAGAAAGTGATGATCCATTTATCACAATGCCAATTGTTGAATTTCCATTCCCGATATTAACTCCAAAAGTTGTGGAAAATCAGTCCGGACCTGGGCATGATGAATGTGATAGAGTAAATGCCGCATTAAAAGCACCAGAAAAATGGAGTGTGGAATTGCCGGAAGGTGCAAAAGTTGCTATGATTCCATTATGTCAGAGTACCTTAAGACGATTCTTTGTAATAACCAAAAACAAAAATGGAGTTTATGATACCGTTCATGTATATGCCAATAGAAAAACGGAAAGTCCATTGGGTTCTTGTAAAGTTGGAAAATGGAGTGAAAATATTTATGATACTTATGTAAAAAACAATGTACCGGTGAAAGTATCTTATAAATTACGTGTTGTGAGCATGGCCGAAGATGGTTCTGATGCCGTAATTGTAATGTCTCATGCTATGGATATTGGCAACGATGATTATTTCTATCCACGTGAAATAGGTCATAAACTGTTTAACGATATTGGTGCAATGATGCCACATATCCGTTTGGATGCTTACGGTAAAGAACTAAGTAAGATTGAACTTGAAACATGGGAAAATCTTTTCAATTGGCATATTGATGCAACAAAATGGTTGTTTAACGAATATAGCGATTGGCAATTATTCTATGTACATTTACATGGAATTGATATTTATAACCACTGGTATATCAATAAGACATTACCTGGTTGGTCGGATGAATCTGATCGCTACCAAGAAATGCTTTATAAAATGTATGAATTTAATGATAAATATGTTGGCGCAATGCTAGAATATTTGGACGATAACACCAACATTATCATTACATCTGACCATGCTGCGATTCCAAATTCTCCTAGCGATGAAAACCCTGGTATTGGTGCATTAAGTGGTATTGCCACAAAAGTAATGGAAGATTTGGGGTACACCGTTTTGGTGCCAGAAACAGCATATACTATGAAACCACAAATTGACTGGGAAAAAACAACAGCAATTAGTGCAAGATTAACACATATTTACCTAAACTTAAAAGGAAGAGACCCTCATGGTATTGTTGCCCCGGAAGATTATCAAAAAACAGTCGAAAAAATTATTGAAGATTTATACAGCTATCGTCATCCTGAAACCGGGAAACGCGTTGTTGCATTCTGTATGACCAGAAATGAAATGGAAATGGTAGGTATGGGAGGACCACACTGTGGTGATATTTTCATGCAGTTAATGCCAACATATTGCGAAACACATGGTAACGTTCCAAGTACTGTTGAACATGAAGGCTATTCTATGAACAACTTATGCATGATGATTGGCGGCGACTTCAAAAAAGGCGAAAAAATCCGTCGTATTATTAGAATTACAGATGTTGTGCCAACTTTATGCTATTTGTGTGACAATAGTGTCCCAAGTAATTGTGAAGGTGGGGTAATTTGGCAAGTGTTGAAAGATTTTACTGAAGAGCAATTTACTCGTAAAGTAAAAAGAAATAATATTCAAAAAAATAGATATACACGAATTGGAGATTAAATCAGTTAATTTTTTTGTAGCCGATACATGTGTATTGGCTACAGAAAAATTAAAGTTGAAAGGAGAGACATTTATGAATAACATAACAATAAAAAAATATATAAATTCTGCAATTGCAATTATTGTTATGATTGGTTTTGGTTACTTACCAGTGCTTGATCCAATTACACCACTAGGAATGAAAATTTTAGGTATCTTTTTAGGGTGTATTTATGGATGGTTAACTGTGGATGTCTTTTGGCCAAGTATTTTAGGCTTAGTGCTTTTAGGGCATACTGGATATATGCCTGTCAGTCAAGTGTTTGCGTCGGCATTTTCCAATACAACACTTTTGCTGATGTTGTTTATGATGATGCTCGGTGGCTTAATTTCGGCTTCTGGTGTAGCTGATGTATTGACGTTAAAATTACTTTCTACGAGAGGGCTGCAAGGGAAACCTTGGATTATAGCGTTTGTATTATTTGTTGCATCTTTCTTAATATCTGCGCTTTGTGGTGGGGCAGTTGCAGCGGTTGCAATTTGCTGGGTTCTGTTATACAAAATTTCTGCCCAAGTGGGGTATAAACCTGGTGATGCTTATCCAATGTTAGTTGCAAGCGGTATCGTTTTCATTGGTTCATGCGGGAACCATGTGTTACCATTCCAGGGCTCTGTTGTCATGTGTATGGGCTTTTCACCAGTTTCGATAGAATACAGTGCACCGTTTACAATCTTTTCACTTATCTTTACAGTAATAATGATAGCAATCTATATCGTTATTCTGAAATATATTATTAAACCTGATGTGACACCGATGACCAAAGAATTTAGACTGGACGAATCAACAATTTTTACTGGTGAACAAAAAATTGTATTGGGTATTGTTACTGTATTATTTCTGCTTTTATTAATTCCAAGTTATTTGCCAGCTACCAATGGATTCAGAATTTTTATCAAAGGCATTGGCGATCATGTGTTAACACTTTTGGCATTAGCGCTTGCAAGTTTTGTAATCTATAAAAATAAGTCGGTATCAAATGTTCAAACTATGATGCATGAGGGTGTTGCATGGAATGTATTCTTTATGGTAATGGCTGCGTTTACCCTTGCAACGGCATTAACCAGTAAAGATACAGGTGTTATTCCATTCATTAACGCAACAATTTCTCCACTGTTTGTTGGTAAAAGCGAGTTCTTCTTTGTGGCAATCTCCTTAATTATTGCTGCATTTGCGACAAACGTGATTAACAATGCTGTTGTTGCATCGCTCATTGTACCAGTGTGTACAACAATTGCTATAGAAATGTCGCTTAACCCAGCAATTATTGCAACGTTACTTACTTATGCATGCATGGTCGGTGTTGCATTGCCAACTGGTTCTCCCGTAGGCGCCATGATGTTCGGAAATAAGGAATGGATTCCTGGGAATAATGCACTAAAGTTAGGTGTTGGTTCCGTAGTGTTCCATACATTGTTGCTAATCATAATTGGATACCCATTGGCTATACTAGTATATTAAACTTTGAAGATATCAATTAAAATTTGAAATCAAGACTAGGATGGAACCAGCAATATAAAATGTGCATTTATATATGTTTTAGAAACCTTGGTCAAAGTGATTGATGATATAATTGAATACTTTTTATGTTATATTTTTGACATTAGAAATTTGATATATTCATTCTAGAAGGTTATAAAAAAGACATTTAATTTGTTGTAAAATAGATGGTTCTATGTCAAGATTTTGTACAAATTAAAATGAGAAAAACCTCCTCATATTAGCTCACTAAAAGCAAATCATCTTTCAGAACATGTTTAAACAACTTTTTAAAGTTATTTGGAGACATATAATTACAATGACTATGGATACGTTTTGTATTATAAAAAGCTTCTATATATCCGAATACTAACTGATATGTTTGATAAATCCATGACTTACGTCATACGTATGTAGCATTATCACTTCAGGAGAATATGGGATATCATTCGGCTGCATTTACAATGGAAACATATGGTCATCGCACGGAATTGATGAGTTACAATAGTTCTGAGCGGATGGACAGGGCAATCGCTTACGAAATTTTAAAAATAAAAATTTAGCATGATTTGCAATTAAAATCGAAAAACAGTATTTATAACGCTATTTTTTTACCTATTTTATGGGAAATAAAAGGATATTATTTCATAATTGTTTCGTCATGATGAAATTAAATGACAAAAGAACCATTATATTTTTCGTAAGCGATTGCCCTGGCGGATGGAGAAGTTTTTTGAAACATTGCAAGAAACAAAAACCAAAATGAAACGATAAGGGTACAATAAGGATCAATTTTTAATGGGATAAAAGATGAGAGGGCAATAAATAGCTTAGTTAAACTATTTATTGCCCTCTTATTTTATCGGGACGACAAGATTTGAACTTGCTACCTCTGCAACCCCAATGCAGCACTCTACCAAACTGAGCTACGCCCCGACGATGAATACTATTGTATGATTTTTTCCTGTTCCTGTCAAGGGAAAAATAAGAAAGAAATAAAGTCAGAAAATAAAACCAGATGGTTGGTATCAGATTTCTTCGTTTATTTAAAGTATTTGAAGAAATCGGAGCGATACGCCATCTGGTTTTGCATTTGTATAAAGGTTGTGCTGATAAAAATCAGGCGCTAGTTTTGAATCGAAAGATTACCGGAGCGGGCTACTTCTTCCTGGGTAGCCAAATCCTTGCAGATTACCATATAGGAGTACGCTGCGCCAGCTTCGGCTGTGCTGTCGGTATAGCTGGTGCCGGTGATAATATTTTCTTTTCCGATCTGTGCGCCGTCACGGAACACATAATACTGATAACTGCCGTTGCCGGGTGCGTTCCAGCTTAGAGAAACGGAACCGCTGTTGCTGCTGCCGTTTAAGGAAATATTGCTGGAGACAGCCGGTTTTTGCTGTTCCGGCGGTGCATCTACAGTTGTGTCGCCGCCGGTGTTATCCGCTGGCGGTGTGGTGCTTGTCTGGTCTCCGCTGGTTTGTGCAGCAAAAGACATAATGGAGGAAACACCTAACTGTTCTGACGTCTGACTATCAATAGCAACGATTTTATAATAGTTGGTTACGCCGCTGACTGGGGTTGCATCGGTATAGCCGGTGGATGTGGTAGCATCCAGCGCATCGCCGTCGGTAAAGTCCGGCGTGGTAGAACGATGAATCATATAAACAGCATTTTCATTTTCTAATCCTGTCCATTGTAACTGTACAGAGCGTAATGTATGGCTGGAGTCGTACTGTCCGTTACCGGATAAAGTAATGGCAGGTGCGGCGCCGCCGCCATGCACTTCACATTCGGTTGTCAGTTCCAGAGATGCGTCGGCAGGAACCTGACCATCAATTGGTACCCATGGTTCGTGACGTTTTAAGGCTACTCTTGTTTCAGCAGGGCCGGGACAAGCCGGACTCAATTTCTGACCGGAAACAGGGCAGACAGAGGTTGGTTCCCATACATCGGATATTTCGTTCGGTACATACTTGCTGTTGAACAGCTCCGATTTGATATATTCGGATGGTGTATACTGGCTTGGTTTCATACCTGATTTGGTATCAATGCTGACAGTGGTGATACCGGAAGGCGCTGTAAAGTTTTCAGCAGGAAGTCCTTGGTGAATGTTGTTCATGACCTTGCTGAAGATTGGCGCACAGACAGTACCGCCGAATACGCTGTTCCCTAATTTTTTTGGTGTGTCATATCCCATCCAGACAATACCGACATAATGTTTGGTATAGCCGGAGAACCAGGCATCTTTATTGTCTGATGTGGTACCGGTTTTACCGGCGGTCTGATGACCGTTTACTTTGGCGCGGGATCCTGTACCGCTGCTGGCTGCATCAGTCAGACAGCTGGTTAACAGATAAGCGCTTTGTTCACTCATTGCAACTTTCTTTTCGGTTTTGTGTTCCCACAATACTTTACCGTTTTTATCGGTAATTTGGGTAATGGCATATGGTTCAATATAAACGCCGTTATTGGCAAAGGTGCCGTATGCGCCGGCCATTTCCAGCGGGGATACCCCTGTGGTCAAACCACCCAATGCGGTAGAAAGATTGCGGTCAGAATCAACCAGTTTAGAGAATCCCAGCCCTTGTGCAAATTTGTAACAAGCGTCAATACCGGTCATTTCCATGGTTTTTACTGCTACCACGTTCAGAGATGATGTAATCCCTTTGCGGATAGTAACCAGGCCGTTATAGGTACGGTTGCTGTTTTTAAATACGTGTCCGTTATAATCTTTCGGATAGTCATCCACCACTGTGCCTGGGCCGTATCCGGCTTCAAAAGCCGGTGCATAGACGGCTACCGGTTTAAAGGAAGAACCAGGCTGCCGGAATGCCTGCGTTGCACGGTTTAATTCACGGGCAGATTTCTGATGCCGTCCGCCGACAATCCCGCGTATCTCCCCGGTATCCGGTTCGGTAATGATCATAGCGGACTGTACGTCCTGATTTGGGAAATTGGCATCGTTGTTGTATACAGTTTCCATTGCCTGCTGTACTTTGGTATCCATTGTGGTATGAATGATATAACCGCCGGTGTACAGCGCTTTTGCGTTTTCTTCATTTAATTCCAGTGCAGTTAACGCTTCTTCAATGACATGGTCTACAAAGGATTGATAGGCCATGTTGTTGCCGGTTTCTTTGGCAGTTACCCGCACTTCAGACAGTTGGATCTCGGTGGCTTTATATTGTTCTGCTTCATCAGCAGTAATGAATTCGCATTCAGCCATCTGATCCAATACCAGGTTGCGTCGTTTCAGCGCATTTTCCGGATTACCAATTGGAGACCATTTTGACGGATTTTGAATACATCCAGCCAATGTGGCTGCTTCAGGCACAGTTAATTCGCTGGCATGTTTGGCAAAGAAATATTCTGATGCAGCTTCAATCCCGTAAGCACCGCCGCCGTAATAAGCGCGGTTCATGTAATGGGTAATAATTTCATCTTTACTGCACTCTTTTTCGATTTTCATGGCCAGCACAGCTTCTTTAATTTTTCTGGTATAGGTCTTTTCAGTACGGTCCAAGAAGACCAAACCGACCAGCTGCTGTGTAATGGTGCTGCCGCCCTGCACAATGCCGCCGGCTTTGATATTGGCCACCATAGCGCCGGCAATACGAATCGGGTCTACGCCGTTATGGGTGCGGAACCGTTGGTCCTCAATGGCAATCAGAGCATTGACTGCATTGGGCGAGATTTCGTTATATTCTACTGGTACACGGTTTTCTTCGGCATGTAGATTGCCGATTTGGTTGCCATCCTTGTCTAAAATGACACTGGTGACAGAGTAATTGTCCAAATCGACGCTGTCCAAATCAGGCACATCTTTGGATACGCTTGCCCATACGCCGGCAAACACACCGCAGCCAATGATCCCCAATACGACAATGATAGCTAATAAAATTCGGAACCAATGAATTTTATATTTTCTTTTTTTCTTTTTTGGTTGAGACGCGTGTTGACTTCTCCTGTTTTCAGTCATAAAAAGACCTCCTTTAATCAGTTCATTATTATAGCACACAAGTCATAATTAGGCAAAAGTTTTAGTTAGATTCTGGCGTATAGTGGATAAAACTGTGGGAACACTAAGGAAAAAAGGAGGACAGCATGAAAAAACTCACATTACAAAAACCGCAAACTGTTGCGGAATCATCCTCTTCACCCCAACCGGAAAAACCGTTTACCGGTATTTTAAAACAAGATATGACCTGGCTGCAAGACCGTTATGTACGCTGCAGTGATTTGATTTACCGGCAGTTCACTGTAGGCGGCCAGCGCGGACGGCAGGCTGCTGTTTTTTATATTGACGGCATGACCAGCAGTAAAGTTGTGCATGATAACATTTTACAACCTTTATTAATAGACGCAGAAATTGCCAAATATGATGCAGAACATGAGCAGGAAAATTATTTTTCTTTTGTGAAGCAGCATTTGCTGCCTGCCGGCGAAATTACCACTGCCGATGATTTGGAGCAGGGCAGCCTTGCTATGATGAACGGCGATGTACTGCTGTTGCTGGATGGTTGTCAGCAGGGATTCATTATTGACGCCAAGGGATTTCCCCATCGTTCCATCGGTACTTCACAGAATGAAATGGTGCTGCGTGGCCCGCAGGAAGCGTTTACAGAAACGCTGCGGGTAAATACGGCGCTGATTCGCCGCCGGCTTCGCACAGACCAGCTTAAGCTGGAAGAAAAGACACTGGGCCGTTATACCCAAACCCAGGTGGCCGTTGTTTATCTGGATGGCGTGGCCAATAGCAATATTATTGCCGAATTGCACCGCCGTTTAGACAATTTAAAAAATGTAGACAGTATTCTGGACAGCAGTTGCATTGAACAATATATTGAGGATTCACCCTTTTCGGTGTTTCCGCAGATACAGTACACAGAACGGCCGGATAAAGTAGCTGCCTCATTATTGGAAGGCCGCATTGCGCTGGTGGTGGACGGATCGCCCGAAGTGCTGCTGCTGCCGCTGATGTTTGTGCAGCTTTTACAGTCGCCGGAGGATTATTATAATCGGGTGGTATCCGGCACCTTTATGCGCTGGATTCGTTATATGGGTGTGTTGATTGCCACCACCTTTCCTTCTTTGTATGTGGCCATTACGTCCTTTCATCCGGAAATGCTGCCCCTTAATTTATTTCTCAGTATTTCGTCGGCCCGAGAGGGCGTGCCCTTTCCTGCTTTTGTGGAGGCGCTGATTATGGAGCTGGCCTTTGAGTTATTGCGGGAGGCCAGCATTCGTTTGCCCGGCGCCATCGGCAATACCATTGGGATTGTAGGAGCGCTGGTAATCGGCGATGCAGCGGTCAGCGCCCATCTGGTAGCGCCGCAGATGGTGATTGTGGTAGCCATTACGGCTATCGGTTCCTTTACGGTGCCGTCTATGGAGGCTTCTTATCCCATTCGGCTGCTGCGGTTTCCGCTGATGCTGCTGGCGGCTACCTTTGGCCTTTACGGTGTGATGTTTGGCTGGTTGATCATTTTAATGCATCTGCTGCATCTGCGTTCCTTTGGGTTCCCCTATCTGGAACCATTGGCGCCGTTAAAGCTTAACGAATTGCGGGATGTATTGGTGCGGGCGCCGCGCTGGCAGATGATGATCCGACCCCAGTTTCGGGAACCAAATCAACAGGTAAAAGCCGATGACGGCGGACGGTTCTGGCGTCGTCGGATACAACCTGTGACGCAGAGGGGAGATGATAGTCGTGGGCAGTAGCAAGCTGATTTCCAACAGAGAATTATTTCATATTGTACTGATGCTGCACCAGGGCCGTATATTTTGGATGCTGCCTTATTTTATTGTGAAGGACAACGGTACATCGGGACTGCTTACTTTGGCGCCCGGTTTTTTGGCCGGCGCTTTGATTATTGCGGTTTGCAGTTTTTGGGGAAGGCGGTGCCGCGAGCAGGGGTTTGTGGAGGCGCTGCCCTGTTTGCTGGGCAAACCCTTTGGTAAATTTTTGGCGTTATTGTTAATTTTGTTTTACATGTCCTTTGTCATTGTTTGCCTGTGCAGTTTTGTGGAAATGCTGCGCAGTCAGCTATTGGAGGAAACACCAAGGATTGTGTTATTGTGTACTCTGTTCTTTTTGGTGGGGTGGATGAGCTGGAACGGCTTAGAAGATATGGCTCGTTTTGCAGTGCTTTGCACCGTTGTGACAGTTTTGCTGCTGGTGCTGGTTGTGGTCGGAAATGCAGATGTATTTTCGCTGGAACACTTGCTGCCTGTGGAAATAAAAAATCCTGACCTGCTGCCGCAGTCCGTTTTTCACGGCATCTATGGATATGGGGGCTTGCTGGCATTGTTTATGATTTATCCCGCGTTAAACACAAGAAAAGGGATAAAAAGACAATTGTGGTTTTCTTTGCTGTTATCCACAATCATCGTGCTGGCGTGGCTGGTGATGTCGTTGGGCGTCTTTGGGCAGGCCGGCGTGGGCACTGCTGTGTGGCTGCCGCTGGAGCTGGCGCGCATGGTGCAGCTGGGGCCGTTTTTAGAGCGCACAGAGGCGTTGTTTTCTGTGCTTTGGATGGTCATTATTTTTATGAACGGCAGTTTGCTGATTTGGTGCGCATCTCAGGGAATGCATCAATTATTAGAGCAGCGGAAAAATCCATGGATTCACTGGGGTATGGTGCTGCTGTTGTTACTGATAAGCATTTTGATAAAGAATGCGGTGCAGCTGTTTCAGTTGGAACAGCTATTATCTGTGCTGTATATGGGATTGCTGCCGGTCTTATTGCTGCTGATTGCGGCTGGTACCGTGATATATAACAAAAGGAAGGGGGAATCCCGGCAATGACAGCAAAAAAAATACAGTTGGCAGTGCTGCTGCTGATTACTGTACTGCTCTGCAGCGGCTGTTGGGATAAAAAAGAATATAACCAGCTGGCTCTGGCGCAGGCCATTGCCATTGATTATACTGACGGTCAGTATCAGCTCACCATGCAGTTGATTATGCCCAAAGCATCGGAGGAAACAGTCAGCAGTGAAAATATATGGATCATTGACGGGCAGGGCGATTCTGTGGGAGATGCGCTGGAGCAAATTGCTTTGCGGGCGCCGCGGGAAATTTATCTGGATCATCTGGATATTGTACTGTTGGGAGAAGCTTTGATGCAGCAGGATATTGATAATGGGCTGGAGTATTTGATGAAGCAGAATGTTTTGCGCCGCCGGACCAATCTGCTGGCAGTAGAGGGAATGGCCGGCGATATTCTGCAGGCGAAGCCGGATCTGGCGGAGGTTGATATTTTTTATCTTGCCAATCTGTTAAAGGGGCAAAATCGCCGTATGAAGGGCAGCAATACCATTATCAACGACTATTATGTTAATGCGGGAACAAAATTGCAGGAAGCACTTGTGATTCCGAAAGTATCTGCCAAAGATGAAAAAGAGCTGCAGCTCAGCGGCGGAGCGTTATTGAAAGACGGTGTCCTGTTATGCTGGGTGGAGCCGGAATGGATGGTGAGCTATCGATGGATTGTGGGCGGTTTGGAACTGACCACATTGCCAAACGCCGGTTTGGAGCAGCAGGATATTACCATGGAAATACACAAGAGCAAATGTCAGTGGGAATTGCTATCCCAAGAACCGTTGAAGATACGCGCCAATATAAAAGGAGATTTATATGTGGTAGAAAATAAAAATTTGACAAAGGCGGTTTCTCCGGAGGAGATAGAGTCTTTTTGTCAGCATGTGCAGCAGCAGGCTGTACAGCAAATGAAACCGCAAATCGAGTCTGCCATTGCGCTGGCGCAGGAGCATGGGGGAGATGCTTTTGGGCTGGGGCAATGGCTTCATGCCTGGCATCCGGAACTGGTAGAGGGCAAGGACTGGCCGCAGTTGTTTTCTAAGGCAGAGATTGAAGTGAATATGGACACAGCGGCTGTATTATTTGAGTATCGTTAAAATGAAAGGTATCCGTCATAATTGAAAATCTGCTGAATATACTGTAACAGAACTGGCTGGACAGCCTAAGCTGTGCAGCTGAATTGGATTATAGACGGAGGGAAACGATATGAGAAGAGTATGGAGTGCAGTATTGTTGGCAGCGGTGCTGATTACCGGTGCCACAGGGTGCAGCCGCGCCAGTGAAACCTTATCCAATCTGAAGCAGGATTTGAAACAGGATGTGGCGTTAAACGTGGCAGATGAGAATGCAGTGCAGGAAGAAAATACCCTGGAAGTGCCGGATCCCAATGATATCAGCATTGAGGAAACCTATGAACCGGTGCAGACCATTGGAGAGGCTGTGCCGGAAGTTACAGTCAGCCTGTATTTTGCAGATGCTGATGGAGAAAAATTGGTAAAAACAGAGAAACAGATTCCCAAGGTGGAGGGCATGGCGCGGGCTACCATAGAAACATTGCTGGAAGGACCGGAACAGGGTAGCGGTTTGTTGGCGGCAGTGCCGACAGGCACCCAGCTGTTGGATATTAATGTGAAGCCGGACGAAAAGAAATGTATTGTAGATTTTAGTCAGGAGCTGCGCAATCAATTGGCTGCCAATAGTGCCAGCGAAGAACTGGCTGTTTATTCTATCGCCAATACGCTGTGTCAGTTTGCTACCATTGATGAGGTGGAATTTCGTATAGAGGGGCAAACGGTGACTACACTGGCAGGAAATGCCGACCTTAGCGGCGCAGTGACAGCAAACAGCAGTATAGTGAAATAAAAAGATACTGTCTATAGCAAAGAAGATCTTACCAATGGGCAGATGCTGCAATGGGGTAAGGTCTTTTTTGCAGTTGGTACATAGTTGTGATGTTTGTAAGGAGGGCGGTGTATTGGTGTATCTGAAAATATAACTGATTTTCTATTAGTATGTACGTTTATCGGACAATACCTGTTGCACCGTCCACACGCTGCTCTGGACATTTCCTGGCCTGTCCATCTTAGTCAGACTGCGTCTGCCGCGATTGGGACAGCCTGCAGAAATTTCCATCCAGAGGTGGACTTTGTGCAAAGAGATTGTCCTCTTGGTGATTTGGGAGAAAAGTTGTGATAGATGGGATGAACGTGCAGTTTATCGGACAATACCTGTTGCACCGTCCACACGCTGCTCTGGACATTTCCTGGTCTGTCCATCTTAGTCAGACTGCG